>JAKSLP010000016.1 GCA_024401115.1 Bacteroidaceae bacterium | reverse complement strand
TCTTTCCGGCACTCTGAAGCTGCATCATAATCTGCATGGGAATCATGCCGTTCTGTGCAATCTTCTCTTTATCTAAAGTGATGTTTATCACCTCGCTGCGTGCTCCGGCAATGGTAATGCGCTTCACACCCTTGACCGACAGCAACTGACGGCGGATGTATTTGGCATAGGTCTCCAGTTCCTTGATGGAGTAACCGTCACCGGTCAGTGAATAAAACAAGCCGTACACGTCCATCATGTCATCCACCACCACCGGATCGTAGCAATCCTGCGGCAGGGTGCTCTTGCAATCGTTCATCTTGCGGCGCAACAAGTCGAAATACTGCTCCAAATCCTGATTGCGGGTTTCCAGGGCATATTCGATGGAAATCTGGCACATGCCCTCCTGGCACTCGGTCTTCAGCTTGCGCACCTGTGGCAAGGTACGCAGCACATCCTCTACAGGGATGGCCACCTTCAGCTCCATCTCATGAGCCGTGGCTCCCGGATAAGGAATCACCACCATGGCCTGCTTGACAGCCACGGCAGGATCCTCCAGCTTAGGCATCTGATTGAAAGCAATGATGCCCGCCAGAATAATACCTGCGATAAACGACCAGAATACCGTAGGCTTATTCATGAAAAATTGCGTAATCTTGTTCATCAAATGAGTCCTCCTACATTGGTTTCAGATGGTTTTGCTATCACTTTCACCTTCTCCTTGTCCTGAAGCACATTCACGCCGGCTCTGACTACTTGCTCATTTCCTGCCAGACCTTCCGTAATGATTATCATAGCCTCATTCTTCAGGACACCAGTCTTCACCGCCTTCTTATTTACCCTATTATTCTTCTCATCCAGCACCCAAACATAGGCCTTGCCGTCTTGGTTAAAGACTGCGCTTACCGGTACCGACAGACCCTGAACTTCGCCCGAAGCTTCCATTTCCACCTTCACCTCTACATTCATACCCGATGTTATGGCCTTGGCATCGGCAGGGTTCAGTCCCAGACGTACCTTATACAACTGGTTATTATCGGCCTTAGGAGTGATGCTCAGCAATTTAACAGCTACAGGCTGACCGTTGCTGAAAGAGCCGCTGCAGGTGAATCCCTGGAACTGATCCTTCAGCAGGTACAAAGAGGTAGGAATATTAAAGGTAATCTCCATCTGCTTCACATCCAGCAGATTAATGACAGGAGTTCCTGCACCCACCATTTCCGATGCCTCGAAATTAACCGTCTGGACATAGCCACTGGTTGGGGCGTACAGCTTGGTGTAGCTCAACTGGTTCTCGTGGTTCTGCAACTGAATCTTCAACTGCTCCAGGCCGCTGGCTGCCTTGTCGTAATCATTGCCCGACAGGCTCTTGGCATCGTACAGTTTCTTCATTCGGGCCAACTCACGCTGCATCTGCTCGTACTGAATGCGGGCAGCATCTGCACCTAATTTATAATCCTTATCGTCCAGGACTGCAATCAACTGGCCTTCGCGCACCAAATCGCCTTCCTTCACCAATACGCGTGCCAACTGGCCGCCAGTCTTGAAGGCCACACCTATCTCACGGCCCTCCTCAACAATTCCCGAAAAGGTTTTCTGAATCTCAGCGGCAGAACCGGCTGGCTGCACCACCATCACGCTGTGCACAGGCTCGTCGCTCTTGGCATTCTGGCCTGTACATGCGGCAAGGAGTGCCCATGCAGCAACTCCCAATAACATGTTTTTCTTCATACCTATATTATATTTTCTGATTTTCCGATTGCAAAGATAGTAAAGCGCATATTCTTCGGCACTATCTTATTATCCGCAATAATATCCTTTTGGACGAAAGAAACAATTCCAATGCTAATTATTTGGCCGAAAGATTTACTTTTGGACTAATTTTTTGTACCTTTGCCGAAAATAGGTTGCCATGAAGAACATTATCGATTTCCATCTGAGCATGATTCCCAATGAGGGAAAGACTATTTTCTTCGAGAATGAACTGCTATTGGCCGATAGCATAGGTGTAAAGATTAATCATGAGGATTTAGTCAAGATGCTGCCCATGCCTCCCCTTCAGATAGGCTTTATCATGATGGTGTTCTGTCTGAGGGGTGAGTTGTCATTCATTCTCAATCAGGAAAAGGTGACATTACATGCCAATGAGGTGGTGTTTGTAAATCACAATGATATCGGTGAGATAGTGGAAACCAGCAAGCATTTCGAAGTCTTTGTCATCGGATTTTCCAACCGGAATTACTTCGAGAACGTATACAGCAAGAGTGCCTGGGAATTCCGCAACTTCCTGATGTTCCGCAATCATTTCCCCATACCGGAACAGGACATGAAAGAATACTATATGTTTTACGAATTGATGCGGAACAAGCTGTCGGACAAGTCGTTCATTCCCAAAAAGGAGTTCATAGCCAAGAGCCTGACCCTGATGGGAGTCATCATGCAGAATACCATCATGAACGCGTCAAAGTTGGTTCCCCAGAACAGCAAGCAGCGGAATATTCTTCTCCTGGAGCAGTTCATCAATCTGGTGAAGTTGCATTTCCGCAAGCAGCACAACCTGCAGTTCTATGCCGATGAGCTGTGCATTACGCCCAAATACCTATCGCAGTTAGTGTATGAAACCAGCGGACACTTTGCCAGCGACTGGATTAAAAAATACCTGATAGACGAGGCCAAGACACTGCTGAAAGAAGGAAAGTACACGGCCAATCAGGTGGCCGATGCTTTGGGATTTACGAACGCATCGTACTTTACGCGCTTTTTCAAGCGGGAGACACAGATGACCCCCATGCAGTACCAAAAGGAATAAATGAAAATAGCGGAGAAAAATCTCCGCTATCTTCGTATCTTAATACTTATCCGTTGTCGTCCAGCGCTGATGCAGCAGATGAGCGGCCATCTTTGGTTGGCGGTCGCGGGTAAACACACCCTTTTGGTTAATGCTGTTGGCACGGATCAGTCCCTGTCCCGTCTGGAAATCGGCAAAGTTCCATACCTGCATACCGGCCACGAAGTTGCGGGTGTTTGCCTGGTTCAGGTACATTTCCAGCATCTTGCACTGGAACTCCTCCGAGAAGGCCAGGGCATCGGCCGAATGGAAGCCGGCATTGGTGTCGGCACCGAACTCAGTGATAATGACAGGTTTGTTGTACTTGGCATGCAACTGGTCCATCTCGCCCACAAAAACCTGGGCCGATTTCTCAAAGTCGCCCATGAAAGCATACCAGCCATAGTAGCGGTTCAGGCACATCACATCACCCACCTGCATCCAGCTCTCAGGCGTACCGCTCATGGCTACGAAAGTGGCCAGACGGGTGGGATCCTTGGCCTTGGCTATCTGCACCAGTTCACCCAAACACTCTATGGCAATCTCGTTCTCGGTCTTTCCGCCCTGAACAGCCGAAGTGGCCATTCCGGCCATACCGCTCTGTCCCACTCCCTTGAACGTAGGCTCATTGGCCACACTCCACATGATGACAGAAGGATGGTTCTTGTCGCGATTGATCATCTCCTCCAGGCAGTAGCGGCACTGCTCCTGACGGGCCTTGACGTTCTCATCGCCATCGTGGAACAGCAGGCCCACGCTTGGAATCTCATCAATTACCAGGAAGCCCATGCGGTCGGCTATGTCGTATACATTATCGTCATAAGGATAATGCGAGGTGCGGAAGCTGTTGGCACCAATCCATTTCATCAATTCATAGTCGCGCACGGTGACCGGCAGAGCGGCACCACGGCCAAAGATAATGAAATCCTCGTGCTTACCGAATCCCTTCATTTTCACAGGCTTGCCATTGAGCAGCACCTCGTTGGCATTCATGCTGACGGTACGCACGCCGGTCTGCAGGGCGTAGCTGTCCAGCACCTTGCTGCCTGCGGTCATTTCCACCTGTACATCATACAGGTAAGGTTTGCCTACCTCCCACAGATGCACGCCCGGAATCTCCACCTTGGCATCAGCCGTGTTTCCGGTAAACTTGAAATTGGCGGTAAACGTACGTCCTTCCTTATCGGTCACGGTCAGTTTGCCGCCCTGGGCATTACCGCTCTTCTGCACCTTAGTCTGAATAAATCCGGTGGTACCCTGGTAACCGGTGGTGCAGGTCACATCGGTAATACTGGCAGTGCGTGGAACGGTATAGAGCACCACATTACGGTGAATGCCACTATAAGGGAAGAAGTCGTAGTTGGATGCGGGAATGTTGCTCATCATGCTGGCACCACCCAGATTACCCGTTGGAATGCGAGTAGGTTTCAGTTCATTCTCTACCTGGACAGAAATGACATTGGTACGGCCATACTGCACCAGCTGACTGATTTCCAGGGCAAATGGCAGGTTGCCGCCCTCGTGCATACCGGCAGGCTGACCGTTGATCCATACCTTAGCGGCATAGGATGCGGAACCGATGCGGATATAGATTTTCTCGGTCTTCCAACTCTGAGGAATAAACGTCTTGGTCTCGTACCACGCGGTACCTAGGTAATTGTGCAGGCCCTCTATCTGGTCGTTCCAACTGCCCGGAACGGCAATGTTTACGGCATCGGTCAATCCGTTGAACCACTGCTGATTCTCGCCCACATTCTGCGGGTCGGTCTTGAAACTCCAGATACCGGAAATATCCATCTTGTTACGGTTGGCATTCTGCACCGGAGCCAACGAGATGTCCTGAGGTTCTGCTTTCTTCCACTCACCGGCAGCCTGTACGTTCAGTGCGCCCAAAAGGCCCAGGAACAATGCCGCCCATTTCATCTTGATTTTCATACGAATAATTTTTAAGGTTTGCTTTTCGCTTTCAAAGATACTCATAATTCGAGAAAATGGAGAAAAAAATCTGCGATTTCTGTACTATTGGATCACCAAAATCACACGCTCCATGATTTAGGATTATTCCACCACGAATTAATTGAGATTTGAGATTTGAGATAAGTTATATAAGTGACATAAATCTAACTTATTGGTATTCTTAAGGGAAATTGAACCAACGGTCGACGTGGAAGCAAGTTTGGCAATGAATCATGTTGAATATAATTGTAGTTGCTTCCATTCATCTCAAATCTCAAATCTCAATTCGTTTTCTTTATACATGATTGTTCTTTCACGAAACAATTTAGGTATATAGAGTAGTAGATATATTTTTATTTATTTATATATATATAAATAAACTTTAGATACCAGGGGTATTATGATATAACTCCTATCACAAAGTTTTGTAACTGAGATTTGAGATTTGAGATTTTGTGATTTTGTTTTTATCTCAATCTCAAATCTCAATTATGATACAGCACATAATCGAAATCAATTATCGTTTTGCGCAAGACCATTCAAAACTCAAACTAGGGGGACAGCGAATGCCCAAGTGGGGGGACAAGTATTGCATGCACAGGACAAAAGCCGTAACTTTGCAATGTCTTTGAAAAAGGACGCTACTTATGCCCGAGGGCGGTCATAAATTGAGGCAGGCGCCGGTCGCAAGTTAAGACCAAAATCAGGATAAGAAATATTGTCTGTCATCCTGAGCAGAGCGAAGGATCTTACCTCGTGAGTAAACCTTCCGGTTTAGAAAGATGTTTCGCTAACGCTCAACATGACAAAGGGTAACAAACTAAAAACTATGATCAATTATTTTATCGTAATGCGTAGCGTGAACGCCAACCTGTTCGAGATCAATCAGGCAAAATCACGCATCAATGTGGCAAAAAAGGCTGGTTCCTATAAACAAAAACAAAAGGGGAACCGAATGTGGAACCCCTTCTGTTTATCTTAATAATGGAAAAGCTTTACTTTCAGTGCTTTTACTTCATCCTCGGTAATGGTGACATTTCGCTCATCACCATTCAGCAGGCGACCAGGAACGAAGTTTCCGTTCTTAAACTGGCCCTCGTAGATGGCATCATATCCGCAGAACTTGTGCTTCACACCGTCTTTCATGGCAATGGTGGCATTGATTCCGTAACCGGCAAAGATGAACTCATCGGCAGCGGTCTGGATAATGATGGCTCCACCTTCCACCTTCTTCTCTGGAGCGGGAGTGCCACCCAAATTGGCTCCGTTGTTGGCACCGGCCATCAGGGCACCGATATCGAATCCCTTCTGTGGAATGAAGGAGATCTTATAGTCGCCCATCTCGATATCCATCGCATCATGACCGTTGTAGATGTACACACCGCGCATCTTATCGCTACCCAAGTTGCTCAGAATCAGCGGTTCCATATCTGCCATCAGAGCGTAGCACTCTTTGAGTCGCTGACCGGCAGCCTCATTCCTGCCCTTATCGGCACTGTCGATACCGAACGGAGAGAAGCAGATGGCATCCCACTCGCCTACGGCATACAGACCACGGGCGCCCTGAACGCTACTCTCTGGGATAAAGATAGGATTTCCCTTCCAGGAATACTGCTCACAAATCTGATCCAGCTGCTGCATGTAGCTGTTGGGGGTCAGGATATCAATGGATGGGGCACATGCACGGTACACATCGAAGAAATCGCCAATGCTGCATCCGTTGCCCAAGCTGCGGCCGCGGCTGTTGGTACCAAACACCGAGGCATTGATGAAGGTGGGCAGTGCATAGACCTTCTTGCCTGCCTCTGAAAGGGCATCCAGATAAGTGGCATAGGTGCATGCGGTGAACAGATGCTCGGTCAGGTTCAGGATAGGATTGGAACCGTCATCTGCGGTCAAGCTCTTGCCGAATACGGTCTCCCAATCGCCCTTGGTCTTGCTGCCATTGCTGTTCCAGGCTTTCTTCAGGTCGGGCATCAGAGTGGCATCGTTCTTCTTCAGGTAGTCGATCAACTGAGACGGCACATTGCTCTTCCATGCCTTTTCGGCCTGTGCTGAGAAGTCGCGTTTGCTGCCACGCAGTCCAGGCTCGTTCTCCACCTGCATCATCACTACGGTATGCTGTTTGTCATTGTCCTTCAGGTACTTCATCAGTGCGGTATAGGCACGGATTTCGGCTTTCTGCAGGGTCTCGTTCTGCAGGCACAGCATCTCCATATCCTTACCCTGCTCGTCCACCGCATGAGGGAACTTCTTGGCATTGCCCTTTACCCACAGCGGAGCATAGGTCATGAACGGGTTCTTGAAACTGCCAAACCAGATGAGGGACAGCTTCATGTCGTGGGCACGGGCTTCCTTCAGCAGGTAATCCACATGCGAGAAGTCGTACTTGCCCTCTACCGGTTCCATGAGTTCCCAGGATACCGTGGCAATCACGGAGTTCAGGTTCATGGCTTTCAAACGGTCGAACACCTTTTCCTGCTGCATGTAGGAGATGGAGGATGCGGTGGAGTTATGCAGCTCGCCCGAGCGCATCACAAATGGCTTGCCGTCTACCATCAGGCAGGTGCTGGTGCCTATTTTCTTCAGTGCAGGCAACTGGGCCTGAGCATTGACGGTCAGGGTGGCCAGTGCCAGAAGTGTCATTAATTCTTTTTTCATGGTTATCTGGTGTTACATTTTACTATCTTACTGATTAACAACTATCTTATGATTTGGAATATAGCGGTTGTCAACCGTCACCTGGCATCCCTTTGGAGCCGTGACGGTGCAGGTTTCGCCGTCCACCTTCATCGTAATGATACCCTCGTGAACCGGAATGGTGGCCTGAAAATGCTTCAAGCTATATAAATTAGGAGTAAAGGTATACTGGCCTGGTGCCTGCATCTGCTGCTCCATACCCATCAGACCGAAGACGATGGTAGTGATAGGTGGAACGCCATTGGCACCATGACACAGGCTCAAACCGAACTGACGGTGATAGAACTCCAGTTGCTGTGCCTCGGATGCATGAATCTGGAAGTTCTCCGGATAGCGAGTGTGCCCCTTCTTCAGCCAGGCTCCCCACACATTCTTCAGGGTTTGGATAAAGCGGTCGCTATACCCGGCACGGGCAAAGGCAATAGCCTCATATCCCTTTTCGTAACTGATGTTATCCTCGTAGTCAGGGATGGACGGATATACCTGAGTAAACAGGGTCTCGTAATCGCCTTCCGGATACAAACCGGTCAGTACCGACCAGTACTGGGTGTGGTGCGACAATCGCTCGTCACGGCTGCCATCCAGGGCGAATCCGTTGATAAACGCATGACGCCCGGCATCCCAGAACGCATCTACAATGCTGGATTTCAACTGCTCTGCCTTTTCGGTATAATGTTTTACCAAAGCGGGTTCATTCCACAATGCGGCAAACTGGGCTGCAATACGGAAATTCTCCATCAGCAGCATCTGTGCATAGGCCGCAATGCCCGTATGCTCAGGACCGTTCTGGATATCCCATCCCGGAATGAAACCCCATCCGTTGTCGATAGCCGTAATGAATCCCCTTTCATCCTGCATCTTCTCGAACACCGAGAGCTGACCCTCGATGCGGTCGCGGAACATCAGGGATGTACGCAGATCACCGTAGCGGAGGTATTCCTGACGCAAGCCGATGAGCGCATGCAACGGATAGTCAATCACGCCCAAGTCCTGCTGTGTGGCATTCTCGGGCATCAGCGCAATGGAAATGCCGTTGCGGCTAATCTGCTGTTCACCAAACGCATAGTCGCCACCCATGCTGCTTACCACGGCATCCATGGCCCATGGCAGGAAATCGCGCTTCACTCCGTCCAGATAGAAATTGTGAATACAGGTATGCTGAGTGGCTATACCTGCCTGGAACAACTGGTTCAGTTCCTGGTCATCGCAGTTGAACTGCATCTGGAACTGTACCGGCCACAGGAGTGCGGTAAACTGGATATCACTGATCTGGATGTCGCCGCTTACGGCCTGGATATTCAGGTAGCGCAGGGCATTCTCTGGCAATTCCAGGTGCTGCTGGCCGCTTACCTTCATGGATGGTATAGGGAACTGCTCGAACTGCTTCTGATCCTGATTCATGGCTTCCTGAACGGTCTCGCCAACCGTGAATGCCAGTTCACCGTCGCCCTGTGCAGTCATACTGATGTTTCCCAATTCCAGGTAATAAAAATCCACCACGGCACTGCTGCCTTGTGGAATGGTCAATACACCGTTCTTCTCGGTGGCATTTCCCTGCACCAGATACGAGCGCGGAGCTACGGTCACTCCCACTTCCTGACGGGCATCGGGCAAAACATCGGCATAACAGAAGCGGGCATCACTCTCCGTCAGATGCCATGTCGTTCCATCGGTGCTGGCCTGCCAATCGGCAGGATTCTGCCCGTCAATCATCAGAGCCGGAAGATGATCAGTGGTCTGCACATAAAATACCAGTTCATGCTGTCCGGCAGGAACGGTATATGAAGACTGCTGAGCATCAACACTTTGGCCGTCAACGGTCAGGGTAACTGTACCCGAACCGGTCCACTTGAGCGGAGTGTCCTTATCAAAGGATACCTGACGCTTGAACCAGGTATCGGTACTTTTCTTGTAATACGAGCCGGGATAGCCCACATTGATGCAGCGGGCCTTACTGCTGGCCAGATTCCATGCCTGTTGCCATGCGGCCAACTGTCCGGGATGCCACATGTAGCAGCTTTCCCATTTCTCGGTACCCGGAACCGATGCCACAATGCTGTTGGCATCCAGCATCGGGTCATATGCATTCTGGGCAGTGGCAGTGGGGGCTTCAGGAGCCGACTGACATGCTACCATGAATAAGGTAAAAGGTAATAGATTTGATTTTTTCATACATTCGATTTTTGGCGCTGTAAATTTAATCATACCTTTTTTCTTACAACTTATGTTTTTTGTCCAATCAATGTGGTATTTTGAGCAACTGATTATTCTTCCACTTCACAGCCCTCAAACTGGAATTCCTCGCGAGCTTTCTGCTGTGATGCACAGAAATAAGTGAGGGTGGCCTTGGTGCAGATCTCATCGCGGCAATTCAGGATCTCGGCCTCAATAAAGACTATGTTGCGCAACTGCTTTACGATTTTGGCACGAATGGTCAGTCCCGGATCCAGTGTGGAGATAGGTTTCAGGTACTGCACCTCCATCTTGCTGGTCACTCCCGAGGTCTGCAGTTTGCGCACTACTACCCAACCGGCCACTTCGTCCACCAAAAGTGACTGGATGCCGCCATGCAAGGTGTCAATCCATCCCTGATAATCGGGTTGCGGACACCATTTGGTCAATATATAATCACCATCTTCCCAGAAACTGAGGTGCAAACCCGATGGATTGTTCGGGCAACAGCCGTAGCAGTTGTATCCGGCTTTCTTTACCCATGGATTGATGATCTTTTTCATTCGGCGCTCATTTGGGTGTTTACACTTTCCTCGCAGGCCTTCATGGCATCCAGAGTCTGCTGAAGCAGGTCGTTCAAATCCCATCCCAACATCTCGGCTCCCTTCTCAATCACATCGCGCGAACAACCGGCTGCAAAGTTCTTGGTCTTATACTTCTTCTTCAGCGATTTCAGTTCCATGTCCTGGGTGCTCTTGGTAGGACGCATCAGGGCGGTGGCCCAAATCAAGCCGGTCAACTCGTCGGTGGCAAACAGCACCTTCTCCATCTGATGCTCGGGCTTTACATCCACATGCATGCCGTAAGCATGGCTGCAGATGGCGTGAATCATCTCCTCGCCTACTCCTCCGGCACGGAGCAACTCGGGTGCCTTGATGCAGTGCTCCTCAGGGTACATCTCGAAATCGATATCGTGCAGCAGGCCCACCATGCCCCAGAACTCTACGTCCTGGCCATAGCCTAACTGCTCAGCAAACCAGCGCATTACGCCTTCTACGGTGTAGGCATGCTGAATGTGAAACGGGTCTTTATTATAGGTCTTCAGCAGGGCCAATGCCTGCTCTCTTGTTATTGGTGTTTCCATTTTATTTATTAAGTATTTCTTGAATCAGTGTATAGCAACGGATCATCATTCTTGGCACATGGAACGGACCCTTGAAAATATTACCCTTGGCTGGCTGTGCCACAGTGCCGTCGCGGTGCAGGTATCCGTACCACTCGCCATACTGCTCATCAGGGAAATGCGCATACGTCCAGTCGCAGATCTGCTTATGCAGTTCCAGGTACTTCTCATCGCCTGTGGCCTGATAAGCATACAGGGTGGCAATGATGGCCTCGGTCTGCGGCCACCAGAACTTCATGTCCTGGCTGTAATCCTGCTGAGGGAATCCCTTACAGTCGCGGAAATTGATGATGCCACCGTACTCCTTATCCCATCCCCACTCGTACGACCAGTCCAGAATGGTCAGTGCCATGTCGTTCAAGTCCTTATCCCATCCGCGGCTCTTGCTTTCCTCCAGGATAAACCAGCTGGTCTCGATGCAATGTCCCGGATTGATCAGACGGCCATTGATGTTATCGATAAACTCGCCGTTAGGGCCCACCATCTCCAGCAGCGCGTTAAACTCAGGGTGCATGAAGTAGGTGCGCAGGGCATGGATGGACTGATCAATGCGCTGTGTGAGCAACGGGTCATTGATGGCCGCACGGATGCGGGATGCCGTATTGACCAGAATCATGGTGATGCTGTGACCCTGCGATGGTTGTGCAGGCAGATATTTGGCCTCCAGGAATCCCGGAGTTTCCAACATATATATAATGTGATTGAACAGTTTGAGTGCCTTTTCCGCATAGGTCTTATCGCCCGATGCGATGGAATACTCGCTCATGGCAATGGCTGCGAATCCCTCGGAAAACACGTAACGGCGCTTGCGCAACGGAGTTCCATCGGCCATTACCTCGAAATACATGTGGCCATCGGTATCAAAGCAATGAGCCTCGATGAAATCAATGCAACTCTTGCTGGCTTTCAGCCATTCGGCATTCGGCTCAATATTGTTGTAGGCATAGGCCATGATGAAACCGCAGCGACCCTGGAACCATACCGATTTGGTGGTATCCATCAGGGTTCCGTCACGATCCACGCAAGTATATACGCCACCATTCACAGGGTCCATTCCGTACTTCAACCAGAACGGCAAAATATTCTCGGTCAAATCCTTACGGTAGCGGTCTGCCCACTTACTCAGGTAATTTCTGATATCTTCCATGGTCCATTAGAATTGGTTGCAACGCTCAAAGAAGTGAATCTCCTCCAGCTCCTTCTTCATCTGTGCCTCTTCCTCGTCGGTCATGTTCTGGAATGGCGTACGGTTCTTGCCCAAATCCAATCCGATGAGTTTCATGATACGCTTACCGGCTACGATGTTGCCACGGAAATGGCAGATGACATTGATGACCTCCTGCGCAAAGTTCTGACGCTCACGGGCCAGTTCCAAGTCGCCGGCTTTCCAGGCATCGATAATGCCCACCAGCTCACGGCCGTTGTAATTGGTAGTTCCACCGATACCGCCCTGGGCACCGCCCATAGCCAACTCGGGCAGAATGGTCTCGTCCTGACCGTGCAGCATGTCAAACTTGCCATCCTTATACAGGCGGCACTGATTATACTCGTAAATGCTCTCGAAGGTGTATTTGATACCCGCAAAGTTAGGAATACGGCCATCCACGGCCTCCAAGAACTTTACCATAGGCAGGAAGGCGCCGTTGAATGCAGGAATGTGATAGAAGTAGAACGGCAGTTCAGGAGCACCCGAAGCTATCTCCTCGCAATACTTTACCAGTTCCTCGATGCGTCCGATTTTTGGGAATGGAGGAGCCATGGCACCGATGCCCCATGCACCTATCTTCTGTGCATGCTGGGCCAGCAAGCGGCTGTCCTTTACACAGCAACTGCCCACATGAACAATCACCTTAAAGCCTTGAGGCACAGCAGCTACCCATGCTTCAGCCAGTTTCATGCGCTCCTCTGTGGTCAGCATATAACCCTCGCCCGATGAGCCATTGATGAAGACACCCACCAGTCCGTTCTTTGCCAGCATGGCAGCATAGGCAGGAATCACTTCGTAATTTACTTCACCATTCTCGTAAAACGGAGTAAACGGTGCATCTATCAGTCCTTTAATCTTTTCCATATTATAGTGTATTTTATTTATTCAAAATTAGCGACTTTAGGTTTCAGACATACCAACTGGAGTATCAGCACGGCCAGTACCACGATGCTCATCAGTGAGAAGCCCATGCCCAGACTGCCCTGATCGGTCCAGCTGCCCAGTACCTGCGTAACGGCCGCACCGGCACAGACGCCAATCATGTTCATGATACCGTAGGCGGTGCCACGATGACGGGCAGATACAAACTGGCAGAGGATAGGCATATTGTTGGCATCGAAGATGCCGTAACCCAAACCGAACAGCAATCCTGCGCCAATCAGCGATACCATGCTGGTTCCTAATCCCAGCAGCATCAGCGACGGAATGGTCATTCCCAAACCGATGGCACTGGTGTAAATGCGTCCGCGCACATTTTTCAGCACCCAGCGGTCACTGACAATTCCACCAATGATGACACCGGCAAACGAGGAAGCGGCAATGGTAATGGTGGAAAGCGGTCCTGCCTGACTCATCGGAATATTCAGGTTCTCGGCAAACAGGGTTGGCAACCAGTTCTTGGTAGCCCAACCCGGAAGACTGGGAACGGCAAAATACAAGAGGATAATCCAGAAGGCAAAATTGGACAGCACCACACTCAATCCGCTCAGCAGCGATGGGCCCTTCTCTCCCTCACGCTTGACCGGTTCTGCCTGATGCACAGGGTTTTCATGCAGAAAGGCTATCAGTACCAGGGCATAAACCATGCCGATAAGACCAAAGCCGTGGAAGGTGGTTTGCCATGAGAATGCGGCGGCTACCGTAGCACCGAAACCGCCCACAGCCTGTCCGGTATAGAGACCGGTCATGTGAACTCCCACGGCCAGAGAACGGGTACTGTCGGTATGCCAATCGGCAATGAGCGACAATGCCGCAGGTATATAAAGGGCCTCGCTGATGCCCATCAGTGCACGAAGCACATACAATTCATCAAAGCTGGAGGCATACCCCATCATGAACGTAACGGCCGACCATACGAAAAGACTTCCTACCACCAGCCATTTACGGTTCAACCTGTCGGTAATGATTCCTGCCACGGGGCTAAGAAAACAGTAAATCCACAGAAAGACGGCCATCAGAGCGCCAAATGCCTCGGCCTTGTTGAGCTCGGTAATATCGGCCTTCATCGCCTCCTGCATGGTGGAAAGCATCTGACGGTCCATATAATTCAAAAGGGCCACTACCCACAGCAGGGCTACTACGAGCCACGGATAATAAGTCTTATTCTTCATAGGTATCTGGTGTTTAAGGTTTTATTTGAAATTCAGTAATCTTCGGTGTTCGGATTCCCGGCATGATCTCGCCCTGTAGAACAAAGTAGGAATAGCGGTTTCTTACCAGTGCCGCACCGGCACGCGCAGCTCCCTCATGCTCTCCTATCTGTGTCCAGGTGTCGGTTTGGGTATCGTAAATCATTACCCGACGGTTAAACCGATACCACTCCACCGGATGCGACAGCCAGGTCTTACCCTTCTCTACCTCATTCAATCCGATAGGGAAAATGGAGCGGTTTACGCCGCCCATACAAAGGATACGATGATCATCCATCGCTATGGCACATCCTCCGGAAAAAGAGACAATCTCACCGTTGGCATCGGTAGGTGTGGCTATCCTAATCCAATTATCACCATCCAAGCGATAGCAGGCATCCTGCAAATAGCCCTCTTTTTCGGGTGATGGAGGACAATAACCGCCCATCACAAACAGCTGATTATCAACAACAGCAGAAACGGCCTGCAGACGGTTGCCGTCAGGAAGTGAAGGAAGGGCACGGGTGTTGGAATCACTGCCGAGCGTATAGTGCAATACTGCGCCGGTAGGCTGGCCATCGGCATTTCCTCCTATCAGGTAAAAGCCATCGGTGCCCACTGCACAGGTGGCATTATCAACCGCATAGGGTAAATCGGGCAACTGCTCCAAGGTAGCTTCTCCATCCTGAAGGCTCATTCTGAAAACACTCTTCAATGGGCCATCAGCCGATTGTCCTCCAATCAAATAGAGGAAATTTCCGTAACAAGCGGTGGCTCCGTATGCAGCAGGAACGGGCAGTTTGCCTATCTGCGTCCATGCCTCATGGCCTAAGGGTAAAGTGGCGGCATAGATGGCATCGTAATACACCTTACTACCACCATCGGCAGCAGGAATATCAGGAAAATTGCAACCGCCAGCCTGGATAATCCGGTTGTGAAGCACACCGGCATACTGCGCAGAAACGCCTATCGCATATCTGTCATCACTCTGATTCATAGTATATTGAGAACAGTCCATGGAAAGAGGCGCCTCAGTATTTCTGCACGCCACACAAAAAACCAAAAGAAGAATGACTGACAATGTTCTCATAGACGCAGGTTTATTCCACAAAAATAGTATATTTTTGGAAGAGTACCAAATAGTTCACTCAAAATATGTGTAATCCTTTTTCTGCAATAAGCGTGGGAAAAGTGGCTGCAATTTGCCAGGATTCGTTATCTTTGCATCAAATTAACTAGATGTCATGAACCAACTACCTATCTATTTTGCTCCGCTTCAGGGATACACTGAGGATGCTTACCGCCGTTTTCACCACCAGATTGCAGGTGGTGTGGATGCGTATTACACACCGTTTATCCGATTGGAACACGGTGAGTTACGTTCGAAAGACCTGCGCGATATCCGCCCTGAATTTAACGAGGGTGTGCCGGTGATTCCGCAGATTATTGCCCGCGACGGACAGGAAGTAACCGTGCTGATGAATAAGATTCTGCCCATGGGATACCGGAGAATAGACATCAACATGGGTTGCCCGTTCCCCCTGCAGACCCGCCACGGAAGAGGTTGCGGCATCCTTCCGCATCCTGATAAGGTGCAGGAGGTACTGCAGGCTGCATCGCACTATCCGGAAGTGCAGTTCTCGGTCAAGATGCGATTGGGACTGGAAAGTACTGAAGAATGGAAAGAGGTGTTGCCCCTGCTGAATGAGGCTAACTTGTGCCAGATTACCCTGCATCCGCGCATCGGCACCCAGCAATATAAAGGCTCGGTATACACGGATCTATTTGCCGAGTTTATGACACAGTGCCGGCACCCATTGGTGTACAATGGTGATATCCTGACGGTTGACGATATACAGCAGTTGCACACCCGGTTCCCTAATCTAGCAGGCATCATGATAGGCCGTGGACTTTTAGCACGCCCCACACTGGCAGCTGAATACAAAAGCGGAAAGACCTGCACCGATGAGCAGGTGATACAGGTGATACGCCGGATGCATGAGCAACTGCTGGCGCATTACGAGCAAATTATACCGGGTGAGAGCCAGCGGCTGAATAAGGTGCGCACATCGTGGGATTACATGGAGAACACCTTAGGACGCAAGGCGTGGAAGAAAATCATGAAAGCGGGTAATATGAAAAATTACCTGGAAGCTATAAAAATGATTTGAGGAGTATTGTTCATTTCAATACTCCTCAAAATCTTATCTCTTATTTGTCAGGCTGACGCTGGAAATCGGCATCGGGTGACCACTTTGGCAGATCGTTCTGATTGGCTATCATGGTAATGATGGCATGCATGAAGTTCTGGTTTTCCATGGAACCGTCAAACTCCCAACTGTCGTTATACTCATCATTGGGCTGATGATAGGTGTTGATCTTAGGCTTGGCATCATGATGAGCCTGGTCCACATAGTCGCGTCCGCCACCTGCCAGAACGGTAGGAACACCCTTCTTGCAGAAGTTGAAATGATCGGCACGGAAATAACCGCCTGCTGGGTCCTCGGTCTGCATCTTCAACTCACGGCCCTGAGCAGCAGCGGCAGCCATAACCAAATTATCCAAATCGCTCTTGCCGGCTGCGCGCAGCATGATGTCCTTGGTACGCTCCTGAGGAGCAGCACCGTCGATATTTACATTGGCAGCGGTCTTTGACAATGGATACAGCGGATGCTCGCAATACCACTCGCTACCCAGCAGTCCCTGCTCCTCGCTGGTCACAGCCACGAACACCAAGGAACGGCGGGGCTTGATAGGGTCTCTCATGAAACGGCGGGCCTGCATCATGATGGCTGCCACACCGCTAGCATTGTCACTTGCACCGTTATAGATAGAATCGCCATTCACTGCCTCGCCCACACCGAAGTGGTCCCAATGAGCAGTCATGACTACATACTCGTCCTTCAGGTCTGTTCCCGACAGGATACCGGCCACATTGTGGCTCTCGCCTACCTCTGGCTTGATGTTCAGGGTTCCCTTGGCCTTGGCACCTAATGAGAAACTCTTAAAACCGGGCTTCTTGGCATCGGCTGTAGCGGCATCGAAATCCTTTCCACATGCCTCGAACATCTGGCGCACGGCATCTTCCTTAATCCATCCGCACATGCCCAGGGAACTCTCGTTGTTGTCATTGCTCAGCAGGGCGATGTTGGTCTGCATGTGCGAGCTGCGGCATACCTGGAAATCGTAGGATGCAGCTGCGGTGTTATGCACCACCAAGCAACCCAAGGCGCCGCGACGCTCGGCCTCTTCCAACTTATAGGTCCAACGGCCATAGTAGGTCATATTGCGGCCGCGGAACAGTTTGCCGTCATAGAAACCGGGATCGTTCACCATGGCCAGGATAATCTTACCCTTAACATCCAAGTTATCAAAGTCCTTCCAGTTGTATTCCGGTGCATCGATACCGAATCCGCAGAACAGAATCTCGGCGTTGTTCAGTTCCACGGTAGTGGCATTGCGGTGGCTCCAAACCACAACATCCTCGCCGTATTTCAGGTCGAACGACTTCTTGGTGCCCTTGATGGTCATCTTGTCCTTGGCCAAACGGGTGAGTGTAGCAATCTCCTTGACAGGTTGGAAATAGCTGTTGCCATTAGCTGGCTGCAAGCCGATAGCCTTGAACTGATCGGCAATGTAATTAATGGTCTTGGTCTCGTAAGGAGTCATAGGCTTACGACCGCCAAAATCATCCGATGACAATGTCTTGATCTGCTGCTTGAAATAATCCAAGTCGCTCATCTCATTTACCTGAGCCTGAGCGGTAAGACTGCCCAGCATCAGTAATGCTAAAATTCCTTTTTTCATATCTATTGGTTCTTTATAGACTTACTATTCCTTATCTTTCTTTTTCCGGATCTTGAAGATATCGGAGAACTTGCGTTTAGGTTTTTTGTCTGCATCTCTTAAGGTGGAACGCGAGCGGCTGCTTCGCTTCACGCTGGGGTGCACCTCCAGATGCTGGACATCGCGGGTCTGTGTGTAACTGAATCCCGTAACCAGGTCAAACAAGCCCTGAGGCACTATGGCTTCTCCATGAGCCACTGAGCCGTTGCTGGTCATACTTACCCTGGCCTCGTTGAAATGAATGAACTTGTACTGGATATTGCGCAATTCGGCATCCAGTGTCCCGTGTGGCAACTTACCGTTCTTGACGGTACGCAACTGAGACATGTTCTTGTTTGCTATATCAAACGAGAAACGGGCAGTTCCTTCCACCGATTCCAAATCGTCGATATTCATGAACTTTCCCACTTCCAACCTGTCAGAGCTCAGGGTGCCATTCATGAATTTGGTGTTTCCATCCAAATCGAACTGAGTCTTCACGTTTCCGTATTTCGTATAAAGTGTACCGTCGAACCGCTCCAGTTTGTAGAAGATGCCCATGGTGCCCTTAAACTTCACATCGCCTACCTGGTGCATCTGGCGCTGCATCTTCAGGTTTACCTTCTGGGCAAAGTGATTAACCATCTCTTCCTTGATGCCATCGGTTGCATTCATCTCAATATCAGTGAAATGAAGCGACAGGTCATGCTTCTTGAGCAAATCGCACAAATCGCCCTGAGCAGTGAGTGTGAAACGGTTGTCCAGGCTGTTGATACGAATATCCGAGAAGGTGAAACGATCTTGATTACCCGCCATTACAGCTTCCAGATGCAGCGGAGTATAGAAATGGCTCAACGGCGGTGCGAACGGTTCGGCAATGTCGGTAAGCCAGATATCGGCCGTAACGGTCACGGGTTGCAGTTCCACACCGGTCATTTTCTTGCCCGTCACCGGATCAGGTGCCAGTTTGACAAGCCGCGCCGTCACGGGACTCAACTGAATCTGGGTGCTGTCCATCGACAGGCTCACGTCCTGAGTAGATATCCACTCCTTGCTGAAACCCACGGTTGTAGTCAGGTTGTTCACGCGCAAACCGCTACTGATGTCATTGACCATCAAATGGTTAATCGTAGATACAAGGCTGTCTTTACCCAGAGAGTGAAGGTTGGCATCCAGATTGATGAAGGCATCGACATGATTGGCATCAAAGGCTCCGAAATTTGGCTTTCCCTCATTTTTACGGGCCAGATTCAGCACATCGTATTTGAACTGCAGATTCCGCACATCTATCTGACGGACATCAAATTCCATAAAGGTCTTTTTCTTATCCGGATTCACAGGCTTGGGTTTCTTCTTCAAGGCATCCACCAGGAACTGGATATTGGCAGTTGAGTCCATTGCGGTCTTATAGATGCGGGCATATCCACCATGCAGGTTCACACGTCTGACCAGTACCTGTTTGTTCAGCAGTTCCCGGGTACTGAGTCCAGCTGTCAGGGTGTCGATATGCAGTAACACGCTGTCTTTCTGGTCATTGATCTGCACACCATAGAAAGCCAGATCGCCTTTTTTGATGTTCACGCTCACGCTGTCGGCACTTACCTTTGTATGCAGACGTTCCTCCAGCATGGTGATTCCCTGCTCCACCAGCATATCCTCCAGCTCGCGTGCTCCCTTTTGCAGAAACCACCACACGGCTGCGCTAATGGCCAGCAGTACGCCGCCACCTACTAATAAACCCTTTTTCATATTGCAAATATACACTTTTTATTTCGTAACACGCCCAGAAATGCTTATTTTTGCATTCAAAGAATTAACAAAACGAAAACACATGAAAAAGAATCATCTATTCACTGCTGCCCTGTTGGCTATGGCATTGGGAACCACCCAGTGTACCACAGCTCCAGAAGCAGCTGATTTCAAGCTTAAAGCGGTGGAGCATCCCATTAGCGATGCTTCCATTGAAAAGATTGTCAATGAACTGTACGAGAAGATGAGCCAGGAAGAGCGCATCGCTCAGTTGCACAGTATGTACGTAGGCGACCTGTTCACTGACGGCAAACTGGATCCTGAAAAGTGCGCCAAGCTGATTCCTAACGGCGTGGGTCATTTCTCTCAGTATGCCAGCCAGGCTGACATGACTCCGGATGAAACCCGCGACATGGTAGCTCAGGTTCAGGACTGGTTAATGAAGAATACTCCAAGCGGTATTCCTGCTCTGTTCCATGAGGAGGTGATCAGTGGTGTGAACACCTTGGGTGCTACCGTATATCCGCAGCAGATCGGATTAGCTTGTTCTTTCAATCCGGAACTAGCCGAGCTGAAGACTCAACAAACAGCCTTCGACATGCGTCAGATTGGTGGTTTCCTGGCACTTAGCCCTATGGTGGATGTGTGCCGCAACCCTTATTTCAACCGTCTGGAGGAGTCATACGGTGAGGATGGATACCTGTCGGCAGCCATGGGCGTAGGCTTTGTAAAGGGTCTGCAGAATGGCGGATTAAGCCAGGGCATCGCTGCCTGCAGCAAGCACTTCCTGGGTTACGGCGGTGGCTTTGAATCGGACGACAAGGAGATGAAGGAGGAGATTCTGTTCCCTCACGAGGCCATGATCCGCATTGCCGGAAGCAAGGTGTTGATGACCGGATATCATGCTTTCCACGGCACCAAGGCGGTGGCTAATGCAGAGCTACAGCAAGAGATTCTGCGCGACTATCTGCATTTTGACGGTGTGATGGTGAGCGATTACGGTTCCATTGACCAGATTGAGAACCTGCCAACCGACTTGGAGCGTGCAGCTGCCTCAATCAATGCCGGCAACGATGTGGAATTCCCACGTGGTTTAAACTACTCGCAGATTCAGACCCTTATCGACAAGGGCATGATTACCCAGGAGCGTTTCGAAGAGTCGGTAAAGCGTGTACTGAAACTGAAAGCTCGTTTGGGCATGCTGGATAAAGATGCCAAGCTCTATGCTACAGAGCATATC
This sequence comes from Bacteroidaceae bacterium, assembly GCA_024401115.1. GTDB lineage: Bacteria > Bacteroidota > Bacteroidia > Bacteroidales > Bacteroidaceae > Minthousia. The sequence goes on along the minus strand of JAKSLP010000016.1, from coordinate 34,191 downwards.
GAATTCGACCGTCCAGAGGAGCGCCAGACTGCCTATCAGCTGGCTACCCAATCAGTGGTTCTGCTTCAGAATCAGAATAATACCCTTCCACTGAAGGACAATAAGAAGATTTTCCTGACCGGTCCTAATGCCAACAGCATGTGGGCTATGCTGGGTGATTATACCTATCAGGGCATGGCTTATTTCTGGCAACACCGAGAGATTGACGACCAGCATCCACGTATCGTGAACCTGCGTGACGGTTTGGAGAACCGCAAGCCTGCCGGTATGGAGATTTCCTATACCCGCGGTTGCGACTGGACAGAGACAACCGAACTGATTATTGAGGGTGGCGGTGATGAGCGTGCCCAGCAGTATGCCAAGTGGCAGTACGACCGCCGCATTGACGGACGTGAGGAAATAGACCGTGCAAAGGCCATTCAGATGGCTGGCGAGAGCGATGTGATCATTGCCGCTGTGGGTGAGAACACAATGCTGTGCGGTGAGAACCGCGACCGTGGAAGTCTGCGTCTACCAGGTAGCCAAGAGGCATATGTAGAGGAGCTGATTGCCACCGGAAAGCCTGTGGTTTTGGTGATGTTTGGCGGACGTTCTCAGGTTATCTCTAAGATTGCCGACCGCTGTGCAGCCATTATTCAGGCCTGGTATCCGGGTGAGGAAGGCGGTAATGCACTAGCTGATATTATATATGGTAAGGTTTCTCCTTCCGGTAAGCTGAGCATGAGTTATCCTAATGTAGAATTGAACGAGAATATCTGCTACAACTATGCTACCGAACAGGATTCACGCATAGCATGGCCATTCGGCTTCGGTTTGAGCTATACCACTTTCGAGTATGCCAACCTGAAAGTAGATAAGGAAGCAGCCACTTCGGATGATGCCGTTCGCGTATCGTTCGACCTGACCAACAGCGGCGACGTAGCTGCCGATGAGATTGTTCAGCTGTACCTGTCGCCTACCTCACAGCGCAGCCAGTTCATCAAGCCTATCCGCCTGCAGGGCTTTGCACGTGTGTCACTGAAACCGAGCGAAACCCGTCATCTGGAGTTCCTAATGTCGCCTCAGCAGTTTGGCTACTATGCCAACAAGCAGTGGAACATCGATCCAGGTACTTACGTGCTGAAGGTGGGTGCATCGTCCACCGACATCCGCCTGAATGCAGAGGTGACACTGACTGGCGAAAAGCAGGAAATGCCGCTTCGAACTGTATATTTCTCTGAATTACAGAAATAAAAATACTTTATTGTCATTCTGAGCATAGCGAAGAATCTTTCTAAACCGGATTGCATACTAGCCAAGAAAGATCCCTCGCTTCGTTCAGGATGACAATTCCTTCTTGTTTTAACATTCCGGAAAAGTTTTCAACAGGTAAGCATTTTTTTATAAAAAACACTTGTCAAATTCAGGGTGTTGCCTTAATTTTGTCGGCAGTATAAGTCGAGTTGTGCTATGAAAACGTATTTTTACAACATCCTTCAAACTCAAATTGAGAGCTGGTGGGCCACTTTGCCTGTCAGTGAGAAAGAAGTGATTTCCGGACTCCCCTATCCTCAGTGCACGGACTGGTGGGAAACACACAATTTTGAACAAAAAGAGTTCATTTTGGGACAAGCCAAAACCAAGCTGGCCATCAAACAGGGCCGGTTGGAGAAGTGGGCGTTTTCGTACTAATCCTTCATGCATTGCCTGTAGCATACTTCTTTTCCTAAAAAAAGAGGAAAAAAATTATCAAAAAATCAAAAAATCCTCGTAAATTTGCACCGGTTTTTGGAAACAGAGTACATACTGTAATCTGTGTAAGGGAATCAGGTGTAAAACCTGAGCTGTTCCTGCAGCTGTAAGTCCTATAACCCATAGCCTAACACTCTGAGTGTCACTGCGAGAGCGGGAAGACCGTTAGGTTAAGGACGAGCCAGAAGACCTACCTGAACCACATTTGAATAGAGCCACCCAGGAGATTGGGGTTCTTGAACATTATTTAATTCCACTAAAAGTGAAACGCATTGTATCGCTCATCCTTGCGATGGGTTCTATTGTGGTATATGCGCAGGACGAAAAGCAGTATACTCTGCCAGGAGTTGTTGTGACCGGAACGGGTACACAGCACCTCTTGAAGGACGTACCTGTGCAGACAGAGGTTATCTCACGCAAAATGTTAGATAACTACTCGGGAAAATCGCTTGAAGAAATCTTGGGCGGTTTAACGGCCTCGTTTTCCTTTAACGAGGGTGATATGGGCAGCCAATTGCAACTCAATGGTTTAGGTAACAATTATGTCTTAATTCTTGTCGACGGTAAGCGTCTGCATGGCGATAATGGCGGAGAAAATGACCTAGGCCTTATCGATCCGCATAATGTAGAGAGAATAGAGATTGTAAAGGGTGCCCAGAGTGCACTGTACGGCAGTGACGCCATTGCCGGTGTCATCAACATCATCACCAAAAAGCACACGGAATCGGGTGTCTATCTGGAAAATACTTCCCGTTACGGATCGTATAACGACATCCGTCAGCATAACGGAGTATCGGTGAAATACGGCAAATGGACCAGTTATACCAATTTCCAGTTGCAGCATACCGACGGCTGGCAGAATACGGCTGATGAATATACCGAAGGCACCATTGTGCATGATAGTAAGAATAAGACGGTTAATAAGTATACCAACTGGCAGGTAAGCGAACGCCTGTCGTATGATTTCTCCAAGAACCTGAGTCTGTATGCCGAAGGCTGGGTTTACGGCAAGCGAATCTACCGACCCACTGACGGCCATTACCCAAGTTGCGATGTCCACACCTATGACCTGATGTACCGTAATGCGAGCGCATCGACCGGAGGCCAGTGGAAAATCAACAAAACGGATTACCTGACTTTCGATGTGGACTGGAACAGACATGCTTATTATTATAAGTATACCGCCACCACACTGGAGGACGGATATGACCCTAACGGCAAGTTTACCAACTACTTCCCATATTTTGCAGGACAGAAGAACCTGCAGAGCGACCAGCAGCGCACATTGGCAACAGTTAAAGGTGTGTTTTACCTGCCGGCACAGAATATCCTGAATGTGGGAGGTGAGTTCCGTTACGATTACCTGAATGCTCCTATGCGCGTGGTGGATGGAAAAGCCAGCGACTGGACGGGTTCCATCTATGCTCAGGATGAGTTCAACCTGCTGAAATGGCTGAATATTACCGGAGGTATCCGATTGAATCAGAATGGTGCTTTTGGCTTCAAGGCTACTCCAAAGCTCAGCACCATGATCTCGATGGGTGATTTCAGAATCCGTCTGGGCTGGAGCCAAGGCTTTAAGACTCCTACCCCTAAGGAACTGCACTACAGATATTTGCGTCAGATGGGAAGCAAGACCTATTATTATATGGGTAATGAGGACCTGGATGCACAAACCAGCAATTACTGGTCGGCCGGTGCCGAATACCGTGACAACCGTTTCACGTTCTCGGTTACAGGCTACCTGAACAAGCTGGAGAATATGATCACCCTGGTGAATATCCCAGTAGGCGAAATTCCAGTTGGTTCCACCCAGTATCTGGGCGATGGAAGTAACGAGATCATTCCCCGTATGTATAAGAATATGGAGGATGCCAAGACGTATGGAGTGGATGTCAACCTGAGTTATAAGATTTCATCCGAACTGTCAACCGGAGGAAACTACTCGTATCTGGATACTGATGCTCATGTCTATGATCCAAAGCACGACCGTCTGAATGCGGTAACCATCGATGGAATGGCTCACCATAAGTGGAATGTGTATCTGACATGGAACCACCGCTTCGTTCCCACCTATCGTCTGAGTGCCGGTATTTACGGACGAGGCAGCAGCAAGCGCTATTACCAGAATGACGGAAACGGTAAGGCATACCAAATCTGGAGAATTGCCACCACACATGATCTGGGTAAGAGCGGAAAGCCAGCTACTTACCGTCTGGAAGTGGGTGTGGACAATATCTTTAATTTTGTGGACCGCACGCCTCATGACTACCATTTGGGAACCACATCGGCAGGTACCACTTTTTATGCTACATTCAGTGTGAAGTTTAATACAGGAAAAAAAATAAACCATTTAACAACAAAAAAAGACAATTATGATGAAGATTAAATCACTTCTCATTGCTATGGCTGCAGTAGCAGCTACAGCTTTCACTTTATCGTCTTGTTCAAGTGACGATGATCCAGTGAACAACTACACCCAGTATCAGAATGCTGTTGATCAGGAGGTTAGCGCACAGAAGCAGAAGAGCGGCAATAAGAAGGCTATTCTGTTGGTTGCTTTCGGTTCAACCTGGCAGCAAGCTTTCGATGCTTTCGACACTACCAAGGCTGCTTACGAGGCTGATTCCCGTTTTAAGGGTTACGATGTTTTCGTATCTTACAGTTCTGCAATCTGTATCAACCGTGCTGCAGCAGGTGAGCATGTTGCTGACGGTGCTCAGGTTCGTAACTACTACGCTCCTAACTTCTGGTTGCACGCTTTCGGTGCTGCCAAGTATGATGAGATTCTGGTTCAGTCACTGCAGGTTATCCCTGGTGAGGAGTTTACCCGCGTGATCAATTATATGAAGGACTTTGCAAATAACAGCCTTCGTGACTTGGACGATGAGTACCTGTCAAAGGTTACCTTGCGTCTGGGCGCTCCTCTGTTGACCGATGTTGACAAGGATGTTCCAGCTGTAGCAAAGGCTCTGGATGCTGTTTACGGTTCAAAGGCTAAGAACGGTGTTGTTGCATTCATGGGTCACGGTAACCCTAATGATTACGATACCTATTCTGCTAATGTTCGCTATACTCAGTTGGAGGAGGCTCTGCAGGAAATCAACCCAAACTATTATGTAGGTACAGTAGATATGCCAGACAACTACAAGCAGAATGTAGGCGAGCGTATGGAACTGAATGGCATTAAGAGCGGTAAGATGTACTTGCACCCACTGATGTCTATCGCCGGTGATCACGCTCACAACGATATGGGTGGTGTCGGTGAAGAGTATTGGGACCCAATGGATCCTGAGAGCGAGGACAACAGCTGGTTTGAGTATTTCAGCAACAAGGGTTACGAACTGAATGAGAATGAGAGCATTCTGATGTTCGGTCTGTTGGAGGTTGCCGGTGTTCGCAAGATCTGGATGGATCATACTGCAAACGCTATTGCTGACGAAGCATTGGATGAGTACTATCACTCTATGTTCCCAGAAGAGTAAGCATGAGTAAAAAATATCCATTTTTCCTAATATTAGTGATGGTCTGTGTTATTCTGACTTCCTGTGGAGGTCAGAAGGCACAGACTTCACATTTTATTACTGCCGACTCTTTGTTTCAGCAGCATGATTCCATCTTAGGACAGGCTGACGAGTATTCGGACTCTATCCAGATTCTGTATGCCAAAGGATTGAAAGTCAGCTATCAAGAGGATGGTATTCACGTAACCATTAGTAATCCAGATCCGGCTGTCAAGCATTCCAAGGCTGAGGAGTTTGTCATCACACAGCCTTCTTCCCGATTCATCTGCACCACTGCACTGCAGTTGGGTAATTTCGAGGTTTTGGGTTTGGAGGACAAGATTGTGGGCATGAACTCCCTGAAGAACCTGTTCAGTCCTAAGATGAAGAAGCAGCTGAAGGACGGCAGCACGGTAATGATAGGAAAAGAGGGCAATTTCGATTTGGAGACCGTTATTGCCGCTAAACCGGATTTCATCTTTGTTTCCGCCAGCAAACATGGTGGATTTGAGGCGCTTAAGGATTGTGGTATTCCATTGATCAGCCATCATGGTTACAAGGAGGTTACTCCTTTGGGACAGGCTGAATGGATCAAGCTCATCGGTCTGCTGACGGGTGAGACCAAACGTGCCAATGCTGTTTTTGCCGATATCGAGCGTAAGTATCTGGCTCTGAAGGACGAGGTAGAGGCAGATTCCCTGAACGTTCCTTCTATCATTTCCGGACGACAGATGCGTGACGGATGGTATATCGTTGGCGGAAAAAGCTATATGGCACAGATTTTCCAGGATGCCGGTGCCGACTATATCATGCAGGACAACGAGGATTCAGGCGGTACCACCCTGGATTTCGAGGCTGTCTATGCCCGTGGTGTGAATGCTGAATTCTGGCAAATTGATGGCAGTTTTGACGGTGATTTCACCTTGGCTACATTGGCCGAGGAGGATGAGCGCTACACTACCATGGAAGCGTATAAGAATAAGAAGGTTATCTTCTGTAATCTGGCACAGACTCCTTACCGCGAGCTGGCCGGTGTGCAGCCTCATCTGGTTCTGGCCGACTTCGTGAAGGCTTTCCATCCGGAAATTCTGCCAAACTATCAGCCGAAATACTATAAACTCATTCCATAATAGCACGAATTCATGAAAGCATTTCTCATAGGAGCAGCATCGTCGGGATGCGGAAAAACTACTTTTACTATGGGATTACTACGTGCACTCAAGAACAGGGGCATCAATGTTCAACCGTTTAAATGCGGTCCTGATTACATTGATCCCCTTTTTCATTCAGTAGCCAGTGAACAGGAATCGGTCAATCTGGATACTTGGTTGGGCTCGGAGAATCATGTCAAGGAATTGTTCCTCCGCTATTCAGCAACGGCCGACATGTGTGTGGTAGAGGGTGTCATGGGACTGTTCGACGGTTTCGACAAGAGTAGAGGTTCCAGTGCTGAAATAGCTCAGTTACTGAACATTCCGGTTATTCTTCTGGTGAATGCAAAATCTGTGGCCTATTCGGTAGCGCCACTGATTTATGGTTTCAAGCATTTTAATCCCAACGTGAAACTGGCGGGTGTGGTCTTTAATATGGTGGCCAGTGAGAATCATTTCGAGTACTTGAAACAGGCTTGCGAGGATGCGGGTGTCTTTTGCTTGGGATACCTGCAACGGAATTCGAACCTTAGCATTCCAGGACGTCACTTGGGACTGACCATTACCGCCAAACAGGAAATGGAAAACCTGATCTGCATGGCTGCAGATGAAGTGGAAAAGCATGTCAACCTTAATCAACTGATTGCTTTATGAAAATAGCCGTTGCTAAAGATGATGCGTTCAATTTCATCTATCGGGCGAATATTGATGCCCTGAAAACCTGTGCTGAAGTTGTATTTTTCTCCCCACTGGTTGATAAGGAACTGCCTGAATGTGACTTGCTTTACCTACCCGGAGGATATCCTGAGTTGTTTGCCGCAGAACTGTCCCAAAACAACAGCATGCGTGAGTCTATCCGCTTGTTTGCAGAAAATAACGGCAATATCTTTGCTGAATGTGGAGGCATGATGTACCTGACACGTGAAATTATCATGGAGGGTATCTTCTATCCGATGTGTAACGTATTGCCTTTTCAGGCTACCATGAAGGATGCACATCTGCATTTGGGATACCGTAGCATCCTTACAGGAGACGATTCCATAAAAGGACACGAATTCCACTATTCCGAGATTGTGGAGACGGACAACTCTTCCGTTACTTCATCTCGTAACCAGTTGTCTGCTAAAGGAAAGCATACAGATACCGCAATCTACCGCTACAAAAATGTGATAGCGGGTTATACGCATTGGTATTGGGCGGAATGCGGATTTGAAACCTTCCTGAAAACGTTCAGCGCTTTCGTCTAAGCAGTACCCACAAGGCTACCGGTGCACCAATCAGTGCGGTTACGGAATTGATAGGAAGTGCACCTTCAAATCCAGGCATTCGGGCTATCAGATTACAGAAAAGGGCCAAACTGGCTCCTCCTAATAAAGTGGCAGGCAACAGGATACGGTGGTCGGACTTATTGAACAGGCCACGGCAAATATGGGGTACTGCCAATCCCAGGAACATGATGGGACCGCAATAGGCAGTAACAATGGCGGTCAAAATACCTGCCGAAGAGATAATCATCAGTCGGGTCTGACGAACATTCAATCCCAAATTCACGGCATAACGCTCACCTAAAAGCAAAAGATTCAACGGTTTAGCCAGCAACATAGAAAGGGGCAACAGCACGCACATCAGTCCTACGAACACATACACCTGACCTCCGGTTACTCGGGCAAATGAACCTAATCCCCAAATCACATAAGCACGGATATCCTCTTCCGTAGAGAAGTATTTCAACACACCGATGATGGCTGTGGCTATATAGCCAATCATCACACCCACAATCAGAAGGGTGACATTTCCCTGAACCTTTTGTGACAGATATACGATAAGAGCCATCACGGAAAGGGATCCGGCAATGGCTGCCAGGGTAAGGGCTGTATTTCCTATCACACCAAAATGGGTCATGATTCCACCGCCAATCGTACCGGAAAGCAGTACCACAAAAGCAACTCCCAGACTAGCTGCACTACTGATTCCCAACACTGATGGACCGGCCAACGGATTGTGAAATACGGTCTGCATCTCCAAACCGGCTACTGCCAATCCTGCTCCACAGGCAATGGCGGTTAGGGTTTGCGGTAAACGGGTCATCATCACAATATTGGTCCAAACTTCATTGTCCGATCCGCTTCCAAACAGGATGTTGAACACATCGGAAGCAGGAATGGATACCGAACCTACAGTCAGGTTCAGCAATGCCAGCATAGGAATACTCAGGAAGAGTATAATCATCATTGAGGATTGTCGCATATCAGTTTTATGATTAGTTCTCCTTCCGGATAAACGGTTTTACAATGTTCATAGCAGCACTTCTTCACTTTCTCAAAAAACGGTGGCGACATAATGCTCCACAGTTCCCTGGCCAGTGTGATGCCATCAATCTTATCAGCCTCATCGCCTGCCAGCACTTTCAGGAAGGTCTTATTCATCACTACCTTATGGGAATGGGTATCTAAATGACCTTCAGCCAGTTTTACAGCTTTTCCAATCATGATGGCAAGGGTGACTTTCGTTATTCCCAACCGATGGGCAGCCTTCAGGCTCTCACCAATGAAGTTGCCGTAATGTATACAACGGATGTCCTGCTCCTTGCGAAGTGCAACTTCACTCTTCATACCGGAAACCAGTGCTATTTGCTGGCAACCGATGGCTTTAGCCACTTCCATCTCTCGGGCAATACTCTGGATGAATGCCTCATGCGACAGTGGAGAGACTATGCCCGACGTGCCGATGATGCTGATTCCTCCTACCACTCCTACCTTGGGATTGAAGGTTTTCTTGGCCAGTTCCTCACCGTTCTCCACAGCGATGGTGATGTCAAAACCGGCATCTGTTAGGGAACGGATCTCATCGGTTATCATCTTTCTTGGTGTGACATTGATAGCCGGTTCCCCTACGGGAATGCCTAATCCGGGAAGGGTGACAGTACCCACTCCTTCTCCTTTAAGGAAACGGATGCCTTGGGTTCCTGATGTAACAGTGGCTGTAATCCTGCAACCTTTGGTCACATCGGGATCGTCACTGAAATCCTTGATTACCGATGCCACTCCTTTTCCCTCCATCATAACGGGTATGCTCATGATTTCACCATCGGGTAAGGCAAAACTGACTTCCTCGGGCATATCATCATACAATAGCGATAGAAGAGCTGCCTTTACTGCTGCAGTGGCACAGGCACCTGTGGTAAAACCGGTCTTCAAGGGGAAAAATGAGGGAACCCGCTGCTCGATGGCCCTACGCAACCCGTGTTTGCCGGTGACATAAGTCCAAGATTCCGGTAAGGCCGGATGCTTGACCACAAAAACCTTCAGACCCAATTCCAGGGCAGCATTCACCTTGGCATCAAAACCGCCACTCTCACCACTTTCCTTGGTCAGTATGGCATCACACCCCAAACTTTCCATCAGTTGCCGTTCGGCTTCCTGGGTGGGTAAGGCATGATTATCGGGATAAAACAGCAGGTTGCCTGTAGGGAACTGCAACCGCAATGCTCCTTCTATGCTTTCCGCCCTATTCAGGATGCGGAACAGGGTCTTATGGTGTTTCCAATAGGCCGATAGCTTGCTCATGGTATTGGCACCCGAAAGTGCCAGAAGACAATGGATATCAGCTTCTTCCATCTTCCGAATAGCTTCCTCGAAATCCTTGCAATAGGTCACTCCGGAAAGAGGAATCCCAAACGACCGCTGCAGGCGGATTACCGGAACGCCTGTTTCCGAGATAGCCCGATGCAAGTTTTCGGCAAAGGGATGGGCAGCATCAATGATGCACTGGATATCGTTATTATGGCAAAACGACTGCATCTCCTCTACGGTCATGGCACCCGTCAGACGTACACCATGATGCAGCTCCACCTGTTGCAGGTCGCTTTTCGTAGAGTAGTAAAAGGATTTTCCGGCCTGCTCGCAAACCTCCACAGCCAGTCGTCCTTCAGTAGTTCCGCCAAATATCAGTATCATTCCTTTCCTTTTCTGAACAGGTGGGTAAAGTGTCCATCGTACAACTTGCTCAATCCTGCTCTATTGTCTATAGCCTCTCCTACCACAATCATCGTGGTGAGAGTCAGTTTGTTGTCTTTAATAATGGAAGCCAAGTCCTTCAGTTGCCCCCTGAAGATACGCTGGTCTTTCCATGTCAGTTTGTAGCAGGCAGCTACCGGTGTCTCGGGTGGATAACCACCCTCCAGCAGTTGCTGCTGTACCTGTTCCACAATGCTGGCACTCAAGAAGATGCACATCGTGCTCTGGTGTTGAGCCAGCAGGTGAAGCTTTTCGTTATCGGGCATAGGCGTACGTCCCTCGCCCCGGGTCAGAATAATGGTCTGACAACGCTCTGGAATGGTAAACTGGCTTCTGAGTTCTGCAGCAGCAGCCAGGAAAGACGAGATTCCCGGAGTGATATGGTAATCCATTCCGTACTTGTCAAAGAAGGCCATCTGCTCCTGAATGGCACCATAGATACAAGGGTCACCGGTATGCAGACGCACCACCAGTTTTCCTCTATCATAAAATTCCTTCATCAGTGCAAATTGTTCTTCCAGATCCAAATCGGCCGAAGAGCGGACAGTGGCCCCATTCTTGGCACAGAAAGTCAGTTCCCTGGGCACCAGACTGCCGGCATACAGGATAAGGTCGGCCTGCTCGAGGAACTTGCGGCCTCTGACACTCACCAGATCAGGATCTCCAGGACCTGCTCCTACTATTTCAATATGGCCTTGGGCCTCTTTGGGCTGAGCCAAGGCAAAAGTATAATGTTGTGCCACACCTTCACTTGTCACACTTCCCTTCTGCTTCTCTATTACTAGATGACCACCTTCTGATGATACCAAAGCCGATGCTTCGGCCACTCCATAGCAACCGGTCACTTCATATACCTTCTCGCTCGGATTGGGGACTTCGATGGCGTTAAGTTGCTCTGCAGTAAAGATTTGCAGTTCGGCTTGAGGCAGTATACTGCAAAGTTCGGCCAATAGCGGTTCGTCTTTCTTCAGTTCGATACTGCCTATTGTGGCAATGGATTCAGGAGCATATCCTAACGTCTTTATTTCCGAAAGCAACTGGCTGGCGATGGCTGTTGTGGCCTGTTTCTGGCAACCAACACCCATGTGCAGACAATGAGGGTAGTACTGCAATACAGGAAGTGAAATGCCCTCGTGACATTTCGGACTGACCAGAATCATCAGTTCGAACGGCAGGTCGGATTCCTGATATTCCGTCATGCTGTGGAATACCGTCACATGCGAAGGACAGGTCTCCCCCATCCGGCGGGTACCCTCATCGGCATGCTCCAGCACCAGAGCAGTAGGACAACCATTCACAAAGGTGGCGATAGCGGCATTCATCTCCGTTCTGGACAGATGAGACACACCCCAACCGTTTTCCTTGGCCAAGGTATCCAATGCCCAAAGACCGGTATTGTCACTTTGAGTAGTAATAATGGCCTGTCCGCCAGTGATAAGCGCTATCTCACGGGCCAACTTATTGGCTCCACCTACATGACCGCTTAATACCGGAATCACATAACGTCCGGTGGTATCTACACACACCACGGCTGGATCAGTGTATTTATCGTTTATCAAAGCGGAAATCTTTCGTACACAGATTCCCAGGGCGCCTATAAATACTATAGCATTAACATCCTGACCGGCAACCAGTTCCTTCTGGATTTGTGCTGCCAGTTTCTTTCCGGCCTCATTGATTGTCTCAAACTGTATCATTCTGCTTTCAAGATATAAATCGGGTTAAAATCGTCCAGAGCCATACGGCTGCAACGGGTTATCTGCAGGCCTGCTTCCCGTACGCCTTCCTCAAACATCTGCTTGCTCTCTTCCGAAACGGAATTGAACACGATGCAGGCTCCCGGCATCATCACCTCCTTGATTTTCAATATCATCTCTTTCAGTTTCCCGCCATGTCCGCCAATGAATATGGCATCGGGAGCGGGATAAACCGATGTGTCTGTCTCTATGAAATCACCGATAACGGCTGTTATTCCAGGAGTACCGAACTTGCGGCTGTTCTGCTCCATCAGTGCTTTCCCCTCTTCACGCACCTCAAATGCAGTGACTTGAAGATGCGGGAATTGCAGTTTGGCTTCGATGCTCACGCTACCGGTACAGAAACCCACATCCCACATCGAGCGCTTCTGGTGCAGGTCCAGCATCGAGAGCGACAGGAGGCGGATGGGCATCTTGGTGATCATCTTGGCTCTTCCGTTCAGCAGGTGAAACTCACTTTCCGGAATACCGAACGAACGGGTTCTGGCACTTAATTTCTGCAGAATCAGACAATTGGGTTGTGCATATTCCTTATCAGGACGGAATGGGGAGACACACTCCTTCTCCTCATTGCCCAGATTCTCGCCAACCGTCATCCGGTAATTGTCGTATCCGAATTCCTGCATGCGGTTCCAGATCACCTGAGGAGTGTTGTGCCTGTCCGTCAGTACCCCAATAAAGGATTCACCCGATATCAGTGCCTCATCAAATTTGTCCCAAGGGCGACCGGTGAGCGATACCACATGCATGTCCTGATAAGGCAGATTCAACCGGTGCGCCAGCATCTGTAGCGAATTGAACGACGGATAGACCTTCATCTGCACTCCGGGAACTTCACGCTGGACAGTGGCTGCAAAACCGAAGAACAGCGGATCGCCCGATGCAAAGATTACGACATCATCGCACGTGCTGTACTTTTCAAATACATCCGACAATGGAACGGTAATGTCTATCCATCGGGCATCTTCAGGCAGATAGGAAGCCATAATCTCATGATGGCGCCTGCCACCCGAGAAGACCTTTCCTTTGGATATAACCTGCAGAACCTCAGGAGTAAACCACTGTTCCCTACGGTCGCTAATGCCTATGATGGTACATTTATACATCTCTTCCCGGTCTTAACTGTTCCGCATCATCGTAAGTCAGGATGGAGTTCACCAGAGTAGCCGCCAGATTGCTTCCGCCCTTGCGTCCCTCAATCAGGATCTTAGGCACATTCTTAAACGGTTTGGCCGCATGCTTGCTTTCCTCCACATGCACAAAACCCACAGGAGCACCAATGATTCCTGCCGGTGTGCACTTCTTCTTTCGCATTAGTTCACAAAGCTCCAGAAGGGCGGTTGGCGCATTACCGAACACATAGAGTGCATCGGGATATTCCTCGGCAGCCAGTCGCATGCCGGCCTGAGCACGGGTGATGCCCAATCTCTTGGCCATTTCCGCTCCTCGGGGATCGTTAATGTAACAAACCACCTGAATGCCCAACCGTTCTAAAGCTCCTTTGCGGATACCCGAGGCTGCCATCGTCACATCGGTCACGATGGTCTTCAGTTCACCGTTCTGAACCTTGTTATATAAAATGGCCGTTGCCTCCTCATCCATCCACAGGCGGTTCTCCATATCGAAATCGGCCGTGGTATGAATGGCATGCAGCATAGGCCACAGTTTCCACAGAGGGATATCAGGATGTTTCAGTTCCTTTCGGATGGTCTGGAACGACTGGATCATGATGTTCTGACCCACATTCTTGCCCTCTTCTGTCTGTTCCCGATAGTATCCTCTTGGGGTAATAAACTTTCCGTCAGCTATATACGACTGGCTGTTTCCGATGATGACAACGGTAAACATGTCCACCTCCTCGGGATCAAAGTCCTTCAGTGTGGTGACGGCAACCGACTGTTCCTCACGACCGGCCTGACGAACATAACCCACTACATTATCGGCATTTCTCTCCTGCATGAAAATCTCCTTCAGGCGATGAAGCTGCCAGTAACGTCCGTTGCTCTTGGGATTATAGATCGCTGTAATGAAATCGCCCGATGCAGCAGCCTTGATGCGCTTCTCGATCAGTGCCCAAGGCGTCATCAGGTCGCTCAGGGAAATCACACAGAAATCATGTCCCATGGGAGCCCCCAGTAGCGAAGCGGCCTTTTGGAACGCACTGATTCCGGGCAAGGGGATGATCTCCACATCGGCCTGACGCTCCTTCTTCATCTCATAGATCAGAGGAGTCATGCCATAGATACCCGCATCACCACTGGAGATGACACAAACGGTCTTCCCCTCTTCAGCCAGACGGAAAGCCTGTTCCGCCCTGTCGCGTTCCTTCTTCATTCCCGTATCGATACATTCCGTCCCCGGTTTCAGGTAAGACTCGATAAACTGGAAATAATACTTGTAACCCACCACCACATCACTGTCCTGAACGGCATTCAGTACCGCCGGAGTGATGTCTTGTGGAGAGCCAGGGCCAATGCCCGCTACATATATTCTCATAATCCTAAAAATTATCCTTTGAATTTCAGTGCCACACTCACGTACAGTGAACGACCTGGATTAATAGTACTGAAGTTGCTGTTCCAGAACGAGTTATCACGCTGGTTGAACAAGTTCTCAATACCCACGCTCGGTTCCAGGGTGAAATGCTGCATCACAAAGGTGTGACGGGTATTCAGGTCCCACTGCTGGTATCGTGGAGCATAACCGTAGGTACTGCTGTAGCGCTTGCCCTGGATATGACCGTTCAGGTTCACGTTCAGGTAATAGTCACCCCAGTTGTGGTTCCAGGTCACACCCACATTAGCCACATTCATAACACTCTTGTCTACAGGAGTTTCGGTAGTGACATACTGTTGGGTCTTGGCATCCAGGGTCACGGTCTTGGCCTTGGAATCGGTATACGAATAACCACCGTTCAGTGAGAATCCTCCAGGAAGGATGAACTTCACGTTGGCACTGATTCCCTTCAGTTTGGCCTTGTCGATATTGTCACGCTGGCGGATAGTGGTCCATCCGTCCGCATACAGCGAGCTCAGGTAGGCATCCTTGTCGATTTCGCTCTGAGTCAGTGTACGATAGTTGATCATGTTGCGGATCGAATTGATGTAACCGCTCACGCTCACGCTCATCCAGTTGTTGCTGTATTCCGCATTGGCATTCCAGAAATCATTCTTTTCCGGTTTCAGGGCCGAATTAGGAATGGTGAAACGGGAATTGGTCTTGGCCTGATCGGTAGCGAACAGCTGTGAAAGGGTTGGAGTGCGATAGCCTCCGGCATAGCTGGCACGCAGGCGGAAACCGCCCATGTGATAGAACAGACCAGCATTGGGAGTGAACTGTGAACCGAACAGGTCGTTATAGGTGTAGCGCATTCCCAGGACTGCCTCCAGTCCGCCCACCAGCTGCATCTCGTCCTGTGCATAGGCATTGTAGGTGTTGGTGGTCTCGAACTCGATGTTGTCGCTCTCACTGTTCAGTGCCTCCTGAACGAACTCCAGACCGGCTGAAAGCTTGTTCCATGAGTTCAGGCGGAAGATGCCCTTCAGGGTCTCGTTGGTATAGTGAGTACGCTTGCGGGTTACGTCATATTCCTCTTTATCAGCGGTTTGCCAATAGTTATACTTCGATACGAAGTTATCGCTATATACATCCAGATAGATGTGAGTGTCCTTGTTTGGCTCCCAACGTGCACCGGCTCCATAGGTATACGACTTATGGTGCAGATCGTAGGTATAGGCTATTTTTTCCGAATAGTCGTAGGTCTTTTCACCGGTTTCCTTATTGGTGGTAGCCTTCTGGGTGAAATAGGTGGCTCCCTGTGGGCGTTCGGTGACATAGTCGTAATAGTTTCCACGGACATAAACCGAGAACTTATCGTTAAACTTATACTCGAACTTCTGACTGATGTTCTCCGAGTTGAATCCTACCGACATGGGTCTTCCGGTCAGTTTCAGGACCTGCTTGTCACCCTCTTTAAATTCCTGATAATGATTGACCAACCAGTTGTCAGCCTCCTTATGGTTGTACGAGGTGAAGCTGCTCAACTTGCCGGAATTTACATCCACATTGATATCCTCATCCAGACGTCCGTGGCTGGAGAACTTGGTAAAGTTGGTTGCCTCCACCTTATTCTTGCTCTCGTCAGTGATGATGTTAATCACACCGGCAATGGCCTCACTGCCGTACAGAGCACTGGCAGCACCACTCAGAATCTCGATACGCTTGATATTGCTCATGCTGATGCGGTTCCAGCGGTCATCGCCACTCATACGCTTGCCGTTCTCCAGAATCAGCAGATAATCGTCACTCACACCGTTGAAGTTCACGAAACTGCCCATACCGTTGGTATGTGTGGTAATGTTTGTAGTCAGTCGTGTCAGTGCGTCCGATAGGTTGGTTACCTGTGCGTCCTTCAGATCCTTGGCAGAGATGACCTTCACAGCCACCGGTGTATTGTCTGCCTTGTGGTAGGTTCCTGTACCGATTACGGTAATCGGGTTCAGTTCCACCGTCTTCAACACATCCTCACTCTGGGCATACGCGCATGCCGAGGATGCGGTCATCAAAATAAAAACTTTGTCTCTTAAATTCATAAGTTTTATTATTTAATCCAACTCCTGGGAGTAAATCATACTATGTATAATCTGGCAGGTATTCTGGCTCGCATCCGGCAAACAAAGGCCTTCCCATTGAAAAAGCAACAGTGGCACTTGGATTATTGTCTGCCTTTGGTTCCTCGACTTTGCGGAAGAGGAAGAATGCTTACAGCTGCAGGAACAGCTCCGGTATCACACCGGATTCCCTTTCACCGGAGGACAGTACGCCCCCGATTTCCAAATCGGACACAAAATTACAAAAAATATAAGAGATTGATGAATAATGCCGGATATTCCCGATGTTTTTCCAAACTTTTTATACCTTTGCATGATAACGTAAACATTTACATACCATGAAACACATCCTTTTCTCCTTTCTGGCGCTTATGGCCACTGCTGCCAGTGCCCAGAGTGTCAATGCCGGATACCCCATCACTCCCGTTCCGTTTACCAGTGTCAAGGTGGCCGACGGCTTCTGGGGCCAGCGTCTCAAGGCCAGTCGTGAGGTGACCGTTCCATTGGCTTTCAGCAAGTGCGAGGAGACCGGCCGGTACGAGAATTTCATCAAGGCTGCTCACCCCAGTGATTCCTATGTGGTGGAGGGTTACTCTTTCGACGATACGGATGTCTATAAGACCATCGAGGGTGCCAGCTACCTGATGCAGACATATCCTGACCCTAAGATGGACCGCTATATCGACAGTGTGCTGGTGATTGTGGCCGGAGGACAGGAAAAGGACGGTTATCTGAATACGGCCCGAACCATGAACCCCAAGCATCCGCACGAATGGGTGGGTGCCAACCGTTGGGACGAGGTGGAGGAACTGAGTCACGAGTTCTATAATTTAGGTCACATGCTCGAGGCAGCAGTGGCGCATTATCAGGCCACCGGCAAGCGTAATTTCCTGGATATTGCCATCCGTTATGCCGATTGTGTGTGCCGTGAAATCGGTCCTAATCCGGGGCAGAAGATTAAGGTCCCAGGCCACCAGATTGCCGAAATGGGCTTGTGCAAGCTGTATCTGGCTACCGGCGACCGCAAGTATCTGGATCAGGCCAAGTTCTTCCTGGATTACCGTGGAAAGACTTCTCACCGGGAATGGTACAACCAGAGCCGGAAGCCTGTAACTGAGGAGTTTGAGGCTATCGGTCATGCGGTTCGTGCCACTTACATGTATGCCGGAATGGCCGATGTGGCTTGCCTTACCGGCGACAAGTCGTATGTGGCTGCCATCGACAGCATTTGGGAGAATATCGTCAGCAAGAAGCTGTATATCACGGGCGGTATAGGTGCCCGTCACGATGGTGAGGCGTTTGGCGACAATTACGAGTTGCCTAATGCATCGGCCTACAACGAGACGTGTGCGGCTATCGGTAATGTGTATGTCAACTACCGTCTGTTCCTGCTTCATGGCGATGCCAAGTATTACGATGTACTGGAGCGTACCTTATATAACGGTCTGATTTCGGGTGTGAGCATGGATGGCGGTACATTCTTCTACCCCAACCCGCTGCAGGTTTCCACCGACGGATACGAGCGTAAGGCTTGGTTCGGTTGCGCATGCTGCCCTTCCAACATCAGTCGCTTCATCCCTTCTCTTCCGGGATATATCTATGCCACCCGTGACGAGCAGTTGTACGTCAACCTGTTCACGGCTAATACGGCCGATGTGACGGTGGGTGGAAAGAAGCTGACACTCAAGCAGGAGACGGCCTATCCTTGGAACGGTGATGTACGCATGACCGTGGAAAAGGGAGGTGGCGACTTTACGATGAACATCCGTATTCCGGGTTGGTGCCGTGGGTCGGTGGTCCCAAGCGATCTGTACCGATATGCCGACAACGTGCAGTTGGGTTATAAGGTGACGGTCAACGGTCAGGAGGTAAAGGGCGACCTTCAGAACGGTTACATGTCGGTCAACCGCAAGTGGAAGAAGGGCGATACCGTTCAAGTTCATTTCGACATGCAGCCTCGCATTGTAAAGGCTAACGCACATGTCAAGGACGACCAGGGCCGCTTCAGTGTGGAGTGCGGACCGCTGGTTTATTGTGCCGAATGGGCCGACAATACCCCTTCAGGTTCAGTTCCTTACGATGTAAACCGACTGATTTTCAGTGATAAGACTCCTATGAAGTGTGAATGGAACGGCAACCTGCTGAATGGCGTGAACGTCATCACCACTCAGGCTCAGTACATCACTACAGGCAACAACGGTTATCTGAACACCACCATGATGCCTGTGAAGCTTATCCCTTATTACGCTTACGCTCACCGTGGCAAGGGTTCCATGACCGTATGGCTGCCCAATGCTCCTGAGTTCAACGGATTTATGCAGTAAACAAGATAATATATCACTAACAAATAGAAATCAATGGAATCGAATCAAGAGAGTCAGTCGCCTGTAGCAGCCATGCGGCTGTGGAAATGGAGCCTTGAACTCCTGCTGGGAATTGTCGTATTCTTTACAGCCTACGGCTTTTGCCAGGGAATAGGCTTTGTGCTGGAGAATACTTGGCTCAAGTATATCAGCTATGTGGTGGCATCTGCCCTTATTGTCTGCCTGTTGCTGGCATGGAGCCGCCTGTTCGAGAAGAAATGGCCGTTGCAACTGGTTGACCGTCAGGCTTTCCTATACTTGTCTCAAGGATGGATTGTGGGCGTGCTTTTCTTCTGCTCCATCACCCTCATCTTTGCGGTCTGTGGCTGTTATTCGGGCAGTTTCGGCTACCCTCAGTGGGGCAACATCTGCCTCAGCTTCATCAGTTTCCTGTTGGTAGCCTGTGGCGAGGAGGTCATTTTCCGCGGATTGCTGTACCGCATGATTAGCGAGCGATTCGGCATGTGGCTGGCCCTTACCGTTTCCTCACTGTTCTTCGGCATCGTGCATATCTTCAATCCCGGAGCCAGTCTCTGGAGTTCCATCGCCATAGCTATCGAAGCCGGTCTGTTGTTGGGTGCTGCCTACCAATATTCGGGCAGTCTGTGGCTACCCATCGGCATTCATTGGGCATGGAATTTCACCCAGGGCAATGTGTTCGGATTTGCAGTTTCCGGTGGAGATTCGGGCGACAGTTTCTTTGTTTCCTCTGCCACCGGCCCTGAGCTCTTTACCGGAGGTGCCTTCGGTCCCGAGGCCTCCATTCTGGCTGCAGTGCTGGGAGCATTAATCTCGGCATTCTACATCCGGATGTATTTGAAAAAACAAAAAGGATAAAAAAAAGGGGCTCCCGTTTGGAAGCCCCTTTCCTATTTAGTGAGTAGCAATGAATCTTGCCTGAGTTTCCTTGATGTGGTTGTAACCCGCATTGTTCAGATGCAGCATGTCACCCTGGAAGAAATCCACCGCATTCCAGCGGTTGATACCGCTATCGGTATACAGGTTCAGGAATGGCACATTCATCTCACGGCACACCTGCTCCTGACCCTCTACATACGAAGGCAGTTTCTTCATGTTCCGGCGGCCGCCTCTCGACCATTCCGGTCCCTTCTCAATGTCCTCTTCAGCAATGTACTCCAGCAATGGAACAGGTAATGAGCTAAAGAACATGATCTTAGCCTGAGGCACATTCTTGCGGATCTTCTCGATGCAGTTGCGAATCTCCTGGTTCTGCTCCTCCAGACTGATGCCACGGGATACATCATTGGTACTTGCCCAGATGATGAAGATGTCGTATGGCTTCTCTACAGCCAGTGCTCTGTCAATCTGAACCGACAGCCAGCGGTCCTCACCGGTAGTCTTCGAGAAACCGGCACCACCGATGCCGTATGTGGTAATCTTGCTTCCCAGACACTCTGCCCAGTGAGCCTTAGCCACATCCGAAGGGGTAATCACACTAAACGAGCCGCCAAAAACGGCAATGCTCTTACGGTAGTTTGGCGAATCCTTATAATCCTGAGCATAGGCACCCAGAGTCAGGAAACAAGCCAAAAGGGTAAAAATCAGCTTTTTCATGGTTTGATAGATTAATAATGACTCGCAAATATACGCATTTTGAACGAAATAAAAAATAATAAGGGGAATGAAACTGATGCTCCACTCCCCTTCTTTTTCCAACATTTATTGTCGGTTACGCGTTAACAGTTAACGCTTACTTTTCGCCAGATTCCTGTTGCAGCTCCTCAATAAATTGAGCCAGATACTTTCGCCTTACATGCTGCATTACCACCACATGCGCCAAGTTGCCACCTAATTTCTCGTCATATCCCGTAGCCAACATGTATTTCTTGCAAATCCGCTCACTTGGGCGCTTCAGTACCACAGTGTTACTCAATTGGTTACGAAGCACAAACCAACCAATCCGCTTCAGTTCTGCCTCCAAGTAATCGCTTCGTTCCAAAATGGTGTTTGCCTCCTTGCTCCATCCCTGGTGACCGATTTTCTGGATGAACCACCAGAATTTCAGTGGGTCGATGCCCGAACGAGAGCAGTTGATCATTCGCATATTGTTGTTTAGGTAAGGCACACTGATATCTTGCTGGTTATCATATACCTCACGGGTACAGAAGAACAATCCCGATGGAGAGTTGATGCTGAAGAACTTGTGCCCGCTGATTGAGATGGAATCATAACCTAATTCCTTATGGCTCACCATTTTCCGGTACTCCGTAAATGGTAGGTAGCCACCAAACAGAGCCGCATCCACATGACGGTATACTTCCATTTCGGGATATTTTTCCAATACCGCATTCAGTGCCTTCTGGTTGTCCACAGCCCCCTTGAAGGTCGAGCCCATGGCATAAACCATCAGACAAGGGCGCGAAGGATCCAGCACCTTCTCCAGCTCCTCTGGAATCATGCAACCGTCCACACCCGTCTTCACCAGCCTCACATCCAGATTCTGCAAGTAAGTCAGGCGGTAATTGCTGTAGTGCGCTTCATCTGATACATACACCACAGGCAATTTTCCCGTCTTCCGCTTCAGGCTGGTGGTGCCGAAATAAATGCCATGGCTATTGCCGTCGGTACCGCTCATCGTCACCAGTCCCCAGTATTTATCCGGCTCGAAATCGTAATAAGGAGCAAACCACTCCATTACTTCACGCTCAAATTTCTGGGTAGACATCACAAAAGCCGGTTCATCACTAAACGGGTCGCCCGCATTATTCAAGGTCAGTTCCTGCAGTCCGCTGCCCACGAACCAAGCATAGAAACTCATCAGATGAATGTCCTGATTGCACGGATAGCCAAAGCAAGTATCCTGAGCCTCATGCAGTTTCATTACCGCATCCACCCATTCGTCCAATGCCTCATAACCCGATTTCTTCTGTAGCGGATTTGTTTCTTCAGTGGTCTTCTTTCCTTTAAAGACAGGCAAAACTATCTTCAGGAAGTTCATTAATAATTGTCTTTTCATTGAGTTGGTTGTTTCTTCGGGATGCGAAGTTAGTTTATTTTTTGTGAATAAATAAAGAATTCCCCCAAAAAGGAGAGGCTTTTTCTTTCTGCCACCCATGGGAAAAATAAATTTGCATCAATAGCTGCATGCAATAGTTATTTTTTCTATATTTGCAAAAAACAAAAAAGATGGAATACGAATACGATAACAGACCTACTCCCGAGCCGGAGAGCAACGAACGTTCTATACGAGTGATCATCATCATACTGTTCATGTGTATAGTATGTGGAGCCATCGGTTACTTCGAAATCTGGGATCGTCCTGAAGAAGGACTATACGACACAGAGGAAACGTCCGAACCCACCACCAGCACATTAGACTTACAGCCTGCACATGTCGTCTACTTTAATGTCAAGACTTCCCATGGCAATGTCAGGCTGCACACCGGCATGACAAAGGATTCCATCCTTATTTTAATGGGCGAGCCCGATGAATTCAGCATATTGGATGTGGGTGGTGACTACCACGAGGATATGGATTACCACATCAACCAATCCGCCTATTGTGACTTAAGTCTTGAGGTGATTAATGGCATCCTGGTGAATGCCCACAAACGATAATACACAATAAATCCACACAAGTATACAAGGGGAATGAAACTGATGCCACATTCCCCTTCTTTTTTTCTACTTTAATTGTCGGTAACGCGTTAACAGTTAACACCAAGACTACTCCATTGTATGATTCTTTTACAATCATATGCATTTTTTATGCGATGTCCATTTTTTCCTAAACACCCCCCAAAGTATGCCGTATCTTTGCAGTGTGAAAAGGAAATATAAACTCAACTAAAGAGAAAACGAGAAACAATACTATACTAAATTAGAGAAACTAAAATTAAACTAAGAACCCGACGACATGACACCGAATCACAGTCCGTTGTCTGTTGTCAAAACTAAAAACTTACAATTATGAAGAAAACATTTTTGGCATTAGTAGCCGTATTTGCAATGGGAATGAACATGAACAGTTTTGCTGCAAAGGTAAATACAGGCGTTGAGAACTTTAATTTCCGCTACAATGTGGAGACCATGAGCAATCACCTGCAACTGAATGATAATCAGCGTGCCCAGTTGGAAGAGATCAGCGATGAGTTCACCCTGGATATGAACCGTGCCGGCCGTAGCAAGGACGACAAGAAGGTAGAGAAGATCAACCGTGCCGTTCGTCGCAACATCAGTAAGGCGCATCACATCCTGACTCCAGAGCAGTACAAAAAGTATCTTCAGGTTCTGAACCTCACTCTTGAGAATCACAGAGTCCGTCACTACATGAATTAATAATTCTCACTTTTTCATTTGGTATTTAAGGTTTGAGCCTCTCCCCTAAAAAGGAGAGGCTTTTTTACACCCCACCCCTTCATGCAAAAAAATGTGCAAACCGAGTGGAGTGTCCAAACTTGCTTAAGCAATCCCGAGGTGCAGCCAATGTTCGAAACTTCAAGGATGAGGTGGCTTGTATTTATTTCACATAATAGGAGGAAATATATCTATGACCAAATAAAAATCAATAAAGAGAATGCAACATATTAAAATAATCACTACCTTTGCATCGTGATCTTAGCCTTGGTTAAAGATGTGTATTCGAGCAGTGTAAAAGTCCTCACCCGCGAACGGCACTAAACCTCAACGCAAATCCTCCAAGCATTCATGAGGCGGAAATAAAGGTCAGCATAATTAATGCTGACCTCTTTTTTATATGGAACTTAAAGAAGTAATACAATATTGCACTTTTTCCTTATTACTCCTTTTTATGCCTACTGTCATTTTAACCGTCCCGATTCCCATGCAGTAATATTCCATAATTATCATCTTTTCAAACTGATTTTGATTTTTACTCCTAGGATCAGTATTTACTACACTTACCATCCTAGAATTAGTCAAAATAGCATCTAATTGTAAAACAGCTAATGTAGATAAGTAATTCTTGGAAGCATGTTCACTAGTCTCAACAATCGAAATCATACGTATATTAATATAGTCTTTCAAATGCAGATTGAATAATCGCTGTTCTTGATTCTGCGACTTCCAATGCTTGTAGTATTCTCGTATTATTTTCTCTCTATTTTTAATGTCATTTACAGAATTTCCACTTGGGACCTCTATTTTTTCCATCATAAAGTACATTTTGAATTAAAAACAATGAACTGAACACACAGAATAAAAAAATCGTTCCGCACTCTTACCCAATTATAACATCTATTGAATAAAAAGGCACAGGCTTTTTTTCTTCCATTAACGTGTAAAAAATGCACGTTATTATCTTTCGGTAATTCTTCCTCGTCAAAGATATGCAAAATGTGACGTCTAATTGTTGATTCATCTTTGCCAAACAATTGTGACATTTGCGAAGTAGCAAGCCACACCGTATCATGTGCAGCATCCAGTTCTACCTGAAGTGATAATGTAGCATCGGGCTGATAAAGAATTATTTCGCCCGTCATCTCCCTCTCCATAACGGAAGATTCGCGGATTTTGTCTTGCAGCAACAGAGTATCCTCTGCAGAGCCCCTAGATGTCAGCTCGCTGCAACCTTCGTTTTTCTTCAAAAAAAATCTGTGTCAGATTTGATGGCAAAGATAGTAATAATAGCACAAACTACCAAGGATGAGGTGGCTTGTTTTTGCCAACCGAATTGGATACCATATTGGATAGTATGTTGAATAGTATAATGGATAGTATAATGGATAATATATTGGATACTAAACACGATACATAAAAGGATAGCCAGTTACGCGTTAACAGTTAACACCCACCCCCTTGTCATCCTGAGGAACGAAGTGACGTGAGGATCTTTCTATTCCGAATGGCATTATCCGCAAGTAAAGTTTCTTCGTTCCACTCAGAATTACAATAGATAATGTCGATTTTCGCAACTAAATCCGCAAATTCGTCCAAAACTCGTTAATATTAACTACAACAAATGTTAAAGCACTTGCATCCGGAAGAATCCTGCCCTATCTTTGCATCAGTAAAACATAGAAAAACTCTCTTAATTGTTTTTGATTGATTTAGGTTGATAAGGTTAATAAGATTTGTTTTAGGAAAACAGTAACGACTGTACAAGCCACCTCTTCCTGGGAAGGATGAGGTGGTTTGTTTTTTTTGCAAACCGAGAGGAGTATCCAAGCTTGCTTGAGCAATCCCAAAGTGCAGCCAATGTTCGGGAACCAAGGATGAGGTGGTGCTTCTATAAATCAATCATTTGGAAAACCGAGGAGATAAGCTACAATAAACATCAAAACCAGACTGGCTAGATTTAAAGATGATAGTATCAATAAAATAAAGTCTACCATCAACACCCATCAAGACATTATTGGGAAGAGCATCGAAAATATCGTACGAGCCATTGGAAAAATAAGCACCATCCAATTGAGCATAAAACCCCAAGCGTTCTAATTCTTCCCAGATTTCTTGTTCTGTAGCCTCACGTAAGGATGCTATAAATATCTGCTTCAGAACTGCACACACTTTGTGATCTCTATTTTCAGCAAACCCAATCAACTCATACGCACATTCACAGAAATAATGATTGTGTGCCTCCAATCTATCAAAAAAAGCGGTCAGATTGTCTTCTGAATATCGAAAATCATTCAGTTTGAAAACGGTCTTATTATCATCAGATAAATAGACCTCATTTTCAGAACCACGGTCTACGAACTCTCCTAATTGCGTAATTTCAAACCAGCAGCCATATTCTTTAGCCCATTTGGCTAATTCTGAGATTTGGACTCCCTTGCAATACGTTGTTCCCGCAAGCGCTTGAACTGACTCAAGCACTCCTTGCGCGACAGCGGATGCTGCTGCATAAATTCCTGGAAACGCTGTTTTTTCATCATTTCCATTTTGTGATATTCGTTCAGTTCTGTCATAACTCATTTGTCTTCGATTTATTTGCAAAAATAACATAAGAAAATGAGTAAACAAAATTTTAAGATACTATTTATTGTATAATGTAATTCTTATACAACTGTTCAAGCCACCTCTTCCTGGGAAACATTGTGCAAACCGAGTGGAGTGCCAAGCTTGCTTGAGTAATCCCGAGGTGCAGCCAATGTTCGAATCTTCAAACATTGTGCAAACCGAGTGGAGTGTCCAAACTTGCTTAAGCAATCCCGAGGTGCAGTCAATGTTCGAAACTTCAAGGATGAGGTGGCTTGTTTATGCAATAAATCGCCACCCATTCGGATGGCGATATAAAGTTAATAATTAAAGTTTTTCAATCTCTTCTGCAGTTAGGCCTGTGGACTTCTGAATAGTTTGGACATCAACACCTAAAGCTTTTAGATTTTGAGCAATTAGAAGTTTTTCTTCAGCTTTACCTTCTGCTTTACCTTCTGCTTTACCTTTAGCCTCACCTTTAGCTTCACCTATAGCTATACCTTCAGCTTTAGCCATATCCTTAGCATACATCATAGAATCCACATAAGCAAGATAGTTCCTGAGGTCATAGTCATAGAGCTCCTGCTCCTGGGGAGTAAGATTGGCATATCGGGCCTTTTCTGCCAACTGCTGGTAAATAGGTCTGTCGTTCGTAAAAGGATACTTGTCCATGTCCCTACTGTTTTTAATGATGAATAGCCATTTCTTCTGTACGGTCCAGAATGGAATTGAGCAAATCAATCATGAATACTTTCTCGCTGAAAATCACCTTGAAAGCCGTGTCTATTCTCAAATCCAAAGGAGGATTATCCTCCTTAGAGCCAATCGGGTTGACCACCCCTAGGCCAGTGGTGTCCTGTGATGAGTAAGGCATCTGTACCTTCATCTCATCTATGGTTTTTCCTTCCACCATGTAATCTTTTGCGAAAATAGCGGAACTTTTCGGGATTGCCAAATTTTAACGGATAAATCTCGTTGAACGCCATAAAATCATCTGTACTACAGTACTATAATGAGGTAGCTTGTTTTTTTGCCAACCGAATTGGATACCATATTGGATAGTATATTGGATACTAAATACGATACATAAAAGGATAGCCAGTTACGCGTTAACAGTTAACACCCCACCTTATCTTTCTCAAGAAGAGGTGGGGTATTTTTTTTAATATGTCACCCTTTCGAGTGGCGGAGTTATATTAAGGATATAACTAAATCAAATCGCAAACCTGCCAATCTCACCCATATCCAAAACAGCTTTTACGCCCATGGCTCGGAATAAGCGTGCAATGGTGGCAAAGGTCACATTACATCCATTCTCAATTTTGGAGATCTGGGCCTTCTTCACTCCTACCAACTCACCCAACTCGCTTTGAGTAAGGTGTTTGGCTTCGCGAGCCTGACGGATAGCCTCTCCTATCAGAAACTCATTCATCTGACTCTCATAATCATCGCGCAACGGACTGCCCTCCTTGCCTAACACTTTATCAAGTGCCTCGGATTCCTTATAGTATTTCATCTTTTTTCGTTTTTACTTTTAAAATAATCTTTCCTCATGTCCTCTGCCTTTGCTATTTCCTTCAAAGGGGTCTTCTGACTTTTCTTGATGAATGCATGTGTAGTTATCACAAACGTTACCTCATCATGATCCCAAAAGGCCAGCAAACGGTATTGGATTCCATTGGCCAAAGTCCTAAATTCCCATAGATTAGTGTTCTGCAGTTTCTTGAATAGCTTAGGATCCAAATTATACTTGGATTTCATCACATTCATCATAATTTTCTGCCTTACCTTATCGGGCAGAGTTTCCAGAAAGGCGATTGTTTCTTCAGAAAAAATCACTTTAAACTTTGCTTTAGCCTCCATAGCAAATCAATGCAAAATTACATAAAGTTTCCATATAAGCAAACTTTTGGTTCAACAGTTTTAATTCTGACCACAAAATAGTAGTCTGATTCTCAAAAATCAAAGATTAAATCGATATGATTATAAAGCTGATTCAAACCAGTTGAATCGTCACCCTCCAGATGTAGAGACGTTTTTTATCCTGCGTAGGATTTGAGGGATAGCGGTTTGCTTATTCGGGCTCTAACTATCGTCAGAGATTTACCTGTGTAATGTTGTCTCATGCATTACCTGATGCAAATGTACTATAATTCCTGCAACTAAAGTAATATTTGCGTGCTTATTATTCTAAGCTACACAAGGGAACCAAGGACTCTACTATTTCCTCTCCCTTTGTCATCGTGATTCCCCCTGTCATCCTGAGCGTAATGAAATGAAGCGAAGCGCTCGAGCTCTGCTCGCTCTCGTAACGAAGTGGAGAGAGAATCTTTCTAAATAAGTAGTGGTAACTGTTATTGCCTGTTTCGCGTTAACAAGTTAACAGTCCACCCCTAAGCCTCAACAATAGATAATTACGATTTTCGCAACTAAATCCGCAAAATAGTCCAAATCTCGTTAATATTAACGACAACAAATGTTAAAGCGCTTGCATCCGGAAGAATCCCACCCTATCTTTGCATCAGAAACATAAAAAAACTCTCTAAGTTTTTCATGGTACGTAAATAATGATAAGGTAAAAAGGTTTTAGGAAAACAGTAACGACTGTTCAAGCCACCTCTTCTTGAGAAAGATGAGGTGGTTTGTTTTAGATGCTCAAACCAGTAATGTGCAAAAAATGCACATTACCATATATCGGATTACACAAGAAGATTTGATTGCAAAATAATCACTATCCCGATTATCGGGTATTTCCTCTTTCAATATATCGTTTACCTGCAGGAGTATGCAAGAAAATAAGATAGCATAAAGCCAAAACTGCTACTATCGTGAAAGTCAACTCTAATCCATTCATAATTACTCGTTTAAATGCGATTTTGCAGACAATGCAAGAAGCAATGTGGCAAGATATTCATTTGTCGTCTTGCTCTGTACCTCTCTGGTGGCTGGTTTCTTATTCTATTCTTGTTTCACTAAATATTTTGATTAAACATGTTGCAAATATAAGCAAAGTTTAGATTAAGTCAAACTTTTTATTGAATTCTTTGAAGAGCCGATTTCATAAGTACAGTTTTTGCACTCTATTGAGATTTTTCGGAAAATAAATTCACTAATTTAGTGAATAAATAAATATTAATATTAACTTTGCCGACAAATGACATCAACTATGAATACCGATATAAAACGTCTTCCCACACATCCAGGAGAAGTGTTAAAGGAAGAGCTGGAAGTCCGAAACATCTCTCAGAAAACATTCTCAGAATGCACCGGAATCTCCTACACCATGCTGAACGAGATACTGAATGGCAAGCGACCCGTAACCAGCGACATTGCGCTCATCATGGAGGCAGCCTTAGGAATCAGTGCCGAACTGCTTGTAGAGATGCAAAGTCGCTACAACATCATCCAATCACGCATGAAACCGAATATGAAACAGCAACTTGAGGAAGTCAGAAAAATGAGTGCTTCTTGGCTAGTCTGAAATATACCTTATGAATACTGAATCACAAGATAAAGGAAAAGAGGTTCAGCCCACACCTCAGGAATCCACTCCTCCAGAACCACATCCCTACACCATCAGTGGTATAGAGTATGACGAGATGGGCTTCCCGATTTGCAGGCAATAAAATACTGCCAGTTACGCGTTAACAGTTAACACCCTCCCCTAAGCCTCAACAATAGATAATATCGAATTTCGCAACTAAATCCGAGAATTCATCCAAAACTCGTTAATATTAACTACAACAAATGTTAAAACGCTTGCTTCCGGATGAATCCTACCCTATCTTTGCATCAGTAAAACATAAAATAACTCTCTAAGTTTTTCATGGTACGTAAATAATGATAAGGTAAAAAGGTTTTTGGAAAACAGTAACGACTGTACAAGCCACCTCTTCCTGGGAAGGATGAGGTGGTTTGTTTTTTAAGAACCGAATGGAGTATCCAAGCTTGCTTGAGCAATCCCGAGGTGCAGCCAATGTTCGGGAACCAAGGAAAAGGTGGTTTGTTTTTTCCACTATCTGTTAAGAGCCAAATACCAAGCTTCAGACTTGGCATCAAACTCCATTCGTGAATCAGTACCCACCACACCATACTTTTCATTCAGTTGATCATTGACAGTACCCAAGGAACTATAATCATTCCTTTTTTGATTCTTCTCATTCATGAACTCACTCAAAGCAAGTTGGCGGTTCCTGGAACGATCTTCAGAACCTTCTTCCCCCAAGATTTCGTCCAGTTTGTTATTAAATTCGCTTATATTCATAGTTCTCTCATCGAACAGATGTAATCTATTTCGTCAGAATTGAATATTGTCATCTCTTTTATCTGATTATAAGTAAACCCAATACTTGTTAATCTTAATACATCCCTGCATTTGGATGCCAAATAACCATGAATATACCCCTTTTCAAACGCTTGTGAAGCCAACCTTGCCAAACCATATGCTTCTTCATCATCCCAACCATCGGCCTGTGATTCATTTAATTGCTCTGTAAAAATCTCTTCCAACCGTTTACCCAACTGGTCTTGAACATCTGCAGGTAAGATATCCTTATCATATCTAGAGAAAGAATATTCATATTTCTCACGATCTTCAGCAGTCATTTCTTGAACATCATCCTTTGAATA
Organism: Bacteroidaceae bacterium; assembly: GCA_024401115.1. GTDB lineage: Bacteria > Bacteroidota > Bacteroidia > Bacteroidales > Bacteroidaceae > Minthousia. Next base: position 3,531 of record JAKSLP010000016.1, on the reverse strand, counting down.
CTGAAATTTAAACCTAATGTCACTTGTTTCCATAATTCTATAAATTCTCTCTATTCCCGGAAGAGGTTAATATTAGACAAGAAAAGCGCAGGAACATTGCACATTTAGTAAGGAGGCCCTAGGAAAGCCGTGGTACAAACATACAAGTCCTGCGCCAAGGTATAGATACAGTTCGGGCTATTATACAACAAACCCTGACCGCATTACATACGCCCTGTCGTAGCATTCGATTTATCCGTACCGAAAATTTCCTAGGTTTCCTTACTGGATAGGACAAACGCTCTTCAATTATAGTTCTGCAAAAATATAGGAATTTTATAATATCTCCAAATTGTGATGAATTAATATCTGTATCAATTGTCGCAAATTTTGCGATAGTTGAATTTAACAAAAGGAAATTAGTTGATTTTGGTGAAACAGTAACGACTATATAATAAATCGCCACCCATTCGGATGGCGATATAATGTTAATAATTATAGTTTTTCAATCTCTTCTGCAGTTAGGCCTGTGGACTTCTGAATAGTTTGGACATCAACACCTAAAGCTTTTAGATTTTGAGCAATTAGAAGTTTTTCTTCAGCTTTACCTTCTGCTTTACCTTCTGCTTTACCTTTAGCCTCACCTTTAGCTTCACCTATAGCTATACCTTCAGCTTTAGCCATATCCTTAGCATACATCATAGAATCCACATAAGCAAGATAGTTCCTGAGGTCATAGTCATAGAGCTCCTGCTCCTGGGGAGTAAGATTGGCATATCGGGCCTTTTCTGCCAACTGCTGGTAAATAGGTCTGTCGTTCGTAAAAGGATACTTGTCCATGTCCCTACTGTTTTTAATGATGAATAGCCATTTCTTCAGTTCAGTGTCACACTCTTCCCACCGTTCCATGAACGGCAGTTCCAGGAATATCATGCGCATCTTATCGCTAAACTTCCGGTGGTTATCCAACACATCCGTAAGCCAATAGTCGCGCATCAGCCTGCCTTTCTGGTCAATCGAGAAATTCGTGATAAAGATGCCTATTACCGGTTTTATCCGGTATCGCAGCATAGTATCCCTAATCTCTGCCTCGGTATGAACATTACTCATTGTTTCGTCCCACTTCTGCAACTGGCTTTCAATGTTTCGGGCCATGTAGTAAAGCGCCCGATCCTTGAAGTAGCTCTGCGATGCATACTGCATCTCCACAATGATAATCTCACCTGTACTCAATGTACATTTCAGGTCAAATACAACCTTCTTCCCGTTTACGTAAGCCGGAACCGACTCTGTGGGCTGATAGGTAATGTCCGTAATTTCTTCTGTACGGTCCAGAATGGAATTGAGCAAATCAATCATGAATACTTTCTCGCTGAAAATCACCTTGAAAGCCGTGTCTATTCTCAAGTCCAAAGGAGGATTATCCTCCTTAGAGCCAATCGGGTTGACCATCCCTAGGCTAGTGGCGCCCTGTGATGAGGAAAGCGCATGCGCCTTCATTTCATCTATGGTTTTTCCTTCCACCATGTAATCTTTTGCGAAAATAGCGGAAGTTTTCGGGATTGCCAAATTTTAAAGGATAAATCTCGTTGAACGCCATAAAATCATCTGTACAACTGTACTATGATAAGGTAGCTTGTTTAATAAGGAGTATCCAAGCTTGCTTGAGCAATCCCGATGTGCAGCCAATGTTTCCCAAGAAGAGGTGCCTTGTTTTTGGAACCGATTGAAGCGCTACAGATGAAACCGATTAGAGCGCTATCTCCTTCCCACCGGTAAACAAATCCAACTGCTCGCCCGATTCCAACACTTTCAAGTCAGCAATATGGCGCTTCAGGAAAGTCCTTCGTTCCAGTAACTCCAACTCTTCACGTCTGGCCCTACTCATCTCACAGAACTCCTCCGATTGCTCTATACCGGCAAACCTCCTTCCGCAAAGGTTGGCAGCAATACCCGTTGTGGAACTACCACTGAAAGGATCCAAAATCCAATCGCCCGCATCAGTCGAAGCCAGAATAATCCTTGTCAGGACCGACAATGGCTTCTGAGTGGGATGCTTACCGCACGACTTCTCCCATCTGCCTATAGCAGGCAGTCGCCACACATCCGTCATCTGCTTGTTGCCATTCAGTCGCTTCATCAGCCCATAATTAAACTTATGAGGCACCTTCTCACATTTCCGCGCCCAGATAATGAACTCCGTACTATAGGTAAAGAACCGGCACGAGATATTTACCGGAGGATTCGCCTTCTGCCAGGTAACCACATTCAGAATCTTGTAACCCAGTTCAGTCAGGCAATTCGCCACCGAGAATATATTATGATACGTACCCGAAATCCATATCGTGCCGTTATCCTTCAACTTATCCCTACACAGCCTCAGCCACTCCATGTTGAACTCCCTCATTTCTTCCGGAGTCTTCCCCCTATCCCATTCACCCTTATCCACACAAACCACCTTACCGCTCTGCAGGCTAATTCCACCGTTTGAGAGGAAATAAGGAGGGTCCGCAAAAATCATGTCGAACTGGAAGCTGAATTCCTTCAGCAACTGAAACGTATCACCATGAGACAGAATGAAATCATTATTGGGCGAACGGTAGAAGATGGCATTCCTCTCCACCCTGAAGTCCGCATCCACAAAGTCATCAGCCGACAGCACCACCTCACAGCCACGATACATAGAACGAGCCACCGATTCTGCATCCGAAACAGAATCCGCATCCACCTGAAAAGTCCTTGCCAGTGTCTCTTGTATCGTAACATTATACCTCATTCCGAGCACAAAGTTATGATCAAATTTCGGCAGATTCAGGAATAGATCATTCTTTAACCTATTTGATCAAAAAAGATCATTTTCAGCGAGTTACAATTTGCAAAACATCAAAGAGTTACTAAAGAAGGAGATGAAGAATAGACGTTAAAAAGTGATCACAATTACCCCCCCTTGTCATCCTGAGGAACGAAGTGACGTGGGGATCTTGAGGGCGAAGCCCGAATATAATAAGGCCAATAATCCTATAATATCGATTTTCGCAACTAAATCTACAAATTCGTCCAAAACTCGTTAATATTAACGACAACAAATGTTAAACCACTTGCATTGGCTTGAATCCTACCCTATCTTTGCATCAGTAAAACATAGAAAAACTCTCTTATACTAGTTTTTGACTGATTTGTTTTGATAAGGTTAATTAGATTGATTTTTGGTGAAACAGTAACTACTGTACAAGCCACCTCTTCCTGGGAAGGATGAGGTGGTTTGTTTTTGGAACCGATTGGATCGCTACGATGGAACCGATTGGAGCGCTATAGTGTACTAAGGGAGGTACATATAAAAGTGATATAGCCGGTACATTTCATTCCGCCATGGACAGTACATTTCAAAGTGATACGGGTGGTACATTGATACCGTTGTGCTGCTAAAATAGTATAACCTTGAACGGATATGGTCCGTTTTTCTTGTACGGATTACATCCGTTTTTTCCGCACCTCCCATTGTCATCCTGAGGAGCGTAGCGACGTGAGGATCTTTCTAAATTAGTAGTAGTA
>JAKSLP010000015.1 GCA_024401115.1 Bacteroidaceae bacterium | reverse complement strand
ATTTGCGGAAATAGCTCAGTTGGTAGAGCACAACCTTGCCAAGGTTGGGGTCGCGAGTTCGAGCCTCGTTTTCCGCTCTCAGGTCGCCCAGATGGTGGAATGGTAGACACGAGGGACTTTACCACCGACTTTGTGTATGCAAAGAACAAAACAAGAAGTTGAAGAAGCAGTAAGAAATTCAAAAAGTATTGCTGATGTTTGTAGATTTCTGGGAATTAAACCGATAGGCGGAAATTACAGAATTATACATAAGGCTATTGATGAATTTAATATTGACACTTCGCATTTTACAGGCCAAGGATGGAATGTTGGTTTAAAATTTAGGCCTTCTAAGCCTAAAGATTTAAAAGATATTCTTGTCAAAGGGTCTTATTTTCAGAGTTTCAAATTGAAAAGGAGACTTCTCAGTGAGGGTCTGAAAGAAAAGAAATGTGAAAGTTGTAATTTGACAACTTGGATGGGATTAGAAATTCCGTTGGAACTGCATCATGTAAATGGTGACAATAGTGATAATAGAATAGAGAATCTTAAGTTACTTTGTCCTAACTGTCATGCATTGACAGATTCATACCGAGGTCTAAATAAGAGTGCTCATCGGGAAACCGGTGAAGTAGAATTGCCCTAACAAACAGAAACCTTTCTATTGGTGACAATAGATTTGGCGATGGCTCACTAAGTTCAACTTCGGTTGATAAATGGCGTAGAGACTATATAGGCAACATCTAAGTCTTCTTTGAAGATATGATGAAGAAATAGTCCAGACTACAACGTCTCACGTAGATGGCCTGTGTAAAAGCAGGAGTAGTAAGAAAATCCCTTGAGCAGTAATGTTCGTGCGGGTTCGAGTCCCGCTCCGGGCACGTGAAATGAAAAAAGTAGGAATTTCAACAGAAATTCCTACTTTTTTCATTTTTTTGTGTACATTTGCACATTATTATAAATATAAGTGTGCATGAATATTTTAGTAACCGGTGCGAACGGACAATTGGGTAACGAAATTCGCATCGTATCCCGAAATTCAACAGATCATTATATTTTCACAGATGTGAATCAGGTGGAGGGTGTAGAAACCACCTACTTGGACATCACTGACCGTGAGGCTGTACGAAAAATGGTGGTAGAAAACCATATTTCTGCTATCATCAACTGTGCCGCATTTACCAATGTGGATGCTGCTGAGACCAATGAGGCGTTGGCCGAAAAACTCAATGCTGATGCTCCCGAAAATTTAGCTATTGCAATGGCTGAAGTAGGTGGATTGCTTTTCCAGATTTCAACCGATTATGTGTTTGGTGGTGATCCATATAGTGTGCCTTATCGCGAGAATCAGCCCGGAAACCCAACAGGTGTTTATGCTTGGACCAAATTGCATGGAGAGCAGAAGATTATGGCTAGTGGTTGTCAATATGTCATTATCCGTACTGCTTGGATGTATTCTGAATTCGGAAAAAATTTCTGCAAGACCATGTTGAATCTTACAGCCACCAAGCCTCAGTTGAAGGTAGTGTTTGATCAAGTGGGTACCCCAACCTACGCTTTGGACCTGGCTAAGGCTATCATGGTTATTTTGGAGGATTATAAGAAAGAACCTGTCAATTATTCAAAGTCCGGAATCTATCACTTCTCTAACGAAGGTGTTTGCAGTTGGTATGACTTTACAAAAATGATTGCCGAATACAGCGGCCAGACAGATTGTGACGTTCAGCCTTGCCACAGTAATGAGTTCCCTAGTCCTGTAACCCGCCCTTCCTTCTCGGTATTGGACAAGACCAAAATCAAGGATACTTTCGGTATCCAGATTCCATATTGGACCGATAGCTTGAAAACATGCATTAAAAATTTAAAAGAATAATATCTATGAAAAATATCGTCATTACCGGTGGAGCCGGTTTCATTGGCAGCCACGTGGTTCGTTTGTTTGTAAACAAGTACCCAGAATATAACATCATCAATCTGGATAAGTTGACTTATGCAGGCAATTTGGCCAATCTGAAAGATATCGAAGACAAGCCAAACTATAAGTTTGTCAAGATGGATATCTGCGATTTCGATGCCTTCTATCAGTTGATGCAGGACGAGAAGATTGATGGCATTATCCATCTGGCAGCCGAGAGCCATGTGGACCGAAGCATCAAGGATCCTTTCACCTTTGCACGAACCAATGTGATGGGAACCCTTAGCCTGTTGCAGGCAGCCAAACTTTATTGGGAGTCACTTCCAGAGAAGTATGAGGGCAAGCGATTCTATCACATCTCTACCGATGAGGTATATGGCGCATTGTCCATGACCCACCCTGAGGGCATTGAGCCTCCTTTCACCACTACCGCCAGCTCCAGCGAGCATCATCTGGCTTACGGTGAGGATTTCTTCTACGAGACCACCAAGTACAACCCTCACTCTCCATACAGCGCTTCGAAGGCTAGCAGCGACCATTTCGTTCGTGCTTATCACGATACCTACGGTATGCCTACTATCGTAACCAACTGTAGCAATAACTATGGCCCATTCCAGTTCCCTGAGAAGCTGATTCCATTGTTCATCAACAACATCCGTAACCGCAAGCCATTGCCAGTCTATGGTAAGGGTGAGAATGTGCGCGACTGGTTATATGTGGTGGATCATGCCCGTGCCATTGATGTGATTTTCCATAAGGGAACCATTGCAGAGACTTACAATATCGGCGGTTTCAATGAATGGAAGAATATTGATATCATCAAGACCGTTATCAATACCGTTGACCGCTTGTTGGGCCGTCCAGAAGGTGCTGATATGGACCTGATCACCTATGTAACCGACCGTTTGGGCCACGATGCCCGCTATGCTATCGATAGCACCAAGCTGCAGCGAGAACTGGGTTGGGAGCCAAGCCTTCAGTTCGAGGAAGGTATCGAAAAGACCGTAAAATGGTATCTGGAGAACGAGGAGTGGCTGAACAATATCACCAGTGGTGATTACGAAAAGTACTACGAATCTATGTACAAGAACAGATAAATTTAAATGTCATGTTGAGCGAAGCGAAACATCTTTCTATTGCGGAGCCCATTACTAGCCAAGAAAGATCCTTCGCTGCGCTCAGGATGACAAGGATGGGGGCTCAGGATGACAAAAACGAACATGGAACATAAGTGGTACGTGCTTCGTGCAGCCCAGCCATTAAAGGCTGTGCAACGCATGCGTGAACTGAAGACCAAGGAAAACGGATGGCCTTCAGCATTCAAGGAGTTGCGTGCCCCTATCCGATACGTAAAGCCCAAGGACCGGGTAAAGATGAAGCGTGAACATCCCATGGTGTTCAACTACATCTTTGTGCTGGCCCAATTGGACGAGATCAGTACATTTTTGGCAGAGAATCCGGAGCTAAAAACCTGGGTGCTGAACCGAAAATGGAAAATCGGTGACGATAAAGCATTTAAGCTGGTGGCACCCAGTGTGCCTGCCAGAGAAGTGGAAAATTTCTTCCGTATCTGCGATGCCATAGCCAAGGTGGAGGCCTATTATGTTCCCTTCGTGGACATCAAGGAAGAGGAGTTTAATTCAGGAGACTATGTCCGTGTGAAAGAAGGCCCTTTTGTTGGGCAGACTGGGTATCTGGTTGACCAGAAAAACAATACCGTAGTATTGAAGATGATGGATGGTCTGGCCGCTCCGGTCAAGATAAGGGGTGCCGTGTTGGAACACGCCAATATCCCAGGTGTAAAGAATGCCAAATATGCCTTGTTTGATGAATTCTTTGCACAGATTAACCCCATCTTACAGCGGATGCTGAGCAACCGGCATACGGCAGATGACTTGGCCTATGCCATTCATTGTATGGCAGAGTCGCAGAAGCTGACAGATTTGTCTCCGAAACTGAAATCCAAGCAACTGACACTGCAACTCATCTGTCAGACCTTGTTGAACAATCGCAAGGAGATGCAACAATTGTGGGAAGACTGCAACCTTCACTTGCCCAGAGTGAAAGACAAAAACCAGCGTGCTGTGCAAGCCACTTACACCTATGTGTGTCATCCCCTACCGGAGTTTTATCAGCAGGCGGTGGGGTGTATGAAGGAAGTAACGGGTCATAAGAAAGAAGAATTAGAACAAATACTAAAATACATACAGTAAAATGAGAAACTTTAACGATCTCAAGATTGCCGTAGCCGGAACCGGCTATGTGGGCATGAGTATGGCCACTTTGTTGGCTCAGAAACATGAAGTAGTTGCTGTAGACGTTATTCCTGAAAAGGTGGAGAAGATCAATAACCGTATCTCTCCCATCCAGGACGATTATATCGAGAAGTTCTTTGCAGAAAAAGAACTGAACCTTCGTGCCACTTTGGATGGTGCTGAGGCTTATAAGGATGCCGACTTTGTTATCATTGCCGCTCCAACCAACTATGATCCTGTTAAGAATTTCTTCGATACCCATCATATTGAGGATGTTATTGATTTGGTCTTGGATGTGAATCCAGAGGCTGTCATGGTCATCAAGAGTACCATCCCTGTAGGCTATTGCCGTTCACTGTATGTCAAGTACGCCAAGAAGTATGCAGCCAAGGCACGTGACTTTAAGTTCCGTCTGTTGTTCTCGCCAGAGTTCCTGCGTGAGAGCAAGGCTTTGTACGACAACTTATATCCATCACGCATAATCGTTGGTTATCCAAAGATGATTCGTCAGGCAGAATACAAGGAGGAGAATGATGCCATTGTAGCCATTGCCGGCAACCACATGGAGGAATATGCACACACTTTTGCCAAATTGTTGCAGGAGGCAGCCATTAAGGAAAATATCGAAACCCTGTTTATGGGACTTAAGGAAGCAGAGGCTGTGAAACTGTTTGCCAACACCTATCTGGCACTGCGCGTCAGCTACTTTAACGAGTTGGATACCTATGCAGAGATTAATGGTTTGGACACCAAAGCCATCATCGATGGTGTAGGTCTGGATCCACGTATCGGTACCCATTACAATAACCCAAGCTTCGGCTATGGCGGTTACTGTCTGCCAAAGGACACCAAGCAGCTCCTGGCCAACTACAACCAGGTGCCACAGAACATGATGACGGCCATTGTGGAGAGTAACCGTACCCGTAAGGATTTCATTGCCGATCAGGTATTGAAAATGGCCGGCTGGTTTGATTATAGTACCCATAACACCTATTGTCATTCTGAGCGAAGCGAAGAATCTATGTTTAACCCGCCAACAGTCGGCGTATACCGCCTGACTATGAAATCCAATTCCGACAACTTCCGTCAGAGCTCTATCCAGGGTGTGATGAAGCGCATCAAGGCTAAGGGTGCTCAGATTATTATTTATGAGCCAGCCTTGGAAGATGGTACCACTTTCTTCGGTAGCAAGGTAGTCAACAACCTGGATGAGTTCAAAAAGCAGTCACAGGCAATTATCGCCAACCGCTACGATGCAGTTTTGGATGATGTGAAGAGTAAAGTGTATACTCGTGATATTTTCCAGAGAGACTAATTCAAAAGTATCCTAAGTAATGATTAATACCGCTAAAACATACGTGGCTTTTGATGGACAAGGCGTATTGTCGCATCAGCTCAATAAGGCTTATGATGCTTATTTGGCCTTGAAGCAGGGACAAAATACACTCCGTTTCATTACGGATCATGATATCTCATTTGAGGATATTACCGATATAACCTCAGATGTGCTGAAACGTCGTTTGGAAACAAGAATGAAACAGGCAGACAACGTCTTGGTCATTGCTTCTGAGGATTCGGATATTGATAATCCCTTGCTAAAATGGGAGGTTGAAACTGCGATTCATGTGTATCATTTGCCAGTTATTGTGGCCTATGTGGGGGCTCCTGCATTGAGCAACTCCACCATACAGATGGTGCATAATTGGTTGCCGAGACCTTTGCAGGCTTTGATAAAGAGTAATTCGATTCGTGTTGCTCATCTGGGTTGGAACATGAGACGATTGTTGGAGGCTTGTACCAAGTATTCCCGTACCAAAGACATTTATCCTCCTTTTAGCCGGTATATCTATTAACAAGAACGCCACCTGAACGGGTGGCGTTCTTGTTAATAGAAAGAAAAAAGACGGAAATAGCGGCGTTTTGCTGCAAATAGTGTAAATTTGCACACAAATTGTATAATGTAAGAGAGTATGTGTGGTATAGTAGGGTATGTAGGCCATAGAAATGCCTATCCCATTCTGATTGAAGGATTACGAAAACTGGAGTATCGCGGATATGACAGTGCCGGTTGTGCACTCATATCTGATGGAGAACAACAATTGTCCGTCTACAAGGCTAAGGGCAAGGTGGCAGATCTGGAGGCTGTAGCCAGTCGCAATGACTGTTCCGGAAGTTTAGGCATTGCCCATACCCGTTGGGCCACTCACGGTGTACCTAGCGAGGTGAATGCCCATCCCCATGTAAGCCAAAACGGCAATATCACTTTAGTGCATAATGGCATCATTGAGAATTATGCCACACTGCGCGAGCAATTGCAGGAAAAAGGCTATGATTTCAAGAGCGAGACCGACACCGAGGTGCTGGTCCAGTTGATTCAATACATTCGTGACACTGTTCCCAATTGCCATTTAGCCATGGCAGTCCGTATTGCACTGACCAAAGTCATTGGAGCTTATGCCATAGCGGTTATCGACCGCACCTCACCTTCCAAACTGATTTGTGCCCGTAAATCATCTCCATTAGCTATCGGTATTTGTGAGGACAACAACGAATTCTTCATTGCCAGTGATGCATCGCCTATTGCTGCTTACACCAAGCAGATGGTCTATCTGAATGACGGAGAGATTGCGGTTTGCGAACGTGGAAAAGAGCTCCAGGTGTTCAATTTGGAGAATGAGGAAATTGACCCCGAAGTCAAAGAGGTCGATTTGGATCTTTCCATGCTGTCTAAAGGAGGATTCCCTCATTATATGTTGAAGGAGATCTTTGACCAACCCAATGTGTTGAAAGACTGTATGCGGGGAAGGGTGGTCAACGCACCCTATTCACGCCCTTGGGCACCCCATCATGAAATGGGAGGAACACCACTGAGCGTAGTGTTGAGTGCTGTTACCCATCACCGCAAGGAACTGCTTCGTGCACGTCGCATTGTGATTGTCAGTTGCGGTACCTCCTGGCATGCCGGCTTAATTGGCAAGCAGTTGATTGAGCACTTCTGTAAAATACCCGTCGAGGTGGCTTATGCCAGCGAATTCCGCTATTCCGATAGCGTGGTGGAGCACGATGATGTGGTGATGGCCATCTCCCAGTCGGGCGAGACCGCTGACACCATGGCAGCCATGGAACTGGCCAAGGAAAAAGGAGCCTTGGTGTTTGGTATCGTCAATGGCGTAGGATCGTCTATCTCACGAATCAGCGATACCGGAGTCTATATTCATGTGGGTCCCGAAATCGGTGTGGCCTCAACTAAGGCTTTTACCGGTCAGGTGACTGTGTTGGTGATGCTGGCTTTGGCCTTCGGTATGGCCAAGGGTACGGTGGACCAGGAGGAATATGACGAGGTGCTGCACGAACTGGTCCGTATTCCGGAAAAGATTGAAAAGGTATTGCAGCAAAACGACAAGATCTGTAAATTGGCGCAAATGTTTACCTATGCTCGCAATTTCCTGTATTTAGGTCGAGGATATAACTATCCGGTAGCCTTGGAAGGCGCATTGAAACTCAAGGAAATCAGTTATATTCATGCCGAAGGCTATCCTGCTGCCGAGATGAAACATGGCCCTATTGCTTTGATTGACAGTGAGATGCCTGTGGTGTTTATTGCCACCCATCACCAGCTGTATCAGAAGATTATCAGCAATATGCAGGAGGTTATCTCACGCAAGGGACGTATTTTGGCCATTGTGACAGAAGGTGACGAGCAGGTAAAGAACATGGTAGAGAATGTGATTGAGGTTCCAGAAACCTTAGCATGCCTGTCTCCATTGCTGACGGTAATTCCTTTGCAATTGCTGTCCTACCATGTGGCAGTGGCTAAGGGCTTGAATGTGGATCAACCCCGTAATTTGGCTAAATCAGTGACTGTGGAGTAAAGAGATAAAGAGCGGTTGGAGATATCCAACCGCTCTTCTTTTGGTTACAGCCAGAATCCCTCTGGCTGCATGCTGGCATAATCCACCATGGCATCAAAACACGGGCATTGCTTGATGTACTCTTCTGGAGTAATCTTGCCGTCACTGTTCAGGTCAGGACTGAGGTCCCTATGCCCCAGGATAATGGCATTGGGATAGCGGGTGTGAAGCTCGCTTAGCAATTGCCAAAGTGTCCTTTTCTGGGCGGTGGTGCGGGTGTCTGCTGGCTGCCCGTAGCTGTCCAGTCCACCTTCGTAACACACTCCGATGCTGTGGTTATTATGGTTCTTGACATGTGCCCCTTTCACTTCTTCGGGGCGCCCTTTATGAAGGGTTCCGTTACGCTCGATGTAATAGTGATAGCCGATGTCGGGCCATCTGTTGTGATGGATGTGGTCGTATCGGCACTGCTCAAAGCTGTAGTGACGGTCTGCTCTGGTTCCGGAGCAGTGAATGATGATCATTGAAATTTGTCTCATGATTATTATATTTTGTCTTCCTCTCCTGTCATCCTGAGTGAAACGAAGGATCTTACCTCGCGAGTATGAAAAGTATGCGACTACTTATTCAGAAAGATTCTTCGCTAACGCTCAGAATGACATTAAGAGTATGACAATAAGGGATGATATTAATTCAGGAATCCAAATCCTGTTAATAGGCCCGTCAGGGCAGTGAGTAATGCATTAATGATCACACTCCAGTTGCGTTTTGACTCGTAGTTCATGATTAGTCCTAGTTTTATTAATAATTTTGCCATAAGTTTTCCTTTTTCATTCCCTCTCTTGTCATTTCTCACGTCGCTTTGCTCGGTTCGAAATGACAGAAATACTCAAGGCTCACAGCTCATAGCTTAGCCAAATGCAGGTGGATTCTGGTTGTCACCACCGCTTACGTCAGTGCCGCCACCTGGATTGGTGTAACCACCATCGGTCTGCGAACCACTGTCTGTCTGGTCGCTTCCACCACCCTGAATGTTACCACCAGTCTGTTGACTGTTGTCCGTTGTCTGTTGACCACCCGAAGGGTTTGTTGTCTGTTGTCCGTTGTCCGTTGACTGTTGTCCACCCGTAGGGTTATCACCCGAAGGGTTCTCCTCCTTGACCGAAGGTGAATCCTTACGCTTCTGCTTCTTGATAGCGGCATCCTCCTTCTTGGTCAGCACCTGGGTGAACATCAGGTCCTTGTCATTGCGCAGGTTGCTGAAGGCCTCGCCTGGAGTCCACTTCACCTTAACGGCAGTGATGTTGGTGCTCACGTTAAAGTCGGTCAATGATGGAGCTCCAGGGCCGTTCAGAATTAGGGCAAAGGTGCCCAAGTCGCTCAACTGAATCGTTTTGCCGTTCAGCAGGCCCTCTTTCAGACAGCGCATCACCTCTACCACCATGGCCATGATATCACCCTTGTGGTACTTGGAATTATGACCGGCTACGTGCTCGGCAAACTGGTCGAAGTTCATCTTGCCGGCACTCTGTGCCTTGGCGTAATACATCACTTCATCCTTATTAGGATTGTACACTACATTGCCCTTATCGTCCTTCTTCAGACGCACAGGCATGGGAGAAATAGAGTAGTTTACACTCATTAGACAAAATTTTAAGTTTAAAATTTTGGACAACAGACTACAGTCAACAGACAACAGTCTGCCATCCGGTTTCATTCTCATTGCGCGCGCTTTACCAACTCGATGCAGTCACTTAAGTGAGTGGGGTATGGTCACTTAAGTGACTACCCCCTTGTCGCTTAAGCGACTTCATCCGTTTGGTAGTGCAAAGATACGATGGTCAGTCTGTCGAAATATGGGTATTGGTGGATACGAATGAAGTGTAAGATGAAACGGTGGGAAAGGGTGGAATACTACCCTTGGGAAACCCAATCGGTGATGTCTTTTACGGATAAATTCTTTTTCATGGCTAAATCGTACGGAATTCCACATGTTTCGATTAATCCGAAAAAGAAAGCTAGTTCTACCTTTTCTGGAGAATCATCTCCTCTGACTTTGCAAACCAAACTCCTAGCGTATCCGATTTTATCGCCTACTTGTTTGATTGTCATGTGTTTGACTCCGATAAGATAGCTGCACATTGTTTTTGAGTTTTCAACTGCGATTTTATCAAAAGATGCTCTTTCCATATCTATGTTTTTTAGCATCTGCGAAAATATAGGATAAAAAATGAAAGATGCGTCACATGTGTGGACTATTTATTTTAAGCATAAAAAATAAATGATTTTCAGTGATTATGTCTCTGTAATTGTTCGTAAATTTGTATATAGAGAATCGTAAAAATAGTATTAATTTAAAAATGAATTATGTGTATGATTCAAATTTTCCCCGATTCCCGTCTTAAGCGAATTTTTCGCATGTTTCGCATCTGCTTTCGCATGATGCGAAAACAAGTTAATGTGTTAAAAGCCAATGTGTTTGAGGCTGCAAAAAGCAACTTTTTCGCATTTCGCATGGTAGCTAACCTTTTAATTGCGAAATGCTATGCAGTACAGCATTAAACCTGGGCTTTGCACCCTGATGAAGGCTTTTCATACCTTCGATGGCGTGCAGTATGTGACCATTGATGAATTTCACCAACTGATCACGAGTGGTAAATTTAAAAAGCAGATTGAGCAAATCCGTAAATGGGATGCAGAAGGCAAAGAGAAAGAATGTGCTGCTGCCAAAAAGCGATTGCCCTATTTGGTGATGCAGGGTGTGTGCAAAGAGCACCGAAAGCTGGATAGTTTAGAACAACTGACAGGTTATGCTCCCTTTGACATCGACCACATTACACCTGCGCAAGCCGATGCCATTATGGCCCTGCTTCCCGGAATTCTATGGGTGAAGGAAGGCCACCGAAGTAGCCGGGGAGGAATTCACCTGGCTGCAGCTATGGGCGTTATAGACTGTCCCAAGGAGGATGGCAGCTATGACAAGGAGTATAAGCGACGTTATGCCTTAATTGCTGCTGAGTTGGCCGCACTGACCGGTGTTCCTGTAGATGGCCAGTGTAAGGATTGTGTCCGAGGCATTTTTGTCAGTTATGACCCTGATGCCTTTTTACGTCCCGATGAGGAGGTGGAGTGCTTTGATTACCCGGTAGAGGAACTGCAATGCCCTGTGGAAGAAACTCCTCAGCCGGTAGTATCAGCTGCATCATCGTCCGATATCCCTGTTCTGGAACAGTATGGTCGTCAGTTTCTGAAACGCCACATGTACATACCCAACCACAGACATCAGTATTGGGTTGACTGGGGCTGTTATTTGAAATACAAAAATGTACCCAAAGAACAGTTGGACGCATATATCGAAATGATGGTATCCTTGTTGGCCAAAGATGGTCTGATTAAGTCTGATGATCCGTCTTTGAGGGACTCTAGTGAGGTGACCAAAGCGGTGAATTGGGGCTATGACCATGATACAGCAAAAGAGGAGCAGGAAGGCGATGATGAGAACGAAGAGGATCTTATCCGTAATCTGCCCTGTTTCCCGGATGAGGTGTACGAGAATCTGCCCCAATTGGTGTATCAGTGTATTGGTTGGGTCTGTGCGGAAGATAGTGAGATTTTACATCGCAGACGTGATTCCTTGTTGATGGCTTCGTTGACCGAACTGAGTGTCCTCTCCGGCGATTCTCGTATATTATATGGCGGCCGTTATCACTCCCTTAACTTGGCATACGTGTTGCTCTCTCCACCTGGAAACGGTAAGTCCCTTATTTCCAATACGTTCAAGCTTGTAGCCAAAGCCGATTATCAACAATTTACTCAAAGTCTGGAGAATATTGAGGCCTATAACCGAAGCCTGGAAGTGTGGGAAAGAGAACAGCACGAGTCAGCGAAAAAGCATTGCGAGCCCGATGAAAGTAAGCGTCCTACAGGAAAGGTGCCACCCATCAAAGTCATCTCGATGAGCAGCTCTACCAGTAAGAACCAATTAGTCAAGGTACTGGAGGCTACTAAAAATGATGGAATCATTTTGAATTCGACAGAGCTGTCAACCATGATCTCTGCTTTGGGTCAGGATGTAGGAAAATACTCCGACCTATTGTGCAAGGTGACCATGAATGAGCCCGTTGACCAATATTTCAAAGTCGATGAGCGCCCTGTCCGGATAGAAAATCCCAAGATGAGTTTGTGCCTGTCGGGCATCATTGACCAGTTCCACAAACTAGTTCCCACAATGGATGACGGATTATTCTCCCGTTTCCTGATCATGCTGGTCAGTCCCCAGACCCAATGGGTGAGCCAGCGTCCCCGTTCGGATGGATTTGTGGCTGAAAGTCATTTTGAGGCATTGGGAGAAAAAGCCCTGGATATGTGGAATTACTTGCGCTTGTCTCCCACTCAGGTGGTATTCAGTGATGCCCAATGGGATTTTCATGACCGCAGTTGGTCTGAAGAACTGAGTGAGATACTGAAAGAAGGCGGCTTGGACCGTATGTCCCTGTGTACCCGCCAGGGATTAGCCCACATGCGCATCGCAGCTTTACTGACAGTCATCCGTAAATGGGAGAAATATGTTGCCTTAGGAATGGGACAGGATAAGAGTGCGGAGATTGATTTTCAACAGAAACATAAAGTGATGCCTTGCTGTGATGCTGATTTCCAGGTTGCGTTTCACATAGCTCGTGTTTTGTTGAAGCACAGCTTAGCCCTTAGTACCACCAAACTCAGTCCTCTCCAAGTCGGAACACAAAATATGCGCTCGTTTGAATGGATCCAAAGAGCCCTGTCGCTGTTGCGTGAACAGTTTACACCCAAGGAATTTCTGGCCCAAGCCAAGCAATGTGGAAGGAGCCAAAGCCAGGGCTATCGGGCCCTTAGCCAACTGAATAAGATGAAGATTATAAGCATGGTCAGCGACACTCCTCGTATCTGGAAAAAAGGATAAAAGTGCCATGGCTGATGCGAAAATGCGAAAATGCGAAAATAAAGGTGTAACTCGATTATCAATAACGAGTTACACCTTTTCGCATTATGCGAAAAAATATGCGAAAGTGGTTACTCTCACACTTTTCGATGGTTTTGTATCACCATCTGATGGTTATTTATGTGACTTTATATGAAAAAAGAGTTGTATTTTTTTCTATAATCCGATAATAGTCGTATTTTTGCATCGAATTAAGAAATGATTGAAAACAATGGCAAGACCTATTAAAGAAACCCCAATCCTATTTGGTGAGGATGCACGTCGTTTTCAGCAGAGAATGAAAGAAAATCATAAAGTGAGCGATGAAGAACGAAATCGTCTTCGCGAGAATTATGAAATCTTTCTTGAAATGCTGGAGCGAGGAAAAGATGTGAAAATGGAAACATCTTATTAATGAATAAAACAAAAGATTTCTATTCCGAATACCACGTTCATCGTCTTTTGGAGAGCGAATTAGTAACACATTTTGATTGTGGTGACGATGACCTTAATGAATTTATCATTAAAGATGCTAGGCTTTACAGACAGGCTCTTTTAGCTGTAACTTATGTCCTGGCAAAACATAATAATCCGAATCATGTTGTAGCCTTTTTCAGTTTGGCAAATGATCGTGTATCGATGTCTGATTTTGAAAATAAAACAGACTTTAATCGTTTTAGAAAGCATCGGCATTTCCCTCAAGAAAAAAGGCTTAAAAGTTATCCCGCAGTAAAAATCTGTCGTTTGGGTGTGTTCTGCACATACTCGTTTGTTGTATTTTGATTTGAATGATATCGTGTAAATTTATTACGGTTCCCCGAGATACTCCACAATAAGCCTAACCTGATAGGAGGTGAAAATCTTCTGTTTCACCTGATATCCCGAATCCATCAAGGCTTGCCAAAGAGCAGGATTTCGCCGCATCCATTCGTTTAGGCGGTTCAGTGCCCCCTGAGGTGTCATAATCTGTTCGCCTGCATAAAGCATGGCCAATTCACTCTTTCCGTATGGTTTGATACGCATGATTCTTACTTGTTGATTTCTACAAAGTTAACAATAAATATTGAATTTATCAAACATTTGTTCGTATTTATCCCATCTTATCCCATGAAAATGTTTGTATTTTCTTAGCAAAAACTATCGTTTTCATGGTTAAAAAATGACCGTATCAGTTCCTTTTACGTGTGTTGTTTGACAAGTGTGGATTGCAATTTTTATATTAATAATGTAAATTTTGGCCGATTCATTAGAGAGTTTCATCAAATAGTGCTAAATTTGTACACTTTAAAGTATCTTGTATTCAATCCTATGATGCAGGATGGCTTATGAAACATAGCAAGAGAAAAATTAGGATAGCGGGATTTTGTCTTTTTTCTTTTGCAGTTGGTGAATTTTATTTAATTGTGCATTAGCCTTTTATGGGATAGTGCATAGGAATGGTTTTCGCCTTTCGGAAAACAAAGAATCCCTTTTTGAAAATCTAATTATGACCGAGAAAGAAATCCAGCAGCAGATGGATGCCATGCGTGCATTGGATGAGCCCATGCCGCAAGTCGGAATTTTTTGGTACGATCCCAATGATCGCACCTTCTTTGGCGTGCGCAAACAGGAACTCACCCCAAAACAGGTAGAAGAAGCCGCTGATAAGGGGCTCCCTTTTATCAACTATCCCCATCTGCATCGTCAGGTTTGGGCAAAAGAATATTTCCGTGCGCAAGCGACAGGAGAACCTAGCAAGTTTGTTGGTGACTATACCCAAATACCAAGAGGGCGTGTGGCATGGAATATCAATAAATTCATTGTCTTCGTCGGCCAGTGGGCTAAGCCCATTGAAGCTGAACTGGCACAGATGATAGAACAAGAGTTTGCTCTTCCTTATTTTGAATTTGTTTATGATATCCATTGGGATCTCGGCCATGGTTGGTCGGGTGATTTATAAGTTTCCTCTTTATGAACAAAAATAGTAAAATATATATCGCTGGCCACAACGGTCTGGTGGGTTCTGCCATTTGGAAGAACCTGGAAAAGCGTGGTTATACCAATCTGGTTGGCAAGAGCCATAAAGAATTGGACCTGACAGACCAGTATGCCGTCAAGAAGTTCTTTGACGAAGAGCGGCCAGAAGCTGTGGTATTAGCAGCAGCATTTGTAGGTGGTATCATGGCCAACAGCCTCTATCGTGCTGATTTCATCATGATGAACATGAAGATTCAGTGCAATGTGATCAGTGAGGCTTATGCTCATGGGGTAGAGAAACTACTTTTCTTGGGCAGTACCTGCATCTATCCTAAGAACGCTCCTCAGCCTATGACTGAAGATTGCCTGTTGACCTCTCCTTTGGAATACACCAACGAGGAGTATGCTATCGCTAAAATTGCAGGACTGAAGATGTGCGAAAGCTACAATCTGCAGTATGGTACCAACTATTTGGCCGTGATGCCAACCAACCTGTACGGCCCAAATGACAACTTCCATCTGGAGAACAGCCATGTGATGCCAGCCATGATGCGTAAGATCTATCTGGCCAAACTGTTGCACGAGCAGGCTTGGGATAAAATCTCCATCGATTTAAACAAACGTCCGGTAGAAGGTGTAAATGGTGATGCCACTCAGGAAGACATTCTGAATGTCTTGGCTAAATACGGCATCGAACCCAACAAGGTGACTCTTTGGGGAACCGGAACACCACTTCGCGAGTTCTTGTGGAGCGAAGATATGGCCGATGCCAGCGTGCATGTACTGCTGAATGTAAATTTCAGCGATATTGTGGGAACCGAGAAATACAGCAGTGTTCATTATGGTGCCAGCACCGATGGTGCAGTGGACCGTAACCACAGTGCTGGTCGCGGTGGAGCCATTCCATCCTTGGGCGAGATTCGCAACTGCCATATCAATGTGGGAACCGGTAAGGAACTGACCATCCGTGAACTGTCCGAACTGGTAGTAAAGGCCGTAGGTTTTGAAGGTGAGGTTTATTTCGATGCCTCTAAACCGGATGGCACCATGCGCAAACTCATCAATGTCGACAAACTGCATTCTTTAGGCTGGACCCACAGCATTGAAATCGAAGAGGGTGTACAAAAACTCTTCGATTGGTATACTTCTACATTGCAATAAATAATAAATCCAACCCATCCTTGTCATTCTGAGTGAAACGAAACGTTCGAATCTTTCATTCGAAAGGCTTAATTATCAATTGTCAATTATCAATTATCAATTATGCGAAGCATAGCATTAATCACTGGTGTGACTGGCCAAGACGGCTCATACCTGAGTGAGTTTCTATTAAGTAAGGGATACGAAGTACACGGCATCATCCGCCGTTCATCAGTAGACTATCGTGAGCGCATTGCGCATTTGGAGGGCCAACCTCATTTCCACCTTCACTATGCTGACATGGGTGACTCCATGTCACTGGTAAAGTTGGTTGGCAAGGTACAACCTACAGAAATCTATAACCTAGCCGCTCAGAGCCATGTACAGGTATCGTTCGATGCCCCAGAGTTCACTGCTGATGTAGATGCTGTAGGCGTATTGAGAATTTTGGAAGCTGTTCGTACCAACCATCTGGAGAAGACCTGTAAGATTTACCAGGCATCTACTAGTGAGTTGTATGGAAAAGTAGAGGAAGTACCTCAGAACGAGAAGACTCCGTTCCACCCTTATAGCCCTTATGCTGTAGCTAAGTTATATGGCTTCTGGATTATCAAGGAATACCGCGAGGCCTACGATATGTTCTGCTGCTCAGGTATCCTGTTCAATCATGAGTCAGAGCGCAGAGGTGAGACCTTTGTAACCCGCAAGATTACTTTAGCAGCTGCACGTATCGCCCAGGGCAAGCAGGATTGTCTGTACTTAGGTAATTTGGATTCACTCCGTGACTGGGGTTATGCCAAGGACTATGTAGAGTGTATGTGGCTGATTCTTCAGCAGGATAAACCTGATGATTTCGTTATCGCAACTGGTGTTCAACACACCGTTCGTGAGTTTGCCACTTTAGCATTCCACTATGCCGGCATCGAGCTGAGATGGGAAGGTGAAGGTATCAACGAAAAGGGAATCAATGTGGCAACCGGCAAGGTGGTAGTAGCAGTATCTGAGGACTTCTATCGCCCAACAGATGTTGTCAACCTGTGGGGAGACCCAACCAAGGCAAGAACCCAGTTAGGCTGGAACCCACAAACCACCACATTTGAGCAATTGGTTCAGATTATGGTCCAGCATGATATGCAGAAAGTAGCAGCCGATCATGTGGCAAGTGTGATGAGAACCAATCTGGCTGAGTATCTGGAGAAGGGGGTGGTTAAATAATATATTCCATCAAAAGAATTTAGTTAATGCAGAAAGATAAATCTTTGACAGGCAAAGCAGTAAAGGGGGCAGGTTGGAGTTTTTTAGATAATATTTCCAATCAAGGAATTACATTCTTAATAGGATTAGTCCTTGCTAGATTACTTTCGCCAGAAGAATATGGCTTAATTGGAATTATTACCATTTTTATTTCTGTATTCAATACAATAGTTGATAGTGGTTTCTCAAATGCTTTAATTCGAAATAATAGTGCAACTGATGTTGATTACAGCACTGGGTTTATTACCAATATAGTATTTAGTTCTTTTTTATATTTACTGTTGTTTTTTATCTCTCCATTTATTTCCTTTTTTTTTGATGAACCTCGTTTAACATTATTGTTGCGAGTTATGGGTTGTATTATAATTATTAATTCATTTGCTATTATACAAAGAACGATACTTGTCAAAAGGGTTGATTTCAAGACACAAACTTACATTTCGTTTATCTCATCACTTTCAAGTGGTATTATTGGAATCGGCATGGCGATTACCGGTTTTAAAGTTTGGGCGTTGGTCGGTCAGTTGATATCTCGTCAATTATTCAATACCTGCTTGCTTTGGGTTTTCAATAAATGGCGTCCTTCTATTATGTTTTCATTAGATAGTTTTTATTCTATGTGGACTTTTGGGTGGAAACTTTTGGTCAGCAGTCTTTTAGATACTGGTTGGAAAGAAATATATCAAGTTGTTATTGGCAAGTGTTATTCACCAATAACATTAGGATTGTATACTAGAGCCAAACAATTCGGCGATATTTTCTCAATGAACCTGACATCCATAGTACAGCGAGTAACATATCCTGTATTGAGTGAAATTCAAGATGATAAAATAAGGCTAAAAATAGCATATAAACGCGTAATCCGAGCGACTATGTTACCGACATTTGTGCTAATGTTGGGCATGGCTGCTTCTGCAAAATCTATGGTTAATTTTCTTGTTGGCTCCCAATGGGTAGAATGTGTGCCAATGCTTCAGTTTATTTGTTCTTTTGGAATGCTCTATCCATTGCATGCTTTGAATCTAAATATGCTTCAGGTGCAAGGTCGAAGCGATTTATTTCTTCGCCTTGAGATTATAAAAAAAATTATAGGCATAGCACCTTTATTACTGGGAGTTTTTGTCGGCATCTATTGGATGTTGGCCGGAACTTTAGTTACAAGTTTTTTCGCTTATTATTTAAATGCATACTATTCTGGCCCTTTTTTGAATTATAGTATAAAAGAACAGGTAAAAGACATATTGCCAGCCTTTAGTATTGCAATACTAGCAGCATTACCGGTTTTTGCATTGAATTGGCTTTCAATTTCAGTTTATATGCTCTTCCCCCTTCAGATTATTGTTGGTGCTTTATTTACAATTGCAATTTGTGAGAAGATAAATTTACCAGAGTATAATGAGATTAAGAATAATATAGTTCGAATTTTGCAGAAAAAAACTAATTAATCTATGGATGACAAACTAATAACTGTTACTTCACCGCTACTTCCAAATCTTGAAGAGTATCACGATATGCTTCAAAGAATATGGGATTCGAAGTGGATTACCAATAATGGCCAATTTCATAAACAACTTGAAGCCGCACTTAGAGAATACCTTCGTGTGCCCCAGATTAGCCTTTTTACAAATGGAACCCTTCCATTGCTAACAGCCCTTCAGGCTCTTCGTATCACAGGAGAGGTAATTACGACTCCTTATTCATTTGTTGCAACTACACATTCCATCTGGTGGGCAGGTTGTAAACCGGTATTCGTTGATATTGACCCAAAAACCGGAAATATCGATCCAGAAAAAATAGAGGCTGCGATAACTCCAAAGACGACAGCTATCATGCCTGTGCATTGCTATGGCAAGCCATGCGATGTACGTAGAATTAAAGAGATTGCAGATACCTATGGTTTAAAGGTCATCTATGATGCTGCTCATGCTTTTGCTCTGGAGATTCCTAAAAACGAAGCTGACTATAGGCGTGCATTCGATGAGGCTCGCAACGCACTTGAACCTTGTAAGCCTGTAAAACGAAACGAGCAGAAGGTTGAAACAGAAAGCATCCTTAATTGGGGAGATTTGAGTACTTTAAGCTTTCATGCTACTAAAGTATATAATACCATAGAGGGTGGTGCAATGATTATGCCTAACGAAGAAACGAAGAAGCGTATTGATTATCTCAAGAACTTTGGTTTCGCCGGTGAGACAACTATAGTTGGTCCTGGAATTAATTCCAAAATGGATGAGATGCGTTCTGCTTTTGGCATTCTCAATCTCCGTCAGGTAGATGCCGCTATTGCAGCTCGTCAGCAGGTTGCCATAAAGTACCGAGAGGCTCTCCGTGATGTTGATGGTGTTACTTTTTTCGATGATATGCCAGGAGTAAAGCACAACTACAGCTATTTCCCATGCTTCATTGATGCTAAAGCATTCGGTATGACTCGCGATGAGCTCTATTTCAAGATGAAGGAAGCCAACGTCCTTGGCAGACGCTATTTCTATCCTCTCATTTCTGAGTTTTCTACTTACCGTGGACTTGAATCTGCACGTCCAGAGAATCTTCCTAATGCTCATAAAATGGCAGATAGCGTTATTTGTCTGCCTATGCATCATGAATTGAGCGATAACGATATCGAACGTACACTTGAATTTTTTAAAAAACGATGAAAATTCTAGTTCTAGCCGGAGGATCAGACCAAATAGCTCTTATTAGCGAGTTGAAGTCAAGAGGACATGAAACAATCTTGATTGACTATTTCGAAAATCCGCCTGCAAAAGCTTATGCAGACAAACATATCGTTGCTAGCACTCTAGACATAGATCGAGTTGAAGAGATTGCTATCGAGGAAAAGGTTGATTTGGTATGTACTGCATGCACTGATCAGGCGCTCCTAACTGTAGCCAAAGTCTCGGAGAAGTTGAGACTTCCATGTTATATCTCTTATCAGACAGGTCTTAATGTAACTAATAAGTCGTACATGAAGAGAGTTCTTGTGGAGAACAATATTCCTACAGCTAAATTCATAATACTTGACTCTGTAGATATGATCGCCATAAAAGAGTTCCAATATCCATTAGTTGTAAAACCTGTTGATTGTAATTCCTCAAAAGGTGTCAAGAGGATTGATTCGCAAGAAGAACTCCCTAAATATCTTGAAGAGGCAATAAACTTCAGTCGTACAAAGACAGCGATTGTAGAAGAATTCAAGATTGGAGAAGAAATTTCAGCTGATTTCTACATAGAGAATGGTGTTGCCAAATATCTTTCTGCGACAAACTCTTTCAAGATTCCTAACCGGAAGTCATTTACAATTTTGGGAAGTGCATACCCTGTAGTGAATAATGATCAGAGGGATCAACTCGTTGATATTGCAACAAATATAGCAAAGGTATTCAAACTGGACAATAGTCCTTTACTCATTCAACTTATTGCTAACGGAAATGACATCAATGTAATTGAATTTAGTGCTCGAATGGGAGGAGGTTCTAAATACAAACTCATCGAGGTCCTTTCTGGTGTTAATATTATGTCGACATATGTTGATCGGATTCTTGGCGGTTATCCAACTGTAGAGCCATGCCAGCGGGTGAAATATTGCAAAATGGTATATACTTATTGTAACCCAGGTGTAATTGACCATATTGAAGGTTTAGAAGAGATGAAGGCAACTAATGTAATTGACGAATACTTCATCTACAAAACAAAAGGTATGGAGATTATTCATTCCGAGACGAGTGGTGACAGGCCTGCGGGATATTTGGTGACAGCGGAAACTGAAGAAGAACTTGAATCCAAAATCAAGAAAGTTGATGCATACATCAAAGTCATTGACACCAATGGGGTTGATATTTTAATTCATAACCTTGTATAATATGAAAATAGCTGTAATTGGTGCTGGCAATGGCGGTCAGTCTATTGCTGGTTATTTGGCTCTGCAGGGATATAAAATATCTCTTTATGACATTGACATCAAGAAGATGGAGGAACTCAAGAAATTGGGTGGAATCCAACTGACGGGGCGTATAGAAGGTTTTGGCAAGATAGATTGCATAACAACAGATATCGCAGAGGCAGTTATGGGTGCAGAGATAGTAATGGTGACAACTGTTGCCAATGCACATCGTGCCGTGGCGATGAGTATGGCTCCATTCGTTGAGGATGGTCAGGTGATAATCCTCAACCCTGGACGCACCTGTGGTGCATTAGTATTCAACCAAACTCTACGGACGGAAGGATGCACTAAACGATATTATTTGGGCGAAGCACAAACGCTGGTGTATGCCTGCCGTGTGATTGGAAACGGTAAGGTGAATATCATAGGTGTGAAGGACGAAGTGTTCCTCGCAGGTCTTCCAGCTTCGGATACAGAATACATTTTAGGAAAGATTAATCCTATGTATCCTTGTTTCGTTAAGGCTGACAATGTTTTGCGTACATCTTTGGAGAACATTGGTGCAATGTTTCACCCGTGTGTTTGCTTGTTTAATGCTGCCACTATTGAACGCCAGGATGAGTTCTGGTTCTATCGAGATATGACAGATCAGGTTGCCCGTTTCATTGAGAAGTTCGATCAAGAGCGTCTTGCTGTGGGAGAAGCCTATGGAGTAAAATTGTTGAGCGTGACAGAATGGATTAAGTTCGCATACAAAGACACAGAAGGCAATACTCTGTGTGAGCGTATGAAGAACAATCCTGCATATCATGACATCAAGGCTCCTGGTACTATCTTTACGCGTCAGCTGACTGAGGATATTCCAACAGGTGTGTTGCCAATCATGGAACTCGGTAGAGCCTCCGGTGTTAACGTACCTTTGCATACTTCTATGGTTAGCATCATTGAAGCCCTTTTGGATATGGACTTACACACCCATGGACGTTCGCTTAAGAACCTCGGATTGGAAGGAAAATCGAAGGACCAAATATTAAACTTTATTATTAATGGAGAATAAAGTCATATCAAATGACGTATTCGGGTTCATTAAGACCAAGGTTGATGTCCATACCATGGGTCTTTACACTATGGCGAATCTGTTACGTGATTGTGGTTACAAGGTTATCATTGCCAAGGACGATATAGGTGAGGCTGTGGAGAAACTTCAAAAGGTAAACAACTACAGTCTGCTCAAGCATTGGATTACGATAAACAACATCAATCGTATAAGTTTCAGTTATCGTATGGATCCCAAAGATGGCTGCGATTATTTCATGACCATGTATGAGCTACTGAGAGCCGATAATATGTTTGTGGAGCATGGTGGACCGATCAAGGAAATGTCGTTTGCGGGTCTGCCTGATGCTTGCGATCTTGTAAGTCAGAAGACGAATGGACGAATCCTTGTGTTTCCCGGTAATGAGCCTCCTATAGTATCATTAAAGATGTATGGAGTTCCAGATGAAGCTCTTCCTGCATCGCTGAACAACGACAATCCTTACGACAATATGCGTTGGGATTTTGCAAAAAAACTAATAGAGAGTGAGCGTTGGAGGCTGGAACCAGCACAGGATCACTATGGCTATAAAGAATGTGGAACTGATCAAGATACTTATGTGGCACGGTTGGAATATGCAGCATCAAAGCATTCTCTGCCTATCATCCGTACTCATTCTGGCCCATATTCCCCAAACAGAATGGAAGCATTGATGGAGTATAACTCTTGGTGCAAGGATTTGGCCAAATCGAAATTGTTGGATGTTCTCTCTATTGGTAGTTCGCAATTGACTCAGTCAAACTTCGGTGAAGATTGGGAAGGAAAGTCGAACGGTGGTGGTGTACCAGTTAACAATGAATTGGAATATCAGATTATCAAGGAGAATGCAAAGCCTATGCTCGTGCGTACCTATTCGGGAACCAAGGATGTGCCGGGATTAGCCCGCATCCATGAGCGTTCCTTGAACATCAGTTGGCATGCACTCAGTTTCTGGTGGTTTGACGAGTTGGATGGTCGTGGAAACAATACACTTTTGGAGAATCTTCGTGAGCATTTTGAGGCTGTACGTTACATCGTGACAACAGGTAAACCAGTAGAACCAAATGTTCCTCATCACTTTGCATTCCGAGGAGGAGATGATATTACTTTTATAGTATCCGGTTTCCTGGCTGCTAAAGCCATTAAATTGATGGGCGCAAAGCATATGGTGTTGCAGGATATGCTGAATACGCCCAAATATACTTGGGGGGTACAGGATTTGGCTAAGGGTCGTTGTCTTGTTCAACTTGTTCGCGAATTGGAGGATGATAATTTCAAAGTAAGTCTTCAAACTCGTGGCGGACTTGATTATTTTGCTCCAGATTTGGAATATGCGAAGGTTCAGCTAGCAGCCGTTACATGCATGATGGATGATTTGGAGCCAGAGAATGACAACAGTCCGGAAATCATTCATGTCGTGAATTATTCCGAAGCAGTTCGTTTGGCAACACCTCCAATCATCAAGGAGAGTATAAAGATTACATTAGCTGCATTGCATCAATACCGCTTTGCTAAGAAAATGGGAGTTGTACCTAATATGAAGTACGATAAAGGGGTTCTGTATCGTTATGAGGCTTTGATGCATGATGCGCGCGCCGCAATTCGATTACTAGAGGAACATATTCCTAATCTTTATAGCCCGGAGGGTTTTGAGAAGGTGTTCAAGGAAGGTTTCCTTGCTGTGCCATACTTGATGGACCAGAATGGCAAGTGGCCAAAGGCAACTATGTGGAAGACTGCCATTAAGAATGGAGGTATTGCTGTAGTCGACGATGATGGTAATATTATTTCTACAGAAGATAGATATCATTACATTATAGACCACATGGAACAGTAAGTACTATTGTCTGAAAAAGAATAGAGAATAAAGGTGGCCTGTCTTATAAAGCAAGGTTTTGATAAATATAGAAATAAGATGCAAATTTATACCCCCAAGAAAAATTATAAAGTATTGGTTCGTTGTTTTACATATAACCAATCAGAATTCATTACAGATGCCCTCAACGGCTTTGCAAAGCAAATGACCACCTTTCCCTTTGTTTGTCTCATAATGGATGACTGTAGTATAGATGACGAACAAGAGGTAATTAAGGAATGGTTGAAATGTGAGTGCGACATGGATAATGCTGAATACGTCGATTTGGATCTTTCTACCTTGATTCTTGTTTCACATGCTAAAAATAAAAATTGTTTTTTTGCTGTCTATCTTTTGAAAAAAAACCTATATGGAGAAGTTGAAAAAAAAATAAACTATATTACGCCTTGGCGAGAACATGCTGATTATGAAGCTATGTGCGAGGGGGATGATTATTGGATATCTAATGAAAAGTTACAAAAGCAATCAGATTTTTTGGACTTGAATAAGGATGTTGGGCTTATTCGGACGGAAGTACACCGATTCATTCAAGTTGAAAAAAAGTTGGAAAAAAATTATTTTACCTGTATCACAAAAGTAAAAAACAAAACATCTTTGAGAGATATCATAATGTTTGGACCGTTTGCGGCACCTTGTTCATGGATGTATAGGACTTCTTTGACAAATTTCCCTAAGTTAAATAAATCATTTTTCTTTACAGGTGATTTGTTGATGTTGTTACATTTTGCTTCTAACTCTAGAATTGTTTATTTTGAAGTTCCAACAGCTGTATATCGAGTTCTAGAATCCAGTGCAAGCCATTTTCATACGCAAAAGGAATTTTGTCTTTTTTTTAAGAAATTAAAGAATACCAGATTAATATATGCACAGTCACAAGATTTGTGGTTTCGTTTGAAATTTTGGGTTTATTGTTGTATGATATGCAGCTTATATCATAATAGGTATTCTCTGAAATCATTGATTTGCTCTTTTTTTTCTGCATTTCAGGATTTTCAAAAGTTGTTTTTATGTAATGAAGCATCTGCCCATTCATGATGTATAAGTATGCTTTATCAGATTTATTTGCAGACAGATGTATTATTTAGCTTTAGTCGGAACTCTTTTCCCAAGTTTATTGTTTTCATTAAAAAGTATTAAAGCCGATAGGCTATTTGCATTTGTTTTTCTTTTTTTAGGTGCTTTAGCTGTTTTTCGTTATGGTCAGGGGCAGGATTATTTTAATTATAGAGATTTATATGACTCTGTTGATTATTATTGGTCAAATCAGCCTTTACTCTTGCTATTGCAAAACGATCCAGGCTATGTGCTGTTTAATCTTATAGCAATAATACTTGGAGTGCCTTATACAGTATTTATGGCAATTTTTACAGCTATAATATTGGCGCTGTTCTATTTTTTTTTATCGAGAACTTGTAGATGTTCTTTCGTTTCCCTGTTCCTCTTTTATGGAGTCATATATATGATTTATGTGTTGAGTGTAGTTAGGCAAGGTTTTTGTATGGCAGTGTTTTATGCTGTTTTATATCCGATGCTTAAGAAAAAGAAACTCAAACAATATGTGATTGGTGCTATATTGCTGTCTACTATTCATTTGTCTAGCTTGCTATTCTTACTCTTTCCTTTTGTGAAGTTTCAGATGAGTAATCGAAAAATCCTGTTTTTATTTTTGGTGTCTATAGTCGCTCTTTTTATAGGACCTGCTTTCCTGTCAAAAATCCCAATAGGAGTCATTCAAGAAAGATTGGGTCACTATTTATCGGAATCATCAGATAATCTTATTCTGGCAAAGGTTGTGCGGTGTCTGATAATTATTCCATTGTTTTTCTTACCTTCAAAATTATTAAATGATAAGGAACTGTATTATTGTAGAACAATGATGTTTTGTGGCTTTTTCATTTACTCATTTACGTCTTTCAGCGAATTAACATGTAGCCGTCTTTGGGGCTTTTTCCTGGGATTTGAATGTATTATTTTATCTAGACTTTCACATTTAAAATCTCTAAAATCATATCGTAGAGGTCTATTGTTGTACTATATGGTGATAACATTGGTTTTGTGGTTTAAAGATATAAATGCTGCGATAGTTCAAGGTGAATATCGTTATTGTTCTATGTTTTCCTACCCATATATTTCTGTTTTAGATTCAGAAGATGTGCTTAACCATTACAGAACTAATCTAGGCTTTTCTGATAAATTCTAGTCCAAATGTTTGAGCGGAAATTAATAAAGTGTTTATGTTTTTATCATTAAAGTATGCCAACGATTCTTCATATTAATGTGGTTGCCAATCAAGGAAGCACTGGCAAAATTGCAGAACAGATAGGGGGCCTTGTCAAACAAAAAGGATGGCGCAGTATTATAGCTTATGGCAGATGGCAGAATGAAAGTGAGTCCGATCTTATTCGAATTGGTTCTGATTGGGGAGTCAGATTACATGCTCTGAAAAGCCGCTTTTTTGATAACTCGGGATTGTGTTCCAATTCGGCGACTAGGCATTTTATTGAGCAGATAAAAATTCTTAGCCCAGATATTATTCATTTGAGTAATATTCATGGTTATTATATTAATTACAAGATCTTATTTGATTTTCTTAAAGCATACGGAAAACCAGTAGTGTGGACCTTGCATGATTGCTGGCCAATAACGGGTCATTGTGCCTATTTTGATTATCCGAAATGTCACAAATGGAAAATAGGTTGTGGGGGCTGTCCTTGCTTGGATAAGTATCCAAAATCTTTGGGATTCGACAGAAGTGATAAGAACTATTTAGATAAAAAAAAATCTTTTTTAGGGGTTGGCAATCTTACTCTTATTCCGGTAAGTAACTGGCTTGAAGGACTTTTGAAGGAATCCTTTCTTAAGGAATATCCGATGAGGATGATTCATAATGGTATAGACTTGAGTAATTTTAAACCAGCAGCTAGACCAAATGATGGCAAGTTTAGGATAATTGGTGTGTCAAACATATGGGAGCCTCGTAAGGGGTTGCCTGATGTGCTGAAACTTCGAGAGATGCTTTCTCCCGATTATGAGATAACGATAGTTGGTTTATCAAAAAAACAAATATCTCAATTGCCTATTGGAATTAACGGAATTTCTCGAACTGGCAGCCAGCTGGAACTTTCACGTCTTTATGCAGAGTCGGATGTGCTGATTAATCCTACATACGAGGATAATTATCCAACTGTCAACCTTGAAGCATTAGCATGTGGCACCCCTGTAATTACATATCGTACAGGTGGCTCACCTGAATCTTTAACTTCTGAGTCGGGTGTAGTTGTAAATCAAGGAGATGTAAAGGCAATGGCAGATGCAATAATGCAGATGAAAAAACGACCGATGTCTTCAGATGCTTGCAGAATGCATGCGTTAGAGTGTTTCGATAAGGACAAGTGCTTTGAGAGGTATGTAGAGTTGTATGAGGAACTGCTGAGAAACTAGGAAACATTAAATCTTACATCTAGTTGAAGAAACGAAAAAAACAGATCCTGTGCATTTTGCATTATTTTTGTTTTGGATGCTCAGTTGGACAGATAGGAAAATCTATTGTTATCAATCATTGGCTTGTTTCAACAATAAGTTTATAAAAAAGAAAATCCTCTCTACTAAATAACACATATATGAAAATAAGCGTAATAACTGCTACTTGGAACAGCGGTACGACGGTGCAGGATACCATTGATGCTGTGTTGCGCCAGAAACTGAAGGAGAACATGGTCATTGAGCATGTAGTCAAGGATGGTGGTTCGAAAGATAATTCGGTGGAGCTCATTGAACGTAATGCACACCGATATGCCGAGGTAGGCAAGGAACTGAGTTGGGTGAGCGAGTGCGATGATGGTATATACGATGCCATGAATAAGGGCGTGGAGATGGCCACAGGCGATGTAATTGGCATATTGAATTCAGATGACTTCTATACGAGCGATGACGTGTTGGCATGTGTGGCTAAAGAGTTCGAGGAGGACCCGGACCTGGAGGCAGTATATGGCGACATACACTTTGTGAAGTCTGAGAATTTGACGAAGTGTACGCGCTACTATTCGTCTAAGTTTTTCAGACCGTGGTTGCTTAGGTTCGGTTTTATGCCGGCACACCCTTCGTTCTATGTGCGCAGGGAGGTGTACGAGAAATATGGACTGTATGACCTGCAATTTCGCACATCGAGTGATTTTGAGTGGATGGTGCGTCTGTTTGCCCAGTATCACATTCGTGCCAAATATCTGCCAATGGACTTCGTTACAATGCGCGATGGCGGTGAATCGACCGCAGGAATAGAGGCTAAGCGCAAGGTAAATAACGATATCGTGGGCTCGCTGAAGAAGCACGGTATATTTACGTGTGGTGCGTTCAAGTATGTACGGTATGCGATTAAAGGTGCAGAACTATTGGTAACAAAATTGACAAACTGAAAAGCCGACAAAAAACTTTAGCGCCAAAATCAACGAAGCAGCCAGAAAACATGCCGTCAAACATGATTTTTTAGTTGGAACGTGGAATCTGGACGGAAACTACTTGCGATACAGATTATAATATGATTTCAGTATGCATGGCCACCTATAATGGCGCAAAATATATCAAAGATCAAATAGACAGCATCCTGATGCAGTTGGGAGCAGATGACGAGCTTGTGGTGTCAGATGATGGTTCAACAGACGGTACGACAGACATTATACTTGGGTACCGAGATCCAAGAATCCGACTATATAAAGGCTCGTTTCATTCACCAGTTTACAACTTCGAAAATGCATTAAAAAATGCAGCAGGGGATTATATTTTCCTTGCAGACCAAGACGATATATGGTATGAAGATAAGTTGCCTGAGATTGAAAAATGTTTTCAAGAGGGTGCTGATTTAGTTTTATCAAATGCGGAGATTATAGATAAAGAGGGCAAGATAATAAAGGACAGATTTTTTACTGATACTCCCAATTTGAGCCTTTTATATTCTTTGGTAAGGAATAACTATTTCGGGCCCGTAATGGCTTTTAGGAAAAATGTGTTAGAAAAAGCCATCCCTTTTCCTAAGCACCTTCCAATGCATGACCAATGGATTGGTATGTTGTGCGCGAATTATGGAAGAATATTCTACATTAATAAGCCTTTGATTGGTTATAGAAGACATGGGAATAATGTATCTTTTGCAGGAGAAAAGAGTTTATACCCTATTCATATAAAACTGCTTTTCAGATGGACTTATCTGTATTATTTTATCCGTAGAATCTTCTTCTAAGAAGTGTTACAAGCGTAAATTATAAACTACTGATATTGTAGATTTCAAATGAACGTTTTATGGTTTGAAACTTCAGTCCCTTCGTGCTATAAAGATGAAGGAACTATTTATGGTGGTTGGCAAGATTCGCTTGAAAGGATTGTCAGAACATGTCCAGAAATAAAGCTGACTATTGCATTCGAAGGGAATCAGTCATGCTCTGAAAGAAAAATCATTGATGGTGTAGAATATATTCCAATGTTTCTACATTACTCAATTTTTGACAAAAAAATCAGGAATCTATGGTCGTGGGAACCTAACGCCACACTTTTGGAAACTGAAATGCAAAAGGTTGTGCAAGAGAAGCGCCCTGATTTGATACAAGTTTTTGGAACAGAATGGCCTTTTGGTAGAATTGCAAAATTTACTTCTATTCCTGTTGTCATACATATTATGGGGGCTATAGTGCCATATAATAATATGTTGTTTCCTCCTATGTATAATTTCTTTGACTTTATAAGATACAAGTGGTGGAATCCTAAAAGAGCCATTTATGCTCTATTGGCAATAAAAAAAGAAAGATCCAGAGAGTCGTGCGAGAGACAAGTTTGGTCTGCTGTCCGTCATTATATGGGACGAACAGAATGGGATGAGAACCTATCTATGGTCATGCATCCAGGAAGAAAGTATTACCATGTAGAAGAGGCTTTAAGACCTGATTTTATCGATCCCTCTATAGAATGGCAAGTGCCAACCAATAGTAAGATAAGACTAATAACAACTGGATGCGCGGGGTATAGAAAAGGACCAGACATGCTTCTAAAGACGGCAAAGATATTGAAAACGCTAGAGGTTGATTTCGAATGGGTCGTAGTAGGAGGCATGTGCAAAGAATTAATATATTCGGTTGAGAAAAAAGAACATACAACTTTTGTTGAGAACAATGTTAAAATTATAGGGCCTACTCTACCTGAGAAGCTATCGGAACTGTTACGCAATAGTACCATCTATGTTCATACGGCCTATATGGAGAATTCTCCTAATTCTATTTGCGAAGCACAATGTTTAGGCGTACCAGTAATTTGTACTAATGTCGGTGGAATTGCAAATTTGGTAAAAGACAGAGAGCACGGAGTACTTGTGCCCGCCAATGATCCCTG
The DNA here is from genome assembly GCA_024401115.1 of Bacteroidaceae bacterium. GTDB lineage: Bacteria > Bacteroidota > Bacteroidia > Bacteroidales > Bacteroidaceae > Minthousia. The sequence continues at coordinate 26,259 of JAKSLP010000015.1, read as the reverse complement.
GCAGATGGCAGCTGCTATAATAAATCTTGCTTCTGATAAGGATATGCTAATTAAGTATTCATCAGCCTCGAAATCATGTGCAAGAAGACGCCATAATCCGGAATCGATAAAAAAACAGTTATTAGATTGTTATAATAATTTATTATTAGTCTAAATATATTGACGAGTCCAGTCCTCGCACATATCCGCATCACACGAGAAATTACCGTTGTTACAGTACATTTGAATTATATATGAAATCGGATTCAAGAACATATAAAAGCATAAAGAATGCACAAATAACAACGTTATATTTTTTCATTCAGATGGTTCTGGGCTTTTGGTCCAGGAAGATTTTTTACGATTATTTGGGTAGTGAAGTACTTGGCTTAGATACTACGGCACAATCTTTGTTGCATTTTCTGAATTTAGCAGAATCTGGTGTTGGAGCTGCTGTTGCATATTTCTTATACGCCCCCTTCTATAATAATGATACATCTGCAATAAACAAAATTGTTGCAATACAAGGGTGGATATATAGAAGAATTGCAACATTGATATTGGCGTTGTCTGCATTGTTGATGTGTTTCTTCCCATTGATCTTCTCTGGCATTAAGATGCCATTATGGTACGCATATGCGACTTTCTGTGTTTTGCTGATTGGTAACCTGTTAGACTACTATGTGAATTATAGGCAAAGTGTTCTTTCTGCAGACCAGAAAACATACAAGGTTACAAAGGTCACACAAATGTCAAGTATTGTATTCAGGATAATGCTTATATTATGGTTGCCCGTTGCGCAAAATCCATTCGCTCTTTACCTTGGTACGACATTTTTGGGATATATGATAGGGGCATTGTGGCTGAATCATGTGCTTAGGAAAGAGTATCCATGGCTGAAAGCAGTAAATACTGATGGAAGAACGTTACTGAAGGAATTTCCTGAGATTGTAACAAAGACCAAGCAATTATTTATTCATAGGATAGCAGGATTTTTGGTGTTTTCTTGTACACCTCTTATCATGTATTCTTTCTCTACGCTGACAATAGTGGCATATTATGGCAATTATTTAGCTGTAACCGATAAAGCAGATAAAATATTAACTCAGGCATTTTCAAGTACCAATGCTGCAATCGGTAATTTAATAGCCAGCAAGGATAAGAATAAAATGCTGTCTGTTTTTTGGGAATTGACAGATTCAAGATTGTGTATTTCGACTATAGTAATAGCGACATTACTTGTTGTGACAGAACCTTTTATTTCGATTTGGCTTACTCAGGATTATCTTTTAGGGGGAGTTGTATTATATATTATCCTGGCTCAAGTATGGCTTAATATTAATCGTACTGCAGTTGATGGATTTAAAGATGGGTTCGGCCTGGTCCAAGATGTGGCCGCGCCAATTCTTGAAGGAACAATAAGTCTGATGGTATCTATAGTATGTGGTTTCTTCTTGGGAATCTCTGGAGTATTGATGGGCGGTATAGTAAGTGGAATATTTGTTGTGTACGGTTGGAAGCCCTATTATCTTTTCTCCAGAGGGTTTGAAATAAATGCATTTTCGAATTTCTATGTTCCATATCTAAAACGAATCCTGTTATCTGCAGGTTCTATTGGCCTGGTTTTTTATGCCTCTTCAGTATACGCTTTTAAGCCTCAAAATTATTTAGCCGTATTTATATATGCAATTATTGTGGGATTGTCCGCTACTGTTGTGACTTTTTCCTTATTTTCGAGGTTTACATCTGGAATGAAGTCTTTTAATAGTCGAATGGTTGTTTTAGTAAAATCAATTTTTAGTTAAAAGATGATTTCGTTAATTGTATGTTCTCGCTGTCCAGACAAATTGGATAGTCTGAAAAAAAACGTGGCCAAGACCATTGGTGCCGAGTACGAATTTGTAATTATTGACAATTCAGACAATAGATGTAATATTTTTTCGGCATATAATGAGGGCGTTGCACGTTCTAAAGGCGACATCCTGTGTTTTATGCATGAAGATTTGGTTTTTCATTCTAAAAAATGGGGAAATAATGTTATTGCTCATTTTGACAACAATGAAATAGGCCTTATTGGAGTCGTAGGAGGCACTTACCTTCCAAAAGTTCCACTTATTACATGGTGGGATAGTGACATGTCTGGACATATTATTCAGGGAATTACAATTGAGAATCATTATTATAGACTAGTGCCTATATATAAATTTATAGAAAGAAAGGGACGAAAAGAAAAAACATCAGAAGTTGTTGCAGTTGACGGCTTGTGGTTTTGCGTCAAGAAATCCATGTTTGAGACTATCAGGTTTGATGACAATACCTTTCATGGGTTTCATTGCTATGACCTGGACATTTGTATGCAAGTGCTAGATCAAAATAAAAAAATAGAGGTCGTTTTTGATATATTGATAGAGCATAAATCAGCCGGCTCTAAAGATTATAAATTCTATGAGAACCTCTTGGTATGGTATAAGAAGTGGGAACATTACTTGCCAAAAACATGCATTAACACACCACAAAAATATCTATCACATAACATGACTCTTTGCGACTATTATATTGCAAGATGTGAAGAGCGGGATAAACAACACGAGAAGAGAATAAAAATCGACCCAAGAATATGGCTAATAAATCGAAAAATAGTCAGGAAACTGCTATACTATATATTATCCCGCTGGTGATCATTAAGATTAACAAACAAAAAAAACTGATGAAAGGTAATGAAAAAGATATTGATTACTGGTGCAGGTTCTTATGTGGGTGAGAGTGTGCGCAAGTATATGATGGATTACGGTGGCTACCAGATTGATGCGGTTGACACCATGGGGGATGCCTGGAAAAAGGCTGACTATTCCCAGTACGATGTGGTTTATCATGTGGCGGGCATTGCTCATGTGAATGCTGACCCGAAGATGGAGGCACTGTACTACAAAGTGAATCGTGACCTGACAATCGAGGTGGCTAGGCATGCTAAAGCGGCTGGTGTGAAGCAGTTCATCTTCATGTCGAGTCAGATTGTGTTCCATGAGAGCCAGAGCCTGAAGACGGAGGTGCTAACATCTTCGACCCCTGAAAATCCCAATGGATTTTATGGCGATTCGAAGCTGCAGGCGGAAAATGGTATCAAACCATTGGCTGACGAAAATTTCAAGGTGTGCATCCTTCGCCCATGTATGATTTATGGGCCGAATGCAAAGGGTAATTTCCCACGTCTGGCCAAGTTGGCAACAATGGTTCCTGTCTTCCCTGAGTGGCACAATTATCGTTCGATGCTGTATATTGACAATCTGGCGGAGTTTGTGAGGCAATGTGTGGACCAGGAACTGGAGGGCACGTTCTATCCTCAGAACCGTGAGCTGGCAGATACGGTGGAGATTATTAGATACTTTGCCAAGGCTGCTGATCACAAGGTGTGGATCACTCGCCTGCTGAATCCTTTCGTATGGTTGGGCTCGTTCGTGCTGCAGCCTATCAATAAGATGTTTGCCACGTACTATTACGACCCTGAGATGAGTTCTTACGGGTTCGACTATCAATTGGTGTCATTCGAGGAAAGCTTAATGAGGGTTGCAGAATCTATAAATCAATAGTAGGTATGAGTACATTTACAATCTATGGCATAATCCTCATTGTCCTGTTGGCTCTGGAACTTGTTTATTTTAAAATCGCTGACAAGTTTAATATCATTGATAAGCCGAACCAACGTTCTTCGCACACTACGATTGTTTTGCGTGGAGGTGGTATAATCTTTCTTTTGGGTGCATGGGTGTGGGCTGTAGCTTTGCTGATTAGCGATGAGGGATTAGCGATTAGTGATTGTTATCCATTCTTTTTGTTGGGATTAACATTGGTGGCAGGTATCAGCTTTATAGATGATATCCATTCGTTGCCGGATAGCGTGCGATTGTTTGTTCAGTTTACTGCAGCCGGACTAGCATTCTATCAGTTGGGAATGTTGGATGGATTTTGGTTTGAAGAAAATGGTGCATTGTTGGGCATTCTGTTTATCCTATTGGCATTGATTGTCTATGTGGGTGCTACGAATGTCATCAACTTTATGGATGGCATTAATGGTATTACAGCTGGTTATGCATTGGCTGTATTGACACCATTGGCGGTGGTGTCGGATTGTGCCGATTTGAGTTTGATAACTGTTTGTATTCTCTCGGTTCTTGTATTCTGTATTTTCAACTTCCGTCCTAAAGGTAAGGCCAAATGCTTTGCGGGTGATGTCGGTTCCATCGGAATAGCCTTTATCATGCTCTTCTTGATTGGCAAAGTCATCATTGTAAAAGCTGATTTTACATATCTTATTTTTCTTCTCGTTTATGGTGTGGATGGAGTATTGACAATCTTCCATAGAATAATGCTTCATGAGAACTTAGGAGAGGCTCATCGCAAACACGCTTATCAACTGATGGCAAATGAATTAAAGATTGGACATGTGAAAGTGAGCCTGCTGTATATGACTCTACAGTTAGTTGTGTCATTTGGCTTTATTTGTATGTGCCCTAATACAATTTTTGCGCATTGGATTTATTTGGCCATTGCCACAGTTCTGCTAGCAGTGGCCTATCTGCTGTTCAAGAAGAAGTACTATCATTTGCATGAGGAATATCTGGCGAGCCTTGCTCGCAATTGATAATTGATAATTTACAATTGATAATTCTTGCTCCTCTACGATACACAAGCGAATCATAGATTCGAGCGGATAATTAATAATTATGGAAATCAATAAAGAACTTATTCAGCAGTTGTTTGATCAGGCGGCAGCTAATCCACGTCTTCGCCAGAATTTCGATTTACGCACTACAGCTGAAGATAATAGTCAGCGAATGCTGAATGCCATGTTGCCAGGAAGTCAAGTGCCTGTTCATCGTCACCCTATGAGTAATGAGAATGTGATTCTACTTTGTGGACGTATGGATGAAATTCTCTGCAATGAGAAAGGTGAGGAGGTTGAACGCATTCATCTCTGTCCCTCTGATGGCCGCTATGGCTGCATGGTTCCTGCAGGTGTGTGGCATACGGTAGAGATTCATGAACCCTCCGTCATTTTTGAGGCAAAAGATGGTAGGTTTGGTGAAGATGGGAGTGAAACATTCTCTTCTCCGGTATCAAAAGCATAGATATATATGAAATTGAAAACATACCTGATGGGGCTTGGTCTCTGCACTATGGTGACTGATGCCTTTGCCCAATTTACATACGGAAATACCGGACTGATGCATTTGCCTACGGCCGATATGCAACGTGATAAGACTTTTATGGCGGGTTGGAGTTGGTTGGATAAAGCTGCCTTGCCTAAGGCTCATATTTATGGGTGGGACCGTGATCCGTCCATGAATTATTATCTTGATATTACCTTTCTCCCTTGGATGGAGATAAGTTATACATGTACGCTAATCAGAGGAAAATACTTGGCAGAATGGCGTGGCATAGATCCAAAACATTTCAAGAAATGGGCCAATCAGGACCGTCACTTCGACTTTCGTTTCCGAGTATGGAAAGAAGGTTGGTGGAAATCCTGGACTCCACAGATTGTCATCGGTCTTAATGACGCGTTACATACTTTTGAACAGAATGGAACAAGTGGAAACATTGGTACTTCTGATAGTGGTAATGGATTCTGGGGACGTCAGTATATTGTAGCAACCAAACACTTGGACTTGAATGGTGTGGGAACCTTGGGCGCCCATGTGGCGTATCTCCACAATAACCGCAAGGATTTTCATTTTGAAGGCATAGGTGTAGGGGCTAATTTACAACTAGATAAAGTGGATACGGGTAATGATGTGGCAAACCGTGTAATTAATGGTTTTAATGTTATGGCGGAATATGATACCCGTACACTGAATGCGGGTGCTCAATGGAATATTGGTTTAGGACAGGCCAAGAATTCGGGAGACAGTTTGTTCGACCTGTTTATGGTTTGTGAGATGAATGATTTGAAAAATTTCTCGGGTGGAGCGGGATTTAAGGTGCATTTGAAATAAGCGATGAGCAGTGAGCTTTGAGTTCTTTTCCCCAAAATATTATATTCATAATATCTTTTATGGTTTGAATAATTTTTAAATATGGTGGAATATCCTTATTTTTGCAAATGCATAATATGTAATTAGTAAAATGCAAGAGAAAAATCGTTATGAACGTTCTTAATAAATTGACGAGATGGTATTTTTCTAAGAAAGCACTGCCGTATTGGTGTGTGCTGTTGTTGGATTGTGCCTTATTCGTGTTCTCAGGATATGTGGTTTATGCCTTTGCTCATGGATTAGATGAATTGGTTGCCAATATGCTTGGAATTGGATTAACTCTCTTGATGTATCTGGTATGCTTTATTGTTGGGTTCAGGTTGAATCATACCTATTCGGGGGTTGTACGTTATTCTTCTTTTGTCGATTTACAGAGAATAGCCTTCGCTATGGGTGAGGGAACTATCTTACTTTTTGCATTGAAGGGTATTTTAGGTCCAGATTTCTTTCCAATTTATTTTGGACTGATGCCGACGGCCCTTCTCATCGTGCTTTCAACCTTACTGATTTGGATGGTGCGTGTAGTGGTAAAAGTGCTATATGATGTGACTTTTACCTTGCATTCGGCTACCCGTATTTTTATCTACGGCGTGCAGAGTGGTGCCATCGGGTTGGCCAAGAGTGTGCGAAATCAGGCTAAGTCGCCATACGAGGTGGTGGGCTTTGTCTCACCTGACCCGTTTGCTCACAAATATCGGCTTTTAGGATTAAGGGTGTTCCCTGCCGATGACAATTTGGCTACTTATATGGCGGAACATGGTGTGAAGGCTCTGATGATTTCACCTCTGCAGACTAAAAATTTCCGTGAGAAGAATGATCTGATAAATTCCTTGACTGAAGCCGGTATTAAATTGTTGATGATGCCTGATATGCAGGTGTGGGATGGTAAAAGTGATTTAAATCATCAGTTGCTTAAGGAAGTTGATGTGGAGGACTTGTTGCCCCGTGATACCATTGAGGTGGATATGGATGCTATCGGTGCCTTGCTAAAGGGTAAGCGTGTACTGATTACCGGTGCGGCAGGTTCTATTGGTAGTGAAATGGTACGTCAGATAGCGCCTTATCATCCATCGGAGATGGTGCTGATTGATCAGGCAGAAACACCGATGCATGATGTCCGCTTGTATATGGCCCGCAATCATTCGGAACTCGCAGCACATACCATTGTCAGTAGCATCAGTAATGCTACCCGTATGGAGGAAATATTTAAGGAGCATAGGCCTCATTATGTGTTCCATGCAGCAGCTTATAAGCATGTACCCATGATGGAGGATAATCCTGCTGAGGCTGTGCAGAATAATATCTATGGAACCCGAGTGATTGCCGATTTGGCTGTAAAATATGGCACTCAGAAATTCGTGATGATTAGTACAGATAAGGCTGTGAATCCAACGAATGTGATGGGCTGTAGCAAGCGTATATGCGAAATCTATTGTCAGTCACTGAATAATGCGATCCAAGACGGTGAGGTAAAGGGTGTCACCCAGTTTATTACGACCCGATTCGGTAATGTATTGGGCAGCAATGGTAGTGTGATTCCTATCTTCCGTGAGCAGATAAAAGCCGGTGGTCCAGTAACGGTGACTCATCCGGATATTATCCGGTATTTTATGTTGATACCTGAGGCTTGTCGATTGGTGCTAGAAGCTGGCACCATGGGTAAGGGTGGCGAAATCTTTATCTTTGATATGGGCAAGCCGGTCCGGATCGCAGATTTAGCACAGCGTATGATTAATCTTTCAGGTGCGAAAGATGTGAAGATTGTTTATTCCGGTTTACGCGATGGTGAAAAGCTATTTGAAGAATTGCTCAATGATGAGGAAACAACTAAGCCGACTTTCCATGAAAAGATTAAGATTTCTCAGGTAAGGGAGTATCCATATAGCGAGGCTCTTAAGAATGAGGAGGAGTTGTACCAATTGTCATTTACTTATGATGATATGGCGATTGTGAAGAAAATGAAGGAGATTGTGCCGGAGTTTAAGAGTAAGCAGTCAAAATATGAGATACTTGATTGTTGAGATCAACAATCAAGTGACAACAGACATTTTGAGTCAATGGATTGAATAAAAACTTTGAATTAAGAAATATCAAATAATGAAGAAACGATTAACGATCTTGTTGTTTACACTTTTTGCTATGTGCTGCACAACCCATGTGATGGCACAGAGTGCAATGAGTGATGAGCAAGTTATGGCTTATGTGCAGCAGGCTACTGCTGCAGGCAAGAACCAGAAGGTGATAGCTCAAGAATTGGCGTTGAAGGGCGTTAACCGTCAGCAGTTGGAACGTATTAAGAAAAAATACGAGCAGGGGAAAGGTGATGCTGCTAATACGAATAAGAATAATACGGTAAGCCGTCAACGAAACTCTTCCTCCAACCAATTGTCGACAGATAATAAGCAACAAGTTGGCGAGAATAAGACGTTGTATAACGGTAAACGTCCTTCTGCCTATTTGCCTTATAGCCCCAATGCAGACTTGAAGGCTCGACGTGACAAGTTCCGTGATGGCATGCTGACTAAGGAGGATTCTTTGGCCATCATTGACGAATATTTCATGGAGCAGGATGGCGTGTTTGACCGATATGACCTGCCTGATTCTTTGAAGGTTTATGGTCATGATTTGTTCCAAAACGATAATCTGGATTTTGCACCATCTGAGAATATAGCAACCCCTCGTAACTATCAGTTGGGGCCTGGAGATGAGGTGATTATCGATATCTTTGGTGCTAATCAGGTGACTCTTCAGGATGAGATTTCACCCGAGGGCAGCATCAATGTGGACGTGCTGGGGCCTATTTATATTGCAGGAATGACCGTCGAAGAGGCTAATACGTATTTACGTAAGCGACTGGCAGGTATCTATGCGGGTTTAGGCCGTGACGAAAGTAGCAGTGATATCCGATTAAGCTTAGGCCAACTTCGTAGCATCCAGATCAATGTGTTGGGTGATGTGGAGAATCCTGGTACGTATACTTTGTCTTCTTTCTCAACAGTATTCCATGCGTTGTATCAGGCTGGTGGTATCAAGGATGCGGGTACACTGCGTAACATTAAGGTGAGTCGTGGCGGTAAAGTGATTGCTACCGTGGATGTGTATGATTTCCTGGTCAATGGTAATACTCGTTCGGATATCCGCCTGCAGGAGGGTGATGTGATTTTGGTTCCTGCCTATTCGAATATGGTTCGTGTGAAAGGATTGGTAAAGCGCCCAATGTACTTTGAGATGAAGCAGGGTGAGAACATGCAAAACCTGTTGGATTATGCGGGTGGTTTTGCTAAGTCTGCCTATACCAACAGTGTTACAGTGATTCGTCAGACCGGTAAGGATTATGAGGTGCGCACTGTAGAAAATGTGAATTTCGCTGAGTTTGCCATGCAGGATGGTGATGAAGTGGAAGTTGGTGAATTGGTTTCCCGTTTTCAGAACCGCTTGACCATCAAGGGCGCTGTGTATCACGAGGGCCAGTTCCAATTAAGTGGTAAAGTTAATAGTATCCGCACTTTGATTCAAGCTGCCGGAGGCTTGTTGCCTGAGGCGTTTACTCAGCGTGCAGTGCTGCATCGTGAAAAAACTGACCGTACATTGGAAGTCCGCTCTATTGATGTGGGTGCCATTATGAATGGCAATATTCCAGATGTGGTGCTGAAGAACAATGACCAATTGTATATTCCTAACCAGTACGATATGTCTGATTTGGGTGTGCTGACTATCAACGGTGAAGTGGCTGCACCTGGAGTATTCCCTTATGCTGATCATATGACTTTGGAGGATTTGATTCTTCAGGCTGGCGGTTTGCTGGAGAGTGCCTCTTTGGCCCGTGTGGATGTGAACCGTCGCGTGAAGGATAATGAGAGTGCGGTTTCTCAGAACACCATAGCTGAAACGTTCAGTTTCTCTCTGAAAGATGGATTCGTCATCAAGGGTGAGCCTGGATTTACCTTGCAGCCTTATGACGAGGTGTTTGTGCGCAAGAGCCCTTCATATACGGAGCAGCGTAATGTGACAGTTTCCGGTGAGGTGAATTTTGAAGGAACTTATGTGTTGACTACCCGTGATGAGCGATTGAGTGACCTGGTAAAGCGTGTGGGTGGTTTTACGGATCAGGCATATATTAAGGGCGCCCGACTGATTCGTCAGATGAATGACGATGAGCGTGAGGTGATGAAAAAGGTGGTTGATAGTATGATTGATGTGAATACCGACTCTGCTACTGTAGCCCGTATGCTGAATTTCAGTGATGAGTATTTTGTGGGTATTGAGTTGGAGAAAGCTATCGCAAATCCAGGATCTTCCAATGATATCATTTTACGTGAAGGCGATAGATTGGAAGTGCCAGTTTATAACAATACCGTCCGTGTGATGGGTGAAGTGCTGAGCCCGAATGTGGTCACCTATCGTGAGAAGAAGAATTATAAGTACTATGTTAATGAGTCTGGAGGCTATACCGATATGTCTCGCAAGAACCATGCTTATGTGGTGCATATGAATGGACATATCAGTCGATTGAAGAGTAGTACTGAAATTACTCCGGGTAGTGAAATTATTGTACCTAAGCGTTTGAAACCTAAGGCTACATTCCCAGAGGTGATGAGCTCTGTGACGGGTATGGCTTCTTTGGCTACAACCTTGGTTTCATTGGGCTATATCTTAAAGAAATAACGTCCTATGGAAGAGAATGTGAATTTTACTTCTCCCATTGTGGATGAGGAGGAGATGGATATTGACTGGGCGGGCTATGCCGTCAAGTTTTTGAGGAACTGGAGGTTCATAGCCGTTTGTACATTTTTGGCTGCAGTATTAGGCGTGGGCGTGGCATTGATGCAAAAACGTACTTATACGGTTAATGTGACCTTGGCGCCAGAATCCCAATCCAAAAGTGGAGGTGGTAGTTTAGGTGGTCTGGCCAGTTTGGTGGGATTGAGTGGCGCTAATTTATCCGGAGGCAGTGATGCACTTAATATCACTTTATTCCCTGAAATTAGTCAGAGTACCTTATTCTTGACACAATTGTTTGATGTGGAGGTTACTCCTTATGTGAGTCCTGTACAGTTAAAGAAAGGGGCAAAGCCGGCAGTTCCAATCTCATTATTTCAATATATTAAAGATGTCGAGGATTCTGGTTTAATTCAGCGCATCAAGGACAGTTTGTTTGGCACTCCTGATGATATGGAACCGGACACCTTAAATATTGCGCAATTGAACAAACAGCAACGTCTGGTAGTTGGTGCATTACAAAAGGCGGTAAGCGCTGATGTGGATAAGAAATCAGGTATCGTTACCATTGGCGTGACTATGGATGATCCTTGGATTGCAACAACATTGGCAGATACGGTGTGTACCCGATTGCAAAATTATGTGATTGCCTACAGAACTAAAAAGACACAAGAGGATTTGACCTATTATGAAACCTTGGCGGAAGAAGCAAAGGATAAGATGGTGAAAGCGCAGGCTGCGTACGCCCGTAGTGTGGATTATGACCGCAGTGTCATCTTGCAAAGTGTCAGTTCGGCCAAGGAACGTCTGCAGCAGGAGGCTCAGTTGGCTAGTGAGATTTATAGCCAGATGGCTCAGCAAGTGGAGATGGCCAAGGCTAAACTGCAGGAAGAAAAACCGGTGTTTGCTGTGGTGGAGGCTGCCACCATGCCCCAATATCCTAATAATAGCCGAAAAAAGGTGGTGTTGGCGTTTATGTTTATTGGCTTCTGTCTGGCTGCCGGATGGAAATTGCTGGGTGAAGAGTATTTATTCAGCTTTAAACAACAAATGAACGATCGACTGCTTGATGAAAAGCAAGAAAATACTGAAAATGATAAAGAACAGCCTATTGGATAGTAAAAATGCAGAGAAAAGTTTGTGGATTAGTAAAAAAGATGTACCTTTGCAGTAAAATTCGTGTGGCTATGCTATGCGGATGCTGAATGAATGATTGTATGAGTAAGGCTTTTCGAATTGGCTTACTGTTAATTTCATGTTTTGTGAGCACCTTAATGTGTGCGCAAACACCGGAAGAGACGGTGGCAAAATTAGTGGAAGCGGGCTTTGAAAATGTGCGTCAAGCTGATGGTGAAGAGGGCTTGGTATTCTCGTTGGAGAATAACCTCTATTCGGTCCAGTCACAAGGTATTGCCAAGGCACTTGAAATCATCCAGTCTTCGTTAAAGGGTAATGAGCCGTGTACGGTGGTGTTTACCCAATATAATGTGCCACAAGTGTCGCTGACATACCGTCCTAATATGACCGTGGATGAGAATGTTGAGGTTGCACTAACAGACTGGAGCGCCAGTTATGATGTGGAAAAAGCCTGGAATCAGGTGAAGAAAGAAAAGAAACAAAACAGCTCGCTGTTTAAGGTGGATGTATTAGTGTATCCGCAACTTTCTTTCAAAAACTTGATTCTTAATCAGGTTTATCAGTGGATGTTCCATTTTAGTCCATCGGTGGAAGTCAGTCTTTGGCCGGGTGGTAAACTGGCAGCCATGCTTAAGGTCCCGGTTTATAATGATGGATTTGGATCCTTGGAAGATAAGGTTCATCCGGGTCAGATAACATTGTCGCAACGCTTTGCCCTAGCATACGGAATAAAGGGTAGGGTGACTGCCGGTTATTTCAATAACAGCCGTTGGGGATTAGACGGACAGTTGATGATGCCGTTTAAAGACCGAAAATGGTCGGCAGAGGTTAGGGCAGGATATATAGGTAAAGGCTATTGGAAGGGAATGCATCTCCATTATGATACCGACATGAATTTTCACTGGAGCGCTGGTGTGAATTTCTTCTGGCCACAGTATAATACGCAGTTTAAACTGACAGCAAATAAATGGTTGCTAAATGACCAGGGACTGAAATTTGAGATGATCCGTCATTTCCGCTACGCATCTATTGGTTTTTATGCTTTTAAGGCAACGGACAATGCGGCTCGTGTAAATGGCGGTTTCCGTTTTCAGGTGGCATTACCACCTTATAAATATAAACGGAAAGGGTATATACCTAGAATCAGTACATCAAACCAAATGGGTTTAGTGTATAATGCTGGTAACGAACAATATTATTATAGAGAGTATAAAACAGAAGCGAGTGATAATATAATGGAAGCTAATGGCTTTAATCCATTGTTTATCGAAAATGAAATGTCTAACTTTTAATTATAATTAAATTTAAATGAAAACAAAGTTTTTTATGAACGGTTTAGGCGCTAAGCTGGCGCTGGCCGTAGTGGCTTTGGTTGGTGGTATGTTCGCCTCTTGTTCTCAGGAGGATTTGAGCACTACTTTTAAACCAGCTCCTGCTGTCATCGACTTCAACGTGAAGGTTGTTGACGCATTGACCACAAATGTGATTACTGATGCTACCGTAACTGGTGCTGAGACCATTACCGCTGAGGCTGGTTATGCTGGTGGTCCTGTAACTATTACTGCAACCAAGAATGGTGCTTCTGCATCTGAGACTGTTCAGGTAAACCCATTGAAGGCTGGTGGTAAGGCTATTTACAATGTCACTCTGATCCTGAGCGATGATTTTGAGTTCGTTAAGGTTTCAGAAACTACTACTCCTTCTGTAGCTTATTCTTTGCCATACGCTCATGGTTCATCTCATGCATTTGATCACAGCGGTAGCGGTTGGTTCGAGAATCCAACTGAGTTCATTGCTGACATCACTGTTGACTATGTAAATGTAGATAAGGCTGAAACAACTGGCTTTACTTTGGCAAACTGGTTGTCTGAGACTCAGCAGGAAGGTTTGACCGTCTTGTTTGAGAGCAAGGCTTTGAACTATGATAAGTCAGAGGCTAAGAAGTTTGAGTATCAGGCTTCTGCTTGGAGCTGGTCACGTGCTGCTGCTACTACTACTACTGTAGAGGCTCTGTATAACATCGTAACCAAGGTTAGTGGCGAGAAGGCTGGTGAGTACACCATTACTACTACTTCTACTGCCATTGAGCCAGAGGAGAAGGCTGATCCAAATCACGCTTCTCACTATGTTGCTCATCAGGGTACACACGATGCACATGGCGGTCACAACTATGGTGGTGGTATCGTAACTGAGGATTAATCCAGAGAGTGTAATTTAAGTTTTTGAAATCAATAAAAACATATAAGTTATGAATATGAAATTAATGACCTTGTCAGTACTGATGGCTGGTGCTTCTCTGAGCGCTAACGCTCAGGAGGTAAACACCTATACTGAGAAGTGGACCGACAATATTTTCTTGGGATTCGGTGTCGGTGGTATGTCTGTAATCAACGACGGTTTCAACGAGCCTACTCTGAACCTGAACGTACAGCTGGGTAAGTACATCACTCCTACTTGGGGTGTTCGTGCTGAGGTTAGCGGTCTGTGGCAGAGCCTGTGCTCTACGCCAAAGAGCTCATTGGTTGGTAGCGATGGTAAGTACAGCAAGCACTGCAAGACTTTCGTTGAGACTAACTTCGACGCTATCCTGAACCTGAACAGCCTGTTCGGCAACAAGAACGTTCTGCGTGCTGTTGACGTATATGCATTCGCTGGTCCTACCGTTAACTTCGGTAGCAAGGGTACCGTATTCACCGGTGAGAGCGACGCTGCAAATCAGCTGATCGTAAAGGAGAACGATGACTTCAAGGTACGCGTAGGTGCTACCGCTGGTTTGGGTCTGGGCTTCAACGTAAACGAGAAGTGGGCTATCAACGTAGAGGGTCGTTTCGGTGTAACTCCATCTTTGTTCGGTGATGCTTCTGCTTGCCGCAAGGCTGAGTCTACCGCTCGTCTGACTGTTGGTGCTACTTATACCTTCGGTGGTAAGAACTTCAAGAAGGTTGCTGATCGCGTAATCGAGAAGGAAGTTATCCGCGAGGTTCCAAAGGAGGTTATCAAGGAAGTTGTTAAGGAGGTTAAGGTTGAAGCTCCTAGCAAGGCTGTTGCAGCTGCTGCAGTATTCTTCAAGATTGGTAAGACCGACTTGAGCGACGAGGGTAAGGTTAACATTAAGTTGATCGCTGACGCTATCAAGAAGAGCCCAGCTGGTGCTAAGTACCAGGTAGCTGGTTCTGCTGATAAGGCAACTGGTTCTGCAGCTCTGAACCAGAAGTTGTCTGAGCAGCGTGCTAAGGTTGTTTACGACGCACTGATTGCTGAGGGTGTTAGCCCATCACAGTTGGAGATCGTATCTAAGGGTGGCGTTGATCCATTGTTCTTCGGTAAGGACAAGTTGTCTCGCGTAACCGTTATCGAGTGCAAGTAATTCTAATTACTTCAGATAAATAAGAAAGGCGTTCCATTACGGAACGCCTTTTTTTATGTGTAAAATTTGCAGAATTAACAAATGTTGGCTACCTTTGCAAAAATCAAGATTTGACAACTTAATACTTTTATATATGAAAAAGACTTTTGCACTTCTATCATTGCTGATGGCTCTGATGATGGCTGTACCTGCACAGGCACAAGTACGCTGGGGTTTGTCCGGCGGTGTTTCCTTGAACAATGTAAATTTGGATAATGCTCCAGGTATCGTTTCCCGTAATTATACCGGTTGGTATGTGGGTCCTACACTTGAAGTTGGCTTGGGTAAGTTGCCATTGAAAGTGGATGCTTCAGCCTTGTACCATTATAATGGTGCTACCGTAGGTGAGGAACATAGTGAGCCTCATCATGTGAATGGTAATTATATCGCTGTTCCAGTAAATGCTAAACTGAATATTCCTCTGGGTTCACTGACTGCACTCTATGTATCTGCCGGTCCTGAATTGGATTTCAAGATGGGTAGTAAAGAGTATAAGTTTAATATCTATAATCCAGTATCTCCTGATGAGGTTATCGGCACACAGGATTATAAGACCAAGAGTACTCAGGTGAGCTTCAATGTTGGCGCTGGCCTTCGTGTATTTGATCAGTTCCAGATTGGTGCAAGTTATAATATCGCTTGCACAGATGCTGCTGATGGTAAGTTCACCACAATGGACCGTGGTTTCTCTTATAAGAACAATATGTGGAAGATTAATTTACTTGTATTTTTCTAACAGGAGTTAGAAAAATACAAGTAAATGTAATATGAAATTTGCAGACATCATACTCCCACTGCCTCTTGCGCAGGCTTATACCTATTCGGTTCCCGAAAGGTTAGAGCAGCAAGTGGCAGTGGGTTTTCGTGTGCTTATACCTTTTGGTAAGAAAAAGATTTATACCGGAATCATCTTACGCCTTCATGAAGAGCAGCCGGAAGGGTGTTCTGTAAAACCCATTATGGAGGTCTTGGATCAATATCCGATTATGTTGCCGCAACAGATGAAATTGTGGCAGTGGATTACAGATTACTACCTGTGCGCCTTGGGTGATGTGTATAAGGCTGCTGTGCCCTCTGGGTTGAAACCTGAGAGTGACAGTAAATCATCATTGGAGGAGGATTTGCATAAGGCGTTTGCGCCTCGTACAGAGGTGCGGGTAAGATTGTTCCAGGAAGAGGCTTTGCTGGGGAGTAGGGCTTTGGAGAGGCAGGTGCAGTTGTGGGTTGATGGGCTGAAGAGAGCACCAAAACAGAAAGAGATTTTGGCCCGATATCTAAAGCTATCGGGCCTGACAACAGACAACGGACAACAGACAACAGACGTTTCTTTGCCGGTTTCCCGGAAGGAACTGCAAGAGGCTTCTTCGGCACCAGCTGGAGCGATAAAGGCTCTGATGGATAAGCGTATCCTGGAACTGTATGAGGTGGAAGTTGGTCGCTTAGTTAAGAATAAGGTGGCAGCACAACCTTATACTAAAGAATTGAATGTAGCACAAACGCAGGCCATGAACCGCATTCTGAATGCTTTCTCACGCCAGGATGTGTGTCTGCTGCATGGTGTAACCAGTAGTGGTAAGACGGAGATATACATTCACCTGATTCAACAGGTGCTAAGAGCGGGAAAGCAGGTGCTGTACCTGTTGCCTGAAATTGCCCTGACCACACAGATTACGGAACGATTGTCTGCCGTATTCGGGGATAGAATAGGGGTGTATCATTCCAAATACCCCGATTCTACACGTGTGGAAATCTGGCAAAAACAACTGTCGGACAAACCGTATGATGTTATATTGGGTGTGCGTAGCAGCGTGTTTCTGCCGTTCCAACGGCTGGGGCTGGTGATTGTGGATGAGGAACATGAAACGAGCTATAAACAACAGGATCCGGCTCCACGTTATCATGCCCGCAGCGCTGCGCTGATGCTGGCAGCCCAGGCTGGGGCTAAGACCTTATTGGGTACAGCTACGCCAAGCTTGGAAAGCTATTACCATGCCATTTCGGGCAAGTATGCCTATGTGCCGCTGACAGAACGCTATGCGGGACTGGAATTGCCGGAAATTCAGGTGGTGGACTTGACAGAGCAGCGGAAACAGAAACGAATGAACGGTCCGTTCAGTCATGTTCTGCTGAGCCATATCCAGCAGGCCCTGGAGAATAAGGAACAGGTCATCCTGTTCCAGAACCGTAGAGGTTTTGCTCCGATGGTGGAATGCAAGACCTGCGGTTGGGTGCCCCGTTGCCAGAATTGTGACGTGAGTCTGACTTTCCATAGGGGAATGAACCTATTGACCTGCCACTATTGCGGATATACCTATCAGTTGCCTTCCAAGTGTCCTTCATGTGAGGAGGAGAATATCGTAAATCGCGGTTATGGTACAGAACGAATAGAGAACCTGATCCAACAATTGTTTCCCGAGGTACGGATTGCACGCATGGATTTGGATACTACCCGTAGCCGCAGTGCATATGAACGCATTATTGGCGACTTCCAGCAAGGCAAGACGGACATCTTGATTGGTACCCAAATGGTGACCAAGGGACTGGATTTTGACAGGGTGAGCGTGGTTGGTATCCTGGATGCGGACATGATGCTGAACTATCCAGATTTTAGAAGTTATGAACGGGCCTTTCAGATGATGGCACAGGTGGCCGGACGTGCAGGCAGACACGGAAAGCGGGGAAAGGTCATTTTACAGACGCGTAGTGTACAATTGCCGGTTATCAACCAGGTGGTACACAATGATTATACAGCACTATATGATACTCAGGTGGCCGAACGCAAGCAGTTCCGCTATCCTCCTTTCTACCGTATGATTTATGTGTATCTGAAGCACCGGAAAGAGGAGGTGGTTCAGTATACAGCCAATCAGTTGGCCTCTCAGATGCGTCACTCCTTAGGGGAACAACGTGTTTTGGGACCGGATTGTCCGGCAGTGGCCCGGGTGCAACAGTTCTTTATCCGTAAAGTGGTGCTGAAGGTTGAACCAAAGGCTCAACTGCGGGTTTTGCAGCAGTATTTAAAGGAACTGCAAAGGGCGTATATGGCTAAGGACCGGTCGCTGGTTCTGTACTATGATGTGGATCCGCAGTGATTGACAACGGACAACAGACAACGGACAACGGACGGCCATGCGGGATGGTTTGCGCCATTGGCTTCGCCTCGGCGCTTTAAGGCTCAAAACTCTCAGCGTTTTAACTCCGGATAGGAGATACGGGTGTGGTATACCGTTTTTAATCTTTCCTTAAATACACGTTTTGCTATCGCAATGTCGAGGAAGGTGATAGGGCATTCCTTGAAATAGCCTTCGGCTACCTGGCCGTCAACAATCTTGTCGACCTGGTTGCTGATGCTTTCCTCTGTATACTCTTTAAGTGAACGGGAGGATGCCTCTACCGCATCGGCCATCATCAGAATAGCCTGTTCCTTGGTGAATGGGTTAGGGCCCGGATAGGTGAAAGGTTCTTTGCTGACCTCCTCTTCAGGATGGCGGTTCTGGTAATTGATGTAGAAGAACTTGGCCAGACCTGCACCGTGGTGGGTGCGGATGAAATCGCGAATGACCTGAGGCAGGCTGTGCTTCTCGGCCAACTTTAATCCGTAATGTACATGGTCGATAATGATGGCTGCGCTTTGCATCTCGTCCAGACTGTTGTGAGGGTTGATGCCACTCTGGTTCTCGGTGAAGAATACAGGATCCTTCAGCTTACCAATATCGTGATATAAGGCACCGGTACGGACCAACTGAGGTCTGGCACCGATCTTCTTGGCTACCTCGGCTGCCAGATTGGCTACCTGCATGGAATGCTGGAAGGTTCCTGGGGCAACTTCAGATAGTTTCTGAAGCAGTGGGTTGTTGATGTTGGACAACTCAACCAAAGTGACATCGGAGGTGAATCCGAAGGTCTTCTCCAACATATAGAGCATAGGGTAGGTGAACAACAGAAGTACACCGTTGATGAGGAAGTACTTGTACATGCTGACATCCAGCTTGGTGATGTCGTTTTCGTGAATCAGGTGGAATCCGAAATAGAAGAAGATGATGACTGCCGTAATGATGGCCACGGTGCGGAACAACTGTGAACGCTGTGACATCTCGCGCAAAGACAGGATACATACCAATCCGGAGAGAATCTGAATCAGAATGAATTCGTAAGGGAAACGCAGGGAGATGGAGCATAACAGTGACATGACCACGGTGGCGGTGAATGCCGTGCGGGAATCCATCAGGATGCGCAGGGTAATAGGCACCATGGCGAAAGGAATGGCGTAAACGCTAAACCAGTTGCTGCGGACCATCAGTGAGGTGAGCACACTGAACAGCACGATGAGGCCAAAGACTAACAACACATTGCGGTGGTGGTCGAAATAGTCATTGCGGTACATGCTGATGAACAGGATGAAACACAACAGATGCAACGCTACAAATATGGTTTGGCCGATTATCAGGTACATCTTGTCCTGGTTCTGCTCGGAGTAACGCTTATTGCTCTCCTTAATCCATGATTCGATGATGCGGTAGGTGGTAGGGGTGACAATCTCTCCGCGGTCCACTATCTTGGTACCTGAGAATACCATGTCAGAAGTGAATGATATGCTGGATATCAAGTCGTTACGCAGTTCACTACTTCGCTCGTTATCATACTCCAGATTAGGCACAAGAAGTTCTGCCAGTTTGCACTGGCGCATCAAGGCTTTGTCTAATTCCAAGGAATCACTGTTCATGAACTCATAGGCCGCCTTGGTGGAGTAGACCTGACCGATTGGGCGACGGAAAGCCTCGCGCTGGCGGTATATGGAAATCTGGCCAATACTGTCACGAATCAACTGTGAGTACTGTTCGGTATCCATGATGCCCTGCTGGAAAACGCTTCTCATGGCATTCAGGATGAGCCTTTGCTGGCGTGTGTCATTAGGACTGTTCTCCTCCAAACGCTGCTTGAGCAAAAACAACTGACGCTGGGGTAGGGAGTCGTTCTCGGCAAAATAAGGCGTGAAGTAGCGCATGATGCTGTCGGTCTCCTTGGCTATCAGATCCTCGCTCTTATAGATAGGGAAATCGAAGTCGGCCATCAACTGGCTGTACGGCCAGGGGCGCCCCTCTTCAAACTGGAAATTATACTCGCTCTCACGTGGTAGGAAATATACGATCAAGCCCGTACAAAATATCAAAATTCCTAATTTGTACAGCCAATAACGTGTTATGTTTTGTTCGGGTAAGTGGTCTTTCTTCATATTGTATGGTTTTCATGGCGAAAATACAAAAAAGATAGCGTCCAATCGAAAAAAAACGTGTATTTTTGCACAAAATAAGCAAAATAAGTAAAATATTATGGCAGAAAGAAAAGTGAGAGTACGCTTTGCACCCAGTCCGACAGGTCCACTGCACATTGGTGGTGTGCGTACTGCGTTATATAACTATTTGTTTGCACGCCAGCAGGGCGGCGAGTTAATTTTCCGTATTGAGGATACTGATTCAAACCGTTTCGTGCCTGGAGCAGAGGATTATATCATTGAGTCGTTCAAGTGGCTGGGCATCCAGTTTGATGAGGGTGTGAGCTTTGGTGGTGAGCATGGTCCTTACCGCCAGTCGGAGCGCCGTGAGATTTACAAGGTATATGTAAAGCAGTTGCTGGATAACGGCAAGGCATACATTGCTTTTGATACTCCTGCCGAGTTGGATGCCAAGCGTGCTGAGATCCCTAATTTCCAGTACGATGCCCAGACCCGTGGCATGATGCGCAACAGTCTGACTTTAAGCCAGGAGGAAGTGGACAGCCTGATTGCTGCCGGTGAGCAGTATGTGGTCCGCTTTAAGATTGAACCGGGACGTGACGTGCATGTAGACGACCTGATCCGTGGCGATGTGAGCATTAATTCCTCAATCCTGGATGATAAGGTGCTGTACAAGAGTGCCGATGAGTTGCCTACCTATCATTTGGCCAACATTGTAGATGACCATTTGATGGAGGTTACCCATGTAATCCGCGGTGAGGAGTGGTTGCCTTCAGCTCCACTGCATGTATTGCTGTACGAGGCTTTCGGATGGGCTGACACCATGCCACGCTTCGCTCACTTGCCACTGCTGCTGAAGCCTGTAGGCAACGGTAAGCTGTCTAAACGCGATGGAGACAAGTTGGGTTTCCCTGTGTTCCCACTGGAATGGCACGACCCAAAGAGCGGTGAGGTGTCTTCGGGCTATCGCGAGAAGGGCTATCTGCCTCAGGCTGTGGTTAATTTCCTGGCGCTGCTGGGTTGGAACCCGGGCAATGATCAGGAAATCATGTCCATGGAGGAGATGATTAAGCTGTTCGACCTGAGCAAGTGCAGCAAGGCCGGTGCAAAGTTCGACTATGTGAAGGGTATCTGGTTCAACCATCAGTACCTATTGCAGCAGGATGAGATGGCTTGGACTCCAGCATTTGACAAAATCTTGAAAGAGAATGGCATTACCTCTACTCCAGAGAAGGAGGCACAGGTGGTGGCTATGATGAAGCAGAAGGTGGTAGAATACATCGACCCACAGAGCAAGCAGGTAAAGAAGCGCAACATCAGTTTCGTAAGTGACCTGTGGCCTTTGACCAAGTTCTTCTTCGTGGCTCCAGAGACTTTCGATAAGGAGGATAAGTTTATCCGTAAGAACTGGAAAGAGGATACTGCTGCCGACATGAAGGAACTGATGGAAGTCCTGAACGGTGTTGAGGACTTCAGCGTAGAAGGACAGAAGGCCGTGGTGGATGCATGGGCTGAACAGACTGGCAAGAAACCATGGAATGCATGGCGTGTGGCACTGGTAGGTGCCGGTCAGGGTCCTGATATGTATGAACTTGCTGCTTTCCTGGGTAAAGAGGAGACTTTGAACCGAATGAAAACCGCCATTGAGGCATTAGGATAATGCTATTTTTAGGGGTTTATAGTTTCATCATCCGCCTGTACCTGCTGGCTGTACGTGTGGTGGCCTGGTTCAATCCGAAGGTCAAGCTGATGGTGCAGGGACACAAGCAGACGTTCCGTATCCTAGAGGAAAAACTGGATGCGAACGCTCAGTATGTGTGGTTTCATGCAGCATCCCTGGGTGAGTTCGAGCAGGGCCGCCCGCTGATGGAGCGTCTGCGTAAGGAACATCCACAGTATAAGATTTTGCTGACCTTCTTCTCGCCTTCGGGTTATGAGGTGCGCAAGAACTATGACGGGGCAGATGTGATTTGCTACCTGCCGCTGGACACACCGGCCAATGCCTGCCGTTTTGTGAAGTTGGCACATCCGGTCATGGCGTTCTTCATCAAGTATGAGTTCTGGCAGAACTATATGAAAGCTTTGCAGCAGAGTCATGTGCCTGTCTATAGCGTAAGCAGCATTTTCCGAAAGGAACAGGTATTCTTCCATTGGTGGGGAGGACAGTATTATAAGGTCTTGAAACGTGTGACTCACTTCTTTGTCCAGAACGAGGTATCTAAATCGCTTTTGGCTACCCGGGGAATTACTGATAATGTGACCGTAGTGGGTGACACCCGCTTTGACCGCGTGGTAGAGATTGCCCGTCAGGCAAAGGTGCTGCCGTTGGTGGAGGCCTTTAAGGATGGAAAACCTGTGTTTGTGGCTGGAAGCAGTTGGGAACCGGATGAGGATTTGTTTATCCGTTATTTCAACGAACATGCGGACTGGAAACTGATCATTGCGCCTCATGTGGTGAGTGAAAGCCATTTGAATCAGATTTTGGGCAAGTTGCAGATGGATACGGTCCGTTATACTCAGGCTACAGAAGAAACTGCCCGTAAGGCACGTTGCCTGATTATTGACTGCTACGGACTGTTGTCGTCCATCTATAGATATGGCGAGGTGGCTTATGTGGGTGGAGGATTCGGAGTAGGCATCCATAATGTGCTGGAAGCAGCCGTATGGGGTGTTCCGGTGCTGTTTGGTCCGAATAATAAACGCTTCCAGGAGGCTCAGGCATTGCTGCAGTGCGGTGGCGGTCTGGAGGTGACCGGTTGGGATTCCCTGAGGCAACACTTGGGTAATCTGCTGGGTGATGAAGAGAAACTGAAAAAAGCTGGAGAGGCTTCCGGCCGGTATGTGAACGGAAATGCCGGAGCTGCTGATATCATAATGAAGGCTGTGTTTGGATAAACACAGCCTTCATCGTTTTTTATTCCTTGTACCAGCTAGCGTACATGCTATAATTACGGGCAATCTTCTGGTTAAGTTCCTTGCTTTGCTCAGGGTCAACCTTTTTAATGAACTTAGCAGGACATCCACCCCAGAGTTCACCGGCTGGGATTTGTGTGCGGCTCAGTACAACCGAACCGGCAGCAACAATAGAGCCTTCACCTACGACAGCGTCGTCCATCACAACTGCTCCCATTCCGACCAAAGCGCCATCGTGAATCTTTGCACCGTGGATGGTGACATTGTGACCGACCGAAACATCATTGCCGATCTCGATGGTGGATTTCTGATATAAGGTATGCAGTACACTACCGTCCTGGATGTTCACATTGTTGCCAATGCGAATGCTGTTTACATCGCCGCGCAGCACGGCATTGAACCAGATACTACAGTCGTCTCCCATTATTACATCACCGACAATGGTGGCATTGTCGGCCAAGAAGACTCTTTCTCCAATTTCAGGAGTGAACCCCCTGACACTTTTTATTAAAGCCATATATGATAAAATTTAAAAATTTAAGACAACGGACAACAGACAACAGTCAACGGACAGCCATGCGGCATTGGGGACGCCATTGCTTCGCTCGGCGTGGCTAAAGGTGCCCATACGGCATTGGACTGACTGTGTCTGCTATTATTCTAAATCGCTTTTGTAGCCTCCTTCAACCACTCTGTTACTTCCGCTGACAGATAGGGGAGTAAGGTTTCGTATACATGTTTGTGGTATTGATTCAGCCAATCTTTCTCAACGGGGGTAAGCAGTGACAGCTCTATCGGAGTGGTGTCGATAGGACACAAGGTCAGGTGCTCGAACTGAAGGAAACGTCCGAATTCAGTTTCCATGAATGGGACTACTAGCAAGGTGTCCTCAGTGCGGATACCGTATTTCCCCTCGATGTATAAACCCGGCTCGTCGGTGACTGTCATGCCGGCACGCAGAGCCGCAGGCATATGGTTCATTCGAATCTGGTGAGGGCCCTCGTGACAGCACAAGTGTGATCCAACACCGTGACCGGTACCGTGGAAATAATTCTTTCCTTCACTCCAAATGGCCTGACGGGCAAGAATGTCCAATTGGGTACCGCAGGTGCCTTCCGGGAACTTTGCCAATCCTAATTGTATGAAACCTTTGAGAATCAATGTGTAATCACGCTTCATCTCATCGGTAACAGGTCCAAGGGCTATGGTTCTGGTAATATCGGTAGTACCCTCAGGGTATTGGCCTCCAGAATCCAAAAGCAGAAGTCCCTCCGGCAATACAGGAATATCGCTTTCTGGAGTCGGCTCGTAGTGAACAATAGCTCCATGAGCCTGATAGCCCGCTATGGTGTCAAAGCTAACATTTTGATAATCATCATATTCGCTTCTAAATTGATTCAGTTTTTCTGCTATGCTGCATTCTGTCTGCCCACCTGCCTGTACCGCGGGTTTCAGCCAATGCAGGAACTTGACCATGGCAATGCCATCGTGAAGCATGGCCTGGTGGAAACCGTTAATCTCGGCTTCATTCTTTACTGCTTTCATCAGCGATACTGGAGAATTGTTCTGATAGATGAGGCAATTCTCGCTCAGATGCTGGTAGATGGCATGATTAGTACTGCCTGGCGCTAGCCATAGGGAGGACAGGTTCGCAACGTCCACGAATACTTGACTATAACCGGCCAAGGTGATTCCCTGTTCCTGGAGACTATCGGCAATAGCTTGGGGAACCTTCTTTTTATTTATATATAAGGTGGCCTTATCATGCTGGATGAGAAGATAGCTGACAAAGACTGGATTGCAATGAATGTCCGAACCACGAAGGTTTGTCGTCCATGCCACCTCGTCCAAGGCTGACAGCAAAATAGCCTCACATGCGGTTGATTCCAGTTGCGTACGTATGTCGGACAATTTCTCGGAAGCCGTACGTCCGGCATAGTACAAAGGCTGAGGATAAACCGGATCTTCAGGAAGTGATGGGCGGTCGGTCCATAATGCGGTGAAAGGATCTTCGGTTGATGCCAGTTGCAGTTCGGGGGCAATCTCTATTTGAAGATCCTCAAACTCCTGTTGCGCAAACATTTCGCCACAGAGTCCAACCGTGCTTCCGGCAGGTAAAATCTGCTTTAGCCACTCACCTTGAGTAGGTGTACCCTCCACACGTTCCTTCATCATTTCAAATCCCGTCCCGTTCAATTGCTGGCGAGCCTGAATGAAGTAACGGGAATCAGTCCACAAGGCAGCTTTGTCCAGTGTGACAACAGCCGTACCTGCTGAACCGGTGAAACCGCTGATCCATTTGCGGGCTTCCCAGTATTCAGGAACATACTCTCCGCAATGCGGGTCCGTGCTGGGAATAATGTAGGCAGACAACTGGTTTTGCTGCATCCACTGTCGTAATAGCTTTAGTCTATTGGGAATATTCATTGTCGAAAATTATAGGTTCTTCGTCACAAAGATACGAATTTTCTGCCAAGGTGTTATTTTTTCGAAATATTATTGTGCATTCTGTTTGATAATTCCGAAGGTTTTCGGTATCTTTGTCGACAAATATACTTTATACATAAAAAACAATAGTTATGAAATTCTTAACAGACGAAAAACTTGTTATTGTTGGTGCTGGTGGTATGATCGGCTCAAACATGGTTCAGAGCGTTCTGATGCTCGGTCTTACTCCAAACATCTGCTTGTATGATATCTATGAGCCAGGTGTACACGGTGTTTATGATGAGATGTGCCACTGCGCATTTCCAGGTGCAAATCTGAGCTATACTGTAAATCCAGAGGAGGCTTTCACTGGTGCTAAGTATATCATTTCTTCAGGTGGTGCTCCTCGTAAG
>JAKSLP010000014.1 GCA_024401115.1 Bacteroidaceae bacterium | reverse complement strand
AGCACAACCTTGCCAAGGTTGGGGTCGCGAGTTCGAGCCTCGTTTTCCGCTCTAAATAAAAAGGATGAGTTTAAAACTCATCCTTTTTTGTTTGTCAACACATTCTATTCCGATAATCCTCGTACTGATATTGACGGTACAATTCAAATTCACCATCAGTATGGAGTATTCCTATACTAGGGTGACTGATACCGTTAAACATATTTGTCTTGACCGTGGTATAATGAATCATATCCTCCAGAATCAGCATCTCCCCTATCTGCAACTCATGATCAAACTGCCAACACCCCATATAATCACCACTCAGGCAACTATTACCACCTAAACGGTAAATGTGATCTTCCGGCTTAGCCGTCTTAATTACTTCTGCATCCAACGTTTTGGCACCACGCACAACTGGCTGATAAGGCATCTCCAGACAATCAGGCATGTGACAGGTAAAACTAACATTCAGGATTGCAGTACGAATACCATGATTCTCCACTACATCCACAACATTGGCCAATAAGGGGCCTGTCTGCCAAGCAAATGCTGAACCTGGCTCTAAGATGACGCGCAAATGAGGATAGCGCTCATGGATGCCCTTCAGCAGATTTATTAAATGTTCGGTATCATAATCCTTGCGGGTCATAAGATGGCCACCGCCTAAATTCAGCCACTTAATCTGTTTGAACCATTTACCAAAACGAGCCTCGATATGTTGCAGCGAGCGCTCCAGTTCATAGGAGCTGCTCTCACAATGGCAATGGCAATGGAAGCCTTCTATTCCGGCAGGCAACTGTTCCGGCAACTGTTCAAAAATAACGCCAAAACGGGTGCCAGGAGCACATGGATTGTAAAGTTCCACCTCCACCTCGGAATATTCAGGATTCACACGAACACCGCAACTTATCATTTTCTCAGGATGGGCAGCGTTATACTCTTGCACCTGAGGATAGAAATGCTGGTATTGGCTGAAAGAATTGAATGTAATATGGCTACTGCATGCCATTATCGTTGGGAAATCCTGATCAGTATATGCCGGCGAGTATGTATGTGCAGGACTGCCGAATTCCTCAAAAGCCAGACGTGCCTCATAAAGTGAACTTGCTGTTGTGTGGCTGATATACTCGCGGAATATTCCGAATGACTTCCAAAGGGCAAAAGCCTTGAAGGCCAAAATGATTTCCACCTCTGCACGCTTTGCCACTGATTGAATCAGCGACAAATTGCGTCGCAATTTCTCTTCTTCCATGACATAGCATGGGGTTGGTATGTTTTTATATGCTGTCATATTAACTTATTATCTTAAAACGGGCAAACTTCAGTAAAAGTTGTTTTTCTCCTGCGTGACGGAATTTCACAACAGCCTTGGTATTCTCACCTGTTCCGGTAACGGAAAGCACATCACCTATTCCGAAACGCTCATGCTCGATGACACTGCCAGCATGCAAATCTCCAGATTGAGCAGGAGACGATGAAGCTGATTTCGAAGACGGAACAGAAGAACGGACACTGCTTACCGGTGTGCGTGACGATACGGGAGACGATGCAGTGGAAGAGCGGCGGATAAATACGGGGGCTCCATCCTCAGCGCTGTTGCGATGAACAGAAGAGAATCCCCTGTTCCCCACAGGATTGATGCTCACTCGGCTCCTTTCCATGCTTGGGCGCTCAACTCCACTGCTCTGGATATCGAGATAATGATCATCCAAATCTTTCAAAAACGGACTGGGATTGCTCATCTCTGTCTGGCCATATCGGTAGCGGCTCTTGGCGTGAGTGATTACACAATGACGTTTCGCACGCGTAATAGCCACGTAGAACAAACGGCGTTCTTCCTCCAATTCAGACAAGGTGTTAGACATCTGGCTTGGGAACAAATCGCGCTCCATACCCACCACAAAAACGGCATCGAATTCCAAACCTTTGGCAGAATGAACCGTCATTAACGTTATCTTATCCTCACTGTCTCCATCATCTGTATCCAAATCTGAAAGCAATGACACTTCAGCCAGAAAATCACGCAAGCCCATATCACTTCCACCTTCTTCACGAACCGTCTCCACAAAATCGTGCAAGCCGGTAAGTAATTCATTGACATTTTCCTGTCGTGCCATTCCCTCAGGAGTGTTATCACCAAATAGTTCGGCAATCAAACCACTTTCACGAACAATCTGCTGTCCTAGCACATAAGCATCCTGTTCATCAAGCAATTCATGCCAAGCAGCTATCATTTCACGGAACTTGTACAATTTTGATAAGGTGCCCTTATTAACATTTAACCCCACCAGCTCTGGATTGCTTAATACATTCCACAAACTGACAGTTTGCGCGTTGGCACAATCCACAATTTTGCCAACTGTAGTCGCGCCTATTCCGCGTGCCGGAACATTAATTATACGTTTGAAAGCCTCTTCGTCATTTGGGTTCAACACCAAACGGAAATATGCAATAATATCCTTTACCTCCTTACGTTGATAGAATGACAAGCCACCATAAATGCGGTACGGGAGGTTTTCACGGCGAAAAGTTTCCTCAAACGTTCGGCTTTGCGCATTAGTTCGGTACAGAATAGCGATATCACTATAGTTCAACTGCTCCCTACGCTTCAAATCCCGTATCCTCTGAGCGACAATAGCAGATTCTTCCAAATCGCTATAAGCTTCAATTACTGGAATACGCTCACCCTCACCATTTTCAGAGAACACTTCTTTGTGAATTTGATTTTTGTTCTTGTCAATCAAACTATTAGCCGCCTGAACAATGGTCTTAGTGCTACGGTAATTCCGTTCCAACTTAAATATCTGTGCTCCAGCAAACTGTTTGGTAAAATTAAGAATATTGTCTATTCGGGCACCACGGAAGCTGTAAATGCTCTGGGCATCATCACCTACCACACATACATTCTGTGACTGTTGTGTAAGTTGCCGAATAATGTAATGCTGAGCATAATTGGTATCCTGATACTCATCCACAAGAATATAGCGGAATCTGTCTGCGTATCGTTTCAGCACATCAGGGTAGTAATTAAACAATTCGGCTGTATGAACCAACAAGTCATCAAAATCCATAGCATCAGCCTGATGACAACGCTTCCAATACCTTGAATAAATCTCGTGCAGCTTTGGCATCTTCCGGGAAGCATCTGCCTCCAAATATGCAGGATTTGCAGCATAACGGTCCGGTAAAATCAATTGGTTTTTAGCATTGCTTATCTGTGCAGCCACAGAGGCAGGTTTATAAACCTTGTCATCCAGCTCCATCTCTTTAATAATGCTTTTCAAGAGGCTCTTCTGATCTGCAGCATCGTATATGGTATAATTGCTCGTAAAGCCCAAAGTGGCAGCTTCAGCACGAAGAATACGGGCAAAAATGCTATGAAATGTACCCATCCACAAGCCAACGGAATCATCACCGACCTGAGAGGTGATACGTTCACGCATTTCCCTAGCAGCCTTATTGGTAAAAGTCAGTGCCAGAATGTTCCATGGTTTATACCCATGCTCCAAAAGATAGGCTATTTTATAAGTCAACACACGTGTTTTTCCAGAACCAGCACCAGCAATAACTAATGAGGGACCCTCGCAATAGGTAACCGCACGGAGTTGACTTTCATTCAATTCTTTCTCGTAATCAATCATCTTTTGAATTTTGGGCGTAAAGATACACATTTTTTTAGGATTATGTTTCTATTTGTGGCGTAAGTTTCCTACCTTTGCATTCAAATTCAGTAATCATAATTATAATGAGCACAAATTCAGAATTTGCGGTATTTTCAGGAACCTGTTCCCGCTATCTGGCAGAAAAGATTTGCCAGCATTTAGGTTGCCCACTGGGTAATCTTAACATTACAAAATTTTCTGATGGTGAGTTTGCTGTTTCCTACGAGGAAAGCATCCGTGGAAAAGTAGTTTTCCTGGTTCAGTCAACTTTCCCTAACTCTGACAACCTGATGGAGCTGTTACTGATGATTGATGCAGCAAAACGCGCATCAGCAAAAAGTATTGTAGCCGTAATCCCATACTTCGGTTGGGCACGTCAGGATCGCAAAGACAAGCCACGTGTTTCTATCGGTGCCAAGCTGGTAGCAGACTTGTTGAGTGTCGCAGGTATCAACCGTTTGATTACCATGGACCTGCACGCAGATCAGATTCAGGGTTTCTTTGACGTTCCAGTTGACCACTTGTATGCATCAGCAGTTCATCTGCCATACATTCAGTCATTAAATTTAGGTGAGAATCTGGTTATTGCTTCTCCTGATGTTGGTGGTTCAAAGCGTGCAAACACCTACTCTAAGTATTTGAATGCTCCATTGGTACTGTGTAACAAGCACCGTGAGAAGCCAAATGAGGTTGCACACATGCAGATTATCGGTAACGTTAAGGGTAAGGACGTCGTTATTATCGATGACATGGTAGATACAGCAGGTACCATTACCAAGGCTGCAGATATCATGAAGGAAGCCGGAGCAAAGAGTGTTCGTGCTATGGCATCACACTGTGTAATGTCAGGTCCTGCTTCAGAACGTGTACAGAACTCTGCTTTGGAGGAAATGGTATTTACTGACAGTATTCCATACTCAAACCGCTGCGCAAAGGTAAAGCAGTTGAGCATCGCTGCTCTGTTTGCAGAAACCATCCGTCGCGTGATGTCTAACGAATCTATCAGCAACCAGTATCTGGTATAATTTTTTGTGAAGAAACATTCTTTATTTATATTGATCCCCTTCCTGCTTGGTGCATGCCAACAGCAGGAAGGGGTTCATGCTTACCATATCCAGGGTACCATTGATGAGGCAGAAAATGGCACCGAGGTACTATTACAGTTGGATAAAGAGCAAAGCCTGGAGGTTTTAGAAAGAACTCAAGTGCAAAATCATCAGTTCACATTCAGCGGGCGCCAGGATTCAGCCATGGAGTGTACCATTACCTATATCATTAAAGGTAATAAAATGGGAGCTACTTTTTTTCTGGAGAACGGACAGATTAAGATGGACTTAAGCAATGAGACCTCGCAAATTACCGGTACTCCTAACAACAATAATTACCAGCAGTTCCTAAATAAGATCAATGCTATCTATGCTCAAATCGGCAGTGCCTATAATGATGCATCTGAAGAAAAAGGAACAGAACACGAAGAAGACACAGAGCTAAAACAGAAAGTAGATTCACTTAACCGAAAGGCTAACGAACTTATAGCACAAACAATTTCTGAGAACATTGCGAACCCTGTGGGATACTATCTGTTGTGCCGCTTCAACCAAAACCTGACGGCAGCCCAACAAGAATCCTTCATCAACAGGTTACCAATCCATCTAAAGAGAACGAATGCAATAGAAGATTTAAAATCACAATTGTCCATTTTACCGCCAGACAGTGTCAATACTGACACTACTAATTTTGAGGATTTCGATTAATTTTTATTCATTCTGCCATCTCTTTATGGGATGGCTTTTTGTTTAGAAAAAAAACACCCCCTCGACTCACGTCGAGGAGGTGCTACAACACAAACACAAAATAAAACACGACAAAACTACTTTGCAATTTGTTTGATTAACGACGCGTTTAGCAATTTCACAATAACCCAAAGCGTCTCAAACATGCAATCTAGCAAATAAACACAAACTGTGTTTAATATTTCTTTTTATTGAATTCCATCTTTTCTAAGCTTCAGCTGCCAGTTCCAAGCACTCTGCAAGGTTTCTTCAAGGGTAGCCTCTGCTTTCCAACCCAAAACGTTATTTGCCTTCTCTGGATCAGCCCAAGTCTGTTCAACATCTCCAGGACGGCGATCAACAATCTGATAATTCAGCTTAACACCTGTTGCCTTTTCAAAAGTGTTAATCAGTTCCAGAACAGAAACGCCCCGACCTGTACCAATGTTAAAGACCTCAACCTGTTCAGCTTGCTTATTTTCCAAAATACGATCAATAGCAACAACATGAGCCTTGGCCAAATCAACAACATTGATATAGTCACGGATACAACTTCCGTCTGGAGTATTGTAATCATTACCAAACACACTCAGTTTTTCACGAATACCGATGGCGGTCTGCGTCAGGTAAGGAATCAAATTCATAGGAACGCCATTAGGCAACTCACCAATTAATGCTGTAGGATGAGAACCAATTGGGTTGAAATAACGCAGCATAATAGCCTGGATTGGAGAACCACTGGCTACTGTATCACGAATAATCTCCTCATTAATCTGCTTGGTATTACCATATGGGCACTCTGCTGCCTTTACAGGAGCATCCTCTGTTACAGGTAACTTGTCTGGCTGACCGTAAACAGTACATGAAGAAGAGAACACAATGCCCTTAACATTATATTTTGGCATCAGTTCCAGCAAGTTAATCAAAGAAACAAGATTATTACGGTAGTACTTTAATGGTTGCTGTACAGACTCGCCCACAGCCTTATATGCTGCAAAGTGAATGATAGCCTGGATATTTGAATACTTCTTGAAAATACGATTTTCCAAGCCATCATAATCGCAACAATCCAACTCAACAAATTCGGGCTTTTTGCCTGAAATCAAAGCAATATTGTCAACGACCTCAGCACGAGAATTGCAAAGATTATCTACAATTACAACTTCATAACCACTATTTTGTAACTCAACCACAGTATGTGAACCGATAAATCCGGTACCACCTGTCACAAGGATTGTTCCTTTCATATGCCTATTCTTAGTAATTTGATGCAAATTTAATGATTTTACGCCATTCAACAAATAAAAGTAGAATAAATTAAAAAAAAAGAGGCTTAACCTTTAGGTCAAGCCTCTCCTTTATTATTTGGGGGAGAAAATTACAATCCAAATAACTGCTTCAAACCACCGTCAACGCCACTAAAGCCCATGAAAGCCATGGCCAGCAAACCAGCGGTAACCAATGCGATTGACATTCCCTGCATGCCTTTAGGAATATTCACCATTGCCAATTGCTCACGTAAGCCTGCAAACAAAACCATAGCCAAGGCAAAGCCAAGAGCAGTAGAGAACGCATAAACTACACCCGTTATCAGATTAGGCTCAACGCCATAAGATGCATAGGTACCATTTGCAACCAGAATTGCAACACCCAGAATACAACAGTTAGTCGTAATCAAAGGCAAGAAAACACCTAATGCCTGATACAAGGCTGGAGAAACCTTCTTTAAGATGATCTCTACCATCTGTACCAACGCAGCAATGACCAGAATAAAAGCAATAGTCTGCAGATACTCCAATCCAAAAGCCTCAAGAACATACTTCTGGATTAGATAGGTAACAATAGTAGCAATAGTCAACACGAATGCTACAGCGGCACCCATACCCGATGCTGTCTCTACTTTCTTAGAAACACCCAGGAATGGACAAATTCCCAAGAACTGTGACAACACTACGTTGTTCACAAAGATAGCTGTGATAAAAATCAATATATAAGCCATAATTCTTCTAATTTAAGTAGTTAAGCCTTTCTCAACTTGTTCACAATAGCAATCAGGTAACCCAAAGCAATAAACGCACCTGGAGCTAACACGAATACCAGCATACCATAATCTTCTGGGAAAAGAGCAAAATCAAAGATCTTACCGGTTCCCAAGAACTCACGTACAGCGCCCAAAGAAGTAAGGCCCAAAGTAAAGCCAAGACCCATTCCGATACCATCGCATATAGAAGCTACAGGACCATTCTTTGCAGCAAATGCCTCTGCACGACCCAGGATGATACAGTTTACCACGATCAATGGAATGAACAATCCCAAAGAAGCATAAACCGCAGGAACGTAAGCCTGAAGCACCATTTGCAGAATAGTTACCAAAGAAGCAATAACCACGATGAAACTTGGGATACGAACCATATCTGGAATCAAGTTCTTAATCAGGGAGATAATCAGATTTGAGAATATGAGCACGGCAGTAGTAGCCAAACCCATAGACATACCATTGAATGCGCTGGAAGTTGTACCTAATGTAGGACACATACCCAACAGAAGGACGAATGTAGGATTCTCCTTGATGATACCATTCATCAAAACTTTCAAATTACTCATATCGTTTTCCTCCTTAATTTATTCGTTAGTATTAGCCTGCTGTGTAGCACCAGTCTGTGCATCAGATGTGTTGCCTGACAATGCAGCATATGCAGCATTAACAGCACGCAAGAATGCACGAGAAGTAATGGTAGAAGCGGTAATCGCATCAACTTCACCACCGTCCTTACTTACAGTCAGATTGTTTGAACTTGGATTCTTGCCAATAATATCACCCTTCTCGCCCTTCTGGAACCAGAAAGAAGACTTAGCACCCAATCCCGGAGTCTCAGCATGTTCCAACACCTGATAGCCCTGAATAGCACCAGACTCATCGAAACCAACCAAAACCACCAAAGTACCACCAAAACCGTTAGGATCACTAGCCTGTACAGCTACGCCCTTATCTGTCTTATACACCACAGCGCCATTCTCCAAGGTAACAGGTTCCTCAACATTCAAGTCGTCAGCATTCAAAACTGCCTTGATACCGTCTGCCAGAGTTTTTGCCTTGATTTCCTCAATAGGACCCTTGGTCATGCCATTAACAAACGCCAGGATTCCACCTGCCAGTACTGAAATAAGAGTCAGCACAATTGCCATGTTAGGCAATGTAGATTGCAACTTTTTCATTTCTTTACTACCTCCCCGAATCGTTTAGGTTTGCAATAGGTGTTAATCAGTGGAGTAAAGGCATTCATAATGAAAATAGCGAATGACATACCCTCTGGATAAGCACCGAAAGAACGAATCACAACTGTCAGGAAACCGATAGCCACGCCATAAATCAACTGGCCCTTGTGACTCATAGGGGAAGTCACATAATCAGTAGCCATAAAGATGGCGCCCAACATCAAACCACCAGACAGCAACTGGCTAACAGGACCAGCAAACACAGGATTAGCAAGATTCATCAAACCAGACAGCACAAATACTGTTGCAATAATGGATACAGGGATGTGCCATGTGATGATTTTCTTCCAAATCAGGAATGCACCGCCCAAAAGCAGAGCGATAGCAGAGATCTCACCCATACTGCCACCAGTCTGGCCAACTAACATATCCATGCTCTGTGGAAGTTGGCTCAGGATACTGGCATCACCAGACTTGAGAGCCTGACTCATAATAGAAAGAGGTGTAGCTGCAGTCTCTGCGTCCAAATAAGAAGTCAACTGACCAGGAACTGGCCAAGTAGTCATCTGAACAGGGAATGAGATCAAAAGGAAGATTCGTCCGACCAATGCTGGGTTGAATGGATTGCAGCCCAAACCGCCAAATGTCATCTTACCAATTCCAATCGCTACCAAAGCACCTATTACAATTATCCACATTGGAATATTTGAAGGCAAGTTGAATGCCAACAGCAAACCAGTCAGGATGGCAGAGCCATCAAGGATGGTCATTTTCTCTCTCTTCAAAATGAACTTGGTAATCGCCCACTCGAAGAAAACACACGCAGCTACGCTGGTAAGAGTAACCACAGCTGCTCCCAGTCCAAAGAATGCCAATGAAGCAAGCAGTGCAGGAACCAGTGCAATAATTACACCGTACATGTTCTTCTGTACGCTGTCACCGCTATGAACATGGGGTGAAAGTGAAACTATTAATTTGTTTGCCATAATTAACTTATTTTTTTGCGCTACGGGCGCGGATAATACCCATAACCGTAGATTTACCCAAACGAATCATATCCAACAATGGGCGATGCGATGGACAGGTGAACTGGCAGCTACCGCACTCAATACATGAAACGATATCCTCCTTTTCCACGCGTTCCCAATCAGCCTTAGCAGAACATGTTGACAACAAATATGGCTCCAATCCCATAGGGCAAGCGCTTACACACTTTGCACAACGGATACATGGATCTGCCTCTGCTCGCTTAGCCTCGGTCAT
This sequence comes from Bacteroidaceae bacterium, assembly GCA_024401115.1. Classification (GTDB taxonomy): domain Bacteria; phylum Bacteroidota; class Bacteroidia; order Bacteroidales; family Bacteroidaceae; genus Minthousia. Next base: position 48,717 of record JAKSLP010000014.1, on the reverse strand, counting down.
ATTCATAATTAACACGCCTGATGAACCCTTACAGATAGGCACTTCGGTATTCATCAAAGCCTTACCCATCATAGGACCACCGCCAATAACCTTACCAGTATCTTCAGGAAGGCCACCGCATGCATCAATCAGCTGCTGCATTGGAGTACCCATACGAGCCAGGAAATTCTGAGGATTTGCCAAGCTTTTACCCGTAACAGTCACTACGCGCTCAAACAAAGGCTTGTTTTTCATAACAGCCTGATAGATTGCATACATAGTACCTACATTCTGAAGAATGGCACCAACACTAACAGGTAATGCTGGAGGAGCAGGAACCTGACGACCAATAACGGCATCAATCAACTGCTTTTCACCGCCCTGAGGATATTTAACCTTCAATGGAACAACCTCAATTCCTGGGAACTGCACGGCCTTTTCTGTCATCAGTTTGATGGCATCTAGCTTATTATTCTCAATACCGATATAGCCCTTGGTTACATTCACAGCCTTCATAACCAACTGAACACCTACCAGAATTTCTTCTGGATGCTCCAACATCAGCTGATGGTCAGCAGTCAAATATGGCTCACACTCTACGGCATTTACAATAACACAGGTAGGAACCATTCCTGGAGGAGGTGAAAGTTTTACATGGCAAGGGAAGCAAGCACCACCCATACCAACAACACCGGCATTTTTAATCTTCTCAACGATTGCCTTAGCGTCCAGATCACACTCTTTAACCAATGTTTCGCTACGGTCGATTGTCTCTTCCCATTCATCACCCTGTACATCTATAAAGATTGCAGGCTTGCGATAACCACTGGCATCTACAATACTATCAATCTTATTGACCTTACCGGAAACAGAAGAGAAGATAGGTGCAGAAACAAAGCCACCAGCCTCAGCAATCTTAGTTCCAACCTTTACCACATCGCCCTTAGCGACACAAGCAACGGCAGGAGCACCGATATGCTGCGACAATGGGAATACCGCCTGTTTTGGAAGCTCCGCAACGACGATAGGCTTGCCTGCTGACAATTTATTTTCTGCTGGATGTACTCCACCAATTCTAAATGTCTTCATATCTATTTTTCTTTATTAGCTAATTATTACTGCTGAACTTGCTGAGCAGCCGCTGGAGCAGCTTTTGGAGCTGCCTGCTGAACAGGAGCTACACCTTCTGCAGGAGCTGGCTTTGGCTTTGGCACTGGAACTTCCCAAGTAGCATGAATAGCCTTCTTTGGACATTCGTTCACACACAAGCCACAAGCAATACACTTTTCAGGATCGATGTAAGCCAAATTGTTCTCAATAGTGATAGCCTCCTTCTTACATACCTTAGCACACTTGCTACAACCAATACATGACACCTTACATGCCTTTCCTGCAAGTGCACCCTTATCCTTATTGACACAAGAAACCCAAACACGACGGTGGCTTTCCTTGACCACACGACCCTTCTTGCGAATCTGGATAATCATTCGAGGACAAGCCTTTGCGCATGCGCCACAAGCTGTACACTTAGCCTCATCTACCTCAGGAAGACCGGTCTCAGGGTTCATCTTGATAGCGCCAAACTGGCAGGCCTTAACACAGTCGCCACAACCGAGACAGCCAAAAGAGCACAAAGTCTCACCACCGCAAGTTGCATGAGCTACACGGCAAGAAACAGCTCCATCGTACTGTACGATGCGAGGACGATTCTCGCAACTACCATTACATCTTACAACAGCCACTTTTGGCTCGGATGCAACAGCCTCTAATCCCAGGATGGCAGCAACCTTCTCCATAACTGGAGCGCCACCAACCGGACACAGTTTTCCTTCTAATGAACCGGCATCGGCAGCCTTTACACAGGCACCGGCAAAACCGGAACAACCAGGATAACCGCATCCTCCACAATTTGCCTGAGGCAACACTTCTGCAACCTGAGCAATTCGTGGGTCTTCAAATACAGCAAACTTCTTAGATGCAACAAACAGCACAATAGCCGCGATCAAACCAATTGCACCTAAAGCAATTACTGCAACTAGAATTAAATCCATAAGTCAGTTATTTTATTGGTTCTATTATAAACGAAAACTTATTGCTCATCTTATTTCTGAGCAAATACAACGTAAAATAATAAGGAACTAACGAGCCCAATGCAATTAAAGCAGAAGAAACCTCATTCAGTCCTAATCCCACTTGCAAAACGGTAAGAACAATAACCAAAACCAGAAATGGAACGCCGAAAGCCCACATAACTGCCTGCATACCCATACTGGTTGACCCAACCAACCGTACATTCTCGCCGGTTGAAAAGTCATTGGAGTCATCTGAATACACATCAATAAGCTTAACTTTAGATTCGGAAGCATTGCAATGGCTTGCAGCCACACACGTTGAGCAAGCAGAAGTTTGCACAATACGAACGATAATATGCCGTCCTTCAATGTTTTCCACAATACCAAGATGCTCGATGTTATTACTCATTGTCGATTGTAAAGTCCGCATTACAAAATTGCTGCAAATTTACGACATTTTGTTGAGAACCGAAAAAGGTTTTTAAAATATTATTTGTGCAATCGGAAATAATGGCGTAAATTTGCAGCGCAATTACGGGTTAATTGCATATTCAAATCATTAAAATTTTAAAATTAATTATGGCAACAAAAATCAGATTGCAGCGCCACGGTCGTAAAAGCTATGCTTTTTACTACATCGTTATCGCTGACGAAAGAGCTCCACGTGATGGAAGATTTACTGAGAAAATTGGTACTTTCAACCCAAATACCAATCCTGCCACAGTAGATTTGAAGTTTGACCGCGCACTGTATTGGGTAAAGAATGGCGCACAGCCTACCGATACCGCTCGCACAATCCTGTCTAACGAAGGTGTTTACATGATGAAGCACTTGCAGGGAGGTGTAGCAAAGGGCGCATTCGACGAAGCAACATGCCAGGCTAAGTTTGATGCATGGAAGGCAGACAAGCAGAATGGTGTAGCTAAGTTGACTGAGAAACTCGCAGCTGAAAAGAAGGCAGCTAAGGCTGCTGCATTGGAGGCAGAGAAGAAGGTAAACGAAGAGATCGCTAAGAAGGTAGCTGACAAAAAGGCTGCTGAGGCTGCTGCGAAGGCAGAGGCTGAGGCTGCTGCAAACGCTGAGGCAGAGAGCGCAGAAGCTCCTGCTGAGACCGCTGAGGCTTAAATCCCTCAATCTATTAATTTTAAAGTTCTTGCAAACAAAACAGGTAATCCCAAGGCTTAGGTCTTGGGATTATTCTTTTGTATTATTTGCATCTTAATTTGGCAGATAGGAATATTCTTGTTACTTTTGCGAATTATAATGCAATAAATAGATTTATAGGCTTATGAAAATGACATTGTTTGTTCCTGGAAGACTCTGTCTATTTGGAGAACATACTGACTGGGCCGGTAAATACCGTACCATGAATGCAGACATCGAACCGGGCATGGCCATTGTCAATGGTTTGGAACAAGGAATAGAAGCAGATATTGAGCGTTCCCGTGATTTTGAAGTAACCAGCGAAGCTCTTGAAATTCAAGATATTTGGCAAGATTTCAAATGTTCTATGGATGAAGCAAGTTTGAAAAGCATTGCTAAATCAGGTTCATTCTTCTCCTATTGTGCCGGTGTGGCATCTTACATGCTGGAGTGGTATAAAGTTGGTGGTGTGCATATTCATTTAAAGAAGATGACCTTGCCAATGAAAAGCGGATTGAGCAGTAGTGCTGCTATCTGTGTATTGGTGGCCCGTGCTTTCAACCGTTTGTACGGTTTAAATCTAAACACGCTTGGCGAGATGAACATCGCCTATTTAGGTGAAGCGCGTACACAAAGCCGTTGCGGACGCTTAGATCAGGCTTGTGCATTTGGCGTCAAGCCAAATCTTATGACCTTCGACGGTGACGAAATTGAGGTTCAGCCATTGAATATCAAAGCCAAACTGCACTGGGTTTTCGCAGACCTGTGCGCTTCAAAAGATACCATCACTATCCTTAGAGACCTCAATAAGGCCTACCCTTTCGCAGGAAGCCCTAAAGAGGAAAAATTACACAGTGCCTTAGGTATAGATAATAAAGATATTATCGATCGCGCTATTGCCTACATGAAGGAGGGTGAAGTAGAAAAGCTTGGTCAACTGATGACAGAAGCACAGGAATTGTTTGACTCAAAGGTTGCTCCAATGTGTCCAAGTCAGTTGAAAAGTCCTAAGCTTCACAAAGTGTTGAAAGACCCCAAAATCAAACCATTCATATATGGAGGAAAGGGTGTCGGTTCTCAAGGCGATGGATCTATCCAGTTCCTGGCTAAAGATGCAACATGCCAAGATAAATTGGTAGAGTACCTTTCCAGTCAAGGCATGCGTCCTTACAAACTCACTATCAACCCTGTTCATAGTATACGCAAAGCCATCATCCCTGTTGCTGGATTTGGGACCCGATTGTATCCTTCGACACGTGTGCTGAAGAAAGACTTCTTCCCTATTGTCGACAGAGACGGTCGTGTTAAGCCCGTTATTTTAATCCTATTAGAGGAGTTAGTACGCAGTGGAATTGAAGAGATTTGTCTGGTTCTTGGTAGCGAGGAAGAGCGTATCCAATATAAAGAATTCTTCGAAAACAGACTTCCGGATGAACACATGCAGAAACTGAATTTACAAAGCCAGGAATACGAAGAAAGAATCCTGAGTATTGGAAAACGCTTGCAGTTTGTATATCAAGAAGAAAAGCGAGGATTTGGACATGCCGTTTATCAGTGTGCCTCATTTGCAAACAATGAGCCGGTATTACTGCTTTTGGGTGACACTTTATACCGCTCATATACCAACAAGCCATGTACTTTGCAATTTATCGAGCAGTACGAAGCTTACAATAAACCAATGGTCAGCATTCATGAAACAGCATTGAATCTGGTATCTAGATATGGTATCATTACCGGAGAATGGGAAGATGCAGATGAAACAATCATGCGAATGAGCAAGATACACGAAAAGCCGACCAGCTATTATGCCGAGGAGCATCTGGGTGTAATAGGGCGTTCCGGACAAAAGAAATATTATTCCGTATTCGGCCAATACATTCTCACAAAAGAGGTATTTGATCAATTGAAACTAGATATTGATGCTGCTGTTGACAACGGCAAGGAAATTGAATTAACAAGCGCATTGGAAACCGTTCGTGAACAATATGGAATGATGGCAGTGCGATTAAATGGAAAAATGTATGATATGGGTAATGCAGAAGCATTCAGAAAAACTGTATCAGAATTTGGCCTATGAAATTAAGAGAGCGTTTTCAAACCTTCATGCATAATGAGGCCTTAAAGAAAAAGCTATATATCATCATTTTTGAGAGTGATACACCACTTGGAAAAACCTTTGATGTTGCACTGATGTGGTGTATCATTCTCAGCATTCTTCTTGTTTTTGTAGAAAGCATGCAAGGTCTTCCAGCAGTAATCAAGCCATTTATGGTTTGGGCTGAATACTTATTCACTGCATTCTTCACTATAGAATACTTAACCCGTTTATATTGCAGTCCCAAGCCAAAGGAATACGCGCTAAGTTTTTTTGGAGTTGTGGACTTGCTTGCCACTCTACCTTTTTACATCAGTTGGATTTTTGGAGGTGCCCGCTACCTTATGATTATCCGCACATTCCGTTTGATACGTGTCTTTCGTGTATTTAAGCTGTTCAGTTTTCTTAACGAAGGAAACATCCTGCTACTCTCTCTTATTCTCAGCAGCCGGAAGATTATGGTATTCTTCCTTTTCGTTGTGATCATTGTAATCAGCATCGGCACTATCATGTATATGGTCGAAGGAGATTTGCCAAACAGTAGTTTCCACAACATCCCGGAGAGTATTTATTGGGCAATCGTAACCCTGACAACCGTTGGATACGGCGACATTACACCTGTCACACCACTTGGCCAATTTCTAAGTGCGGTAGTTATGCTCCTTGGATACACCATCATGGCTGTCCCTACTGGTATTGTATCTGCCACCATGATCAAAGAATCAGGAACCAGCAAGGTCAGTGATGACAACGAGAACCTAGATGATGAAATCATTGAGGAAATGAGCAACGATATCGACACTCGCACCTGTCCTAACTGTGGGCGAGGCGGTCATGATCAGGAGGCCGTTTTCTGTAAATATTGCGGAGAAAGATTATAAAATCAAATGGAGCGGACGACCTTTGCCGGGCAACCAACAGCCAAAGAATGATCTGGAATATTATGTGTTACTATACTGCCAGCTCCAATAATCACATGACGACCAATATGTACTCCAGCTGTAATGACAGCATTTGCTCCGATCCATACATCATCTTCTATTACGATAGGGCTTGTTGTAACAGGCTGAGATTCGATAGTTTGATCAGGATTACAAAAACCATGATTTAAGCCACTGGCCACCACTCCTTGTGCAATAATGACATTACACCCTATTTGAACCGGTCCAATAATTGTATTATGTAAACCGATTCTGGAATTATCGCCCACGATAACATCTCCCACGGCATTATTCACACAAGAGAAACTTTCAATCACACTACGCTTACCCAGACAGAAAAGGTGAAACGGAACCACATCCATCCTAGCAGAACTATAAATCTTGCTGCTTAATGCACAATGTGTGTAAAATGGTCGCAAAAGTCGTAACCACAGGCGGGGACGACATTCAACCGGGTGTATTAACAATCCATGTAAAAAGGTCTTTACATTGGAATGACTATCTAACCATTGTTTTATACCTCTCATAATGCCGCAAATATAAGTGTTTTTTTGGTAATGTGCAAAAAACTCATTAATTTTGCACATTACGTATACATATTTAAGAACGAATGATGCAAACTCTAATTTTGGTTTTTTGGTGCTGCTTCGCCATAGTACTTTACACCTATTTAGGATATGGTGTAATTTTGGGTATCTTGGTTAAAATTAAAGCGCTTTTTCCCCATTCCTCAGACACAAAAGAACATAAAGAATGGCCAGAAGCCACTTTGGTTATCTGTGCTTACAATGAAGAGAAAGTTGTAGATGAGAAAATGGCGAATTGCCGTACTTTGGTATACCCTGAAAAGAAATTGCACATCCTATGGGTAACTGATGGCTCCAATGACAGGACTAACGAATTGTTGGCAAATTATCCTGAGGTAGAGGTTCTCTATACCCCAGAAAGAAAAGGTAAAACTGCCGCATTAAACCATGCTGCAACTGTCATTCGGACACCTTATACCATTTATACGGATGCCAACACAATGCTAAACAAGAATGCCATTAAGGAAATGGTATCCTGTTTTCTAAACGATCCTAAAGTGGGTTGCGTAGCAGGAGAGAAACGCATTGCATCAAAGGAATTGGATAACGCAGCAGGAGGAGGTGAAGGCCTTTATTGGAAATATGAATCCACATTAAAAAACTGGGACAGCAAATTATATAGCGCCATGGGTGCTGCAGGAGAATTGTTTGCCATTCAGTCTAATCTGTGGGAAAACATGGAAGAGGACACCCTTTTGGACGATTTTATTTTAAGTATGAGAATCGTTCAGAAAGGGCACACCATTGCTTATTGCAATGAAGCATTTGCCATTGAGGACGGAAGTGCAGACATGTTCGAGGAGCACAAGCGTAAAGTAAGGATATCGGCAGGCGGTTTGCAGAGTATTTGGAGACTGCGCAAGCTGTTAAATCCATTCCCGCATCCATTGATTACGTTTCAGTACGTGAGTCACCGCGTGTTAAGATGGAGCATCACTCCTTTTGCGCTATTTGCACTTTTGCCATTAAATATTCTGTTGGTTTGTCTGAATGCCGGCATTATATATCTAATCTTCCTCATCCTTCAACTGTTATTCTATGCTGCTGCACTTTTAGGATACGGCTTACAAGCTAAGAAGATCAAGAATAAGATATTATATGTACCTTACTATTTTCTGTTTATGAATGTAAACGTCCTTCAGGGCATCAACTACCTCATAAAGAAGAAGAAAGGTTCAGGAGTTTGGGAGAAAGCAAAAAGAGCATAATAATATAAGTTAATATAATATGGGTAAAAAAGCAATAGTTCAATATATGGCTTTCATGTCAGTGGTCATTACATTTGTTTTGGCAATTCTGACATTCATGGGATTATATGGAGGTGACGTCAGCCCTGTTGGAAACGAGCTGAAAGCATTGTTAAGTTTCGGTTTACCATTCCTGATTCTTGCCAATGTCATTTTATTATTATATTGGATAATCCGGTTGCGTATCTGGATGATAATCCCAATATTTACTCTGGCATGTTGTTGGAACTATATCAGTTGTATTTATCAATTTGATTCTCGCCCTACCGATGCGATCCAACAAGAGGGGTTAACCATAGCAACATATAATGTAGAAGCATTCCGCCATGACAATAACGGTTATTACGCCAACGATGTCAAAAACATCCTGGCAAATAATGGTGTTGATATCGTTTGTTTTCAAGAGTTCAACAACACCGCAGGAGCATCTGGCATTAAGGTTGTGGACATGTACAAGGACCTATTCCCATATAAAAGCGAAGGTTTAGGCGGTCAGCTGATTCTAAGTAAATATCCGATAAAAAAGGGCGAGGTCATCAAGTTTGAGCACGGTGGGGGAACAAATAGTGCTCAATATGCAGATATTGAGATAAATGGAAAGGTAATGCGCGTATATAATGTACATTTCTTCACAACCGGAATCAACAGTGCACTTGCTGGCGCAAAACATGCAGAAAATAGTGATCGTGCCAAGGTTGTCATCAACAGTTGGCAAGACAAGCAGCGCTATCGCTCATCTCAAGCCAACGAATTGAGTAACTATATGCGTATGGCCGACAATAGTTACCCAACCATCTTATGTGGAGACTTTAACGACACTCCTTATACCTATACGTATAACAGCGTAGCCAAAAACCTAAAAGACGGTTTTAAGACGGCCGGCCATGGATTTATGTCTACATTTAATGGAGTGAAAGGACTCTTGAGAATTGACTACATCTTCCACAGCGAGGATTTGACTGGACTGGATTATTACAGCATTCATTCTGACAATAGCGACCATAACCCTGTCTTCTTTAAAATTAAGATGTAAAAACAGATTGTTAATCCTAAATTTATTATAACATATGAAACAAAAACCTGACTTGATTTTCTGGAAGCTCTGGAATTTGAGCTTTGGATTCTTCGGTGTACAGATTGCCTATGCCCTACAGAGTGCAAATATCAGTAGAATTTTTGCCACTTTGGGCGCAGACCCTCATGACTTGAGTTTTTTCTGGATTCTTCCTCCACTGATGGGTATTATTGTTCAGCCTATTATCGGTGCAGCCAGCGACAAGACATGGTGCCGATTTGGCCGTAGAATCCCATACCTCTTTATTGGTGCGACTGCTGCAGTAATCGTAATGTGCTTATTGCCAAATGCAGGAAGTTTTGGCATGGCAGTAAGTACCGCTATGATATTTGGTCTGATTTCATTGATGTTCCTTGATACTAGCATCAACATGGCTATGCAGCCATTTAAGATGTTGGTTGGGGATATGGTTAATGAAAAACAAAAAGGACTGGCATACTCTATTCAGAGTTTCCTCTGCAATGCTGGTTCGCTGGTTGGATATCTGTTCCCGATTATCTTTACAGCCATCGGAATCAGTAATATCGCTCCAGATGGTGTTGTTCCAGATTCAGTAATCTATTCGTTCTATATCGGAGCAGCCATTCTGATTCTTTGCGTTATCTATACTACACTGAAAGTAAAAGAATGGAATCCACAAGAATATGCAGAATATAACGGTTTGGCAGAACAGCCAAAAGAAGAAGAAAAGAGTGAGAGCATGCTGAAATTGCTTGTTAAGGCTCCTAAAGCTTTCTGGACAGTAGGATTAGTACAGTTCTTCTGTTGGGCTGCATTCATGTTTATGTGGACTTATACAAATGGAACTGTGGCAGCTAATGCATTTAATGCACCAGTAGTAGATGGAGTTCTTCAAGTAGCATCTCCTGAGTATCAGGCAGCAGGTAACTGGGTTGGAGTTTTGTTTGCTGTTCAGGCAATTGGATCTGTTATCTGGGCCGTTGTCATTCCACAGTTCAAGAACCACAAAATTGCATATTCTGTAAGCCTGATTTTGGGCGGTATCGGTTTTATCAGCACTTATTACATTCATGATCAATACCTGTTGTTCATTAGCTTCCTTCTGATTGGTGCTGCATGGGCTGCAATGTTGGCATTGCCATTCACAATCCTTACCAATGCATTGACGGGTGTAGGACACATGGGTACTTATCTTGGTCTTTTCAATGGTACCATTTGCGCTCCTCAAATCATTGCAGCAGCTTTAGGTGGTGTAGTATTAAGTGCTATCGGCAATGCTGAAAATGGTGCACCAGATCAGGCATGTATGCTCCTTTTGGCTGGTGTCTTACTGATTATTGGAGCTTTTGTTGTCAGCATCATTAAAGAGAAGAAATAAACATCATCTATGGTGACGAACATTAGTCTTCTATGAAGACCAATCGCTGTCATCTATGATTACTACAAAACATAAAAAAAGGCTTACCAATAAGGTAAGCCTTTTTTATCAGTAAGGAAGAACTAATGACTCTCTAGGAGTCAGCTTAAGTTTTCCTGTTAGTGTAACTGTTTTGCCTGTTTGAACATCAACAGCAGAGGTCGTATTGCCTAAAACTTCTTTGTAACGTTCCATTGGGAGTTCTACATCCTTGCTCGTTCCGTTTAGAATAACCAACACCGTCTTTCCTTGATACTGACGGGCATAAACGTAACATCCATTAACTGGAGTGAAATGAACCATTCCTCCCTTAGCAATAACATCACTTGTACGGCGCCATTTCAACATCTTCTTTGTCCAATTGAACATGTCATTTTCAACGGCTGTTCTTCCCTCCGCAGTAAAGCAATTGTGAGTATCACCAGCCCATCCACCAGGGAAATCCTTACGAACATAACCATCGGTGATTTCCTTTGTACCGTTCATCAGGACCTCTGTACCATAATACAACTGAGGGATACGACGTGTGGTCAACAAAAGAGTCATGGCTTGCTTAAGAGCGGGAACATTCTGTCCGTTTTTCAGAAAACGGTCAGTATCATGATTTTCAAGGAATGCCATCACATGCAATGGATCAACATACAAGTAATCATAAACCATATTATTATATATGCGGTTTAGTCCATCCCACCAAGCATCAGTTTCCTCTTCTGCCGCAGCATTCACCTTATCAAAGAAGCTGAAATCCATAACGGTCTTCAGATTACTGTTGATTGCTTGATTTGGGCTGTCTTTCTGCCAAGAAGCAGTATATGCTGGCTCTGTAACCCAAGTCTCTCCTACTACATTAAAATTCGGATACTCATCATTAATTTCTTTCATCCAATCCGACATTGCCTGACGGTCAGCATACGGATAAGTATCCATGCGAATGCCATCAATTCCGGCAGTCTCAATCCACCACTTAGAGTTTTGAATTAAATATCTTATCACATGACGGTTTCTCTGGTTTAAATCTGGCATACCCTTTACAAACCAACCGTCTGTAGTTTCAAGAGCATCTACTTTTGACGCATATGGATCTAACACTGGAGTCAATTTATAAGATGTCTGAACATAACCCTTACCCTCTGGATCATTCAGCCACTCTGGATTATTGAACCAATCTTTTGCCGGCATATCCTTTATCCAAGGATGAGCTATACCACAGTGATTAAAGATCATATCCATCACAACTTTAATGTCGCGCTTATGGCATTCGTCAATCAATGAACGATATTCCTCGTTGGTGCCAAATCGTGGGTCTACATTATAATAGTTGGTGGTAGCATAACCATGATAGCAATTATCCTCATTCTCTAACACAGGGGTAAACCATAATGCATTTACACCAAGTTCGGTGAAATAATCAATATGTTGAATAAGTCCCGCTAAATCTCCACCATGGCGAGAACTTGGCTTTTCACGATTCACACTCTTTGCATCATTTGCCGGGTTACCATTGGCAAAGCGGTCTGGCATCAGCATATAGAGGACATCACTACTATCGAATCCGCGATGAGCACTTCCACTCATCTCACGTTTTCTCAATTCATAAGAAACATTCTTTTTCTGTTTTCCTTGCGTAAATGTCAGGCTTAATACACCGGGCTTTGCTGATGGGGCAACATTCAAGTAGACAAGCAGGTAATTAGGAGAATCCAATTTCACCACTTCTTTCAAGGTCACATTATCGTAAGGAGCTAAATCTACAGAAGAAGAACCAATATTAGCACCATAAACCATTAACTGGACCTCAGTTTGTTGCATTCCAGCGAACCAAAAGGCCGGTTCAATATGATCAATGTTTACTGTCTCCTTTGCCTGCAAACCCAACAACGACAGCAACATACTGACAATAGTCATAAATCGTTTCATATTACTTATACATTATTAATGTGGACTGAGCAGGAACAGTCAGTTTAGCACCTTTAAACTGTCCCAAACCATTTTCATTTATCTCTCCATCACGGCAAACAACAGTGTATGTTCCTACAGGAACATCTATTTTTACATTCTTTGGATTAGAATTATATACCACAATGATGTTTTCCCATGGATCACCTGCTGCATGCTCCTTCAGCTGATAGGCTACTAAGTTCTGTTGCTTTACAGGAAGAAATTCCAAATGCCTTCTTACCATGTCAGCATCTCCCATATGGAATGCAGGATGAGCCTTTCGTAAAGCCAACAGAGATTTCATATAATCATATACTTCCTTGTATTTTGTCTTATTACCCCATGGAATAGTATTGATGCTGTCCGGACTATTGTAAGAATTGTGAACACCCTTCTTATCACGCATCATCTCATCGCCACACCAGATAAATGGCACACCCTGAGATGTGAGAACCACGCTTTCTGCTAATTTGTGAAGACGAATCCGCAAAGCCTCATCGCCGTCTAAAGTGGTTGCTTTGATACGGTCAGCCAGACACATGTCATCATGGCAACTCACATAACTGATCATCTGGGTAGGCTGCAAAGCCCATGGCTCCTTGCTATAATTAACCTGGGTATAATCAATCTGAGGATGTTGGATAGCTCCCACTACTCCAAATTTCACACTCATTTCATTGCCAGCCTTGCCAATAACAAAAGCACCGTCCTCATCACTGGTCCAAGGGCCTCTCAAACCATCCCGCATTTCGTCACCAAAAGCAGCTATACCTGGCATCTGCATCGAATTCGCCTTCATAGCTAACTTATTTTCCGGCAATGCTGGTGAAGAAGCAGCCCAACCTTCGCCATATATAAAGATTGAAGGATCAACACTATCTACCGCTTGACGGATAGCATTCATAGTTTCAATATCATGAACACCCATTAAATCGAAACGGAATCCATCAATATGGTATTCCTTTATCCAATATAGGACAGACTCAACCATATATTTACGCATCATAGGCATTTCACTGGCAGTCTCATTTCCACATCCTGAGCCATCAGACAATTTGCCATCCGGTTTATGACGGAAAAAATAATCAGGAACAGTTTTCTGAAATTGAGAAGAAGCCGCATCAAAGACATGGTTATACACCACATCCAAAACGACTCTAATGCCTGCCTGATGAAGGCTCTGAACCATTTGCTTAAATTCTCGTATTCTTACCGACGGATCTGCAGGATTCGTAGAATAGCTACCTTCGGGTACATTATAATTAACAGGATCATATCCCCAATTGTACTGAGGGACATTCAAACGAGTCTCATCTACAGAGCCATAATCATAGGAAGGTAGAATGTGAACATGATTCACCCCCAAGTCCTTAAGATGGTCAAGGCCGGTGGATAATCCGGTCTTATTTTGAGTTCCAGTTTCTGTCAAAGCCAGAAACTTTCCCTTATTTTTCATACCACTCTGCCCGCACATAGAAAAATCACGGTGATGCATCTCATAAATGACCACATCAGAGAAATTTCTCAAGATAGGACGAGTGTCATTATCCCAACCTGCAGGATTAGTACTTTTCATGTCGATTACTTGAGCGCGCTGACCATTGGTTCCTACGGCTTTGGCAAAAATACCAGGGGTTTCCTCATTCCATTTTCCAGAAGTTTTAATCTGAAAAGTGTAGAATCGTCCCAAGAAATTACCTGTTAAGGCAATCTGCCATGTACCATCAGTTTTCTTGGTCAAAGCATATTGACCGACCATATTTCCTCCAATTGCAGAATCATAAAGGTTTACTCGTGCTTCTTGTGCTGTGGGAGCCCATACACTAAATTGTGTCGTCGTTAGTGTATAGGCCATCTCGGTTATAGGACCAACAGGCACCGGACATTTTTCAAGGTCCTGTGCACTGATAGTTAATGATGAAGCCATAAAGGACATCAAAACAATAGATTTAGGTATATTCATTCGTATAAAAGTTAACGTCCGCTACGCTCAATTAATGTGCGAATCTTATCATTAAATGGTGTATTTACCATCAAATCCTCAATGCACAAATGCATGCGATATCGCCAATAATAGCGAGGAATTGCAGGTACATTGATGCGCTCATAATCTGGATCCTGGTAACGCAATTGCTCATCCATAGACAACCAATCCTGTAGACTGATCAAGCACAACATAGACGGGCTGAATAAATGGCGGGTAACAACCTCTTCACATATCCATCCTGGCATTGGTTGTGGAGCAGAACCGCTTTTCTGCAACATCGAATTATAGAACTGCTGAGTTAATTCTGGGTTTTCAGCCCACCATCCGCGCATAGTTGGCATATCATGAGTTGCTATGGTAGCCACTGATCGATAAGGATTCTCCTCCAAATGCCCAAACTGATAGTTTGGATTCTTTGGCATACTCTGAATCTCCAGTGTCAAAATACGCAAGGCGTCCATAACACCAGGGACACAATCTGGAACCATGCCCAAGTCTTCAGCGCAAACCAACATACGGGTTGCAGAAGTAAGAATCGGCAATTTCTTCATAGCCTCTCCAAACCAGAACTGATTATGGCGGCGATAGAAGTAGTCGTTATACAAACGCATAAATGCTCCCTTCTCTGCATCATTCAACATGTGGTATACATAATCCAAATTTGCGCAGATACGAGGATGATAGCCATTTGGATCCTTACGATCTACGACAAACAAGACCTCACTGATTAAAGTATACAATCCATCACGAACAGACAGAGCCTCTGGATCAGTGAATTGCTTGAAATGGCTCTCAACTTTTCGCTGGGTATCAAACTCAGGCTTCATTGCATAAAGGCCATTTTCAGTCTTTTCCAAATAATTATGACGAACATTCTCTGCATTTTTACTAAAAATATCGTCAATCATTTGATCCGTAATATAAGGACGGGTATACATTTCCTTACGGAATGGCAAACCATATTTTTCAATCTCTGCGACACTCATTGGCATTGCAGGTGAGAATTGTCCCAACAAACCATGGACAGAGTGGGAAGGGATCTCCCAAATACGGAAGAAGCCAAGGACATGATCTATTCGATAAGCATCAAAGTACTCTGCCATCTTTCTAAAACGACGAAGCCACCACTGGCAACCATCATCAAGCATGGCATCCCAATTATAAGTTGGGAAGCCCCAATTCTGACCATTAGCAGAGAATGGATCTGGTGGTGCACCTGCCTGACCATTCATGTTGAAATAATAAGGCTCTACCCATGCCTCTACACTATTAGGGCTAATGCCAATAGGGATATCACCCTTGATAACAACTCCCTTGCTTCTGGCATAACTGCTCGCATCCACCAACTGAATGTGAAGTATATATTGAATGAAATAGTAGAAACTTATCTGAGAATATGCCTGACTAGTTTCACTGCATAATGTCTTAATGGCAGCTGCTTTATAAACTTTATGAGAGGACCAGGTTCTAAAATCAGGTGTTCCATTTTTGTCACGTAAATAGCTGAAGGCAGCATATGGTTGCAACCAGTGTTCATTATCAGCAAAGAATTTTTTAAACTCTTCACTTTCCATCATCTTTTTACCTTCCTGCTCAAACAATAACTTGAGATAACTCCGCTTAGCATTGTTCACAGCCTCATAATCCACTCTAGGCAGAGCATTCAACTCTACTCGCTTTGACTCAAATTCATCAGCCTTTTCCTTATCATTTAGGGAAGGAAGTGCATTCAAATCTACATACTGAGGATGAAATGCGTAAATGGAAATACTATTATATGGATATGAATCTGTCCATGTATTGGTAATTGTAGTATCGTTGATTGGCAAAATCTGCAATACACGCTGTCCTGTTAATGCTACCCAATCAACCATCCGCTTTATATCACCAAAGTCTCCGATTCCAAAACTGTGCTGACTACGTAATGAGAAAACAGGAATCACACATCCAGCACCCTTCCAATTCTCATAAGGAACGAATACAGGCTCATCGGTAATCAACTCCACCTCATTATTGAGCAGAGATGGAATATGCAAACGACGATTATCATGAGACTCCCAAGTCTTAAGTTCGCCTGTCTTTTCATCAATTACCAGGTATTTGTATTCCACAGGAGCCTTAAGCTTATCGGTATTTAATGCCAATGTCCATTCATTATACTGTGTTTCTACCAGTCGAACAGCTTT
The DNA here is from genome assembly GCA_024401115.1 of Bacteroidaceae bacterium. Classification (GTDB taxonomy): domain Bacteria; phylum Bacteroidota; class Bacteroidia; order Bacteroidales; family Bacteroidaceae; genus Minthousia. The sequence goes on along the minus strand of JAKSLP010000014.1, from coordinate 32,089 downwards.
TGTTACGTCCCATAATCCCAATTCTGGCTGATTTCCAAGAACAGCCAGACACTCACCGGCACGCAACTGAGAAGCAGTAACAGTTATCAGTAAGGTCTTATCTCCATAAACAGGAGCAAAAGGTTGACGTGAACGGCGGGCAAATCCATCAGTAAATGCTGACGTATATAAATAAGCATCTTGCGGAATGTCCTTCCAACGGTCATAACATGTAAATTGATGAGAAGAACAAAGATGAATTGTTCTAGAGGTAACCCTCCATTCTTCGCGAGTAACCTCATCTTCTTCCTTTATCAGGTAATAGTATGAAACACTCTGAACTGTCTTAGGCAATTTAACCTCAAGAATCCAATGCTGTCCATCATCAGTAATCATAGGAACTACCTTTGTAGTTTTCTTGCCAGACTCTGAGAACTGTTCCAAATGAATGCATACCTCTTCACCCCATCGGGTAATATACTCTATTAAGAAGCGTATCTTCATGGTTTTAATTTTAAATTGTTAATATCGCTTCAAATTTACAATTTTTTCCGGTAATAATCATGAAATAATTAAAATATCACATGAATAAATGATGTAAAGGTTTGTCCAATTAGAAAAAGAAGGTAATTTTGCAAATAAAAATCAAAGAAATGAAGAAAATAATCGCAGCAATTCTAGGAACGCCATTATTATTGGCCGGAATTGCGGGTGGGTATGCTTTCCACCTACTAAAAGGAAATACTTTTCAAATAGAAAAAACAGCCTACATTTATGTTGACCAGGACGACACTGCAGATTCTGTTGCCATTAAAGTCCAGAGAAACGGCCACCCTAAAACTATGACAGGCTATAATATTATGTGCCAATTAAAAAAATATGGAAATCACCCTAGAACAGGAAGATATGCCATTGACCCTAATGCCTGCATGTATGACTTTGTCCGCCAATTAGCAAACGGAATTCAAACACCAATCAAATTGACTGTTCATGAAAGCAGGACTGTTGATGCCTTGATTGGAAGGATGGCAAAACAACTGATGATTGATTCTACCGCTATCTCAAATGTGCTTTATAGTGACAACTTTATTGAAAGTTTAGGTTATGACAAACACACACTTCCATGTATGTTCATTCCAAACACATACGAAGTCTATTGGAACATAACCCCAGAGAAACTTCTTCAAAGATTACAAAAGGAGAAAGAAAATTTCTGGAACGACACACGCAGAAGCAAAGCTGTTGCTGCAGGTCTTACAATTGAGCAAGTTGCCACATTGGCTTCAATTGTAGAAAGCGAGAGCAACTATGGACCAGAGAAACCAACCATCGCAGGTCTATATCTAAACAGACTGCATAAAGGAATGAAGCTTCAAAGTGACCCAACAGTTATCTTTGCTCTGCAAGATTTCACCATTAGAAGAGTAACTTTGGCAATGTTGACCCATGAATCCCCATACAACACCTACGTTCATGAGGGTCTTCCACCGGGTCCTATTCGTATTCCAAGTACAGAGGGACTGGATGCTGTACTGAACTATGAGAAGAGTGATTATATATATATGTGTGCAAAAGAGGATTTCAGCGGTTCACATAACTTTACGTCCAGTTTGACAGAACATAATAACAATGCCAGAAGATACCAGCAGGCATTAAACCAAAGAGGAATCAAAAGATAAATAGCCATAAAAAAAGAAACCCCGCTTCAACAATGAAGCGGGGTTCTTTAATAAAGGTCGCACGGTTGATGTGATGAAACTCCTATAAAACAGGATTTGAGGGCCCTCCGTCTTTGTAATCCGGCATATCAAAGATTACCGGCACGCCATTGAAGCGGAGTAAGCTTGCTCGATTTCAAAAAATAAATGTAGAGAATCCCCATGAACCTGCGTGCGACCAGGCTCTTTCTTTTAGGCGTTCTTTGCTTTAGCACAAACAGACTTGAATGCCTCTGGATGATTCATTGCTAAGTCTGCCAATACCTTGCGGTTGATTTCAATACCAGCCTTGTGCAAACCACCCATCAACTGAGAGTATGACAAACCCTCCAGACGAGCACCTGCATTAATACGCTGAATCCACAATGCACGGAATGAGCGCTTCTTATTACGACGGTCGCGGAAAGCATAGGTAAGACCCTTCTCCCAAGTATTCTTGGCTACGGTCCATACATTCTTTCTAGCACCAAAGTAACCTCTGGTAAGACCTAAAATGTTCTTTCTCTTTGCTCTTGAAGCAACATGATTTACTGATCTTGGCATAATTTTTTTCTTTTTGAATGGTAGCGCCGTTAATTATTAACGATCTTTTTTGCTATTCATCCGGTTAAACTTAAATTTTCTTAGACGCGCATTAAGATTACTTCATGCAAAGCAACTGCTTGATCTGCTTAACATTTGTACCGTCAACGATTGCTGAGTGGCACAAGTTTCTCTTCTGCTTCTTAGTCTTCTTGGTCAGAATGTGACTGTGGTAAGCATGCTGTCTTTTAATTTTACCTGATCCGGTAAGAGTAAATCTCTTTTTAGCACCGGAGTTAGATTTTACTTTTGGCATTTTTTTTATTTTTAAATGATTATTACTAATGTGGCAACGTATATACCGAACGTTACGCACTTATTTCTCTACATTATTCTTCAGATTTAACTTCTGGCTTTGGAGCTGCTGGCTTATCAGCTTTTTTGGTACCACCTTTTTTAGGTTTAGGTGCCAGGAAAACAATCATTCGTTTTCCTTCAAGTACCGGCATCGATTCCACCTTTGCATATTCTTCAAGGTCATTGGCAAAACGAAGTAATAAAACCTCACCTTGCTCCTTGAACAGGATGCTACGTCCCTTAAAGAACACATAAGCCTTAACCTTGTTTCCATCTTCCAAAAAGCCGATTGCATGCTTCAACTTGAAATTGTAATCATGCTCATCTGTTTGAGGTCCGAAACGAATTTCCTTAACCTCCATTTTAACTTGCTTGGCTTTCTGTTCCTTAGCCTTTTTCTTCAATTGATAAAGGAACTTTGAATAATCAATTAAACGGCAAACAGGTGGCACTGCATTAGGTGAAATTTCAACCAGGTCTACCTCACGCTCTTCTGCCATTTGCAGCGCCTCACGTGTAGATACAACCATAGATTCCACGTCATCACCTACAACACGTACTTCACGTACACGGATTTGTTCGTTAATCCGGTGTTGTCCTTTAAAATTTTCGTTCTTCATTAAGAATTTTTAGCCTGTTTCTTTTTAATTAATTATGTTTCACTTATCAACTTACAATCAAAGAGGAGAACCAACTTTGAAAGTCGGATGCAAAGTTAAAACTTATTTATCATATTTTGAACTTCTTCGTTGATTTTTTTAGCAAAATCCTCGAATTTCATTGTTCCCTCATCTCCTACTCCCTGCTTACGTACTGACACCGTTCCTTCAGCAGCTTCTTTTTCGCCAACAATCAACATATAAGGCAAGCGCTTCATCTCGTTGTCACGGATCTTACGACCGATCTTCTCGTTACGGTTATCGACGATAGCACGGACACCTTGAGTCTCAAAGTAGGTACGCAACTGATCTGCATAATCATTGTACTTCTCAGAGATAGGAAGAATAGCAACCTGATCTGGAGTCAGCCACAATGGGAACTTACCGGCAGTGTGCTCAATCAATACAGCCACAAATCGCTCCATACTTCCGAATGGTGCACGGTGTACCATTACTGGACGTTTTTTGGTATTGTCCTCAGCTGTATACTCCAATTGGAAACGCTGTGGCAACTGATAGTCTACCTGAATTGTACCTAACTGCCAGCGACGTCCGATGGCATCCTTTACCATGAAATCCAACTTTGGACCATAGAATGCAGCCTCACCGTACTCTACCTTAGCCTTCATGCCCTTCTCTGCACAAGCATCAATGATAGCCTGCTCAGCTACAGCCCAGTCTTCGTCTGTTCCTACATATTTCTCATGGTCGTTAGGATCGCGAAGAGAAATCTGAGCCTCAACGTTCTCATCAGAGAAATTGAAGGTAGCAAATACCTTCTTGATAATATCCATTACCTGCATGAACTCAAACTTTACCTGATCTGGACGGCAGAAGATATGAGCATCATCCTGAGTAAAGCAACGCACACGGGTCAAGCCGTGGAGTTCACCGCTCTGCTCGTAACGATACACAGTACCAAACTCTGCACAACGGAATGGCAACTCACGATATGAACGTGGCTTATTAGCATAAATCTCACAGTGATGAGGGCAATTCATTGGCTTCAACAGGTATTCCTCATCCTCTTCTGGAGTATGAATTGGCTGGAAGCTGTCCTTACCATAATGATCCCAGTGACCGGAGGTTACATACAGGTTCTTACCACCAATGTTTGGGGTAATAACCTCCTGATAACCATAGTTCTTCTGAACCTTACGTAACATCTCTTGCAGACGAAGGCGCAAATCTGTACCCTTTGGCAACCAAATAGGCAGACCCTTACCTACGCGCTCAGAGAACATAAACAATTCCATTTCCTTACCAATCTTACGGTGATCGCGCTTCTTAGCCTCCTCCAACATCAAAAGATACTCATCCAGCATCTTTTTCTTTGGGAATGAAACACCATAAATGCGCTGCATCTGATCCTTTGTAGCATCACCACGCCAGAACGCTCCAGCAACACTCATCAGTTTAACAGCCTTGATTACACCGGTAGAAAGGATGTGTGGTCCCTTACACAAATCGGTAAAGTTGCCCTGAGTATATGTAGTGATTGAGCCATCCTCAAGATCTTCCTCAATATGTTCGCACTTATAAGTCTGACCTGCAGCTTTAAACTGAGCCAAGCATTCAGCCTTTGAGACCTCCTTACGCTCCAGAACCTCATTCTTTCGAGCCAGCTCAATCATTTTATCCTCAATTTTCTTGAAATCACCTTCCTTAATCACTTCACCCCCAGGCAACATTACATCATAGAAGAATCCGTTTTCAATTGCAGGGCCAAAGCCAAACTGAATACCAGGATACAGTTCCTGCAATGCCTCAGCTAGCAAGTGAGCGCTAGTATGCCAAAAAGCATGCTTGCCATGATCATCATCCCACTTATACAATACAACTGATGAATCATCATTAATAGGACGAGACAAATCAAGGGTCTCACCATTCACACCTACTGCCAGCACGTCCTGTGCCAAACGGGTGCTGATGCTTTCTGCAATCTGCAAACCGGTTACGCCAGCCTCATATTCACGGACTGAACCGTCGGGAAAAGTAATTTTTATCATATCTGTAGTAATTTTCTATTTTTAGCGTGCAAAATTACAAATTTTTATTGAGTCAATAGAATTTTGCAGCAGTTATTTTATTTATTATCAGCATAACGCTTAATAATATTATATGCACTATACAAGCCTAATTCTCCAGCCTTACTTAAATCTGCGATTCCTTCGGACTTCTTACCCAGTTCCATCTGGCACAAACCTCGGTTAAAATAGGCTTCAGCAAAATCCTTATCCAGTGAAATTGCCTTATCGTAATCCAATAATGCTGCACGATAATCCTTGGTCTCCATAGACATGTTTCCACGATTGTAGTAACCATACACAAAATCAGGAGCCAATTGAATGGCTTTATCCAAATCCTGACGGATGCCGTTATATTCCATCATATGAGCAATATCGGATTTTACCTCGGTCTTGACACCCAATGCAGAACTGAAGGCATTATCTGTTGAAGCATTCGTTTCCTGAACTTTTTTCACTTCCAACAATTTATATCTCACCAAAGCTCTGTTAAAATAGGCCTCAAACAACTGATTGTCAGCCTCAACAGAGAGATTTAGATCCTGCAAGGCATTATCCAAATCCTGAACCAAATAATAATCCAAGGCACGTGCAAACAACATGGCAGCCTGATGCTCCGGGCTCTGTCCCTCAGATATAATACGGTCGCTGTATCTGTTTAATGACTCAAACTGTCCCTTAACCATCTGCTGATCCAAAGGCATCTCATCATTAGTAATAATCAATTTCTGACTGAATTCATGCTTTGCCGCCAGCAGGTCAACATGTTCGTAATAATGAATCACTCGTTTCACATCACTCGGGCTTTCATAATAGGTAAGCACAAACATCGGCTGCAGCTCGATATCAACCTTCCGGTCCTGTATTCGGCCACGATAATCATTGCTGTATTTGCGTTCCATTTCAGTCTCATCCTCTACAACCATACTATTGTAGTTTTCCAAATCCTTATCGGAACGCTTACGGGTCTTGACAAAAGTTCCCTTACGGCCACTATAACGCTTATCCAACTGTGCCTTGGTGACCGTAAACTCATCTTTCTCTGCGCCCTGAATATCTCCCATTTTTCTTCGGCATTCTGCGCGAGCCAAAATACCAGTCCAAAAGTCTGGAAAATGGTTAATAACAGTAGTATAGTCATTGATTGCAGCCTTAAAGTCACCAGTCTGCTCATATAGTTGAGCACGATTAAATAATGCCAAATAATCCTCCGGATCTCTTTTCAGCACAAAATTGAAGTCCTCAATAGCTCGGTTGTCATCACCCACCTGCGCGCGGAGCAATGCTCGGTTATAATGACCCACATAATTCTCCGGCTCCAAATCTAGGGCCATATCATAATCTTGAAGCGCAGCATCCAATTTGTTTTGATTAAAACGGCATAACGCACGATTCACATAATTGCCACTGCTTTTAGGCAAAAGATGAATAGCCTTCCCAAATTGTTCCTCAGCCTGCTCATATTGTTGCTGAGTCATACTTAAAATAGCCCGACCAGACCAAGCCTGACCCTCATAAGGATCCAGTTCCAAAGCTTTATCCAGTAGAGCTGTCGCCTCCAATGTATCTTGCTGTTTCAGCAACACATCAGCCTTTAGTGTATAAGCTTTAGCCATTTTTGGCCACTTTGAAAGCATGCGGTCCACCTCTGTATGAGCTGCTACGAGGTTGGAATCCGAAATCTCGCAGTACACCAGATTCTGATACAACAGAGACGATTCTGGGGCATAAAATATAGCTTGGCGATAATCCTCCGCTGCCTCATGATAATTTCCTTTATTAATTCGTGACAAACCACGAATCTCGTAGGAGTTAATCACATAGGGATTGCGTTCTATGGATTCACTGCAATCCAATTCTGCTCCATTATAATCCTCCAAATAGAATTTTGCAAGAGCCCTGTAAAAATAAGGCTCTGCCAAATAAGGCTTTGCGCCTATAACCTGGTTGAAATATTGAATGGAAAGTACATAATCCTCAAAATATAAGGCATTACGTCCTATAGCCATAACTCGTTCTGTATTAATTTGAGCATGGCTAAAAACAGCGAACAAACACCAAAATATACTGAGGTAAAACTTTTTCACTTTTTGATCAACTTTGTTCTATAAGAACAACGAACTTTCCCGCTCATAAGATCTCTCAGCTTACCTTTTATCATCTGTTTACGGAGTGTACCAAGATGATCAATAAACATATGGCCTTCCAAATGGTCAAACTCATGCTGAATTACCCGAGCTAAATATCCATCTACCCATTCGTCATGAGGCTGTAGATTCTCATCCAAATAGGCCACATGAACACTCTTGGCACGGCGCACGCTCTCATGTATACCCGGCAAGCTCAAGCATCCTTCGTCCATCAATTCTGTCTCCTCACTTTCTTCAAGAATATGACCATTGATAAAAGCATGTATAAAGCCCTTATATTCAGGCAAGTCTTCAGAAATCACATCAAGATCAATAACAACAACACGGATTGGCAGGCCAATCTGAGGAGCAGCCAAACCCACACCTTCTGCCTTTTGCATGGTTTCAATCATATTGTCGAGCAACTCTTTCAGGTTAGGATAATCCAATGTAATATCCTCTGCTTCTTTTCTCAGGACCGCTTGTCCGTAAGTATAAATTGGTAATATCATAATTCTAATAGTTTTTCTTAAAAATTATCTATCTACTACTTAGATCCGGAAAATTTCTTTGACTCCATGTAGCCCTGTAGAATAATTGTAGCACTAATTTCATCAACAAGAGCTTTATTCTGACGCGCCTTTTTGCCTATTCCACTTTCCAACATAACCTGATGAGCAAGCACAGAAGTAAATCTCTCATCATAATACTCGACTGGGATATTAGGCAACACCTTTTTTAAACGATTTACAAAAGGAACAATATTTTTCATATTCTCGCTGTCCTGGCCATTCATTTGCTTTGGCAAGCCAACAACAATACGTTCCACATTTTCCATCTTTGTATAGGACAAAATAAAGTCCATTAATTTGGACGTTTCCACTGTAGTCAAACCATTGGCAATAAGCTGTAAGGGGTCGGTTACAGCCAACCCCGTTCGTTTTTTACCATAGTCTATGGCTAAAATTCTGCTCATTTCGCGTGCAAAAATAATAAAAAAATATCGTTTGCCACAATGAGCAAACGATATTTTAGATTATTTCAACAAACCTAAACGGTTATTTTTGCAATAGATTACTGACGGTACAACAACCATGCATCTGGGAATTCACCCTGCAACTGTGCGCGGCTCTGAGCAGCCTGACCCTTATCAGCAAATGAAGATGCAATTACGCGGTACATCAAACCCTTAGCAGTGTTTGCACTTACTACCATTGAATTGTAACCTCTGTTTGCCAAACGCTGCTGCAATCCACGAGCATTAGCCTCAACGCCGAAACTACCAACTACTACACTGTAATCCTGCAAGTTTCCAGAACCTACCAATGTTACTTTCTCTGAACGAACGCTAACGTTATCTGCTGAAACTGGAGCAGTAGTAACAGGGGTAGTAACTACAGGAGCTACTTCTACTGGTTCTGTCGTGGTCACTGTTGTTTCCTGAGCCTTTGCCTTTTCATAGGCTTTACGATAAGCGCTTTCACTTGATTTACAAGAAGTCAAGCCAAATGCCAAACACAAACCTAAACCAAGTACAACAAACTTCTTCATAGTGTATTAATGTTATTTTAAATTAGTATTCAAATTAGAATATCTGTTTTTATTTCGATTCAAAGTTACTACTTTTTTCCCTAACTGCCACTGCTCTGTGGTTAAAAAACATTAACCGCGAAACAATAATATCAAATAACAAAAAAAAAGAGAATAAAGCATGCAAATTTACAAATCATTTTGTATATTTGTGCTGAGTATAACTAAAAATGTTACTGAAATGAAGACTTTAAATGTTTTAGCAGCTTTTATCGGCGGAGCAATCGCTGGTGCTGCATTAGGTATTTTGTTCGCTCCTGAAAAGGGCGAGGACACTCGTGATAAGATTGCACAGGCATTACGCGATCACGGCGTAAAGTTGAGTAAGGAAGATTTCGAAAAACTGGTGAAGGATATCCAGAGCAAGATCTCAAAGAAGAACGACCCAATTGCTGAGGTTGTTATCGATGACGAAATCTAATGTGGGGAGATAGCAAAACGACAGATAACCTGAACCAGCTTTTAGATGAAGTCAAATGCTATGTTAAGCTGGAGAAGGAATACCTGACACTTGATTTGGTAGAAAAGCTTTCAAAGCTCTTTTCAGCCATAGTGTTGGGATTTATACTTATGTGCCTGGGCATCGTGGTATTATTCTATCTGTCTTTTACTGCCATCTATCTGATTAGTCCAATTGTAGGAGGATTGACGACTGCTTATGCTATTATGACTTTAATCCTTTTGATTCTGCTTTTCTGCATCTATAAACAACGTGAAAAATGGATTCTAATCCCTATCACTCAATTTATAGCCAATGTCTTATTAAGTGATGAAACAGAAGGTGCAATGGAATCAAACAAAACAAAGGAGGAAGAAGCATGAATCAGCAGCCTATAACATTGGAAGATATCCGCAAGCGCAAGTTGCAACTGAAAAAGCAACTCACGCAGAAAAAGAAAAACATCGGAATGCAGGCTAGTTCTCTGTTTTCACCTGTTCCTGTGCGTGATAAGTTTGATTTAGGATACAAATGGGTAAGCAACGGACTAGCCATCTATGATGGTTTGAAGATGGGATGGAAAGTCATGCGATATTTTACAAAAAAATAAGCGGTGTTAATTACACCGCTTATTTTTTATTTAATTGTTCTCAGGGCGAAGCTGTCTTACCACCTCGGCTGTGCGCCACATCTCACTCTCGTGCAATGCTGCCAACTCCTTCTCCAATCCTACACGATAATCAGGCTTAGAGTTAGCGTCAATAGAAATCTGTGCCTCGTTACCACACTTTACAGATGCGTACAACTTTTCAACAACAGGCTTGATTGCATCATGGAATGGGCCCATCCAATCCAAAGCACCACGCTGAGCTGTAGTAGAACAGTTAGCGTACATCCAGTCCATACCCTTAGCAGCAAACAATGGCATCAGACTCTGTGTCAATTCCTCAACAGTCTCGTTAAATGCCTCAGATGGAGTATGACCATTCTCACGCAAAACCTCATACTGAGCCAGCAGCAAACCCTGGATAGCACCCATCAATGAACCACGCTCACCAGTCAGGTCAGAGGTTGCCTCACGCTGGAAAGTGGTCTCAAACATGTAACCAGAACCGATACCGATACCCAAAGCCAATGTACGATCCAAAGCCTTACCGGTGAAATCCTGATATACAGCATATGATGAGTTCAAGCCACGGCCTTCCAAGAACATAGTACGCAATGAAGTACCCGATCCCTTAGGAGCAACCATGATTACGTCAATATCCTTCTGAGGAACACAACCTGTACGATCATTCCAAGTAATTGCAAAGCCATGAGAGAAGTACAGCGCATTTCCTGGCTGCAAGCACTTCTGCAAAGTAGGCCATACGCTCATTACTGCAGCATCTGACAGCAAACACATTACTATAGTAGCCTTGGTTGCTGCTTCCTCGATAGAGAATAAAGTCTCACCTGGCACCCAACCGTCAGCGATAGCCTTCTCGAATGTCTTACCCTGACGCTGGCCAACAATCACGTTGAATCCGTTGTCACGCAAGTTGCATGCCTGACCAGGACCCTGGACGCCATAACCAATTACTGCGATAGTCTCGTCCTTTAAAATCTCACGAGCCTTCTCCAATGGGAACTCCTCACGGGTCATTACTTCTTCAATGACACCGCCAAAATTCATTTTTGCCATTTTCGTTCTATTTTTAATTAATAATGTTTAAATCTCAATGATGATCTGCAGCATTCCAATTCTCCGTCTGGCGTAGCCTTGGTAATGCGCACCTCATATTCATTCTCTCCTATTTTTTCTTCATAAAGTTTCAAGGTATCGCCATAATAGCTCTCTGCCACATAGGCTATCTCGAAACGGTGCAACATGTATTCTTTATAGTATGATAACGGGAAAATATCGAGTACATGCTCGATATATTTAATGGAATTCACATGACCATTAACATCCACATCATTATAGGCTGCACGGAATTGCCCTACCAACGGAGCATCTTTCGACATTTTAACCCTACCAGGCTTGGCTATAGGGCAATCTAAATCCGGCTCTGCCCATTTCAGTATTTCGCCGTCTTTCACCTCCAACAAATTAGATGGCTGACGGGTTTCCGTATCTATCAGCGCCCAAATGCTTCGGCCGAAGCCCAGGACCTCATCTTGTTCGGTAACAACACGAAAGTTTCGGTTGGTAAAGAAGCGCATAGCCGATTCCACCCAGCTTTCCACATAGAACTCATCGTATCGTTTAGGCATCTTCTCCATCTCAATCACCAAGCGGGACAGCACCCAAGTCTTATTGATCGTATTGAGTGTGCGCATGCCAAAACCACGGTCACTGCTATGGAAATCTGCAGCATTCAAAAGATGATTGCCCAGATGCCCCATAAAAAGATTATGGTTCACATCACAATGAAAAGGTTCTGCCTGATTTTTGTAACGGCCCACCTTTCCAAATTTCGCCACCAGTTCCTCGAACGTTTCTGCCATATTTTTATGCCTTCTGTTCCTCTGCACGCATGGTCAAGTACTGATCCAAGCGTTCAATGCAAGATTTGGTAATTGCAATTCTTCCGGTACGCACAAACTGCAGGACACAACCCAAAGCGTTCAGTTGGTTGAAGTGTTCCAAAATGTCCACAGTAATGCCCGTCAATTCCACAATCGTATAGGTAGAGTTCACTTCAACAATCTTAGCATTGAACCTGCGGACAATACGACTGATTTCCTGGTTGGCCAATACCAAAGGAGTTGAAAGTTTAAGTAATGAGGTTTCCAAAATAAAAATCTCATCATCCACAAAGCAATTAGCCTGCAGTACGTCAATCTTCTTCTCTATCTGCTTTACCAGCATCTCAGCCATCTCTTGCTTACAATAGCAAGTAATAGTATACTTATGTACACCTGGAGTAGATGATGAACATACGTTCAAAGACTCAATATTAACCTGACGACGGGTGAACACAGCTGTAATCTGATTCAAGATACCGGCGTAATTCTCCGAATAAATAATAAGGGTATAGAGCGTAAGTCCTTCATGATCCAAAAGAGCACCCTCATGACCTCTGGCAGAAGGGCGAGCAACTGCATTTCGTTTGAAAGTCTCTCGCTGGCCTTCCGACAAGCTGTCTTTTTCCAGTGTAGCCAAACGCTCACGTGCCAAATTCTTCTCGTATGAATTGTACTCCATGGCAGCAGCAGCACGAACCGCCTCCTCCAATTGGTTCAATTTGGAAGCATTCTGCTCATCGCACTTGCCGCAGGTATTGCAGTCACCGCACTCTGCGGCTCCTATATTCTTGTTTGTCTCCATCACTTAATTTCCAATAACATTTCATCACCATTTCCTCCTGGAGGGGTCATCGGCAAGATGTTATCCTCTTCCTTCACAGCTACCTGCAACAGGAACGGACCATCTGAATCGAGCATCTCACGGATAGCCGCATCCAAATCTTCCCTTTCCACAACAGTACGGCAAGGGATACCATAACCCTTGGCAATCAGTTCATAGTCAGGGTTGGTCATCGGAGTAAATGAATAACGCTTATTAAAGAACATATACTGCCACTGACGCACATTTCCCAGGAAATTGTTATTCAGCAATATCATCTTCACAGGAATCTGATGTTCCATGATACAGCCAAACTCCTGAATCGTCATCTGAAGACCTCCATCTCCGGCAAACATGCATACCGTCCGGTCAGGAGCGCCATAGCAGGCTCCCATAGCTGCCGGAATACCGAAACCCATGGTACCACAACCACCGGAAGTAACTACTGAACGTGGCTTAGTAAACTTGAAATAGCGACATGCGAACATTTGGTTCTGACCCACATCAGTAACCATAATCGCCTCATTGTTCGAAGCCTCAGAAACCTTGCGGATTACCTCACCCATCAGAATTGGTCCATCGGTTGGGTTCAAGGCTGCCTCTATCACCTTATTATATTCTTTATCTGCATAAGGGGCAAAACCCGCAATCCAAGCATCATGCTTGGCAGGTTCTACCAACAGATTCACGTCACTTAAAGTTTGCTTACAATCGCCAAGGACAGGAAGAGTTACCTTTACATTCTTGTCTATTTCTGAAGGGTCTATTTCGAAATGAATAATCTTTGCCTGTTTAGCGTAAGTCTTCAGATTACCCGTCACGCGATCATCAAAACGCATACCTACAGCAATGAGCACATCGCACTGGTTAGTCATCACATTCGGAGCCAAGTTTCCATGCATGCCCAAACGGCCCATGTTAAGAGGATGGTCGGATGGTGCCGCTGACAGTCCCAAGAACGTGGTTGCGAAAGGAATCTGTGCCTTTTCACAAAGAGCCAGAAGTTCCAGATTGGCACCAGCCAACTCTACGCCCTGACCTACCAACATGAATGGTTTTACACTGTCATTAATCAGTTGTGCGGCCTTCTCAATCACGCCCAATTCACATTGTGGAACAGGCTTGTAAGAGCGGATAAAATCCACCACCTGTGGTGCATAGTCAATCAATGCCGTCTGTGCATTTTTGGTAAAATCCAGCACAACAGGACCAGGACGGCCACTGCGGGCAATATAGAAAGCACGCGCCACTGCCCAAGGAATATCCTCAGCACGGCGAATCTGATAATTCCATTTAGAAATAGGTTGTGTAACACCTACCACATCCACCTCCTGGAACGCATCGGTACCCAGCATGGCAGCACCCACCTGACCGCATATGACCACCAAAGGGGTGGAATCAATCATAGCATCGGCTATACCGGTAATGGTATTCATAGCACCAGGTCCAGACGTTACGATAACGCAACCAACCTTTCCGCTAACACGGGCATAACCCTGAGCCGCATGAACTGCTCCCTGCTCATGACGGACCAGTACATGATTCAATGTATCCTTATGATCGTACAAAGCATCATAAGTGGGCATAATTGCACCACCCGGATATCCGAAAAGGACATCCACTCCCTCATGCTCCAAACTACGCATCAGTGCCTCTGCACCAGTTATTCTCTCACTCATCGCAATTATTAATCAATAATTCTCACGCCACCTTTATCCGCACTGCTCACACTCTGAGCATAAGCACGAAGAGCTTTGCTTACAACACGATTACGTTTTAATGGTTGCTGCTCACGGGCAGCCAGTTCCTCATCGCTCAGCTTCACATTGATGCTGCGACTAGGAATATCGATAACAATGATATCGCCATCCTTAATCTTTCCGATATTTCCACCCGAAGCAGCCTCTGGAGAGATGTGTCCGATGGAAAGACCTGAAGTACCGCCACTGAAGCGGCCATCGGTAATCAGGGCACATTCCTTACCCATGTGCATGGATTTAATATAGGAAGTAGGGTACAACATCTCCTGCATGCCAGGACCACCCTTAGGACCTTCGTGAGTAATGACCACACAGTCACCCTTCTTAACCTTTCCGCCCAGAATGCCCTCGCAGGCATCTTCTTGGGAGTCGAAGCAAACAGCAGGACCTTCAAAGTGCCACAGTTCAGGAGCCACGCCCGCAGTCTTCACCACGCAACCATCCTGAGCAATGTTTCCGAACAGGACTGCCATTCCACCATCCTTGGTGTAAGCATGCTCAATGTCTCGGATACAGCCGTTCTCGCGGTCGGTATCCAATGATTCCCAACGGGTATCCTGAGAACCCATCTTGGTAGAGAACTTGCCCGCAGGAGCCGAATGATAAATACGGTCAGCTTCAGGATCAATGGTTTCTCCCGTAATGCTATATTTCTTAATATCCTCGCCCAGAGTGGCACCATTCACACGCTTGCAGGTCAGATCCAGCAAGTTGCCCTTGGCCAATTCTCCCATAATGCCCAAGATACCGCCTGCACGGTTCTCTTCCTGAATGGAATACTTCTGCCAGTTAGGAGCAAGTTTGCACAAGAAAGGCACTTTGCGTGAAAGCGCATCAATATCGCTCATCTTGAAATCCACACCGCCTTCCTGAGCCACAGCCAGCAAGTGCAGCACCGTATTGGTAGATGCACCCATAGCAATATCCAGGGTCATGGCATTCAGGAACGCCTGACGGGTAGCAATGCTGCGTGGCAGCACACTCTCATCACCCTCCTCATAATATGCCATGGCATTCTTTACAATAATTTTTGCAGCATCCTTGAACAACTGCACACGATTTACATGTGTAGCCAGAATAGAGCCGTTACCAGGCAGGGAGAAGCCCAAAGCCTCGGTCAGCGAGTTCATGGAATTGGCAGTAAACATACCCGAGCAGGCACCGCAGCCAGGACAAGCACTATGTTCTACGATTTCCAGCTCCTCATCGCTTACTGTTGGGTCACCGCCCTTCACCATGGCAGTAATCAGGTCGGCATTCTCGCCGTTCACCTTACCAGCCTCCATAGGTCCGCCGCTCACAAAAACAGCAGGGATATTCAGGCGCATGGCAGCCATCAGCATGCCGGGAGTAACTTTGTCACAGTTGGAAATGCACACCATAGCATCGGCCTTGTGCGCATTCACCATATACTCTACGGAATCGGCAATAATATCGCGCGATGGCAGCGAATACAGCATGCCATCGTGGCCCATGGCTATACCGTCATCTACAGCAATGGTATTGAATTCAGCAGCATAGCAGCCTAACTTTTCAATTTCTGCCTTTACTATCTGACCTATCTCATGCAAATGGGTATGACCGGGAACAAATTGTGTAAATGAATTAACAATGGCAATAATGGGCTTTCCAAGCTGCTCACGCTTCATGCCGTTGGCCACCCACAATGCGCGGGCACCAGCCATTCTTCTTCCTTCTGTGCAAACAGCACTTCTCAACGGATGTTTCATATCTTGTTTTAATCTTTTCACCTAAAGGGACTGCAAATTTACGGCTAATTCACGACAGAAACAAACAAATCGCAATTTTTTAAGGTAAAAAAATAACAATTTCTAAATTTTATCCTGAATTATCTTATTATTTGCAATCTTTCAACGATAAGCTCTCTATACGTTTGCTCTTTTCATTTTTACAGGTGCAAATATAGTCATTTTTAGCCATCCTGCAAAATTATAACATAGTTATAAAGTCCTAAGTATGTCTGCGTTGGCTAATTTAGTGATTAAGGAGGGGCTTATTGTCAGTATGTCAGTCAGTAAAATGTCAGTTACCAAATAACCGGTATAGCGCCCAGATTCTGTCATCACTTATGACCGGATTCTGTCTTCTATTAAGACCACGGCCAGTCATCAGTTAAGCCTCAAAAAGTATCAATTCACAGAGCAAAGAGTTCATTTGCTGACTGACTGACATACTGACAATAAGCCTATGCAGGGTAGCGGTATTTGAGAACCGATGTATCCAAACGGTGCGCCCGTACTTTTAGTAACTTTGCCATAGGGTTTGAAATCTACGCATCAATTTTCATCGCCAAACTTGGGCAAGTAAATGACTTTGTGTATCTTTGCACTTTGAAAAAAGTTTAAAGACAATGGAAGAGAATAACAACAAGTACATTACCGTAGCTTACGAATTGTACACAAAGAACGCCGATGGCGTAATGGAAATGACTGAAAAAGCTCCAGAAGAGCATCCTTTTCAGTTTATCAGTGGTTTAGGCTTTACCTTAGAAGCATTTGAAAATAACATATTGTCATTAGAAAAGGGACAAGATTTTGACTTCACTCTTGGTGTTGACGATGCCTATGGTGACTTCGTACAGGAATATGTCATGGATCTTCCTAAGAAGACTTTCGAAGTGAACGGGAAATTCGACAGCGAGCACATCGTTGAAGGTTTGGTTGTGCCAATGATGGATGGAGAAGGCAATAGAATGAATGCCACCATCGTTAAAGTTGGAACAGATAGCGTAACCATCGACCTGAACCACCCATTGGCAGGAAAATCTTTGAATTTCAAGGGCAAAGTTGTAGAAATGCGTGATGCCACCAATGAAGAATTACAAAGCATGCTGAACTACATGAGCGGTGAAGGCGGCTGCGGAGGCAACTGTGGCGGTGACTGCGGAGGCGGTTGCGGCGGCAACTGTGGTGGTGGCTGCAATTGTGAAAACTAATATTATAAGGTGTAAGCATGGGGAATTCATGGGGTAAATTGTTTACGGTAACCACATTCGGGGAAAGCCACGGAGCTGCCATCGGAGGTGTTATTGACGGCTTTCCTGCCGGCATCGATGTAGATATTGACTTTATCCAGCAGGAACTGAACCGACGCAAGCCGGGGCAAAGTCATATCACTACGGCCCGTAAGGAAAGCGACCAGGTGGAACTGCTTTCGGGCATATTCGAAGGCAAAAGTACCGGCTGTCCGATTGGTTTCCTGGTGCGCAACACCAACCAGCATAGCAACGACTATGACAACCTGCGCCAGGTGTTCCGCCCTTCACATGCCGATTACACCTATTTCCAGAAATACGGCATTCGCGACCACCGGGGTGGCGGACGTTCATCGGCTCGCGAAACCATTGCCCGTGTGGTGGCAGGAGCACTGGCTAAACTAGCCTTAAGGCAGCTTGGCATCAGCATTCAGGCTTACACCTCGCAAGTTGGCCACATCGCACTGGAAAACGATTACACCCGGTACGACCTGAGCCAAACCGAGAGCAACATTGTGCGCTGCCCGGATGCGGACAAGGCACGTGAAATGGAACAGCTGATAGCCGAGGTAAAAGCTGATGGCGATACCATTGGAGGAGTAATTACTTGTGTAATAAAAGGTTGTCCTACCGGACTAGGCGAACCCGCCTTCGATAAGTTGCATGCCCAATTGGGCCATGCCATGCTGAGTATCAATGCCGTAAAGGGCTTTGAGTACGGCATGGGCTTTGCAGGAATTACCCAGCGAGGCTCAGAGCAGAACGACCTGTTCGTGCCTGGTGAAAATGGCATTACCACATCAACCAACCGGAGTGGAGGCATTCAGGGAGGAATAAGCAACGGCCAGGACATTTATTTCCGTGTGGCCTTCAAACCCGTAGCTACCCTACTCCGCGAACAACCTACCGTAGATGTGGAGGGAAATGAAACAATAGTACATGCCCGTGGGCGCCACGATCCTTGCGTACTGCCTCGTGCAGTTCCCGTAGTGGAAGCCATGGCAGCCATGGTTATTCTTGATGCATACCTAGTGAATAAAGCGGCAAAGTTGTAATTTTGCCGCTTTATTCTTTTTATTGGAAAATAATCACTAACTTTGTGCCAAATTTCGCATTTATAAATAGTATAAAGAAACCATAATGAATATTTTAGAATTAAGCGAGCAGGAAATCGTACGTCGCAACTCCCTGAACGAGCTTCGTAACATGGGTATCGACCCTTATCCTGCAGCAGAATATCCTACCAACGCATTCAGTACAGAGATCATTGCCAACTTTGTGGATCTGCCAACCGAGAAGGACGAGGAAGGCGACGAGGTTCCCGGCAAGGCTACTCCAGAAAACAGCCGACAAGTATGCATTGCTGGTCGTATGATGACTCAGCGCATTATGGGTAAGGCTGCCTTCATGGAATTGCAGGACTCAAAAGGCCGCGTTCAGGTGTATGTAAGCCGTGACGCTATCTGCCCTGGCGAGGATAAGGACCTGTACAACAAGGTTTTCAAGAAGTTGCTGGACATTGGTGACTTTGTGGGCGTAAAGGGTTATGTATTCCGTACCCAGACCGGTGAGATTTCTGTACACGCACAGGAGCTCACTCTGCTTAGCAAGAGCTTGAAGCCACTGCCAATCGTAAAATACAAGGATGGCGTAGCATACGATAAATTTGATGATCCTGAACTGCGTTACCGCCAGCGCTATGTTGACCTGGTAGTGAACGAGGGTGTGAAGGAAACCTTCCTGAAGCGCAGTACCATTCTGCGCACCATGCGTGCCTTCTTCGACCGCCATGGCTATACCGAGGTAGAAACTCCTACCCTGCAGGCTATCGCCGGTGGTGCCAGTGCACGTCCATTCATCACTCATTTCAATGCACTGAACATTCCAATGTACATGCGTATTGCCACTGAGTTGTACCTGAAGCGCCTGATTGTGGGTGGTTTCGAGGGTGTTTACGAAATTGGCAAGAACTTCCGCAACGAGGGTATGGACAAGAACCACAACCCTGAATTCACCTGCATGGAGTTGTACGTAAGCTACAAGGATTATAACTGGATGATGAGTTTCACCGAGCAGTTGCTGGAGGAGATCTGTATTGCTGTTAACGGCAAGCCAGAAACCGAAATCGACGGCAAGGTCATCAGCTTCAAAGCTCCATTCCGCCGTCTGCCTATCTTGGATGCCATCAAGGAAAAGACAGGTTACGACCTGAACGGCATGACCGAGGACGAGATGCGCGAGGTAGCTAAGAAGTGTGGTGTTGAAGTAGATGAGACCATGGGTAAAGGCAAGTTGATCGATGAAATCTTTGGCGAGACCTGCGAAGGCACCTTCATTCAGCCAACCTTCATTACCGACTATCCAGTAGAGATGTCTCCACTGACCAAGATGCACCGTAGCAAGCCTGGATTAACTGAGCGCTTTGAGCTGATGGTGAATGGTAAGGAGCTGGCCAATGCCTACTCAGAGCTGAACGATCCAATCGATCAGGAGGAGCGTTTCATCGATCAGATGAAACTGGCTGACAAGGGCGACGATGAGGCAATGGTTATCGACCACGACTTCCTGCGTGCCTTGCAGTATGGTATGCCTCCTACCAGTGGTATCGGTATCGGCATTGACCGTTTGGCCATGCTGATGACTGGTAAGCCATTCATCCAGGAAGTATTGTTCTTCCCACAGATGAAGCCAGAGGTTAAGGCTCCAAAGGATAAGGCAGAAAAGTATGTAGAACTGGGATTCGCAGAAGATATTGTACCTGTACTGCAAAAGGCAGGATACAATCTGGCGAACGATCTGAAGGGCCAGAACCCTCAGAAGGTACAGCAGCAGATTGGCGAAATCATCAAGAAATACAAGTTGGAAATCCAAAAGCCATCTGTACAGGAGCTGGGTGCCATCATTGAAAAACTTGGAGAATAATAAAAAGGAATCATGACTGACTGCGGAAGAATAGCCATATTAGGAGGCGGAAGCTGGGCCACAGCCATTGCAAAGATGGTTTTGGACAAGGTGGACCGTATCAGTTGGTATATTCGTAGAGACGACCGTATCGAGGAGTTTAAAAAGTTGGGGCACAACCCGGCTTATCTTACCATGGTACACTTTGATACGAACCGCATTCATTTCTCATCGGACATTAATGAGATTGTAAAGGAAAGCGACACGCTGATTCTGGTTACTCCTTCACCTTATTTGAAAAACCACCTGAAAAAGTTGCACGTCAACCTTCAGAACAAGTTTATCATTACCGCCATCAAGGGTATTGTCCCGGAGGAGAATGTTTCGGTTTCAGAGTATCTGCACAAAATCTATGGCGTGCCAGATGAGAACCTGGCAGTTATCGGCGGTCCTTCGCATGCCGAGGAGGTGGCCCTGGAACGTCTGTCCTACCTGACTATCGGCTGCGTGGATACCCAGAAAGCTGACGTGTTTGCCACTATGCTTCGCAGTCGTTTTATCAAGACATCGGTAAGTGCCGATGTGCTAGGCATTGAGTACAGTTCCGTACTGAAGAACATTTATGCCATCTGTGCCGGTATTTGCAATGGACTGAACTATGGCGATAACTTCCAAGCCGTACTGATGGCCAACGCTGCACAGGAGATGAATCGTTTTCTGTACACCATCAACCCGTTGGACCGCAATGTAATCGACTCCGTTTACATTGGCGACTTACTGGTAACAGGTTACAGTAACTTCAGCCGAAACCGTGTGTTCGGAACCATGATTGGCAAGGGATACAGCGTTAAGAGCGCACAATTGGAGATGGAGATGATTGCCGAGGGTTACTACGGTACCAAATGTATAAAGGAAATTAACAGGTATCATCACGTCAACATGCCGATTGTGGATGCGGTGTACAACATTCTTTACGAACACAGTGCACCGGCCATTGAGATTAAATTGCTGACTGATTCCTTCCGATAGTATAAAGAATTTTAAACCATATAATAATTACAAAAGGTATATTATGAAACTTTGTATTGAAAAAGCATCAAGCTTTGTTCCTGCTGGCAGCTTAGCTGCTATGGCAGCAAAGACCGCTCCATGCAATGAGCTGCTGGAGAGCGGCAAGGGTCCTGGTAATGATTTCCTGGGTTGGGTTCACCTGCCATCTAGCATTACCGACGAGTTTATCGCTGAGGTACAGGCAACAGCAGACTTGCTGCGTTCTAAGGTAGAAATTATTGTTGTTGCAGGTATTGGTGGTTCATATCTGGGCCCACGTGCAGTAAACGAGGCTTTGGATCATGCTTTTGGTCTGAATGGCAACAATCCTCGCATTGTATATGCTGGTAACAACATTGGCGAGGATTATCTGGCCGATCTGATGGAGTTACTGGAGGGCAAGAAGTTTGCTATCATCAATATCTCCAAGTCTGGTACCACAACCGAGACCGCTTTGGCATTCCGTCTGCTGAAGACTATGCTGGAGAAGCAGGTTGGCAAGGCAGAGGCTAAGGATCTGATCGTTGCTGTTACTGATAAGGAGAAGGGTGCTGCACGTAAGCTGGCAACCAAGGAAGGTTATAAGACTTTCGTTATTCCAGACAACGTAGGTGGCCGTTTCTCTGTACTGACTCCTGTAGGTTTGCTGGCTATCGCATGCGCTGGTCACGACATTAAGGCACTGGTTAAGGGTGCTCAGGATATGGAAAAGGCTACTGGTGTAGATGTTCCTTTCGAGGAAAACCCTGCAGCTCAGTACGCAGCTATGCGTAATGCACTGTATTTCTACGGCAAGAAGACTGAGATTTTGGTTAACTACCAGCCAAAGTTGCACTACATGATGGAGTGGTGGAAGCAGTTGTTCGGCGAGTCTGAGGGTAAGGACTTGAAGGGTATTTTCCCTGCTGCTGTTGATTTCACTACCGACCTGCACTCTATGGGTCAGTGGATTCAGGAAGGCGAGCGCACTATCTTTGAGACCGTTGTTTCTGTAGAGAAGGCAAACAAGACCGTACTGTTCCCATTCGACGAGGAGAATCTGGACGGCTTGAACTTCCTGGCAGGCAAGCGTGTAGACGAGGTTAATAAGATGGCTGAGTTGGGTACTCTGCTGGCACACGTTGACGGTGGTGTTCCAAACATTAAAATTACTATCCCAGTACTGGACGAGTACAACTTGGGTCAGTTGATTTACTTCTTCGAGCGCTCATGCGGTATTTCAGGTTACATTCTGGGCGTTAACCCATTCAACCAGCCAGGTGTTGAGGCTTACAAGAAGAACATGTTTGCACTGTTGAACAAGCCAGGCTACGAGAAGGAGTCTGAGGCTATCCAGGCACGTCTGAAGTAATTTTTACACAACCATATTGTCATTCTGAACGGAGCGAAGAATCTTCCTGAAGGTTTTTCACTCGTTCAGAATGACATTTTTAGTTTTCAATGAAAGATAAAATCAATCAATATCTGCAGGCAAAAGGTTATGAAAAGATGACCCTCAAGGCCGTTCTTTTCGATATGGACGGTGTGCTATTTGACTCCATGAAGAAGCACTCCGAATGCTGGTACAAGGCCATGACACACTTTGGTTTCCAATTCTCGCCCGAAGAGGCTTACCTACATGAGGGCCGTACCGGAGCAGGAACCATCAACATCATTAGCCAACGCCAACGCAGTTGCGATGCTACCCCCGATGAAATAAAGGAAATCTACCAGTATAAGTCGGATTTGTTTAATGGCATGGCCGAAGCAGAACCCATGCAAGGTGCAGCAGAGGTGTTAGAAAAGGTTAGAGCATCTGGTATTACCCCTATCCTAGTAACCGGCAGTGCACAAGAATCACTCATCAACCGGCTGAACAAACATTATCCAGGAGTATTCGTACCCGAGTTGATGGTAACCGCTAGTGATGTGAAATTCGGTAAGCCTCATCCGGAGCCTTACCTAATGGGATTGGGCAAGGGGAAACTGCAACCTTGTGAAGCCATTGTAGTGGAGAATGCCCCATTGGGCGTACAAGCCAGCACTGCAGCCAACATCTTTACCGTAGCCGTTAATACCGGACCACTTGATGACAATGTTTTATTAAATGCAGGAGCAAACATTCTGCTGAATAGCATGCAGGAACTAGCAGATAAATGGGAGGATTTATACACCCTCCTCCATGGATGAATCATCACCGTTGGAAGGATTCGTAGAGTCCATCATCGGATCCTTTTCCAGCGTGAATGTTCCGTCAGTCTTAACCTTCAGCAGGATGGGTACATACATTTCATCGTCTTGTGGGTAACCTACCGCAATGGCAAATTCCAAAGCATTTTCTAACCCTTCCATAAACACGAATCCTCGTAATACTGAATTTTTCAGCATCGATGCATCCACAAAAGCAGAGAAATCATACTTTGTGAATGTTTGGGTCAATACGCTTCGGTCTCCACAAGTAATCTTCAGATTAACCTTATTATCGTGAAACTTTGCATTCTTTGAAAAATCACCCTGAACCAGTGGCAGGTCATCGCTGCTCTTACGCTCAATGGAATAGTGGTACTGTTTCTCATTGATAACCATATCACCACTCATCTCCACATCCTCAAAACGTTGCTCACCTGTCAGTTCAAGCGTTTCCGTAATAATGGACTTCGAGGCTTCAGCCTCCTGCTTAATTTGCTTTACCGAGCTGTCACATGCCTTAAAGGCAATTGATGCCAACACAAGTGTGGCGTATTTCACGATTTTCATGTTCGATTTATTTTACGGCAAAGATAAGGATTATTGGGCAAAACAACAAAATCTGTAGCGGTAAATACAAAAATTAAGTCCACTCGTTTCACAACGAATGGACCCAAGAGAAAACTAAAAACTCAACTATACTTTTATGCTTATGAAAACAGTTGCAAATATCGTATAATAAATCCTTTTATGCAAATATTTTGAGGTATTTTTTGCGACAAATATGCAAAATCATTAACTTTGTCGGTAAATTATAAAGTTATATGAAGCAAAAAAACACAAAATTAATGAAGATACTTGCTGGCTGTCTATCAGTACTGGCAGTAATTCTCATATTATTTCTAGCTATAGGTAGTTGCAGCACGGAAGAGAAAAAGAATGTAAATGTACAGGCTCAAGCAGCAACAGAAGAGGAACAGCTAAATATTCCTCAGCTTATTCTTAAAATCCAGCGGTGCTCACGCCTGTACAGTACGGAATATAAGATTCATAAGATTATCACTCACGAAGACCAGAAGGTGATGAAGATTGGCAGTATGAGTTTTGACATACCCCTAACCGACCGCCACATTGCCATTCCCATGGACGCCACCATCAAGGCATACGTCGATATGGAGAATTTCTCAGATCGCAACATTGCCACAAACGGCACGCGCATCGTGATTACTCTGCCTGAGCCAAAAATTGAAGTAACCAGCACCATTGTTCAGCACGATAAAACTCAAGAACATGTTGCTATAGCACGACAAAACTATACGGCCAAGGAACAAGAGGATCTGCACCGCCAGGGTTTGGTAAGTATCACCGAAAATGCCATAAACAACGGCATTATCGAGAACGCCCGCGCCAGTGTTGCCCGTACGCTGGTACCTATGTTGCAGCAGATGGGTTACGAGGATCAGAACATTGAAATCAGATTCAGCAAGCAGGAGTACAATCTTAGTGACTTACCTGTGCTGTTGGATTCCAAAGACGTTAAATTTAACCGCTAAAGCCATGAAGATGAAAGACATAAAGGATATATTGCAAGGTGCAGCAAATCTACTGAAAGCCGTAATCATTCTGCTAGCATTAGTCATCATCGCGTACGTCATCTACCGCATCCGTACGGCAGAAACTCCTATCGTGCAGGTTACTACCAATAATGTTGAGAATAAGATTTCACTTAGCCCCGAACAAATAAAAAGTATCGAAGATATTGGTGAATGGGTATTTCTGACCGTCGAGGCAGAGGAAATGGTGGACACCGTTCGCAAACGTATGATTCTAAAGGACGACGCTCTGTCGCGTATTTATGTGGGTAATCTGCACTACGGCATTGATATGCGACTGCTGAGGGGCAAAAACTGGGTGAGCAGCCATGGTGATACAATAAGTGTGAGAATGCCCGCTGTGAAACTGCTGGATCGCAAATTTATCAACGAAGCTCGCACACGTACCTTTTATCAAGAAGGCAAATGGGACAACAAGGCCATGAAAGCATTGTATGACAAGGCTCAGCGTCAGATGATGAAGAAATATCACACACAGCCAACAGTCAATAAGGCCAAGGATAATGCCCGAGAGGAACTAGAGCATTTCTTCAAATCTTTTGGATTCAACACAGTGCAACTGGTGTTTGACTGAAAAAAAGAATCTCGCCCGGAACGGCGAGATTCTTTTTTATTTACTGAAGTAATTCGGGATCAAAATCATCTAGACGCTTATCCCACAAATATTTTTTAGTTTCCCTAACAATCACACCTGAAAGCAGAAGCAGAGATACCAAGTTCGGAATAGCCATCAGTGCATTCATGGAATCGGCCAGACTCCAAACCAGTGACAAGTTAACAACAGAACCAACGAAGATACAGATGCACCATATAACGCGAAATGGTTTGATGAACTTCTGTCCTGCCAGATATTCCAACGAACGCTCTGCACAATAGGTCCAACCTAGAATTGTAGTGAATGCAAAAGTGGAAATACCGATGGTTAATATCGGCGTTCCAATTACTGGTA
The DNA here is from genome assembly GCA_024401115.1 of Bacteroidaceae bacterium. Classification (GTDB taxonomy): domain Bacteria; phylum Bacteroidota; class Bacteroidia; order Bacteroidales; family Bacteroidaceae; genus Minthousia. Next base: position 5,904 of record JAKSLP010000014.1, on the reverse strand, counting down.
TGATGGAGAATGCCGACTTGGTCAGTGTCGCACCATCATCAAACGATGAATGCCCAGAAAGAATGCAGCTTACTAATACAATACCTGTCAATGCACAAATAACAACAGTATCCCAAAAATTGGCAGTTGACGCTACTAGTGCATGACGAACAGAATTACGCGTTTGAGCAGCAGCAGCCACGATAGGCGCTGAACCCAAACCGGATTCGTTAGAGAACAATCCACGTGCAAAACCGTAACGGCAAGCCAAAAGAACACTACCGCCTGCAAAACCGCCTCCGGCTGCCTTAGGGTCGAAAGCAGACAGGACAATCGTCTTAACTGCAGGCCATACAAATTCTGCATTCATAACCAAAATAACCAAACAACCTAACACGAAGCAGCCGGCCATGAAAGGCACCAGTAAAGTACACACTTTGGAAATGCCCTTAATTCCCCACAGAATAACCAATGCTGTAAGGAGAGAAACCACCAAACCTGTTATCCACAATGGAATACTGTAGGCATCATTCAAGAGAACGGAAATAGCATTAGCCTGTACGGTATTACCAATGCCGAAAGATGCCAACACCGTGAAAACGCAGAACAGGACAGCCAGCCATTTTAAGCCCAATCCTTTTTCCAATGCGTACATTGGACCACCTTGCATACGACCATCCTCAGAACGCTGGCGGTACTTGATACCCAATAAAGACTCAGCATATTTGGTAGAAAAACCAAGTACACCAGTCATCCAACACCAAAACACAGCGCCAGGTCCACCAAGCGTTACTGCAGTTGCAACACCAATAATGTTACCGGTGCCGATGGTTCCAGCCAACGAAGTGGCAAGTGCGCCAAACATGCTAACATCACCGGCAGCATCAGGATCCTTCTTGAAGGACATCTTGATGGCCTGAAAAATCTTTAGCTGAGGACAACGTAGACGGATAGTCAAAAAAACATGGGTTCCTAGCAACAAAATCATCATGGGCCATCCCCACAAAAAACCGCTGACAGAATCAGCAATCTCTCCAAACTTTACTATAAAATCATTCATAATGCACGCATTTACCTTAAAAACTGTGCAAAGTTACTGATTTTTGCTTACAAAAGCAAACATTCTGTCACTAAAAAGCCCTTCACGATGGAAGGGCTTATCTGGTTACTTAACGACTTCTGTAAAGCGGTGTGTAGGATTGGGGCGACCAGGCTGCAGGAACTTCCATGCAGTCACCTCGTTTTCAAACTTGTCGCCAATGTTTTCCATCAGTACCTCGCGCACCAATTTATCCAAATGTTCCGGAGTGGTTTCCACGCGGGCATTCACTATCAGTTTCAAATGAGTACCTTTGCCAGCCGAGCCTCGGAATTGCAGGGTTGAAACATCACCTGTGATATTAGCAGACGTATTCTGCTTGCCGTTCTCTGCAATCAGCTTAACATGGCCGATAGGCAATGACTCTGCAGCCAATCTGTCTGCCATGTTCTTCATCAATTTACTGAAGAACGCATCCCAATCAGTTTCAATAGCATCCAATAGCACTGTGCCGTTCAGCCATCCCAATACTGCCTCGCCATGGGCATAACGGTCATAGTCAATATCCAACAGCTTAGTACCGGCATCCACACGGCTGCCAACCTCCTCCAGCCACTCGGTCAATCCCTGATTCTTCAAGGTGCTTGCTGTCATTACTTTTGAAGCAGGAAAAGCACCCTTAACATTCTTCTGCAGGCGCTTCACTTCTTCATCACTTAGCAGATCTGTCTTGGTGATAAGAATTACATCACTCTCTTCCATCTGCTTGCGATAAATGTAGGCCGCATCCTCATGTAGGCCACCGCATCCTCCGAACAAAATGGATTTCAAACGAATAGGGTCAACCAAAACAGTCAGAGGAGACACCAGTAACTCTGTATTATAAAATTTCTTCAGTGGATTCACAATGGTAGCCGACAAATCAGCGCAACTGCCCACTGGCTCGGCCAAAATCACATCAGCTTCTATATCCTGGCGCAGGTTCTTGATAGCATCAACAAAACCGTTGAAGTTGCAACAGAAGCAACTGCCTGCCACTTCTTGCACATTCAAGTCTGCCGATTTAAGCAAACGGCTGTCCACCAATTGAGGAGCCTGATCATTGGTAATCAGTCCCACTCGCTTGCCCTGCGCCATCAATTGCAAGGCAACATTCCAAATCAATGTGGTCTTTCCAGCTCCCAAGAAGCCGCCAACCAGAATTAATCTTGTCTGTTTCATATTTTTATTAATTATTACATCCGCAACTGTTATGGCGCTTCATTTCCGGTTCCACAACGTACTTGAAAAACATTGCCGCCAGACATCCGCCCACTACTGGTGCCAGAATATACACCCAAAGCCATCCACCCACAGCATCAGGCAAAGCTGCATTTCCCCAACCCATCAGATATGCCACCAATCGGGGACCCGCATCACGTGCAGGGTTCAAACCTGCTTGTGTAAGTGGAGCGATAAAGAAGATAATACTGCTTACAGTCAAGCCGATAAACATCGGTTGCATGGTTTCTGAAGGACGGCCTACATTACAATCCTCTGTAAGTGCAAAGATGAACATCACCAACAGAAATGTTCCGAAAGCCTCAGCAGCGAACGCCAAAGGCAAAGACACGGTGGAAACCTCTGCATCACCCGGATTAGGATAGAATTCGCCAAACATACGGGCAGTATCTACACTGGCTGCCGTACCACGAACAATCTCATGTGCCGATTCGTATGTAGCAATCGATGCCGAAAACAGGCCATATAGAACAAAGCCGGCCAGAATGGCTCCCAGGAACTGTGCAGCCAGATAACCAGGCATCATACTGGGCTTCATGCGACCGGCAAGTACCATGGAGACTGTAACGGCCGGATTCAAATGTGCACAACAAATGTTGCGAGTCAGGAAAATGGCCAGTGTCACGCCCAATCCCCATACAATTCCCACTTGAAAAATACTACTGTACTCGCCAAACAAAACAGCTACAGCTACACAGCTGCAACCAAAAAGAGTCAGGATAAATGTACCTAAGAATTCCCCTAAAAAACCTTTCATGTTCTTCTATTATTGATTTTTACACAAAGATATAACAAAGAGGAAGGCTCAGTTTCATGCATTTACATCATAGCGAAAAATAATGTTTGAAAACGAAACACCGTAGCACTGTCTAATTCTTAGACACAATAGTGTATAATAGTTAGACAATCGAAACCTAGCAGCCCCTATTCTCTTGGCCACGCCGACCACCAGCATTATTTTTGCATCAGAAAAAAACGAAACATTATGGAATTTACAATCATACCTTGCCACGAAACACTTAATCCATTCATTAAAAACTACTGGATGATCACTGCACATTGCACAGCTCGCAGTACACAGCAATTGTTAGCCAACGGCAACGACAGTCTACATTTCTACCTATCACAGGCCGTATGTCTGAATGACAGCGACCAACGTTACCGTACAGTGCTGCATCATCAAGTTATTAAAAGCGTAGGTGTGATATCTGAAAAAGGTCCACTTCTCATCTTGGGCGTAGAATTTCAGCCATTCTGCTCTCACATGTTCTTCCACACCGATTTTAAAGAGCAACCTCTAACACCCGAGGCTATGAAAGATGCCGAGTTCATCCTTTTGAGCCAGAGCATTCACCAGGCACAGAGCACCGAGGAGCGCGTGGATTTACTAGACCGTTTCTTTATGAAGCGACTGGCCGAATGCCCTGCCGATGATATTAATATTGAGCGACTGAGTAATGTTTTCAACGAGATGATGCCTGAAAGTTCCTGCAATGCCCGAACTACTAGCCATCCGTTCGATTTCACTACAGCCAATCTGGCATCGACAGCCTGCCTGAGCCAAAAACAGTTCACCCGCATCTTTACCAAATATGTGGGCATGAACCCCAAAGCCTATCTACGTCTGCTACGTTTCGACCGAGCCCTTCATAAGTTGCAGCAACTGGCATCTGAAATGTCTTTGAACGACTTAGCCTGGCGTTGCGGATACTACGACTCATCGCACATGTCAGCCGACTTCCGCGAAATTTGTGGTTTCAAACCTTCGGAGCTGATAAAAAGCCAGAACGGGCTGACAGAAGCATTCCAACCTGTATTCAGCGGTAGGATGAGAAAGAAAATAATGATCAGCAACCTTATATAAGACTATTGTTAAGGTGTGGCCATTACTCATCTATCGGTCATATCATAAGTTGAGATCGGATTATAGATAAGATTTCCAAAAACAAAAATGGGGCATGTCTTTTTGACATGCCCCATTCCTTTTTATAAAATAATTACTTCAACTTAAAAGCATACAATGCCTCTGCATGACGAACATACAGAACACCATGAGCGATGGTTGGGTGAGCCCAGTATGGACCACTACCCTTGGTAATGCGGAACTCGCTAACCACATCAAACGACTTACCAGGACGAACCAAGCCTAAAGTACCGCGACGTTCGTCATAACAGTACAGCATACCATCGGCAGTGATGATAGAGCCCTTACCCTTGCCTGTCCACTCTGTCTCATAAATGGTTTCACCTGTATTCCAATCCAGTGCACACCAGTTACCCTTGTTGTTGCCAATCCAGTTAGAGCCGTAAATTACGCCATCTACCAATACATAACCTCCGTGATGGGTATCCAACGTCTCGTTCTTCCAAGTACAAGTCACACTTTTCAAATCATCAGACAACTGCAATTGGAAACTGTTGATGTCGTATCCCTGAGAGAAGAAAATCTTACCATCATGGTACAGAGCCGAGTTAGGAACAATGTTCTCCCACTCAGGGTCTGTAGCAGCCTGTTTAGAAATCAACTGCTCGAACTTCCACTCGATGGCACCTGTCTCTGGATCCATACCAAAAGCATATTTCTCATTCATGCCCACAATCTGACGTTTGCCCTTGTATTCGATAAGGATAGGAGTCACATAACCCATCATACTGTTCATGGTAGCAGACTTCCAAATCATTTTTCCGGTCTCCTTATCCAAAGCCACAGTATTGGTATCATCACCAGCTGGATTGTAAATCACCTTGTTGTCGAAAACCAGCGGAGACTCTGCGGTTCCCCAGGTAGCAGGCTTATTGTGATACTCGGCAGCACCATCCACCTTCCAAACGATACTTCCATCGGCAATATTCAGGCAAACTACCTCGCCCATGCCACTAATGACGTAAGCTTTACCGTCCTCAATAGTTGGAGTGGTACGAACCTCAGGATATGTTTTATTCCAAGGCTTACCATAAGGAGTGGCATACAGTTTCTTTCCAGTCAAATCATAGCACTGGAAAACCTCTTGAGTCTGATCCTCGTTCATACCAGTAATGTAGATCTTACCGTCAACTACCTGAGGACTGCTGTAACCCTTACCCGCATCCAAGGTCTCGAATATCATTTCAGGACCCTCAGCAGGCCATTCCTTCAGCAAATTCTTGCATGGATACGAACCGTTGTTCTCTGGACCACGCCAACCGTGCTTACTCTGTGCTTGAACACTGAGCAATGTCATGCTGCTCAGAAGCAGCAAACCTAATACTTTCTTATTCATAGTGTTTTTTTATTAGTGCTGCAAAGATAGTAATTAAATATTACAAACTTCAACTTTCTTCAAAAAATAAAAAAAAGGGAATGAATTACTCCACTCCCTTTTTATTCTTCTTGCATCTCAGCAGAAGTGTGCCTGCCACAGTCAGCAATGCCACAACGAAGGCAACACCCCAAATAGAGAAAACCGCATCACGAATGTCCTGCATTAAATCATGGACTCGCATGTCCGGCTGCTCTAAATACTGGGGCAGACCGCTTTCAACACCCTCTGCTCTCTATTTAATCCGGAAAGCATAGAATGCCTCGCCATGACGAACGTAAAGTATGCCATTGGCAATGGTAGGAT
>JAKSLP010000013.1 GCA_024401115.1 Bacteroidaceae bacterium | reverse complement strand
CAACTACGAGTACCAGGACAAGCAGTTCAAGGAGTTCTTCCGCCAGATGGGCATCAACTCGCTGGTGTATCCCGAGCTGCTGGCTGCCCGCGAGATAGCCAGTTCCATCAAGATGAGCTGGATCCGCCAGTACTGGGAAGTGGGAAGCGGTGAGCTGGTGATGATTGGCGTGATGATGCGCAGCAATGCCCAGATCCTGAACATTCCGCTGAAAGACCTGGGACGCCAGAACCTGCCTTATCACGTGGTGGCCATCAAGCGAATGGACGAGACGGTCATCCCGCGCGGTGACGACTCCATCCAGGAGGGCGACGAGGTGTTCTTCATGACCACCCGCAAGCATATCGAGACCGTGCGCGAGGTGTGCGGCAAGAAGGATTATCCGGAAATCAAGCGCCTCATCATCATGGGCGGCGGACGTGTGGCCTACCGTACCGCTACGCTGTTGCCTAAGGACATCACCATCACCATCATCGAAAAGGATGCTGCCCGCTGCGAGATACTGATCTCCATGCTGCAGGGCTTCAACAATGTGATGGTCATTCACGGTGACGGCCGTGACATGGGATTGCTGGAGGAAGAGGGCTTGCGCCATTCCCAGGCTTTCCTGGCCCTGACGGGTTCGGACGAGATGAACATCCTGTCGTGCATGAACGCCCGTTCCATGGGTATCCTGAAGACCGTGGCTCAGGTGGAGAAACTGGAATACATCAAGATGGCCGAGCACCTGTCTATCGGTACCATCATCAACAAGATGACCATTGCGGCTACCACCATCTACCAAACCCTGCTGAAGGCCGATGTGAACAACATGAAGTCACTGACCCTGAGCAACGCCGATGTGGCTGAGTTTACCGTCAGTGCCGAGGCCAAGTGCACCAAGAAGCCGGTGAAGGACATGCAGTTCCCACGCGATGTGAACGTGGGCGGTCTGGTACGCAACGGCGAGGGCATGCTGGTACGCGGTAATACCGTGATTCAGGAGGGAGACCATGTGGTGGTGTTCTGCCTGAGCGGCATGATCCAGAAAGTCCAGAAATTTTTCTAAAGAGATATGATCAACAGACTCATCATCACACGTGTCATGGGCAACCTGCTTCTCATCGAGGCGGGCCTGCTGGTGCTGAGCCTGCTGTTCGATGTGGCCTATGGCGACAACGCCTGGCCCAGTTTCCTGTATACGACGGGCATCTGCCTGGCCCTAGCCTTTATCCTGCGCTTTATCGGACGTAAGGCTGAGAACCACATGAACCGCCGTGACGGATACGTCATCGTCTCCATCACCTGGGTGCTGTTCTCGGCCATCGGCATGCTGCCATTCCTGTTCAGCGGTTACATTCCCCATGTGGCCGATGCCTTCTTCGAGGCCATGTCGGGATTCTCATCCACCGGTGCCACCATCCTGGACAACATAGAGGACGGTACGCACGGCCTGCTGTTCTGGCGAAGCATCACGCAGTGGCTGGGAGGATTGGGTATCGTATTCTTCACCATTGCTGTGCTGCCTATCTTCGGCCTGGGCGATGTGAAACTGTTTGCCGCCGAGGCTACAGGTCCCACTCACGACAAGCTGCACCCGAGAATCAGCACCACAGCCAAGCGCATCTGGACCGTCTATTCCGTACTGACCCTGTCATGCTGCGGACTGCTGATGCTGGGAGGCGTGGATTTCTTCAACGCCATCTGCCATGCCATGACGTGTACGGCTACGGGCGGATTCAGCAACTTCCAAGACAGCATAGCTCATTTCCATTCGGCTTACGTGGAGTACGTGATCACTTTCTTCATGCTGATCAGCGCGGTCAACTTTACCCTGATCTACTACAGTTTCCTGCAGGGACACATCAAGCGCTTCTTTGAGGACACCGAGCTGAAATGGTTCCTGACCATTGTGATTGTGGCCACCCTGATCTGCAGTTTCTGTCTGTACAGCCCTTACTACCAGGAGCCGCTTACGGTAGAGGAAAGCTTCCGTCAGGCCATCTTCCAGGTAGTAAGTATCATCACCACCACCGGTTATGCCTCGGCTGATTACGGTCTCTGGCCCCACATCACCTGGAGCGTGCTGTGCGTACTGATGTTTACCGGTTCCTGTGCAGGTTCCACCTCGGGCGGTTTCAAGATGGTGCGCGTGGTGATGCTGGCCAAGAACGCCCTGAATGAGTTCAAGCATATCCTGCATCCGAATGCGGTGCTGCCTGTCAGAGTGAACGATACCGTCATCAACAACAGCCTGAAGAGTACCCTGCTGGCCTTCTTCTTTACCTACATGGCACTGACCATGTTCAGCACCATCGTCTTCACATTCATGGGACTGAGCTTCAGCGAGTCCATCGGTATGAGCCTGAGCTGCATCAGTAATATCGGTCCTTCGTTCGGCCGATTCGGTCCTGCCTTCAGCTGGAGCATGCTGCCGGACTACGCCAAGTGGATGTGCTCGTTCCTGATGCTGCTGGGCCGTCTGGAAATCTTCAGCGTACTGATCCTGTTCACTCCTCATTTCTGGAGGAAGCGATAATCAGGAAAGCAGGCGGTACTGGCTGCCCACCATGGCCTTTACCACTCCCTTCATCTCCAATCCCAAGAGAATCTCCAGCATCTGCTGGATAGGAATGTTGCACTGCACCACCAGGGTATTGATGCCGTGCGGCTCATAATCGGACAGGGCCTCAACCACACGCTCTTCCTGTGGGGACAAGTCCACGAACAGTTCCCGCTGGATGGCACCCGGAGCCGAGGCGGTCTCCCACCCCATGGCCTCCACAAACTGCCGGGCATCCTGCAGCAGCGAGGCCCGGTTGCTCTGTATCAGGTTGTTGCATCCCTTGGAAGCCATATCGGTCACCCTTCCCGGACAGGCAAACACATCCCGGTAATACATCTCAGCCAGTTCGGCCGTGATGAGCGAGCCGCCCTGCTCCTTGCTCTCCACCACAATCGTGGCATCCGACATACCCGCCACGATACGGTTGCGCTGCACGAAATGAAACCTGTCGGAATTCGATCCGCTCATGAACTCGGTCAGCAAACCACCCTGCGAGACCATCTCGTTGGCTATCCGCTTGTGCGATGCCGGATACAGCATATCCAGGCCATGAGCCAAGACACCGATGGTAGGCAGACGGTTATTCAGAGCCTCCTGGTGGGCATGTACGTCTATGCCGTAGGCCAGACCGCTGATGACCAGCACATCGGGGCACAGCGCGGCCAAATCGCGCAGGAAGGTACGGCACATGTCCCTACCGTATTCCGTACAATGGCGGGTACCCACCATGGAGATGACGTGCCGGGCGTTCAGGTCGGCATTTCCCTTGTAATACAGTACGGTGGGAGCATCGGGGCACTCACGCAACCTGGAGGGGTAATCCGCATCGGCCAGGGTCAGTATCCGGATGTCCTTGCTTTCCGCAAACTCCAGTTCCCGTCCGGCACGGTCCAGGTATTGCGGCATGAGCCCCACCTGTTCCGCCAAGCGGGGTGACAATTCCTCGTCCTCCCGAACGGTTTTGAAACGGTTATAAGCCTCAACGGCAGAGCCCGCCTGCCTGAGCATCTCACACAATGTGGCGCGTGAGATGCCCGGAATCAGTGTCAGGGCCATCGCATATCGTAATTCTGTCTCTGTCATCATCGTTCCTTACACATATAATAATATCCAAACCTACAATGTAAACATCTCTTCCTGTCGCAATAATTGCTCTTCAACTGTATCAGTGCCTGTGAATCCCCGGCATGCTGCGGCACCACCCCACAGGCCGCCCACAGCCGAATCATGCGGTTGCTTTCCGGCTTCAACTGCTCGTACCACGCCAAGATACTCTCCCAATCGCCCAGACGGTGCTTCCGGTAGGCCACCAGCACGGGAATGACGGTATTGATGACCAGCAGATCCTTGGTGGCAGGCATCAGGTTCCGGTGCATCTCTGCCGTGTACAGCCCGAATCCGTAATGGCCCTTCCAGTAGCTGCTGGTATCGGCCTGCAGCATCTCCCTGACCTGCCTTACGTTACGGCACTCATCCAGGCGCGACAGGTCGATCGTATGCTGATGATAGAGCCAAGCCAACTGGGCGATGCGGATATGAGGGAAGTTGTGCGGACGTGTACGCAGCAGTCTCCACTTATGGAAAGAAATGGGGTGCAACTGGAACTTCTGGGAAAGATAGGCATATTCCTTACGCAAAGTCTGATAATACCTGTCCTGTGCCAAAAGCGGGGGTACCGGTTCGGGGACTGCCCGCTCATCCAGCAAGCCAGCCTGTCCGAAGAACAGGGCTTCCACCTGCATCAGATTATCGCGGTGCTTGTCCACCGCCCTGAGCGAGAAGCTCAAGGCCCATTCCTCAAAGGCATCGCCGTTCAGGCCAAACCCGAAATTACGGGCCAATGCGACAAACAGGCCATCGTTCCAATCCCCATTCAGCCGCCGCAGGCAAGACTGGATACGCTCCTCCTTCTGGGCAATGCGCTCGGCCATCAGAGCATTCATCCAGGCATGCACCTTGATGGGAGCAATGTCCGGTAAGACGGAATGACAGCGGGGATAATCGGCAGACTGGCGCAACACGTCGTACCTCTCCTGAATATAAGGAGGCACCTGTACCACCAATTGAGGAATGTCCTCCTTTAACTGGTTGCAGACGGGTCTGTCAGCGGTTTGCACCACATGCAAGACTACAAGATTAAATGCGGGATCTGCATCATGTTTATGAGTATACCAATCCGATGAGCGCAAATGAACCTCAACATGTCCCACCCAGATGGTACAGCCTATCTTAACCTTGGCATTAAGGAAGTCCGGTCCCGCGTTGGGGTTATGCACCCCAGCATCAATGACTTCCAGCGGAGTTCCCTGTGTGGTCCTTAGCGGTTTTAAAGGCAGTAAACGGTGCCTCCACACATACTGAAGGATATCTTCCAAATCTGATTCACTAAATCAGCCGTAAATGTACGCCTTTTTCAGTTACGGACAAAAAAAATCCCGCTCAAATGAGCGGGATTCCTTATAATAACTGTGATGATTAAACATCCAAGTCGTGCTCGTAACCAGAACGATACTGGTAGTGCAGCTTAGACTGAGCCTCAGCATCACCCATGATCTTCTCAACGATAGGATTCCAGGTGATAGGGCGCTTCAGTTCCATAGCGATGTTACCCAAAGCACAAGTAGTGTTAGATGAGTGACCGGTCTCTACTGGTACCAGTGGATCAACGTGAGCGCGAACTGCATCGATGAAGTCACGATAGTGAGGACCATTAGTCTCGTACTGGCCAGGACCACGCTTTGGCAACTCGAATGCATACTTAGGATTATCTGACAAGTAGCTACCACGATGTACGGTGATGATTGCGTTCTCAGCGTAAACCTTCAAACCAGCTCCCTTGCCGTCGATATCCTCTTCGGTCATCAAGATGCCGTTGTCATACTTATAGGTCAGGCACTTGTACTGACGATGGCCAGGAGGGATGATCTGGGTAGGAGCAGAACCGTCCTTACCGATACACCACTGAGCGATATCGAACATGTGAGCACCCCAGTCAGTCATCAGACCACCACCAGATACGGTGAACCAACGCCAAGTACCCCAGCAAGTATCACGACCCTGCTCGTTCAGAGTTGGGTTGAAGTCATGATGATACTTAACAGAAGTAGGCAGAGGGCCTAACCACTTATCCCAATCCAAACCAGCTGGACAGTTGTGCAACAAGTTAGGATCCTTAATTCTTGAGTTCTTATCAGCCAACTCTACGTTATAAGGTACTGGAGCACCAGTCTCACCGTTATAACCGTTGCGGCCTACATATACCTGCAGCTTCTCGATAGCACCCAGCTCGCCCTCGCGGCACAACATTGCCAGGTGATCCCACTCCTTGCTTGAACGCTGCATAGAACCAGTCTGCAGAATTACATTGTACTTGCGAACAGCCTTAACCAACTGCTGACCCTCGAAGATAGTCAAAGTCAGAGGCTTCTCCAAGTAGATATCCTTACCTGCCTTAGCAGCAGCGATAGCGATACGAGCGTGCTGGTGGTCTGGAGTAGCGATAACAACTGCATCGATATCCTTACGAGCCAACAAATCAGGGAAGTCAACATACATGTCGCACTTAACCTTCTTCTCACCCTTCTCTGTATAGTAATCAACAACGGTCTTCTGGAAACGGTCACGCTTGATATCATAGATATCGCAACCAGCGATAACCTTTACATCAGGCAATGCCAAGAAACCTCTCAACAGGTTGATAGCCTGCTGACCCAAACCGATGAAACCAATGTTAACCTTGCTGTTAGGATCCTTGCGGATGATAGTAGCATCAGTAGCGTTGATGTTACGTACCTCAGCAAAAGTAGGTACTGAAGGAGCAGCCATAGCGGCAGCGCCAAGACCACAGGTCTTTAAGAAATCACGTCTTTTCATGATATTGTTATTAAATAATGAATGTATAAAATCGAATTTCGCGGTAAAATTAGCAATTATTTTTGAAAACTACCGCATGGAATCCACTTTTTTTTCAATTAATCGTTCAAAGTAGCACGAGCCTCGCGGTCTGGGTCGTTCAACACCTCGCACTTGTCGTTCAGTATCATAGTAGCACCCTTCTCGGTATCGTATGCAGGCCACTCAGGCAATTCAGCACAATTAGGATTACCGGTACGCATGAAACTCAGCAAGGCAGAAGCCATCTTCTTGGACAGTTCGCGAGGACGCTTACCACCGCCGCTGTGGCTTACCATGATGTCGGTATTCAGGAACCAGAAGCTGATATCCAGGCAATGGAATGCCTTGGCACGGCCGTCAAATGTTGGAGGATTCCAACCGAACCATGCCAGATATACAGGAGCATCCTGCTGAGCCTTGGCATTGATGGAATTGATCACGCCCACGCGGGTAGAGCTGGCCAGGTTGATGACATCGATAGGCTTCTGATTTGGGAACACCTTACTATAGGCATCATAGATCTTCTGAGCCTTATCGCCATAGTTCTTAGACAGCAATTCCACTGCCTGCTCTGGAGTAGAAGCCTCCAATTCAGGATCCAGCATGCTGCGGCCCGACTCGGCTGTAGTGGTACAGAAAATCATAGGAATATTGTTGTTGTGCAGGTCCTTGCCCTGGAAATGACCGTCCTTAGGCAGGATCTTACCGTCAGCAATAGGACCGAAGAAACCGCGTGCATTGACACCAGGATTGGTCTCTGCAAACTTCTTGGCACAGTCGTTAGCCAGTTGGATATACTCCTTCCAAGGCATCTGCTTCAACTGCTCTACGGTCTTGCCGCTCTCCTTAACGATGAACTTACCCAGTTCCTTGGTTACACTCTGGTCGTTAGCCTTAATGGTGCTGCCGCTCAGTGCCACAGCCTTATGAACCAGACCCTTGGTCAATGGAGAAGCCACCATGGTACAAACCTTGGCACCGCCGCCGCTCTGCCCCATGATGGTCACGTTATCAGGGTCACCGCCAAAGTTGGCAATATTATTGTGCACCCACTTCAAGGCTGCAATCATATCCAATGTACCGCAGTTGCCCGAATCCTCATACTTAGGATCCACATCAGAGAAATCGCTGAATGCCAGGGTACCCAGACGGTGGTTGATGGATACGAATACGATATCACCCTTACGGCTGATGTTCTCGCCGTGGTAACCGTCCTGCTCGATACCGCTACCGGCAGTGTAACCGCCACCGTGCAGCCACACCATTACAGGGCGCTTCTTGTTATCGGTATTTGGAGTCCACACGTTCAGCTTCAAGCAGTCCTCACCCACATCGAAGAAGTTCCAGTGATCGCGGAAGGAATAAACAGCGCTGGCATACTGGGTGTCCAGGTTCTGAGGAGCAGTAGTGCCCCAGAACACCGTATTCAGCACACCTTCCCAAGGAGTAGGTTCCTGTGGAGGCATGAAGCGGTTCTCACCGGCAGTGCTTGCACCGTAAGGAATGCCCAGATAAGTATAGATACCACGGGAAATGTAACCCTTGACCTGACCATACTGAGTGTTGGCAATGGCAATGTTGTCACCAATCTCAATCTGAGGAGCATCGGGATCATAGCCCAAATCATCGTTAGTTGCAGTTGCGGTCTGTCCGCCACAAGAAGTCAAGGCAGCCATGGCAACACCCATCAATGCAAAAGAAAAAAGTTTGAAATTCTTTTTCATGGTTAAATATTAGTAAGGTTTAATAAAATGTGCTCTTTTGCAAATATACTAAATCCTGACACCATTCTTGAAATATCTTGATATTTTTTTACCGCAGTCCCATCTTTTGCGTACTTTCTTCAGCTAAAACTTGTCATTCGGAAAAATAATATTTACTTTTGCAAAGTTGAAATATCATTTTAAAGCAAAATTCTATTATGGTAAAGCACATTATTTTATGGAAGCTCAAGGATGAGCTGACCGCAGAGGAGAAGCAGACCGTTAAGGCTGGCATCAAGGAAGGTTTGGAAGGTTTGGTAGGCCAGGTTCCCGGTCTGTTGGAAGTAACCGTAACCATCGACGGTGTTTTGGCAAGTTCAAATGCTGACGTTATGCTGGATTGCACACTGGACACTCCAGAGTCACTGAAGGGCTACGCTGTTCACCCTGCCCACGTGGCAGTTGCAGACGGAAAGGTTCGTCCTTACACCTGCGTAAGAACCTGCATCGATTTCGAATGCTAAATAAAAAAGGAGTGCCGCTCAGCACTCCTTTTTCATTTATTTCAGATTCTTCAAATACGCCGTACATTCCTCGAAGGTCTTGAAGGTATTCTCCTTCGGAACCAAACCAGGGATAATATTCAGCTTGGTCAGCATGTACCAAGCCTGTGGCTGGATAATAGTCATCAGCACGGTCACACCGCGAGCCTGCAAATCCTTGATAGCAGTCTCCATGGCATAAGCACCCGACTGGTCCATGAAGTTAACCAGCTTCATTCGGATAATCACCACCTGAGCCGTCTCAGGCACATTGTGCATCACCTCCTGGAAACGGGTCACTGAACCAAAGAATACAGGACCATCCAAGTGCTGGATATAGATTCTCTCCTTTACTTCCTCAGGAATACCCACCTCGTCACTCCAAGGATTCTCCTTCTTAGCCACACTCATGGCATGGCTGTCGTAACTGCCCTCAACCAGGTCGCTGAAGCGCTTCATGAACAGCACGCAAGCAATCACCATACCGATACCTACAGCGGTAAGCAAATCCACAAAGACGGTCATCAGGAACACTACCATCAGCACGAAGGCATCAGCACGTGGCACCTTAGCCAGATCCTTGAAGCCCTTGAAGTCGATGATACCCCAACCTACGGTAATCAGGATACCGGCCAAAACCGACAGTGGAACATACTTCACCAGGCTGCCCAAGCCCAACAGGATGGCCAGCAGGAACAGCGAGTGAACCATACCGCTGATCTGGCTACGGCCACCGCTCTTTACGTTAACCACGGTACGCATGGTAGCGCCGGCACCCGAGATACCGCAGAACATACCGGCCAACGCATTACCGATACCCTGGCCAATCAACTCCTTATTACTATTATGCTTGGTCTTGGTGATGTTATCAGCCACAACAGAGGTCAGCAGGGTATCAATAGAACCCAAGCCAGCCAGTGTCAGACCCGGAATGATATCCGTATTGATCAGTGACAGCCAATCCAAGCCCTCCAGAGAAGGACCCTCCTTGGCAAAGAATGGCATAGGCAGACCAGCAGGGATGTCACCGATGGTCAACTTGGCATCCAAGCCGCAGAACAAAGAAGCGATAGTCACCAGAACCAGAGCCACCAATGTAGATGGAACCTTAGTGGTTACCTTTGGGAACAGCTGGATAATGACAATAGTAGCCAAACCCAGCAGCAAGGCTGGTACGCTGATGCCGGCTGCCACAGTCTGAGGGAAGTTGATCAGCATATCCACCACAGCGACAGGAGACTTGCTACCGATGATAGGATAAATCTGCTGCAGGATGATGATGACACCGATACCGCTCATGAAACCGGAAAGCACAGGATAAGGGATGTAACGCACATACTTACCGATGCGGATGATACCGAACAGGATCTGGAACAGACCGCAGAACATACCGGCCATGGACATAGCGATAAGTACAGCCGAGAAGTTGCCCTGAGAAGCCACCCAAGCGCCACTAATCAGGCTGGCAGTGATAACGGTCATCGGACCGGTAGGTCCGCTGATCTGTGAATGAGTACCTCCGAACAGCGAGGCAAAGAAACCCAACAATGTGGCACCCACCAGACCTGCCAATGCACCCATGGAGCTGGCTGCAGGATCATCGATTCCGCCAAAAGCCTGAATACCGAATGCCAACGCTAAAGGCAAAGCCACGATACCCGCGGTAATGCCACCAAAAACATCGCCCTTGATGTTATTTGTCGAAATAAACGCCATGATTCTAATCGTTTTGTTATTAGTTGTGTAAAATTGGGTGCAAATTTACTAAAAAAACAAATTATAAACGATAGTTTTGTTCCAAAGTGTCTTAATCTTGACAAAAATCGTTACCTTTGTGCATTATGGTAAATATTGACGACGCAATTTTGATTGCAGCTAAGGCTCATGCCGGACAATTGGACCGGGATGGCAATCCAGTGATCCTTCACCCACTGACCGTGGGACTGATGGGACACACAGACGAAGAGCGTGTAGCCGGTTTCCTGCACGATGTAGTGGAAGACACCGACATGACCTTTGAAGACCTGGAAGAGCAGGGCATCCCTGAGGGAATCATCTCGGCCCTGAAGTTGCTCACGCACGATAAGACTCTGAGTTACGACGAATATCTGCAGCGCATCATCGATTCGCACAACCCCATCGCGCTGCAGGTGAAGTACAACGACCTGCAACACAACTTCGAACGCGGCAAGGACCACCCCGACCTGCAGGCCAAGCACGGCCCTGCATTGGAGAAGATCAAGGCAGCCGTAGAGGCAGAGTCACAGGTAACCCTGTTTAAGTACGAGGCCGAGCCGGGACATGAGCTGGCCCTGTTTGCCTGCGGATGTTTCTGGGGTGCCCAGCACCAGTTCCAGCGCAAGGCGGGCGTGCTGAAAAGTACCGTGGGATATACCGGAGGCGAGGAACAGTTCCCCACCTATGCCCAGGTACGCGACCACCAGACCCATCATGTAGAGGCGGTGATGGTGGAATATGACCCACAGCAGGTGACCTATACCGACCTGTGCAAGCTGTTCTTTGAGATTCACGACCCAGCCCAGGTGGACGGTGTGGGTCCAGACATCGGCCCCCAGTACCGCAGCGAGATCTTCTACCTGTCCGAGACCCAGCGCCGGGAGGCTATGGCCGTAGCCGACATACTGCGGGCCAAAGGCGACGAGGTGAACACCCTGTTGCGCCCAGCCGGTGATTTTTGGGTAGGCGAAGCCTATCATCAGGATTATTACGACAAGACCGGCGGTTCGCCCTATTGTCACATTCGCATCAAAAAATTCTAATAATTCAAGATTAATCCGTAAATTTGCGGCGTTTTTTTAACGTATAAGATTATCATTATGAAAATTGCATTAATCGGCTATGGCAAAATGGGTAAGATGATTGAGCAGATTGCCCTGCAGCGTGGCCACGAGATAGTATCCGTCATTGACATTGACAATCCACAGGATTTTGACAGCGACGCTTTCCGCAGTGCTGATGTAGCCATTGAGTTCACCTGCCCACAGGCAGCCTACGGCAACTATATGAAGTGTTTTGAGCAAGGTGTGAAGCTGGTTTCCGGCAGTACCGGTTGGCTGAAGGAGCACGGCGACGAGATTAAGGAACTGTGCACCACCGGTGGCAAGACCCTGTTCTGGAGCAGCAACTTCAGTCTGGGTGTGGCCATTTTCAGAGCCGTGAACAAGTATCTGGCTAAGATCATGAACAACTTCCCAAGCTATGAGGTGACCATGGAGGAGACCCACCACATTCATAAGCTGGACGCTCCAAGCGGTACCGCCATCACCCTGGCCGAGGATATCCTGGAAAACCTGACCCGCAAGAGCACTTGGGTTAAGGGCACCGAATATGCTGCCGACGGCACCGTATCCGGCACCATGGAGTGTGAGGCCAATGAACTGCCTATCAGCAGCATCCGCCGCGATGAGGTTCCCGGCATCCACAGCATTACCTACGACAGTGAGGCTGACATGATTACCATCACCCACGATGCACACAGCCGCAAGGGCTTTGCCCTGGGTGCAGTGCTGGCTGCTGAGTACACTGCCAATCACGAGGGTTTCCTGAGCATGAATGATCTGTTTCCTTTTTAACAACGCGACATGAAGAAATTAAACAAGAAGCTTGTAAAGACTGAAAAGCCAGAGAACAAGACCTTACAATGGGTTAAGTTTGCCATTGCTCTGGCACTCTACCTGCTGTTCCTGTACTGGGTAAAGAGCTGGTTGGGCTTAATTGTCATTCCTTTCATTTACGACAATTACATCACCCACAAGATCAACTGGCAGTGGTGGAGAGATTCCGACAGCGAGATTACCCGCGGCATCATGAGTTGGGTGGACGCCATCGTGTTTGCCCTGGTAGCCGTATATTTCGTTACCACCTTCTCGTTCCAGAACTACGCCATTCCTTCGGCCAGTCTGGAGAAGAGCCTGCTGACCGGCGACTACCTGTTCGTGAGCAAGATCAGCTACGGACCACGCGTCCCAATGACTCCGCTGACCATGCCTATGACCCAGCACACCATGCCTTGGGGAACCAAGAGCTACATCGAGTGGCCTCAGTGGGAGTACCGCCGTGTATCCGGTTTGGGTAAGGTGGAGCTGAACGATATCGTGGTGTTCAACTACCCTAGCGGTGATACCGTAATCGTCAATCCTATGTACCAGAATCAGGATTACTACACCTTGTGCTATACCATCGGTAAGCAGTTGAATCAGGATATGCAGATTCCAGACTCCCTTCCTGTCATGGAGCAGCGCGCCCGCTTCCAGAAACTGTATGCTGACGGAAGGAGCTACATCCTGCAGAACAAGCAGGAGTTCCAGGGCATCATGAGCCGTCCGGTAGACCGCCGCGAGAACTATGTAAAACGTTGCGTGGGTCTTCCCGGTGACATGCTGGAAATCAAGGACAAGGTGGTTTACCTGAACGGCAAGGCCAACAAGGAGCCAGACAATGTACAGTACATGTACTGGGTGGATACTAAGGTAGACATCACCGATGACATGGCACACGAGCTAGGCATCGCACTGGACGACCTGGGATTGCCCAATAAGGGTGTATACTACCTGCCTCTGACTGCCAAGATGATCGAGACCATGAAGGGCATGCCGGAGGTGTTTACGGACATCCGTCCTGAGACCGGCCGCTACGAGGATGGTATCTATCCGCTGAACGGCAACACCCATTGGGACCGTGACAACTATGGTCCGGTATGGATTCCTGCCAAGGGCAAGAGCATCGACCTGACGCTGGATAACATTGCCGTGTACGAGCGTCCTATCGCCATCTACGAAGGCAATGACCTGCAGATAAAGGACAACAAGATTTTCATCAACGGCCAGGAGGCTACCAGCTATACCTTTAAGATGGATTACTACTGGATGATGGGTGACAACCGCCACAACAGTGCCGACAGCCGTTACTGGGGATTCGTTCCAGAGGACCACATCGTGGGTAAGCCTATCTTTGTATGGTTGAGCCTGGACAAGGACCGCAGCCTGTTTAATGGCGGCGTTCGCTGGAACCGCCTGTTCAAGTGGGTGGATGATATAAAATGACAACGGACAACGGACAACAGACAACGGACAATTTTGGTCTGAGCAGAGAGCAGAGCCAAGCTGGCTTGAGCTATGCCGAGGCGATGGCCAAAATGGATGCAAAGCATCAACAGACAACGGACAATTTTGGTCTGAGCAGAGAGCAGAGCCAAGCTGGCTTGAGCTATGCCGAGGCGATGGCCAAAATGGATGCAAAGCATCAACAGACAACGGACTGGGGTGATGATTTAAAAATCATCATCCCTACTGCTTATTGGGGACCGGTACAGCAATACGCATGGATGCTGCATGCGGATAAGGTACAGGTGGAGCAGCAGGAACATTATATCAAACAGACCTACCGCAACCGCTGTATCATAGCGGCCAGCGACGGGCCTTTGCCACTGACTGTGCCCATCGTCAAGCCCGACAATGACAACTGCCCGATGAGCCGGATACGCATCAGCGACCATGGCAACTGGCGCCATCTGCACTGGCAGGCACTGACATCGGCCTACAAGAACAGTCCTTGCGTGGAAGATTAGGAGGACGATTTCAAGCCTTTTTACACGGAACGGTGGGAGTATCTGATGGATTACAATGAAGCCATCGAAAAGAAAGTGTGCGAATTGCTGGACATGGAAGTTCTGGCATCACGCACAGCGGAATACATCCATTCCTATGTCAACGGGGAGACAGACCTCCGTGCCGTCATCTCACCAAAGGCCAAGATACAGGACCCTCGTTTCCAGGCCCTGCCCTATTATCAGGTATTTAAAGACAAATTAGGATTCCTGCCCAACCTGAGCATTGCAGACTTGCTGTTCAACATGGGACCGGAAGGACTTCTGGTTTTACGAGACAGTTTAAAATAATAAAAGCGACTAAACATATTGTCATCCTGAGTGAAACGAAGGATCTTTCTTAGCCAATAAAGGGCTTCGCTATAAAAAGATTCTTCGCTTCACTCAGAATGACATTAATTTTATATTATACGTAAGTCTCGAGGAACTTGCAGTTGCCCTCAGGAACAGCAGTGATTTCCTGAGTGCTGGCAGGAATCAGGATGCTCTGTCCAGCCTTAATTTCAATGCTCTCGCCCTCTTCGTTGGTCAGGGTAGCCTTGCCTTCCAGACAGATGTAGATCACAAAGCTGTCCAGTTCGCTGTAATCGATAGCCATTGGCTCGGTCAGGTCATAAACTGCAGTAGTGAAGTAATCGCAGCTTACCAACTCTACCGATGCATCCTTCTCAGGAGTGTACAGGGTGCGGTACTCATCGAATACCTCGAAGTTGATTGCCTCCTTAGCCAGCTCGGTGTGCAGCTCACGCTCGTTGCCGTTAGCATCCTTGCGCTTGAAATCGTAGATACGATAAGTAACATCGCTGGTCTGCTGAATCTCTGCGATAAAGCAACCGGCACCAATGCTGTGGATACGTCCTGCAGGCAAGAAGAATACGTCACCGTTCTTTACATTATACTCGCACAGAGCATCGGTAATGGTGCCATCCTCAACCTTGGCAGCATACTCATCAGGAGTCAGCAGGCTCTTCATACCGCTGCGCAGCTTAGCATCAGGATCACTTTCCATCACGTACCACATCTCGGTCTTACCCTTGCTGCCCTTGCCCTGCTTCTGGGCAATCTCGTCAGTAGGATGTACCTGGATAGAAAGAGGCTGACGAGCATCGATGAACTTGATCAGCAATGGGAACTCGGTTCCGAAACGCTCGTAGTTAGACTCACCGATCAGTGCGCCCTTCATCTCCTCAACCAGGCTGTTCAGGTCACGGCCCTTGTACTCGCCTTCAGCAACTACACTGACATTACCCTTTACACCGCTGATTTCCCAGCTCTCGCCAACGGTTGGCATCTCCATATCCAAGCCCTTGAATGGGATAATCTTGTCGCCACCCCAAAGGATAGACTTCAACAGAGGTTCAAATTTTAATGGTTTCATTTTTGGATGTTGTTATAAGGTTAGTATTTTATTTCTTTTTCTTCTTTTTACTGCGCTTTGCCCAGCCTTCCTCGCTGAAATCAGGTTCCTCGCCACGAAGGTTCAGTTCCTTGAATTCCGGGGTGAAGAACTGCTTCCAGTCGTCCTTGCCCTTACGCTTCTGCTCCGCAGGAAACATCTTTTCCTTGCGCTCCTTACGCTGACGCTCCAGACGTTCCTTGCGCTCCTCAGCCCTGGCTTCACCGCGTCCGCGGCGTCCCTTCGGCTCTTCCCTGCGCTCCTCTTTGCGCTGGCGCTTAGGCTTCTCGGAGTCATCCCTGCGCTTGCGACGGGAATCTCCACCACCCTCTTCACGGTGTTCCTCCTTACGGCTGCGACGCTGACGCTTAGGCTTCTCCTCTGCCTCACCGTCCTCGCTGCCTGCCACTTCCACGCCCACCTGACGGCCATTAAACTTGGCTCTTGACAATCCGTCCAGCACAGCCTGGGTATCCTCCTCGTGCACCTCAAAGAACGAGAACTTGGTCATCAGGTCGATGCGACCCACTTCAATGCGCTTCTTGATGTTATGATTCAGCAAGTCTATCAGCTTAGCCGGTATGATACCGTCCATCTTACCCAAATTGATAAACAGGCGGGTATATCCGGATTCTGCCGTACGTGAACCCTTTCCACGGCGCTTGCTTCCGCCTTCACCACGCTCGCGCTTGCTGTCCTGAGGCTGCTCAATCTCAGGTGCATTGGCATAATACTCAGCAAAGCGGTTGAACTCCCGGCTCAACACACGCTTGATCAGGTCCTCCTTGCTGAGCCATTCCAGCTTGCGGTACACATCCGGCAGGAACTTCTCAATCTCCTCGTCGTTCACCTCAGCACGCTCAATGTCATCGATGGTCTTATACAGTTGCTTTTCACAAATCTGCTCACCGCTAGGAATGACACCCATCTCAAACTTCTTCTTAATCACGTCCTCGATGGCACGGAGCTTACCCTTCTCACGCACATGAATGATAGCGATACTAATACCCTTCTTGTCGGCACGTCCGGTACGTCCGCTTCGGTGGGTATACACCTCGATGTCATCCGGGAAACCGTAGTTGATGACATGAGTCAGATCATCCACGTCCAATCCTCGGGCCGCCACATCGGTAGCCACCAGCAACTGGATGCGGTGCTGACGGAACTTCTGCATGGTCAGGTCGCGCTGCTGCTGGCTCAAGTCACCATGCAGAGCATCCGAGCTGTAACCGTCCTGGATCAGTTTGTCGGCTATCTCCGCCGTCTCCATACGGGTGCGGCAGAAAACGATACCATATATCTTAGGGTAGAAATCCACAATCCGCTTCAGGGCCAGATACTTGTCCTTGGCATGTACCAGATAAGCGATATGGCTCACATTCTTGGAACCCTCGTTCTTGGTTCCGATGACAATCTCCTTGGCATTGCGCAGGTAATTCTTGGAGATACGGCTGATTTCGGCACTCATGGTAGCCGAGAACAGCAAGGTGTTCCGGTTTTCAGGAACAGCGGCAAGGATAGAAGTCAAATCCTCCGAGAAACCCATGGAGAGCATCTCGTCGGCCTCATCCAGTACCACATTATGAACGGCATCCAGCTGCACCACCTCACGGCGCATCAAGTCCAGCAGTCGTCCCGGAGTGGCCACCACGATATGCACGCCACGCTTCAGGGAACGGATCTGGCTCTCGATACTGCTTCCGCCATAAACAGGGATAATCTTCAGTCCGTCGATGTATTTGGAATAATCAGTAAGGTCGCTGGCTATCTGCAGGCAGAGCTCGCGGGTTGGGCAGAGAATCAGCGCCTGCGGAGCCACGAATTCCACATCAGTCATCTGAATCAGCGGAAGGCCATAGGCGGCAGTCTTTCCGGTTCCAGTCTGTGCCAGTGCCACCACATCATTGTCTTCGCCTAAAAGATAAGGGATAACCTCCTCCTGTACAGGCATGGGTTGCTCATACCCCATCTCGGTAATGGCCTTTAATAACTCTTCTGAAAGTCCCAGTTGTTCAAATGTCTTCATTCTGATTTTAAATTAGGGCATTTGGGGGCTCCACCGCAGTGACCTTTTCCATCTGCACAGTTACACTTTTTCTTACCGGTCAGTTGACCGTATAGATTCCATAGCGTCCAGGCAATCGCTGCCGAGACGATGATTCCTACTAATATCTCTTGCATTAAAACAATTCGAATTGCAATTATCTCGCAAAAATACAAAAAAACTTTGTACCTTTGCCCGGAAATTTGAAAAAACATGGCCTACCGTACAATAACACTGCCCTGCGGACTTCGTTTGGTGCACACATCGTCTGCTACCGACGTGACTTATTGCGGTTTCTGCATAGATGCGGGAACCCGTGACGAGCATGCCGATGAGAGCGGTATGGCCCATTTCATTGAACATCTGCTATTCAAGGGCACCACGCACCGCCGTGCCTGGCATATCCTGAACCGTCTGGAAAGTGTGGGCGGTGACCTGAATGCGTTCACCACCAAGGAGGACACCACCGTCTATGCGGCAGTGCCAACCCATCATTTCCAGCGTGCCGCAGAGCTGCTGGTGGATATTGTCTTCAACAGCACCTTCCCACAGAATGAGATAGACAAGGAGGTGGAGGTTATCATCGATGAAATCCAGAGTTACGAGGACTCACCCTCGGAACTGATTTTCGATGAGTTTGAGGATTTGATCTACCACGGTCATCCGCTGGGACGCAACATACTGGGCAATCCGGACCGTTTGCGCGAATACACCTCGGAGGATGCCCTCCGCTTTGTGAAGCGGTACTATCAGGCTCAGAACATGGTGTTCTTTGTGCGCACCAGTGAGTCGTTCGATAACGTGGTGAAAATCATGAACCGTATGATGACCCGTGCAGGTGTGTGTGCGGGCGATGTGCATCCGCAGCGTGTAGCTCCAGCCCCTTATGCCCCTCAGCAGATTGTCAGTCACCGCGACACCCATCAGGCCCATGTCATGCTGGGCGGCAGGGCCTTTGATGCCGTTCAGGGCAAGCGTACCGGCCTGTATGTGCTGAATAACCTATTGGGAGGACCGGGTATGAACAGCCGCCTGAACCTGGCCCTGCGTGAGCGCAGAGGATTGGTGTATAATGTGGAGAGCAACCTGACCAACTATACCGATACAGGAACTTTCAGCATTTACTTCGGTTGCGATACCGATGATGTAGACAAGTGTCTGCGCATCTGCCGTTCCGAATTGAAGAAACTGATTGACACCCCTTTGAGCCAGAACCAGTTGAATGCCGCCAAGCAGCAGCTGAAAGGCCAGCTGGTAGTGGCCTGTGATAATTTTGAGAACAATGTGCTGGACTTAGCCAAGGCCTATCTGCACTATGGAAAGACCGAGGAAATGGAAGAGATCTACCAGCGCATCAATGCCATCACTGCCCAAGACCTGCAGCAGATAGCATCAGAGGTCTTTGCTGCAGACAAACTGACATCACTGATTTATCAATGATTGCTCACTATACAAATAAAAGCTCCCGAAACCGGGAGCTTTTATTGTTTTTACACTAATCTCTCTAAAAAGTAAACTATCTGTTTGCGCCACCATGGCCAATCGTGATAAACATCGGTTCCCCAATACTCAAACCACGAATTGTTCACACCATGCTCGTGCAGGATGGTATCCAGCTCACGGGTCTCAGGCAGGCCGTCATCCTCCCATTTTCCCTGACCGATACAAACCACGATACGTCGGTTACGGTACATATCCCAATAGTAATGATCGCTTGGCATGTTGCGCAGATAGCGCAATGGCGAGTTGTTATATACATTATCATCGCAGTAGTCGCCCATGAAGTAACGGGTATCGTACAGACCGCTCAGAGCGATGACAGTGTCGAAGATATCCGGACGGCGGAAGAACGAGTTGGCTGCCTGATAGGCACCCAGGCTACAACCTGTACACATGAAGGTCTCACCCTGCCAATAACTTACCTCGGGTATCAGTTCCTCGGTGATGTAGCGGAAGTAGCGCTCCTGCATCCACATACGCTTGCCCTTATCCCAATCCTTGCTGGATAAGGCCTCCCAATCGATGCCGTCACAGCAGATGACACGGATGCGGCCCTGTTCGATGAATGGAGACATGACATGAATCATGTTGAATCCCTCCATATCCCAGAAACGGCCGTCCTGAGAAGGGAACACCAGCAACGCATGACCACGGTCACCGTAGGTCTTGTACTCCATGTCACGCCACAGATGGTTACTCCACGACTTATGATATTCTACGCGCATAATCGGTTATTTACGGTTAGTAGTATCCCACAGGAACTCATCACGCTCCTCGATGGTCTTGAAACGTCCGATATAGCTCTGGTTACCCATAGCACCCGACAGAACATCTGGCACACGGTCCCACATGCACAGTGCATAGCGGTACTTCTCCATAATCTCCTCATGGCTCAGCACATACTCCACACCGTCGCGGCGACCTGAGTATACACAGAAGTAATCATCGTTATTATCTGGAGTCTGACGCTTATCAAAGGCAATCATATCGGCCCAGATCTGATAAACATCGGCACTGTGTGCATAGTTGATCATATCAGGAGTATAACCGCCACCAGGACGCATGTTCACCTCCAGTGCCACGAAGTCGCCCTCATCGCCCAAGCCCTTGTGAGCACGGTCCAGACAGAAGAACTCCAGGTGCACGAAACGGCTCTTCACCTCGAATGCCTTTACGGTACGGCGGCCCCAGAAGCGAAGGTTCTCGCTCATGTGCTGCTCAACGAAATAAGTGGAATCCAAATTGTTGTTAACAATATCAGCGATAGATGGAGGGCATACGCACATGCTCTCGAACAGCGGATTGCTGTTGCTGTCGATGATGGCATCGTAAGTACAGATGTTACCGGTAACGAACTCCTCGATAACGTAGCATTCAGCCAGAGGAGTGTTCTTGAAGAAGCGGCGTACCTCATCCTCATTATTCAACTTATGCGCGCCACCGGCACCCACGCCCACATCAGGCTTGCTGAACAATGGGTAGCCAGCCTCGGTACCGAAATGCAGAACAGCCTCCAAACCTTCAGAAGCCTTGATCTGACGGGCAGTACGGATACCGCCCTTGGCATAGTATTTCTTCATCTCGGATTTCTCCTTGATGCTGTCAATCCTATCGGTCTTAATGCCGGAACAGATATTAAAATCGGTACGCAGTCGGGCATCCTGCTCCAGCCAATACTCGTTGTTAGACTCCAACCAGTCGATACGGCCGTACTTGAAGGCAAAATAAGCCACAGCACGGTACATCTGGTTGTAATCCTCCATGTTGTCCACACGGTAGTACTCGGTCAGTGCACTCTTCAACTCTGGAACCAGCTCATCGTATGGAGCATCGGCAATACCAAACACATTAACGCCGTTTTTCTTCAATGCTGCACAGAACTGCCAATATTTCTGAGGGAAGTTCGGTGAAATAAAGATGAAATTCATATCTCTTATCGTTTCAAATTATAATTATTTTCGCTATAATTTCGCAAAAATACAAATAACCAACGAGAAATTCAAACAAATTGAAAGAAAACAGCAAAAAGAGCTTGACAAATTACTTATCAGTACGGAACGGCACTACCGGAAGGCCATGAATATTGGCCATATTGCCAGGTGAGAAATTATGGAAGGCATACCGAACTGCCACAGGCTGCTGCACCTTTGGACTTGAAATAATAAGATTTCGGCGGTCGGCCGGATCAATCAGAACCTCAGCCTTGACAAACTGCTTATCTGCTCCGCAAATCTCGAATCCCTCCACATCCTGCATGCGGCTGAATCCCTCATCGGCATAGCGGAAGGTTACGATAGCCTTTCCATCCTTTACCTCCATGGACTGATATTCAGGGCCCTTGCAGCGTATGCCGCTGAAGCCGTAAGTATTGTTCAGCGCCAAATAACTCAGGCGGCGTCCCACATCCTGCTTGTTCTTAGGATGAATCTGGTTTACCTCCCATGGGCTTACCAAGTCGTTTGTGCAAACCATAGCGGCATTTGGAACCATGAACTGAGTCTTGTACTGAGCCTCACGGAGAATGGCACCGACATCAGTACCCTCGCCATAATTATATGGAGCCACCTCTACATAGTAGAATGGCAGATCGCCCTGTCCCCACCACTGACGCCACAGCGTAATCATCTGGGCGAAACGGTCGGCATAGGTATCCGATGAACTGACGTTACTGCATCCCTGATACCAGATAAATCCCTTGACCGTGTAACCGATAACCGGATGAAGCACACCGTTATACATAATCTCGGAGCGCAGATACTCCTGCTGCTGCTTGACAATTTCCTGCTCGGTATAAGGCTCTCCTGGATAGGTCTTCAGCACCTCGGCAGGCAACCAGCCTTCCACACGGCTACCCCCCCAGGCACTGTTCATAATGCCAACCGGCACGTCGAGTATGCGCTGCAGGTTTTCAGCAAAATAAAAGGCAGTTGCACCAAACCAGCGAGCATTCTCCGCATTACAATCCTTCCAGGTACCAGTAACCTTGTCCTGAGGAGTAAAGCTGCCACTGTGTGCCAATGTGGCAAAACGGATTTTTCCCTTATACTGACCGGCAGTGGCAATGGTTTGATTTCCTCCTTCAATAGGGCAATTCCAATAGCCATCCAACGGCATATCCATATTGCTCTGTCCAGAAGCAAACCACACCTCTCCGATTAATACATCCTTCAGCGTTACAGGCTCACCGTCACTAATAGTCAAAGTCTGCGGTGCATAACTGGCAGCTGGAGTTTTTACAGAAGCCACCCATTTACCGTTGGAATCAGCCTTTACCGACACAGCAGGTGCATTCCATGAGGTAGTAATCTGTACCGTAGCACCGGCTTTTGCCCATCCCCACAGGCGGGCTTCGGACTGCTGCTGCAGTACCATATTGTCACTTATCTGATCAGGCAAAGTCACTTTTGCCTGTGCGGCTACCGATGCAATCATCAGCGCCAGAGATACGGTCAGTCTTTTCATCGTTTTCACAATCATTAAAAACGTTCGATAATTTCAAGGCACATACGGCCATTATGGTATGGACATTTCCAGAAACCAGCCTTATCGTCCACCTTATTGATCTCACCCTGACGGTTGCAGCTCCAATACCACTCACCGCCTTCCCAGTCTATCAGGTTCTTCTTGATATACTCCCAGCATTTGCGAGCCTTATCCAAAGCAGCCTCATCGCCAAAATGCTGATAGATATTGGCAAATCCAACAACCGTTTCAGCCTGTACCCACCAGTGCAAATCGTCGTCCATGGTTCCGGTATCCAAATTAGCCTCGTGAATCATACTGCCATCCGGAAGCAATCCCTTCTCGCTGGCCTTAGCCACCTGCTGAACAATAGGCTCTACACGCTTCAGCACCTCCTTGTCACCCAGGACGATTGCAGCCTCATGAAGCAGCCAGGAACATTCGATGTCATGGCCGTAGCTCTCTAAAGCACCGGCACCCCGGGTCCAGTCGTTCTCAAAGAACAAGTCCAGATGGTGAGTTTCCGGGTTCAGGATCTTATCCGTAAAGATAGTGATCAGGTTGCGCAATGCTTTCTCCAACCGTTCATCCTTCCAAATACGATACAGATTTGTATAAGGTTCGATGATGTGCAAATGAGTATTCTGCGACTTGGGATAATTAGCATCCTTGTCAGAAAGGCGCATGTCCTCAATGACCTTCCATTCGCGGGTACAAGCCTCGATATATCCGTTCATCTCCTTATCCAGCGAATGCTCCTCGATGGTTTGGAACAGACGGATGGCATAATCCAAAGCCTCCTTGTCTCCGGTAGCACGGGCATACTCACTCAGCCCATATAAGGCAAAGCCCAAGGCATAGAACTGTTTCTTGGTATCCACAGGAAGCCCCAAATAATCCAGTTCCCAGTAAGTGCCTCCAAAACCCTTATCATAGAAAAACTCAATCAGATAATTCTTGGCACGGGTTGCAGCATCCAGATATTCCTGCTTTCCCAGCACCCGATAGGCTGCAGAGAAAGTCCAGAGGATTCGTGCATTCAGGATGCATCCTTTATTGGCATTCGGAACCAGTGTTCCGTCACCCTTAATGCGCCCATAGAATCCCCCGTTCTTTCTATCCACCATCCGGGTTAGCCAGAAATTCAAAATATTGTCTTGCAGCACCTGCTGCATTTCCTGCTTAATGGTTTTCAATGCTTCAAAATTTCCAGATTCTTGGCAATCAGCTTTTTCAAAGTCTCGACCGATGCAGAGGTAGTCAAGCCATCCACCGGAGTGTTCATGCAGTAATCCACCAGTTTGTCCACGGTTGAGGTAGCCACATGCATACGGGTATCCGAAGAAGCATAATAAATCTTCACAGTGCCATCCTCATCGGCAATCCATCCGTTAGTAAATACCACATTGCTCACATCACCTACACGCTCCTCGCCCTCAGGAACCAGGAAGAATCCTCCAGGAGAGGCGATCAAGCGGGTTGGGTCATCCAGGGCAGTCATATACATGTACAGGACATAGCGCAATCCTGCAGCGCAGCCACGCACACCGTGTGCCAGGTGCAGCCATCCCTTTGGAGTCTTGATAGGATGAGGACCCTCGCCGTTCTTGACCTCCTTGATGGTATGATAGAAACGCTGGTCAATGATGGTCTCATCCTTCACCTCGGCATGAGTGATGTCATCCACCAGTGCCCAACCGATACCGCCACCGCTTCCGGCATCGATGAATCCATCCTGAGGACGGGTATAGAATGCATACTTGCCATCAACGAACTCCGGATGCAAAACCACATTGCGCTGCTGACTCTTGCTCTTCAAATCAGGCAGACGCTCCCAGTTTACAAGATCCTTGGTACGGGCGATACCCGCAGTAGCAGTAGCCGAAGACAAGTCGCCGGCAGGAGCAGAATCGTCATGACGCTCAGCACAGAACACGCCATAGACATAGCCGTCCTCGTGAGCCGTGAGACGCATATCGTAGATATTGGTAGCAGGCACCACGTCATCAGGCATGGTGATAGGATAATCCCAAAAACGGAAGTTATCAATACCGTTAGGGCTCTCTGCCACAGCAAAGAAACTCTTGCGGTCTGCACCTTCTACGCGAACTACCAAGATATACTTACCGTTCCATTTGATGGCACCCGAATTTAAGGTCGCATTCATCATAATGCGCTCCATCAAATATGGATTTGTTTTCTCATCCAGATCATAGCGCCAGATTACAGGCGTATGTGCTGCTGTCAATACGGGGTTCTTGTATCGGGTAAAAATACCGTTTCCACCTTCTACAGGTTCATTCTTAACCGATAGGAAAGCCTCGTGATCGGCCAACAGCTTTGTTACTTTATCTCTAAAAGTCATAGTCAGTATTATTGGTATAAATGGGAGATATCTTTTAAGAACGCTGTCTTTGGCGATTGGTAAAATTTCACGAAATCATCCGATGACAGTTGTCCTGGCCACGGGCCGAAATAGTGTGTGTCCTTATCATGTGCATTACGCCATGTCAGCACATAGCAGATTGGGTGGTCACCAATGGATTTTTGCAAGACAGATGTCCACCAGTCCTCCAACGGAATCCCCTCGTATCCGGTTTCAGTAAGTGCTATCACTTTCTGATGCTGTTCTGCCAGTTTGGCCATCATACCCAGTTGGGTATCTATTTGATTCATAAAGCGCTCATAGCGGTCGGTCACTTCCGGTTCTGTCCAGCAATAGCAGTCCAAGCCCAACAAATCTACGTAGTCATCGCCCGGATAGCGTTCCATGTACTTAGCTGCATCACCATTGTTCTCTGTTCCTGGAGAATAAGCATAAAGCAGGTTGTCCACACCCTTTTCTTTCAAGCGGTTGGCTGTCAGTTTCCATAAAGCCACATACTCTTCGGCAGTACACAAATCCTGACCCCACCAGAACCAGCTGCCGGTGTGTTCATGCCAAGGGCGGAACAGGACGGGCACTTTTTCTCCATCGGCTGTAGTAAGGCTATTCATAAAATCTGCCAATCTGTCCAACCAGCCCAAGAATAGTTCGTGATTATCACCCCCTTTCAAAACAGAAGAGACGGTCTGACGCTCCAGTGGTGCCTTTTCACCATTTTCCACCCAAGCAGTTCCATTTGTCAGTGGATTGTCCAAGTGCCAGCTGAATGTTACCAAGCCTCCTGCTTCATACTGTTTGATGGTTTCCTTACGGATGCGGTCGAACGGTACACCATCCAGATTCTTTTCGTCTCCCAGTTCAATATGCCCTAAATCAAACCCCATCACTGCAGGCAAATCGCCACATACACTCTTAACGTCCGACCGGTCATCGTCCCATGCCCATCCGTGTCCGTAGACCGGATCATCCTGATGGGCATACATATAGCGACCACTGTTCGCCATTGCCTTGAGTGAAGCTAATAGGTTTTCGGTCTGTAGGGTTCTGGCACTGCCAGATACTGGATTCAAGTCTGCCGGTGCCTTCTGTCCGCATGCAGCTAAGCCAACTGTTGCAGCCAAGGTAATTATCATGTTTCTAATTTTCATAGACATTAAATTTGGTGGTATCAAGTGAAGAACTGCTCTAAAAACGCAAATTTAACACTATTCGCTATGTAAACAAAAAATATCACCCTTATTTTACCTCATAGGAATACTTGGCATAAAAAATCCCTTCCTGCATGATGCAGGAAGGGACTAATCAATATTTGATGTATCTATAATTATTTCTTGTATGCGTCCAACTGAGAAGCGTCCATCTTGGTGATGAAGTTGTGGTGCTTCTCTACTTCGCTTTCAGACAGGTTCATGTATACGTTCATGCTGTTAGCAAACAATTCAGGAGCCTTGTTAGTGTTCTGCAGCAACAGGTGAGCCATGATGATGTTTGCTGCCTCCTCGTACAAGTGACGAGCGCAGATGTCCAGCAGATCCTGGTCTGCAGCAGCCTTAACAGCCTCTACGTCAGCATTGAACTTCTCAGTCATCGCCTTGATGCGATCCTTGTAAGCCTGCAGCTCAGCGCAGCACTCTACCTGCTCATAGTCAGCGATTACCTGGCTGTACAAACCGGTAGTTACATAGCGGATAGCAGCAACAACCTGCAACTGGGTGGTACCCTCGTAGATAGAGGTGATGCGGGCATCACGGTAAATACGCTGGCAAGCGTACTCCAACATGAAACCTGAACCGCCATGTACCTGAATACAGTCGTAACCGTTCTGGTTAGCGTACTCAGAGTTCATACCCTTAGCCAGTGGAGTGAAGGCATCGGCCAACTTAGCGTACTTCTTCTGCTCCTGACGCTCCTCTGGAGTCAGCTTGCGCTCACGAGCGATGTCATCCAGTGCCTTGTAGATATCTACGTAGCGAGCGGTCTGGTACAGCAATGCACGACCAGCATCCAGCTTAGCCTTGATGTTAGAGATCATCTCGTATACTGCAGGGAAGGTGATGATAGCCTTACCGAACTGCTTACGGTCGTTAGCGTAAACTACAGCCTCGTTGTAAGCAGCCTGTGACAAACCTACGCTCTGAGCAGCGATACCCAGACGTGCACCGTTCATCAGTGCCATAACGTACTTGATCAGACCCAACTTGGTGCTACCGCACAACTCAGCCTTAGCGTTCTTGTAAACCAGCTCACAGGTTGGAGAACCGTGGATACCCAACTTGTTCTCGATGCGGCGAACATCAACACCACCGTCACGCTTGTCATAGATAAACATAGACAAGCCACGACCGTCGCGAGTACCAGCCTCAGAACGAGCCAATACCAAGTGAATGTCAGAGTCACCGTTGGTGATGAAACGCTTAGAACCATTCAGGCGCCAGCAGTTGTTCTCCTCATCGAAGGTAGCCTTCAACATAACGCTCTGCAAGTCAGAACCGGCATCTGGCTCGGTCAAGTCCATAGACATGGTCTCACCAGCGCAAACGCGTGGGATGAAACGAGCGTGCTGCTCCTCGGTACCGAACTCGTACAGAGTCTCGATACAATCCTGCAGTGACCAGATATTCTCAAAACCGGCATCACCGGTTGATACGATTTCGTTAGCACAAGTGTAAACGGTGATAGGCATGTTCATACCATCGTACTTACGAGGCATGGTCAAACCGTTCAAACCAGCCAGACGCATAGCTTCCATATTCTCGTAAGTCTTCTCAGCATAGCGTACACGACCGTTCTCGCAGTGAGGGCCTTCAGCGTCTACAGCCTCAGCATTAGGAGCAATGGTATTTGCGGTGATGTCACCTACAATCTCCATTACCTGCTTGTAGTTGTCCATTGCATCTGCAAAGTCCTGAGGAGCCTCGGCATACTCATCCTTCTCTCTGTAACCGCGCTCCTTCAACTCTACGATGCGCTCCATCATTGGATTTTCCAGCTCAAACTTGATTTCTGGAACATCAGTATAAAAATTTGCCATCTTATTTATTCGTTTTAAAGCGGGTTATTACTTAGAATTCTGCTTGTAGTACTTAATCAGCTTTGGAACCACTTCCTCAACGGTACCGTTGATTACGTAGTCAGCGATAGTGTTGATAGGAGCATTCTCATCATTGTTGATAGAGATGATGATACCGCTCTCCTTCATACCAGCCACGTGCTGGATAGCACCACTGATACCGCAAGCGATATAAACCTTTGGACGTACGGTTACACCGGTCTGACCAATCTGCAGGTCGTGAGCGCAGAAACCTGCGTCAACCGCAGCACGGCTGGCACCGACCTCAGCGTGGATAACCTTAGCCAACTCATAAAGCATATCGAAACCTTCCTTCGAACCCACGCCATAACCGCCGGCAACAACGATAGGAGCACCCTTCAGATTGTTCTTAGCAGCCTCAACGTGACGATCCAGAACCTTAGTTACAAACTCGGTTTCAGGAACGAACTTTGCTACGTCCTCAACGATAACCTCACCTGGATAGTTTGCATCCAGAATCTCGGCCTTCATTACACCGCTACGTACGGTAGCCATCTGTGGACGGTTCTCTGGGTTTACGATGGTTGCAACGATATTACCGCCGAATGCAGGACGAATCTGATACAGCAGCTGGTCATAGTGCTTACCCAATTTCTTATCATCGTGAGGACCGATCTCCAATGCAGTACAGTCAGCAGTCAGACCGCTGTGCAATGCTGAAGATACACGTGGACCCAGGTCACGGCCTACTACGTCAGCACCCATCAGACAGATCTGTGGTTTTTCCTGCTTGAACAGGTTAACCAACACGGCAGTGTGAGGCTTTGAAGTATAAGGAGCCAAACCCTCTGCATCGAAGATGTGCAGTTTATCAACACCGTAAGGCAGAATCTGTGACTCTACGTTACCTACAATTCCGGAACCTGCAGCAATAGCCTCCAACTGGACACCCAGCGTATTGGCCAGCTTACGACCCTTGGTCAGCAGCTCCTGGCTTACCTCGGCAACCTTAGTGCCTTCAAGCTCGCAATATACAAATACGTTATTCATGTGATTATCCAATGGTATGGTTAGCCAAAAGTTCCTGAATCAGACCGTTGATGTCCTCATCAGCACCTGTCATTACTTTACTCTCCTTTGCCTTGAACACAATGTTCTCAACATTCTTAACCTTGGTAGGCGAACCTGCCAGACCGCACTGGTTCAAATCAGCGTTTACATCTGCGCAAGTCAACTGGCCCAGCTTCAGGTAAGGTTTCTTGTCATACTGCTCAGCATATGGCAAATCAGCGTAGGTGGTACCAGGAGCCAACTCCATAGGAGCCAGGGCACGCTTGTACTTCATCACCAGCTTGGCGTTACGTGGACGGCATGGAGCAGCACTGCCGTTTACGGTCAATACTACTGGCAGAGCAGTCTCAACGGTCTCAACACCACCGTCGATGTGACGCTTAACAACAATCTTGCCATCCTTGCAGCTCAGGATTTCCTCGGTATAGGTAATCTGGTTCAAACCCAACTTCTCAGCTACCTGAGGACCTACCTGTGCGGTATCACCATCGATAGCCTGACGGCCACCGATAATCAGGTCTGCATCCGGACATACATGCTTGATAGCAGTAGAGATTGCATAACTGGTAGCCAAAGTATCTGCACCGGCAAATGCGCGGTCGGTCAGCAAATAACCACCGTCAGCACCACGGAACATAGCCTCGCGGATTACCTCTGCAGCACGACCAGGACCCATGGTAACGATAGTTACAGTAGAACCTGGATTTTGATCTTTCAGTCGGAGAGCCTGCTCCAATGCGTTCAAATCCTCAGGATTGAAGATAGCAGGCAACGCAGCACGATTGACGGTACCCTCTGGGGTCATAGCGTCTGGGCCTACGTTTCGTGTGTCTGGTACTTGCTTGGCAAGTACTACGATTTTCAAACTCATATTAATTCAATTAATGTATTATCTTAATCACTTGTACGAATGGCAAAGAGAGAATTCGCCAATTTCGCGGCGCAAAATTACGTAATTATCAGTGCATAGGCAAACAAATCGACCGAAAAGTGCACAAATCGGCCATTTTCGCGCAAAAATTCATCAAAATAGAGTATATTTGCGTATTCATACATCATATAAATGAACATTTATTAATATTTACAACAATGATTCTATGCAATATCAATGACCTGAACCGCATGGAAAATATCCATCCGCTGTTCAAGACTCTATTCGACTATATTCAGACCCACAACCTGCTGAACATGCCTTTGGGACGCATCGAGTTGCAGGGCGATGACCTGTTCATCAACAACAGTGAACCGGAATGCGTCACAGCCGAGGAACAGGTACTGGAAATCCACCGCCGTTACATCGACCTGCATGTACTGCTGGAAGGAACCGAGACCATCGGTTGGAAGGCCCTGGAAGAGGTGGAGCATATCAGTACCCCCTATAACGACGAGAAGGATTTTGAGTTGAGCGACGACCGAGCCACCACATATGTCACCCTGCATCCAGGACAGTGCCTGTTTGCCTTTCCGGAGGACCCACATGCACCCATCATCGGCCAGGGAAAGATTCGCAAGGCAATCGGAAAAATCAGAATTATATAATATAAGGTGTTGCCGTGTTGCAATAAGAAAATAATGCCTATGAAACCAGAACTAGAGGAACGAGTACAGCGTGCTGTGGATTTGTTCATGAGCGGTTACGGCTGTTGCCAAAGTGTAGTGGCTGCATTTGCCGACATCTATGGATTTACCGATCAACAAGCCAAACTGGCCGCTGCAGGATTTGGCGGTGGTGTGGGGCGCATGCGCATGATGTGCGGAGCGGTATCGGGGTTAGTCATGCTGGCCGGCATGAGTGATGGACAAACCGAAGGTGACGACCGCGAAGGAAAGGCTCACTGCTATAAGGTAGTGCAAGACCTGCTGGCCAAATCTAAAGAGGAGAACGGCAGCCTGATTTGCGCAGAGTTGTTGGGGATCAAGGGACCGGTGCCTGTTGGCAACTTCATCCCGGACGAACGCAATGCAGAATATTACAGAAAGCGTCCATGTGCAGCCAAGGTGGAAAGTGCCGCACGCATCTTTGCCACTTATCTGGACAGTAAGGAACTGTAATAAAGAGAAATAACCATATAACAAGAAACACGATGAAAAGATTACTTTTGGGATTGCTGATGACAGTCATCAGCATACCCGTCATGGCACAGCAGTCGGATTATCCGGCCAACTATGCCAGTGCTCCCCGTTTCAAGGCACTTGTGGCTTATGATCCTCATGCCGAGGAGGCACATGTACAGTTTGATAAACAGGCGGTCAACTTCTTTCATAAGCTATCGTATGGCGAAGGCTATTTGATGGATGTAATTGACGATATGGAGAAATTCCCCACCAGTTATGACCAGTTGAAGGAATACAGCATCATCATCATGCTGAATGCCATGCCGGGAGGAAAAGAGCGCAGAGATGCTTTTGAACGATACATGGAGAACGGTGGCGGATGGTTGGGATTTCACGCATCAGCCTATAACGACAAGGACACCCATTGGGACTGGTTCAACAAGTTTGTGGGCTGTGGCACATTCCTTTGCAACAACTGGCCCCCACAGCCGGCTCTGGTGGATTGCGACACGAATGACAATCCGGTAACCTATACCCTGCCCTCGCAGTTTGTCGTTCCAGCCAGTGAATTCTATCAGTGGAGCCCCAGTCCCCGTAGTAACCCGGATGTGGAAATACTGATGAGCATCTCCCCGAAGATGTATCCGTTTGGCATTAAGGACGTAGTGAACTTTGGTGATTTCCCAATCGTCTGGACCAACAAGAAGTACCGTATGGTGTACATCAACCAGGGTCACGGTGACGAATCATTCATTGATGCCACACAGAACCTGCTGTTCACCAACGCATTCCGATGGGTAGTAAGCAAAGATCCGACAGGAAATCCGTTTGAGAAATAAAAAAAGGGAGAGCTTTTAAAGCCCTCCCTTCTTTATCATATCAGAGTAGATTATTTGTACTTCTTTACACGGTCATCGTTGATAACACCGCTCCAGTTCATACCGAAGGCAAACTTGTACTCATTGCCGTCAGCATCCTTGTAGCACTCGAAGTCGTGAGAGACATCCTCCATCTGCTCCTCAACAGCCTTCATGCTTACAGGCATATCCATAGGCAGCAAACCTGAAGGCTCAGCCTTACCGCTTACAATATCCAATACAGACTGGCTGCTGGTGCTGAAGGTTACCAGCAATGCATCAGCTGCGCCCTCGAACTCAGAAACAACAACTGGACGGCCGGTATTCAGAGCTACCACAACAGGCTTGTCGCCCATAGCCTTCTTGGTATCCAATACAACCTGCATATCATCCTTGTTGGCAGCCTTAACAGTCTTGCCCTTATAAGAACGGTTGGTGAAGTTCTCCTTAGGGTCGCCACCAGCGATACTGGTCTCGCGTGCATAGGTTGCGGTATAATCGTTGTACTGCAAGCTTACAGGAACATAACCGGTACCACCCTTCTCACGGTCCTTCACGTCATAACCTGCACCGGTTGAAGGCTCATTGATGAATACCAATGCAAAATCAGCATCCTTTGGATCCTCAACTACATTGTAGTACTTCTTTACCAGATCCAAGCTAACTGGGTAGTCCCACTTATCCTCACCGCTGGCACCCATCATACCTACGGTACGAACGAAGTGACGCTTAGCAACATAAACATTCTTCTTCTCTGCAACTGGCAGAGCCTTCTCGTGGTTCTTAACCATAACGACAGACTTCAGCTGTGCCTCGTAACCAGCCTTCATAAACTCAGGGTTACCAACGATAGCCTTGGTCTCCTCTGGATCCAGGTATGGATTCTCGAACAAACCGGTGCGGAATACGTTCAGCAACAAACGGTAAGCAGACTTCTGGAAACGCTCGTCAGCACTCTCCTTGCCATACTTGTCACTCCAGATCTTATAAGCCTCCAAAACCGGGCCCTTATCGTTCTGACCACCGAACTGGTCAACACCAGCCTCCAGAATCATGAAGTGACGCTCTGCAACAGGCACATTCTCAACACCCCAGCACATACCGCCGAATGCCTCAACAGCATTGTTGTCGAACATGATGTTCCAGTCGGTACAAGCTACACCGTCGAAACCTGCCTCCTCACGAAGCTGTTGCTGAATCATCCACTTACTGTAGCTACCACCAACGTTGGTCTTTCCGTCAGGATCCTGGTTGAACAGAATACTGTAGATAGGCATTACAGCTGATGCCATTTCTGTACCGTCTTCCAACTTGAAAGCACCCTCGGTAAACGACTTCTTGTGTTCTGCCAAGTTGTTGCCTGGATAAACAGCAAACTTACCGTAGCAATAGTGAGAGTCACGACCACCTTCCTGTGCGCCGTAACCATACCAATGCTTAACCATAGCGTTTACAGACTGATAACCCCAAGCACCATCGATACGCATGCCTTCTGGAGAAGTCTGGAAACCATCGCAATATGCGCGAGCCATATCGGTAGCCAAATCTGAATCATCACCGAAAGTACCGCTGAAACGGCTCCAGCGTGGATCGGTAGCCAAGTCAACCTGAGGAGACAGTGCGGTGGCAATACCCAAAGCACGATATTCCTGAGATGCGATGTTACCGAACTGCTTCATGATAGCAGGATCAAATGTTGCAGCCATACCCAAAGATGAAGGCCAGATAGAAATCTCACCACCTGCACCGGCATCGTACTCAGCATCTGAGCGTGAAGTGTGACGTGGGTCAGAACTGTTGTTTGCAGGAATACCATGACCGAAGCTCTCTACGAAAGCCTGAACATTGTTGTTCCACTTAGCAGCAACCTCAGGGCTCTCTACCTGAGTAACCAATACGGCACGTACATTATCCTCTTTCAGGAACTTCTTCTGCTGATCGGTCATATCCCAACTCTTCAGACCACTAGCTTCCAGAGTGGTGTCATTATATGTCACGGTTGCGCGACGTGCACCGGCACGGCCAGTAGCAGGAACAGCCTGGTGAGCACTATACAGCATCAAACCAGCAATTTCCTCAACAGACAACTGAGCTGCCAAATCCTTTGCACGCTCCTTTGGAGTCTTACGCCAATCCTCATAAACATCCAGCTTTCCGTTACGGTTCAAATCCTTGAACGCATAACCACCGTCCTCAATCAGCTGAACACCGCTTTCTGGAGAATAACCCAGAGTAGCACCACCGTTCTGGATAACCAGATTGTACTGTCCGTGCTCCTCGATAGAGTACTTAGGACCGCAACTGGTCAATGCTGCCGAGCCCATCAGAGCTAATACCGCAGCAGAAAATAAAGTTCTTTTTTTCATGGT
Organism: Bacteroidaceae bacterium; assembly: GCA_024401115.1. Classification (GTDB taxonomy): domain Bacteria; phylum Bacteroidota; class Bacteroidia; order Bacteroidales; family Bacteroidaceae; genus Minthousia. Next base: position 24,412 of record JAKSLP010000013.1, on the reverse strand, counting down.
TATTAATTAATGTAATGATATTATATGCAAAAGTACGTGTTTTTCAGTTGATAATCCCATTTATTTTCAAAAAAATGAAAAAAAACACATTTTCAGACATCTGCACATGTAAAGTTCCTTTATTTACATCAGCACAGAACTTGGAGCTACATCGAACTGCTTCCTAAATGCCTTTGAGAAATTGGCCGGTGATGAGGCACCCACCATATAACAAACCTCACTGACCGTATATTTACGCGTCTTGAGCAATTCCATGGCACGGTTCATGCGGTAAGTAGTCAGAAAATGCTGAGGAGTCTCACCGGTCAGTGCTTTCACCTTATTATATAATAGGCTGTAGCTGACCAGCAGTTCCTTGGCCAATTCATTAACATTGAATTCGTTTTCTGACAAGTGTGCATCGATGGCCTTATACAGGTTCTCCATGAACACCCGGTCACGTTCGGTCAGTGAATTCTGTTCTTCACTCTGCTCCGCATTCAAGTCGGACAACGTATGAGAAGTGGTATTGCGGACCATCTCCTGGAAAAGACTACGCTGCTTGAGCAGGTTGCGTGCGGTGGCCATCAGCACGTCCGGATCAAAAGGCTTGCCCACAAATGCATCCACACCACTGTCCAGACCCTGGATTTGGTTCTGCGAGTCATTCTTGGCCGTCAGCATCAGCACAGGCAGATGCTTCAGGTTCTCGTCATGCTTGATTTCCCGGCACAGTTCGAAGCCATCCTTGCGAGGCATGACCACATCCGCCACTACCAGATCTGGCATGTTTAGACGGAGAGCCTCCAATGCCTCCTCACCGTCGGGAGCACCCATAACATTAAATTCTGCCGAGAACAGCTGCATCAGGTACTGAAGCACATCGTTATTATCCTCCACAATCAGTACCGTCTTGTCCTTAGCGCCCGACTCCACCGTCATCTGAGGTTGAAGTGTGCGGTCATTCCAAAGCATCAGATTGGCATTATCAATGACATCATCATCGGAGTAACTATCCCTGGACACAGGGATAACCAGTGTAAACACGCTACCATGAGGCTGGATCTGAGTATAGGTGATGTCACCCTTATGCAATCGCGCCAGGAACTGGGAATAATGCAAGCCGATACCATGACCGCCGGCATGTGAAACTCTCTCTTCTGCATCCAAACGATAATAACGCTCAAATATTTTTTCACGCTTATCCTGCGGAACACCCGGTCCGTCATCAGAAACGTTAATCAGGGCCTTTCCATCCTCTATTCTAAAATCCAAGCGTATATGGCCGCCGGCTGGAGTATACTTGATAGCATTACTCAAGAAATTACACAGAATCTTCTCTACTTTCTCCGCATCATACCATGCAGGGGCAAACTCATCGATACGGCCTGTCTGCAAATCCAGTTGGCGTTCCTGAGCCACAAACCTGAAATTATCCACCAGATTACGGACAAAAACATCCATTCGGCTCTCAGCAACATGCAAGTGTTCTTTTGTATCCGGATGATCGGTAGTCATAATCTGACCAACCAGATGCCTGAGTTTCTCGGTATTATGAAGCATTAGCTGAATCAGTTTCCGGCTATCCTCACCTATCGATGAGTCCTTCAGTAAATCCTTCAATGGAGCATAGATGAGTACCAGCGGAGTGCGGATTTCATGCGACAGATTGGTCATGAAATCAATGTGTTCCTGTTGCATCTCCTCACGCTTTTGGGAAAGATTGAGGCGTTCACGCTGCAACCTCCACTTAACATACAAACCAAGTCCCAAAACTGCCAGGCTCATAATTAGGAGCAGATACAGGCACTTTGCCCACCAAGTGGCCCAAGGAGCAGTCTCTACCACAAAAGGAAGAATCAGTTCGTTAGGACTCCAATTGCCGTTCTCCAAACGGGCCCTGACACGGAATGTATATTTGCCGGCAGGCAACTGAGAGTAGATGGCTCTACGGCTGTCATCGGCAAGAATCCACTGCTTATCGTATCCCTCCAATTGATATTCATACTTCAGATGTTCACCATTCTCCAGATCTACACCCACGAAACGGAACAACAGAAGGCTTTGGTTATAAGGAAACTCCAGTTTTTCAACCTGGTTCCACTCAAACACCTGGCCGTTCATGAAAATACCATCCAACATGACAGCCACCTGAGTGGACAGTTGCTTGGTGCTGAAATCGGCCGGATTAATAATTGTCAAGCCACCGGCTCCGGCATAATACAAAATATTATTGTCAATGCAACTGCCGGCATAGAGTAAACCGCCTGAACGACTGGCATCATGGACCTGGGTTATGGTACTGTCGGCAACACACAACCGGGACACTGAATTAGGTCCACCAAACCAGAAATTTCCATCCCTATCTTTTAGAATAGTCTTCACATGGTTCTCTGCCAGATTATGCTTATTGGTAATGTTGAAAGCTTGGGTAGTTTCCAAATTAAAGACGGTAACACCTTCATTATAAGATCCAATGAGCATAATTGGATTATCGGGTTCATGGTAGTAGAAGGTTGGATTCTTAACCGGCATGTCAAACACTTCAAACCGATCACCCACTAAGCGATAGACCACACCTTTTTCCGTGGTCATAATCAGGTCACGAGCAGGGAGCGCCTCATACAATCCTGTCACCACTACATTATCCGGAGTAGGCAAAACGTTCAACTGTCCGTTCTTATCAATCATGCCCAATGACTTGGGAGTAGCCAACCACAAACGCTTTTTTGCATCCAGACAAACCGAGAAGATGGCCTCAGCCATTTCAAAATCCTCATTCAACGACAAACTCTTGCCATGAATCTCGTATACCATCAGATGATTGGAATTCTTAATCAAGCACAAACGATCCTCATCATCAATCAGGAATTCACCCACCTCATCATTCAACACATTAGTCACCTGACGGGTTAACGGATTCATATGGTACAAATGTTCAAAGGAGCGGATCCATATCTGATCCTGATGGTCAGGAGCAATGGTGAGCGCATAGTCATTCAATTCCACATTCTCATACAGTCGGGAATCAGAAAACGAGGTGAAAGTTCCGGCTTTATCCGACATCCACAACGTTCCCCGGCTACTGAGATAAGCCAAGGAAGCAGAGGGCACCTGTCTGCGGAGAGTATTATAGGTCTCAAAATGATGAGTGATAAGGTCATACCGATACAGCCCCAATCCCTGAACGCCAAGTCCCAAAGACTGATTGTCCTGCCCCAAGCAAATGAAATCGACCCGGCGCAGACGGATCAGCTGTTCCAGTTCAGCTGGCAATGAAACATACTTCTGAGAATTGGAATCATAGCATCCCAAATCTCCTTCATACAGCAGCCACAACATTCCATCGCTTCCTGCCTGCATATCGGTAACCACCCTGTCAATCTGCGAGGTTTTGAGCAGATTCAGGGCCTTGTCAAAGACATAGGTTGTCGTCTTTCGATGCTCCGGATTTGGACATATCACCCAAATCTGCTGTTTACTCTTATTAAAATAAAGAAAAGGCCAAGTATTCTTAGGCGTGTTGAAACTCTTGCTCTCACGGAAAGTGGCTTTATCCACCAATTCCACACCCTGACGGTCAGCGGCCAGTAAAGTGTTCTCGTCCACATCCAGTAATCTGTACTTAACATTGAAACTGGTTGCATCGGGATGACGGAAACGTCCGTTCTCATACACACTCAAGCCGCATTCAGTACTTACCCACACCCGTCCCTGTGCATCGGTCATCAGTGCCTGGATGTCATCATTCAGCAGTGAATAATCATTATTTTGCGTGTAAAAGGTCAGATAATTGTAACCGTCATAGCGACTCAACCCATGCGTCGTACCAATCCAAAGAAAGCCTTGATGGTCCTCGGCAACGGCATTCACTGTCGTACTAGGAAGCTTATTTTGATAAACTCCCTGTGCCTGCAACTGGCAGGAGAAAAACAGCAACCAAAAAGCCCAAGCCAGCCTAAAAATAGATAATTTCGAATTCATGGGCACAAAGTTAGCAAAATTGTATCAATATGAGCTAAAACACTATCAAAAAAGATAAGGAAAAGCCATATAAAGATTTGGAAAAGGATAAAAAGATAGGGAAAACAAAAGAAAAGTCACGGAAACAGCTATTATAATAAGTAGGTGTAACTTTGCACCGGTGAAAATTCAACAATTTCAATCAATAACAAATTAAACAAATCTATGGAAAAAATCAAATCTAGTACTTGGATGAAGAGAGCATTATCTATGTTCTTATTCATCTTTGTAGGCGTGTCTGTAGCATTAGCACAGACCACCGCTAAGGGTACAGTCATTGATGCTACCGGTGAGCCTATCATCGGTGCCAGTGTTTTGGAAAAGGGTACCACTAACGGTACCATTACCGATTTTGACGGTAACTTTACCTTGAGCGTAAAGAACGGCGCAACTTTGGTAATTTCGTATGTGGGTTATGTAACCCAGGAAGTTCAGGCTTCAGGTAACATGAACATTACCTTGGCTGAGGACAGCGACGTTTTGGACGAGGTAATCGTTGTAGGTTACGGTGTTCAGAAGAAGAGTGCGGTTACCGGTGCAATTTCATCTGTAAAGGCAAGCGATATGGAGCACCGTTCAATCACCAACGCTCAGTCAGCTCTGCAGGGTAAGACCGCCGGTGTAAACGTGGTTCAGGCCAACAAGCCAGGTGAGTCTCCATCTATCCGTGTTCGTGGTTTCTCTTCAAACAACGATGCAGCTCCTCTGTTCGTAGTTGACGGTGTACGTTTGGATAACATCTCAGGTATTGAGCCTAACGATATCGAGTCAATGGAAATCTTGAAGGATGCTGCTTCTGCAGCTATCTACGGTGCTCAGGCTGGTAACGGTGTTGTATTGATCACCACCAAGAAGGGTAAGGCATCAGAGAACAAGTGGGGTACCATCAACTTCGAGTATCAGTTCTCTTCTCAGAGTCTGGCACACACTCCTGCCTTACTGAATGCACAGGAGTACATCCAGTACGAGTCTGAGCGTTTAGGCTTGAGCACTGAAGAGTACAAGTCAAATGCTATGGCTAATGGTTGGGACGGCAAGACCGATACCGATTGGTATAAGGGTGCATTCGAGAACTCAGCAATGCACAAGTACACCATTTCAATGCAGAATGCAACCGATAAGGGTTCATACTACATTTCTTTGGGTCACGTTGCTGATAACGGTATCGTAACTGGAAACCGTGACACTTATCGTCGTTTGACAGGTAATGTTACAGCAGACCATAAGATCACATCATGGTTGACCGTTGGTACTAACAACCAGATTGAAAAGTATACGCAGCGTAGCGTTGCTACTGGTGTTACCGGTTATGCAGGCAACGTTATTACCTCTACCATGCACATGGACCCTCTGACTAAGGTTTCTTATGCTGAAAGCGAACTGACTCCAGACATGAGACGTGCACTGGCACAGGGTCACACTCTGTTAAAAGATCCTTCAGGTAGATATTATGGCGTTTCATCATTCTCTGATGATATGTATAACCCTCTGATTTTGATTAACAACGGAAATTCAGAGAACTATGGTTGGAATGTAACTGGTAGCGCTTATGCTAACATTACTCCATTCAAGGGATTCACATTTACTTCTCGTTTTGGTTACAGATTGAATGCTAGCCACTCTAAGTCAATGAGCAAGAAATGGTATGGTTTTGCAACAGCCAGCAACACTAAGATTGACTTGAATGGTCAGACCAACATGGGAACCTATTACCAGTGGGAGAACTTCGCAAACTACATGAAGACAATCGCTGAAAAGCACGATATAACAGCTATGGCCGGTATGTCATTCACTAAGAACATCAATGACTATACCAGTGGCTCTTTAGCAGACTCTAAGGGCGATGCAGTGTTGATTGATGACTGGTATGGTTTCTCAGACTTAAACAACGGTCTTTCTTCTGTAGACAATAAGGGTGTTGGTGGTGCACAAAGCGTCTCAACTTCTCTTTCATACTATGGTCGTGTTGGTTACACCTATGACAGCAAGTACATGATCCAAGCATCTCTCCGTGCAGATGCTTATGACTTGGCAAGATTGCCACGCAACAACCGTTGGGGTTATTTTCCTGCAGTATCTGTAGGTTGGACTGTAACTCGTGAGAACTTCATGGAAGGTACACAGAGCTGGTTGGATGACTTAAAAATCCGTGGTTCATGGGGTCAGAACGGTTCTATTTCCGCACTGTACAACTACATGTATTCAGCCGACATGCGATCAGGTTTCAATGTAGCGATGTGGAATCCTACAACAGGTATGACCGACATGATTACTTCTTCATTCCCTAAGACTATGGGTAACTTAGAATTAACATGGGAGACTTCTGAGCAGCTCGACTTAGGTTTCGACGCACGTTTGTTCCAGAACCGTTTAACTATTGCAGCCGACTGGTACAAGAAGTCCACAAAAGATTTGCTGATTCCAGAAGGTCAGGCTATCCTGTCAATGGAACAGGGTGGTACCTCTGCAGCCTTAAACGCTGGTAACGTAACAAACTCTGGTATCGAATTGGAGTTGGGGTGGCAGGACAACATTGGTGACTTCAAGTACAGTGTTCGTGGTAACATCGCAACTTTGAAGAACAAGGTAACCTACCTGCACCCATCAATCACTCGTTTGAACGGAACTTCTTGTTATAACAAGGTTCGTACAGTATTCGAGAAGAATCACTCAGTATGGCACTATTACGGTTACGAGTTCGACTATATCGATGGTGAAGGTAACCCACAGTTCAAAGATTTGAATGGTGACGGTATTGTAGATGATTCAGATAAGACAGACATCGGTGATGCAGTACCTGATTTCACATATGGTATCACTTTGAGTGCATCATACAAAGGCTTCGACTTTACTTTATTCGGTACTGGTTCTTATGGCAACCAGATTTTCAACAACTACGGTCGTGGTGACGGTCAGAACTCTTACAACAAGACTAGAGAATTGTTCTACACTGGTCGTTGGACTCCAGGTATGGCAGCACATCAGGCTATGTTGCCAAGAGCTTCTGCAGACTTAGATTGGTACCTGAACTCTTCTGCAATGGTATTCAATGCTAGCTTCTTCAAGATTAAGCAGATCCAGTTGGGTTATACCTTGCCTAAGAAGGTGCTGAAGAAAGCATTCATGAACACTTGCCGTATTTATGCTTCTTTGGAGGACTTCTTCACCTTTACTCCATACTTAGGTTTCGATCCTGAGGCTACTGGTGGTACCGGTTCTGCTATGGGTATTGATAACGGTTCTTATCCTGCTTCTAAGAAGGTTCTTTTGGGTATTAATGTTTCATTCTAAATTAAATCGACTTTATGAAAGCTAAATATTTATTTTCCGGAATTCTGGCAGCAGGCATGTTGTTTACTGCTTGTAATGACGAGCTGGACATCGAAAAGAAAGGTAACTTAGGTAGCCCTGAGACCTATTATACAACTGATGTTGCAGCAAATGCTGCATTAGCTGCATTACATGCCAATGTAAACCGTTGGTGGGGTTACGGTCTATACGACTTGATGGACAACTTGTCCGATGACATGTACACTGGTGGTGGTTCTTCAACTGACTATAATGACAAGCAATTGGTTAACGCATATTGCTTCAGTTCTGATAACCCAGAAATCAAGAATGTCTACAACGCAATGTACATCAACATCTATGATGCAAACTTGATTCTGACCTATGTAGCAGCAAATGAAAACCTGACTCCAGTTATGAAGCGTGCAATTTCTGAAGCATACTTCTTCCGTGGTATTACTTACATGTACTTAGCAGCATTGTGGGGTAATGCTCCTCTAGTAACTACTCTGTTACAACCTAGTGAGTGTACTGTTGGTAATGCAGAGTCTCGTGAAGCTGTATATGAGCAGGCTATTAGCGACTTAAAGCAGGCTGTTGCGACAGGTGGTTTGGCTACCAAGAAAGGTCTGAAGGGTGTTGAATTTGCGATAACCAACGAAGTTGCTACAGCATATCTTGGCAAGGCTCAAGTATATGCAGGCAAGTATTCGGAAGCTGCAAGCACTTTAGCTAGTGTCATCAATTCAGGAAAATACGATTTGGATCCAGTTGAGGAATACGAGAATTTGTTAAACAACCGTTCTGACGAAACTTCTTCAGAGGTAATGTGGGTTCGTTATGTTGATCCAACATCTACAGCACCTCAGTCATACGACTGGTCTGGTCCGCAGAATGCAGCTCCATACTATGAGGATCATGTAATGCGTGGTTTCCGTAACGACTTGTTTGACTGGCAAAAGGGAGCTCTTCCTAATGGTATGGAGTGTGTTCCTTCTTTGGATAACATAGAGCCTGGTTATGGTGAGTGTAACCCACGTGCAACTTTGTACAACGACATGAAAAAGTGGGAATCTGAAAATGGTGGTGACTTATCACGTTTGAACGCAACCATGAAAGATTACAATTACTTTGTTTCAACAGGCAACAAGATTGGTGCAGGTAAGCAATTATTTGGTAATGAAGGTTTCTTCTTCTGGAAAAACCGTTTCTTGGCTGAAGAAGTTATAGGTAACTATGGTTTCGGTGGTTGGAATGTTTACATCAATAGCAAGTTCCGCTTCATGCGTTATGCTGAGGTATTACTTTTGGCTGCTGAAGCATATTTCCAGAGCGGTAACGTAGGTGCAGCTACAACTGAGTTGAATAAGGTTCGTACCCGTGCACATGAAACCGCTTTAGGTACCTGTACTTTCGACCAGATTAAGCAGGAGAAGCGTTTTGAGTTGTGTATCGAGGGTTGCCGCTTCATTGATATGGTACGCTGGGGTGATGCAGCAAGCCTGATGGCAAATCAAGGTAAATCAGTACCTAATTTTGATGGTACAAAAGTTGGTGTTGGTGCAACACACAGTAACGGTGGTTTCCAAGCTGGTAAGCACGAGTTGCTGCCTTATCCAGCAACTGAGTTGTTGGTTAACCCTAACATCGCTCAGAACCCAGGTTGGGCTGCTGTATTAGACGAATAAGATTTGTGTTTTTGACATACAATAGTATTAGATTTTTGGTATATTTGGTGTTGCACTAAGGTAAAAGATGTTTTCAGGATTTCTTTTACTCGATTAGTAAAACAAATATGGTTAAATTACACAATATCTATAGATTAACAAGCATAGCCGTGGCAATGACCATGGCTATGCCTCTTTATGCCCAAACCAAACTGACCAGCGGCAACATTGAAGAAGTCATCAAGCAGATGACTGCTGAAGAAAAAGTGGATATGCTGTTGGGTTGCGGTATGGCTATGGGTGATGAGGTAAAGTTCCCTGGAACAGCAGGTCGTACCCGTGACATTCCACGCTTGGGCATCCCTTCAGCTTATCTGGCCGATGGTCCTCACCGTCTGCACATGAATAAGACACGTGATTGGGATAGCAAGACCTATATCACAACCGAGTTCCCTTCAGAGACCAACGTGGCAGCACTTTGGGATCAGGAAGGCGCTTACCAGATTGGTCAGGCTATCGGTGCCGAGGTTCGTGACTTTGGTTTGGACGTATTGTTGGCACCTGGTGTCAACCTGATGCGTTCTTCTTTGTGCGGCCGTAACAACGAGTATTATTCAGAGGATCCTGTTCTTGCAGGCAAGAGTGCAGCAGGCTTTATCAATGGTATCCAGAGCCAAGGTTCAGGTACTTGTCTGAAGCATTTTGCCATCAACAGTCAGGAGACCAACCGTAACAATAACGACTCACGTCTTTCACAGCGTGCTATCCGTGAGCTGTATCTGAAGAATTTTGAGATTGCAGTCAAGGAGTCAAATCCTTGGTCAATCATGACTTCATACAACCGTGCTCAAGGTAAGTATACCTGTGAGAACCGTGATCTGACAGAAACCATCCTGCGTGATGAGTGGGGTTGGAACGGTCTGGTTATGAGTGACTGGAATGCAGGTAAGGATGCAGTAGCCAGCATTCAGGCTGGTAACGATATGCTGCAGCCTGGTCAGGCTCGCCAGCGCGAGGCTCTGCTGAAGGCTGTCAACGACGGCAGCTTAAGCATGGATCTGGTAGATTTGAGCGTTAAGCGTACTCTGGAGTTTGTAATGAAGTGCCACACTCCAAACGGTTACACTTACAAGAATGAGACCGATTTGAAGGGTCACGCTCAGGTGGTCCGCAAACTGGGTGCAGAAAGTATGGTTCTGCTGAAGAATTCAGGCAACGCACTGCCATTCTCAGTTAAGAACGTAGCACTCTATGGTTGCACCAGCTATGACATGGTACCAGCAGCAATGGGCTTTGGCGGTACCAATGTTGGTCCATACATCGTAAGCATGGTAGAGGCTGTACGCAATGCTGGTATGACTCCAGATATGAGTCTGGCTAAGACCTACAAGAAGCACATTGCAGACAAGAACAAGGAGAACTACCCTAACGGTATGCCTCCTTTCAGCATCACCGCTCCACTGCGTGCCGGTGAATGGGTTCCAACTGCAGATGTATTGGCAGAGAATGTAAAGAACAATGATATCGCTGTCATCACCATCGGTCGTACCAGTGGTGAGGGTGCTGACCGTAAGCGTGAGCACTTCTTCCTGACCGATGCTGAGAAGGATTTGTTCAAGACTGTTGCAGAGGCTTATCACAAGGCTGGCAAGAAGGTTGTTGCAGTACTGAATGTTTGCGGTTCTATTGAGACCGCAGCTATCAACCAGTATGCTGATGCTATCCTGTGTGCATTCGAGCCTGGTCAGGAGTGCGGTAACAGCATCATGGATGTACTGACCGGTAAGGTTAATCCAAGCGGTCACTTGCCAATGACATGGCAGGTAGCCTTTGGTGACGCTCCTGCTGATCAGAACTTCCCTGCTGACTATGTATTCGACATGAGTGCATTTGGCCGTGCTTACAGCGGTGGCGGCAGCGCTAAGGATGCTGCAGAGCGTGCACAGCGTCAGGCAGAGCCTGAGTTGAAGAAGGACATTGACTATACCGTTTATGAGGAGGGTATCTACATTGGTTACCGTTACTTCGACACATTCGGTAAGGAAGTGGCTTATCCTTTCGGCTACGGTTTGAGCTATACTACATTTGATTATGCATTGGACAATGTAGCCATCAACGGTGACGAGGTAGTGGCAACCGTAACTATCAAGAATACCGGTAAGGTAGCAGGCCGTGAGGTTGCCCAGCTGTATGTAAAGGCACCAAAGGGCACCATGGAAAAGCCTAGCAAGGAGTTGAAGGCATTTGCCAAGACCAAGAGCCTGAGACCTGGCGAGAGCCAGACTCTGACCCTGAAGTTCAAGACCATGGATATGGCTTCATTCAACGAGAAGGCATCTGCATGGGAATTGGCTAAGGGTGACTACCAGTTCATGTTGGGTGCAAACGTAGCAGACATCAAGGCTACAGCTACTCAGAAAATTGCCAAGGTTCAGATGCAGAAGGTTCACAATGTGATGAAGCCTGAGGCTAAAATCAATGAAATGGCATTAAAATAACCCGTTTTCAGCTATTCCAAACTTTTGTAAACGGAAAGGGGCACTCAATTGAGTGCCCCTATTTTTTTATTTAACCTCCAGTGTTACCATGCTGTAAGGCGGAAGAGTAAGTGATAACTTTCCATCCTTAACCTTGGCTCCTGTATATTTGGCTGGTTTTACTACATTAGGCTGGTCAAATGAATTGATATCGTACACATGCTGCGAGGTCAGGATCTCACCACTGGCACTCTTAATCTTCAGCTGATCCATAGCTACGTTAACCACCTGAGACTCGTTTGGCGAGCAGTTGCTTACCGACAGGTGCAAAACGCCATTGGCATCTCTTGAAGCGGTGGTACTGATCAATGGAACGTCACGGCCGGCAGCATCCTTAACATGAGTACACTTCAAATCACTTGGCAAATAGGTGGCATCCTGGTGTACATTATACATCTTAAAGGTATAATAAGTAGGTGTCAATACCATACCGCCCTCAGGATTGGTCAGAATCATGGACTGCAGCACATTCACAATCTGAGCGATGTTACACATCTTCAGACGGCGGGTATACTTATGGAAAACGTCAAGTGACAAGGAAGCCACCAATGCATCGCGCATAGTGTTCTGCTGGAAAAGGAATCCAGGATTGGTACCCGGCTCTACGTCCCACCAGGTTCCCCACTCGTCCAGGAAAAGATCTACACGTCCGGCAGGATCAATCTCATCCATGATGGCAATGTGCTTCTTCAGTACGTCCTCCACCTCCAGACACTTACCCATGGTGCGCATAAACTCGTTCTCGTTGAACTGAGTGGATGACCCCTTCTGATCCCAACCATTTATCACCGAATAGTAATGCAGTGAAATGGCGTTCATATTAGTTCCCACCTTATTCATAAGAACACGGGTCCAGTTATAATCGTAGTCACTGGCTCCACTAGCCACCTTATATAAACGGTTGTCGCCAAAGTTACGGCAATAAGTGGCATAACGGCGGTACAAATCGCTGTAGTATTCCGGATACATGCTTCCACCGCATCCCCAACTCTCATTGCCCACACCCAGATATTTTACTTTCCAAGGTTTGTCACGACCGTTCTTGCGACGTAAATCTGCCATGGTGGAATGGCTGTCACTGGTCATGTATTCCACCCATTTGGCCAACTCCTCTACTGTTCCGCTTCCAACATTGCCGCTGATATAAGGTTCACAGCCCAGCATCTCGCACAGGTTCAGGAACTCGTGGGTACCAAAGCTGTTGTCTTCGGTCACACCACCCCAGTTGTTATTCACCATATAGGCACGCTGATCCTGCGGGCCGATGCCATCCATCCAGTGATATTCGTCAGCAAAGCAACCGCCAGGCCAGCGAAGCACAGGAATCTTCAAATCCTTCAATGCATTGAACACGTCAGCACGGTATCCTTCGATGTTTGGGATAGAGGAATCCTTACCTACCCAAAGACCGCCATAGATACAAGTACCCAAATGCTCAGAAAATTGGCCATAGATTTCCTTCGGGATAATCTGTTTTCCATCGTTTTCATGAACGGTAATCTCCGCACTCATCTGGGCAGAAACGGGTAATGTCATTGACAATGCCAATGCACATCCCCAAAAAGACTTTACTCTCATAGGCTATTTGTAATTTGTGTTATCTTTTTGACAGGGTTCTTCCCACAGCATCCTCCCATCCAGCCACAAGTTGAGCAATCTTTTCTTCAGGGGCTTGTGGAGTAAAGGTACAATCTATCGACCACTGTGACTTGATTTCTTCAATATCCTTCCAGTATCCTACCGCCAAACCTGCCAGATAGGCGGCACCCTTGGCTGTGGTTTCCACACAGGTAGGACGGATGACAGTGGTATTCAGAATGTCCGACTGGAACTGCATCAGGTAATTGTTGCGGGAGGCTCCGCCATCCACCTTCAAGTCGCCCAGTTTCACACCGGCATCCTTACGCATAGCATTGACAATATCCATGGTTTGGAAAGCAATGCCCTCCAAAGCTGCACGGGCAATATGAGCAGTGGTCGTTCCACGGGTGATACCCGTAATGGTTCCCTTGGCAAAGGCATCCCAATGCGGAGCTCCCAAACCGGTCAGAGCCGGGACGAAATACACACCGTCGTTATCTCCGATGCTGACTGCCAGCTGTTCACTTTCCGATGACGAGCTGATGATTTTCAAACCATCGCGCAACCACTGAATAACACTGCCACCTACAAAGATACTACCTTCGAGTGCATAGCACACCTTATTATTAATCTTCCAGGCAATGGTGGTCAACAGATTATTCTTGGAAGTCACAATCTGCTCGCCGGTATTCATCAAAAGGAAACATCCGGTACCGTAGGTGTTCTTTACTGCACCCGGTTCCGTACACATCTGTCCGAACAAAGCGGCCTGCTGGTCACCGGCAATACCACAAATTGGAATCTGGCAGGAAATCTGCTTAATCTGTGTATGACCATAGACCTCGCTTGACTGACGGACCTCCGGCAACATGCTCTCCGGGATTCCCAACAGTTTCAGAATATCGGTATCCCACTGTAAGGTGCGGATATTGAACAGCAACGTGCGTGAAGCATTGGAGACATCGGTCACATGAACCTGCCCGTGTGTCAGTTTCCAAACCAACCAAGTATCTACGGTACCAAAACGCAGTTTACCGGCCTCAGCCCGCTCCCTGGCACCCGGAACATTCTCCAGAATCCAGCGTACCTTGGTACCACTGAAATACGAATCCAGAATCAGACCTGTCTTTTCCCGGATCATATCGGTCAGCCCCAGCTCTTCCAACTCGTGGCAGTAATCTGCTGTACGACGGTCCTGCCACACAATGGCATTGTAAACCGGCTTACCGGTTTCCGCATCCCATACAATAGTGGTTTCACGCTGGTTGGCAATTCCCATTCCGGCAATATTCTCCATCTCTATGCCCAACATGGTAATGGTCTCGGCCACTGTAGCCACCTGAGTAGCCCAAATCTCGGCAGGATTATGCTCCACCCAACCGGGCTTAGGGAATATCTGCTTAAACTCCTTCTGTGCTACAGCACATGCTTCTCCTTTATGATTGAATATAATTGTTCTTGAACTGGTAGTGCCCTGATCCAGGGCCATGATATATTTTTCCATGGTATATTAAGGTTTTCATCTACAAAAATAAGCATTTTTCCGTTTTCCGGCACAGGAAGAAAGACAAATTGAAAGAAAAGATGTAATTTTGCCCCAAAGTAAAAAAAATGAAACATGAAAATAGGAGATAAAGTACGCTTTGTAAGCGCCATCGGAGGAGGTATTATCAGTGGATTTCAAGGTAAGAACAACGAGATTGTACTGGTAGAAGATGAGGACGGATTCGATATCCCTACCCCACGCAACGAGGTAGTAGTGATAGACACCGATGATTACAACATTGCCAAGGTGGACACCACGGGAAGAAACAAGAAGAAACAAGACCCCATGGTCAAGAAGCTGAATCCAGAAGCCCCAGACCCGGTAGAAGACGAGGATGAGGATGAGACGGAACCAGACATTACCGACCGCCCGATCACTTTCAAGGCAAAGCCTCAGGAACGACGCGACGGAGACAAACTGAATGTGTTCCTGGGATTTGTACCTCAAAATGTAAAGGAGATTAATAGTACCGAGTTTGACGCATACCTGATTAATGACAGCAACTATTACCTGAGCTATACCTATATGAGTGCCGAGGGCAACAGTTGGACCATCCGCCATCAGGGAGAGATTGACCCCAATACCAAGTTGCACCTGGAGGAATTTGACCGTTCTTCACTCAACCAGATGGAAAGAGTGGCCGTTCAGTTTGTAGCATACAAAAAGGACAAGCCATTCCTGCTGAAACCGGCATTCGATGTCCAGTTGCGCATTGATGTGGTTAAATTCTACAAGCTACACACCTTTGTGCCTTCCATGTTCTTTGAGAACCCGGCACTGATTTATGATATAGCCAAGGACGACAAGCCTGCCAATCAGGTTTTCGTAAATGCCGAAAGTTTACAGAAAGCCATCCTGAAAAAAGAGGAAAAGCCTCAGCAACAACCGGCACGCGTTCAGCAGAAGCGCTCACTGGGCGGTCATGGTGTGGTTAAAAACGGCATTGTTGAGGTAGATTTACACATGGATTCCCTTATCGATGACACCACGGGCATGGAAAATAAGGATATTCTGGAACTGCAACTGAAGGTATTCCGTGAAACCATGGATGCCTACCGCAAGCAAACCGGAACCAAGATTGTCTTTATTCACGGTAAAGGCGAAGGTGTGCTCCGCAACAGTCTGATCAAAGACATTAAGCACAAATATAAAGGCTGCATCTACCAGGATGCCAGCTTTAAGGAGTATGGATTTGGAGCCACAATGATTATCATCAAATAAGGATATTGTTACTTTGTGCTCGCACACAGCGCACAATTATTGACACGCATCAAGAAAAAAGCAGAAAAATGAAAATTGTGTGCGTACACACTTGCAACTAATCACATATAGGATTAACTTTGCAATATCATTTGAGAGGATATTAGTTTTAAGTAAAAAGATTGTGTTTTCAAAGGTAAAAGTTTTATAGGTAAAAAGACTATTTTAGGTTTTTGAATGTTACAAGCAATGATGTAAAATCAGCCCTGTCCGAGAGGATGGGGCTGATTTTTTGTATCTGGAATGTTAAATTCATGTTAAAGGAAGGTGTATTGCTTGCATAGTACACGTAAACACTATACTTTTGCAGTGTACTAATTAACTAATACACTATGATAGAAATTAAGAACATTGATTACCAGTACAGGAAGAACGCCAATAAGGTATTCTCTAACCTTTCATTGAACATTCCAGAAGGAAAGGTTTGTGGCCTCTTAGGCAAGAACGGAGCAGGTAAGTCAACCCTATTATATTTAATAAGTGGATTACTTACCACCAAGACCGGCAGTATCACCATGAATGGCCAGGACGTGTCCAAGCGACAGGCCGAAGTACTCAGCAATCTATTCCTGGTACCCGAGGAATTTGAATTGCCTGCTATCAGCATCAGTGAATACGTAAATGCCATGGCTCCTTTCTATCCTAAATTCGACAGGGTGCTAATGGAAGAATGCCTGAGCCATTTTGAGTTGCCTGCAGAGATTAATTTGGGCCAGTTGTCTATGGGACAGAAAAAGAAAGTCTTCATGTGTTTCGCATTAGCCACCAACGTGCAATATCTGCTGATGGATGAACCGACCAACGGTATGGACATCCCTAGCAAGAGCCAGTTCCGCAAGGTGATCAGCCGATGCATGACCGATGACCGCACCATTCTGATTTCCACCCACCAGGTAAAGGATGTGGAGCTATTGCTGGATCAGATCATCATCATTGACAACAGTAATGTACTACTGAACGAGGAGGCCATCCGCATCACTCAGAAACTGGCCTTCAAACTGATGAGCCAGTCGCAGGTTCCGGATGATGCACTGTTCTCCATGCCATCTGTTATGGGACAGGCTGTAGTAGTTCCGAACAGGGATGACGAAGACACCGATATGGACCTGGAACTGCTGTTTAACACCGTCATCTCCAATCCAGAGAAAATCAAATCATTGTTTAACTGCTAACATGAAAGATATGAATACACGAAATATTATCAACGTAACCCGTTGGGATCTGGTAACTCACAAGAAGGACTACATGAATGGCTGGTTGGCCATTGCCGGTTTTGCCATCCTGACCGGACTGATTTGGGGCATTACCAATGAAATGAATTACGCACAGGAATTGGGCAAATTCTGGGGTGCAGGACTTACCATTATCTGGAGCGTCATGATAACGGGAATCAGTAATACCATGCACACCAAGACACAACGCATAGCAGCCCTGACACTTCCTGCCAGCATGAATGAGAAGTTGGTAAGCCGCATGTTGACCTACCTGGTCATCTACCCTCTCGGACTGATTGTTTGCCTGTTGGCTGGAGATGTGATTCAGTATCTGCTAAACCTGATTCTGCATGGCAGTGAGGGTGCTCATTTTGCATCGCCTTATTTTATCGGTTACTTGATTAGCCCAGTGTTCAGTGCCGGATATTTTTCTATCAACTTCGGCAATCTGACATTTGTAAGCACGCTGACCAACCTCATGGTTCTGGTATTTTTCTTAAGCTATGCCTTCCTTTGCGGCTGTATGTGGACCAAGCATGCCTTTTTAAAAGGTATCGGCACATTCACTTTGGGGATGATCCTGCTGGCAACCCTTATGGCTTTTATCGGATATCTGATTACAGGAGAAACCAACTGGGAGATTTCAGAAGAGAGTGTAGAAGCTCTTCACAAGACGATATGCATCATATTTTCTATTATCTGTCTGAGCCTCAGCGCATTCTTCATCTGGTTGGGATACCGCAAGTTTGTAAACCGTCAAGTCATTGACAATAAAAACCATTGGTATGGATTTTAAGGGAAACAAAGCTATATACCTGCAGATAGCAGACCGTCTGTGCGACGAGATACTGGCGGGACAATATCCCGAGGAGGAGCGCATTCCATCGGTCAGAGAGTATGCCGCACAGGTGGAGGTGAACGCCAACACGGTGGTACGCAGCTACGATTACCTGCAGCAGAGTGAGATTATCTACAACAAGCGTGGCATCGGATATTTTGTGGCCAAAGGAGCCCAGGCATTGATTAAGGACTTACGAAAAAAGGTATTTTTGGATGAAGAGTTGCCGGAACTGTTCCAAAAGATGAAGACACTGGATATTCCTATGTCTGAGATTGAGGCACTTTTCAAACAATACAACCGATAACCGCAGCATTTTTCTTTCATAATACGTCTATAAAGCATGAATGTCCCAAATTTACAAGAGGGACATTCATACTTAAACTAATTTTGCACAAAAAGAAACATGATACATCTGACAAACATCAACAAGACTTACCAAGGCAAGCAACCTTTGCATGTATTGAAAGGCATTGACCTGCACATCCAAAAGGGCGAGTTTGTAGCCATCATGGGTGCTTCCGGTTCGGGCAAATCCACTCTACTGAACATTCTAGGTATCCTGGACAACTATGACGAAGGAGAATACATTCTGGATGGCACACTGATCAAGAACCTGAGCGAGAATAAAGGAGCCTACTACCGGAATCGCCTGATCGGCTTTGTGTTCCAGTCGTTCAACCTGATTTCCTTCAAGGATGCTCAGGAAAATGTGGCACTCCCCCTGTTCTATCAGGGAGTGAGCCGGAAGAAGCGCAACCAGATGGCATTGGAATATTTGGATAAGGTAGGTCTAAAAGACTGGGCACACCATTACCCCAATGAGATGTCGGGCGGTCAGAAACAGCGTGTAGCCATAGCCCGTGCCCTTATCACCCACCCCAGCATCATCCTGGCCGATGAGCCTACCGGAGCACTGGACAGCAAGACCACCATCGAGGTGATGGATCTGCTGAGGGAGCTGCACCGCCAGGGCATGACCATTGTGATGGTTACTCACGAAAACGATGTGGCACACTGTGCCGAGAAGATTGTCCATATTAAGGATGGGCAGATAGAGAGTATAGAGATAGTAAACGACACAAACGAATAAGTATTATGTTCCTGGACTTATTTTTAGAAGTATGGGACGCCATCAAGCGGAATAAGCTGAGAGCAGCTGCTACCGGCTTTGCCGTGACCAGCGGTATCTTTCTGCTGATTGTGCTGCTGGGTGCCGGCAACGGACTCATACATACCCTGGAAGCCAATTCCGGTGAAATGGACCTGGATGCAGTGAGCATTGATCCGGGTTGGACCTCGGAGGCCTTCGGAGGCTATGAGCAGGGACGGCACATCGAGCTGGACGATACCGATGGTGAACTGAGCATAGCGATTGACCCCAATCGGGTGCTGAGCTATCACACGGAGTTCAACAAAAGCGTGACCATTACTACCGACAACAACAAGACCCTGGGCACTACACTGAAAGGCGGAACACCCTATATGTTCCAGAGCAATAAGGATAAAGTGATTGCCGGACGACTGCTGAACCAGCGCGACTTGGATGAGAAACGCAGGGTGGCCGTCATAGCAGCACCCATTGCCGAACGTCTGTTCGGAAAGGATGCCGAAGTGGTTTCCCGTTATCTGAAGATAGACGGCAGCATGTACCAGATTGTGGGTGTGCTGTATGTCAAGGACAACACCAGCAGAAATGCCGAAACAGTGTTTGTACCCCAAACCACCCTTCGTCTGGTATATCATCTAGGCAATAAGGCTGACGAAATCATGCTGCGCACCCAAGGTCTGGCACGTGTTGAAGTATTCGAAGTGTTTGAGAAAGTACTCAGAAAGGCATTGGCCATCAAGCATGTTTTCTCGCCTGAAGACCAGCGAGCCGTATGGATCTCGGGCGGTGGAGCACAGGCCGAGACCATGGACGATGCCTTCAGCGCCATTCGCAGTTCATTCTGGTTCCTGGGCATCCTCACCCTGCTGAGCGGCATTACCGGTGTGAGCAACATCATGCTGATTTCCGTCAGGGAACGTACCCATGAATTTGGTATCCGAAAGGCACTGGGCGCCCGTTCCTGGCACATCATCATTATGGTCATCCTGGAGAGCGTGCTGATTACCACCGTCTTTGGTTACATTGGCATGACCGGAGGTATTGCCTTCTGTGAATACATGAATGCTGCTATCGGCAGTTCTACCTTGGATATTGGTGAAGCACAGATAGAGTATTTTCAGGACCCTACCGTAGGCCTAGACATTTGCATCGAGGCCACCCTGGTGATGATTATGGCAGGAGCTGTGGCCGGATTCATTCCTGCCCGGAAAGCCACAAAGATTAAACCGATTGAGGCCCTACAGGCCCGTTAAAAGAAAGGAGCAGTTATGAGATTTGACAGTGACCAATGGGGAGAGATATTAATTACCCTCACCCGAAACAAGGCCCGGACCTTTCTGACGGCCTTCGGTATCTTCTGGGGCATCTTTATGCTGATGATTCTGATGGGTGGAGGCCAGGGCCTGCAATTGGCTTTGGGAAAGACTTTTGCAGGATTTGCATCCAATGCCGGGTTTATTGTGGCCGACCGCACCAGCGAGCCTTATGCCGGTTATCAGACAGGGCGTTCATGGAGTATCCAGCTTCAGGATTTGGAGCGTATACGCAATCTGGTGCCGGAAGTGGATGTGGTGGCACCGGTCACCTTTGGTGCCAATGCCAACGCCACCTATCAGGACAAGAATTCCAAGAATGTGACGGTCAAGACCTTTACCGAGGAATACAATGTCATCGAGCAGGTGCCCATTCAGGAAGGCCGCCTATTGAACAATGCCGATAATGACCAGCGCAGGAAAGTATGTGTCATCGGCAAACGAATCAAAGCCGACCTGTTCCCTGACAGCATTTCACCTCTAGGAAAGTTTATCAAAGTAGATGGTGTGCAATATCAGATTGTAGGCGTGAACAACAAGGAGCGCAACGGAATCAGCATTGGCGGATTTGCCGACAAGACCATCTTCCTGCCCTACCGCACACTGACCACCATCTACAACAGACAAAACGATATCGACCTGATAGCCTATACCGTCAAGGAAGGCTACACCGTGAGTCAGGCACAGGAGAAAGTGGCGGATGTGCTGAAGCGCATTCACAAGATTCATCCGGATGACACCAAGGCTGTACAGAAGATCAATGCGGAAGCCATTTTCCAGATGGTGGACAGTCTGTTCAAAGGCATCAGTATCCTGATATGGATGATAGGTTTAGGCACCCTGATAGCCGGAGCCATTGGTGTGAGCAACATCATGCTGGTAACCGTCAGGGAGCGCACCAGTGAGATTGGAATACGACGTGCCATCGGCGCCAAGCCCAGAGACATCCTGATTCAGACCATGAGTGAGAGTATCGTTCTCACCTTAGTAGCAGGAATGACGGGCATCTGTCTGGCAGTAGGCGTGCTGGTTCTTCTGGAGAACAATGCCACCGGAGTGTTTGAAGGGGCCAACTTCCAGGTTCCTTTTTGGACAGCCATGGGAGCCGCCCTGTTACTCAGCCTGTTGGGTGTATTGGCAGGCACAGGCCCTACCCTGCGTGCGCTGAGCATTAAGCCGGTGGATGCGATGAGAGAGGAATAATAACCTGAGCCTCCTCCGCTGTCATCCTGAGCGGAGTGAAACGCAACGAAGGATCTTTCTTGACTGAATAGCACACTCATAAGGCAAGATTCTTCGTTACACTCAGAATGACAAAACCCCAAAAGATAAATAAAAAAACAACACAATATGAATAAGTTTACAAAAGTGGCAGCAGGCGCTGCCGTATCAGCCGTATTTCTCGGTACTTTTTGGTTCTTGTACCAAAAGTCACAGCCAGAGATCATAGTATATGAGACTCATCAGCCAAAGGTGATGGACCTGGAACGGACATCCCTGATTACCGGAAAGATTGAACCCAGAGACGAGGTGAACATCAAACCCCAGATTTCGGGTATCATTGCCGAGCTGTATAAGGAAGCCGGACAGATGGTCAAGAAGGACGAGGTGATTGCCAAGGTCAAGGTTATTCCTGACATGAGCAGCCTCAGCTCTGCCGAAAGCCGTATTGAACTGGCACAGATTAACATGGACCAGGCACAGCGTGAATACGACCGCATCAAGAATCTGTACGAAGAGAAGCTGATCAGTGCCGAAGACCATGAAAAGGGCCTGCAGGCTCTGAATCAGGCGAAGGCTGAGATGAAAGTGGCCAAAGATCAGCTGAATATTGTGCGCGAGGGTATCTCACTGAGTAATGCCCAGATGAGTACCACCCTGATTCGCTCTACCATTGATGGTCTGATTCTGGACGTTCCTGTAAAGGTGGGAAACTCTGTTATCCTGAGCAACTCGTTCAATGATGGTACCACCATTGCCACCGTGGCCGATATGACCAAGCTTATTTTCCGCGGCAATATCGATGAGACCGAAGTAGGACGTGTGGTAGAGGGCATGCCGGTAGAAATTTCCATCGGTGCCCTGGAGGAAGTCAAGCTGAATGCCACTTTGGAGTATATTTCTCCTAAAGCTACCGAACAGAACGGCGCCAACCAGTTTGAAATTAAGGCTGCCATTGCACTTCCAGATAATATTACTATCCGCTCCGGCTACAGCGCCAATGCCAAACTGGTGCTGCAGAAAGCCAACAAGGTGCTGACCGTTCCCGAAGCAGCCATTGAGTTCAAGGGCGACAGTTCCTTTGTTTACATTCTAACGGACAGTGTGCCTAAACAGGAGTTCCGCAAACAGGCTGTCACTACCGGACTTAGCGATGGTTTGAACATTGAAATCAAGACAGGCCTGAAGGGAAAGGAGACTGTACGAGGTATCGAAAAGAAACAAGAATAATCCTTCCCTGTCATCCTGAGCGCCCCCCCTGTCATCCTGAGCGCCCCTCCTGTCATCCTGAGCGCCCTCCTGTCATCCTGAGCGAAGCGAAGGATATTACTATTCCGCATGGCATACTAGCCAGGAAAGATGTTTCGCTACGCTCAACATGACAACTGGATTAAATACTCACATCAACAAGAAAAAAACAATGAAGAACAACATACTTATCCTTGGCCTCAGCCTTTGCACTTTTGTGCCCTGCCAGGCCCAGCGGCAATGGACACTGAAGCAGTGCATCGACTATGCCATAGAGCATAACATCAGTTTGAAGCAACAGCAGCAGACCGTGGTTCAGCAAGAGATAGCGCTGAACACCAGTCGGAACAACCGTTTGCCCAACCTGTCAGCCAGTGCCTCGCAAACCTTCAACTTTGGCCGTGGTCTTACTGCCGAGAACACTTATGCCAACCGAAACACCATGAACAGTAGCGTGGGCATGAGCACCAATGTGCCTATTTATACTGGTGGTCAACTGACACACGACATCAATTTGAAGCGGCTGAACCTGCAAGCAGCCCTTGCCGATATGAGCAAGGCCAAGGACAACCTTAGCATTCAGGTCGCCTCAGCCTACTTGGAGGTACTGTACCAGAAAGAGTTGGTTAAGATAGCCGAGAACCAGTTAAAACTGGCAGAAGTTCAGAAGAAACGCATTGAGCAACTTTGCCTGAATGGCAGGGCAGCCGAATCGGACTTGGCCGAGGTTAAATCGGCAGTTGCTGCGGATGAGTTGCAACTCACACAGCAGCGCAACAGCTACCAGCTGGCGTTATTAGACTTGTCTCAATTGCTGGAACTGCCCACCCCGGAAGGTTTTGATGTAGAGACACCGGAACTGCCTGAAGCGGGAAAAGTAACGTTGGACATCCCGGATGCCATCTACCAGCAGGCAGTAGCCACCAAACCCCGCATCAAATCCGAGGAGCTGAAAGTCAGGAGTGCAGAAGAAAGCATTTCCATTGCCAAGAGTGCCAAGTTGCCTTCACTTTATGCCCAGGGAGGATTAAACAGCAACTACTACAAGGTGTCCGGCTTTGACGCATCCTCATTCGGCAGACAGATGAAAGACAATTTCTCGAAATACATCGGTGTATCGCTGAGTGTTCCAATTTTCAACCGCTACAGCACGCGCAACCAGATTCGCACGGCACAGGCACAGCACGTCACCCAGCAGTTGCAACTGGATCAGGCCAAGAAAGACCTGTACAAGGAAATTCAGCAGGCCTATTACAATGCCCTGGCAGCCCAAAGCCAGTGTACCAGCAGTCAGGCAGCCCAAACAGCAGCCGAGACCGCCTTCCACCTGATGGAAAAGAAATACGAGAATGGCAAAGCCAATTCCACGGAATATCAGGAAGCCATGGTAAAGATGCTGAAGGCTCAGGCCGATGGCGTTCAGGCCTCCTACAACTTTGTCTTCCGGAAGAAGATTCTGGATTTCTATCAGGGAATCGAGCTATAAACATGAATATACGCATTTATATCCCATAGACGCCACCAGTTAGTCGTCTATAAGTCTTTATTCTGAAGACTTATAAGTCCTTCGCCGAAAGACTGCGCAG
>JAKSLP010000012.1 GCA_024401115.1 Bacteroidaceae bacterium | reverse complement strand
TCGCTAACGCTCAACATGACAAAGGGTAACAAACTAAAAACTATGATCAATTATTCTATCGTAATGCGTAGCGTGAACGCAAACCTGTTCGAAATCAATCAGGCAAAATCACGCATCAAGGCAGCTGAGAAGGCTGGCGAGACTCCTGCTCAGGCAGATTTGGATTTGGTAAAGACCGAAAAGCAGAATGCCTACGCTGTGGCTCAGTACGCTGACGTGATGAACATCGAGAAGTTTGCAAGACACATTTCAAGCCATGGTTGCGTTTATTCGCGAGCTGACATCAGTGCCATTCTTTATATGGCAGTGGACTGTATGCGTGAGATGCTGCTGGAGGGCAAGAAGATTCGCCTCGGTGACTTGGGCGACTTCTCTGTCAGCTTGGCTTCAAAGGGTGCTGAATCTGCTGATAAGTTCTCTGCACAGAACATCACTGCGGTGAATGTGAATTGGGAATGTGGCCCTGAGTTCAAGAACCTGTTGGCTGATGCTGAGTTCAACTTGGTGGCTTCTCGTAAGGCGCAGCAGGCTGTGATTTCTGCTATTAAGGCTGGGGAGACATCTGTTGATCTCTCAACAGATGGACAACAGACAACGGACAACGGTCAACAGACAGAGTCGCCTAACGGCGGTCAACAGTCAACGGACAACGGACAACAGACTGGTGGCGGAAACACTAACCAGGGAGGCGGTACTGATGTAAACGGAGGTGATAACACTACCCCACCTGACTTTGGTTAATTGACTCATTAACCTAATTGTCATCCTGAGTGAAACGAAGGATCTTTCTGAATAAGTAGTGGTAGCTTTTTAAAGTATGCTTCCTCGCGAGGTAAGATTCTTCGCATTCGCTCAGAATGACAAACTATTGAATGACATACTAATGATTATCTATGAAAACTAAAAACTTTTCGGCAGTAATGCTGCTAGCATCCGGCATCCTGCTAGCTTACATCTCCTTATTCCTGCCACCACCCGGCGAAATTGATGACTCGGTATTGTACATCTTCGCACAGATCTTAATCTACGCTGGCAGTATATTTGGAATTGAGCAGTATATCAGCCTGCGGCTGGACAACAGTCAACAGACAACAGTCAACAGACTGAAAGAGAAAACTATCGAGATTTTCCCCAAACCAACCAACTAATCTTCATGACAATTGTCTACTGCATAGCCGTCTGTTGACTGTTGTCTGTTGACCGTTGTCATGAATAAAATTTTAATTTTATGAATAGCAAAAACAAATGGAGCATCATTATCAATGCACTGCTCACCGCTATCACAGGAGTGCTTACGGCTTATGGCATTCTGTGAAGCGCGCGTGCCATGGGGACCGGTTCAACGTGGCACGTTTTTTTTATTATCTGGCATTGCTTTATAGGAAAAAAAATGTATATTTGCATCATTAAGCGGTAACTGTTCCGCGAATAGTATGTACGTTTTATTGACTTATATCTATGAATAAAATATTGACATTGGGCATCGCTTTTTGCGGGTCTGTTCTAGTGGCCTGTGCACCTTCTGCTGAACCCCTGAACGCCAAGGATCAAGCCGTGCTCGACCTGGTTAAAAGCCATCTTTCCGAAAGTCAGGAGGTAGAGGAGTTCTCCGTGGATTGGGGCACAAGAATTCATGTGGCAAATACTGATTGGATGGATTTGGACCTGCGTTCGGCAATCGATAGTGTCGGCGACTTCTTGCTTGAAAATGAAAGCATTATCAATGTGATTGACAAGACCAACAACGGACTAAACCCTAAAGCTAATGCTTTTGGCTATGTAGTGTCTTACCGGACCAAGGACATGCCTTTCTGTTCGAATCTGGTAGCCGTATTCTTACCTGATAGTACCCAACTGACCATATATCCGGTGGACTATACGGACGAGGATCATTCCATTTATTATGCAGGAAAAGACAAAAGTTTATACAAGACACTTATCCGTAATCTCAACAAATCACTAACCAAATAATAGCATTTATGAAATTCGCTGCTATCCTGGCCTTAGCCGTTTCGGCTCTGGCTTTCCTATCCTGTAATCAGTCAACACCATCCGGCAATGATTCGGCTGAAAAGGTGGTACTGAACAATATAATGACCCGTGTGAGTATTCGCCAATACACCGACCAGAAACTGGATGATGCTACCCTCAATAAGATTTTGAGAGCCGGAATGGCGGCTCCATCGGCCATGGATATGCGTCCCTGGAACTTTATCGTGGTGGATGATCCGGCTATTAAGAAAGCTATTACCGATAACATCGGACCGGCCACTGCTGCCGAGCGCGCTCCTCAGGTGATTGTGGTGTGTGCGGATATGAGCAAGACATTGGATGGTGATGCGCGCAACTATTGGGTGCAGGATTGTGCTGCGTGCATGGAGAACATGCTGCTGGCTGCTCATTCCATGCGGTTGGGAGCAGTGTATATGGGAGCTTACCCGCAGATGAGTAGAGTAAAGTTCCTCTCTGAACTGCTGGGCACTCCCGATCATATTGTGCCCATGGCTATGATGGCTGTTGGCTATCCTGCTGAGACCGTGGCCATTAAGGATAAATATGATGAATCATTGATTCACACCAATAAATGGTAACGTGCCATGAAGCCATTACCAGTATATGATTCCGCAGATTATTGTCCGGGATGCGGACGAGATGAAGGTGCTGATGGACAAGATGCTGCCCATGGGATACTACCCACAGCGTCGGTTATTTGTCCTTGCCCTCTTCTGGCAATTCTCCCAACTTTGCCTCAATCACCACGTAGCAATTCAGCGGAATGTGGAAGAAAAGCAAATCGATGAATTTCTCCTTAGTGCCTATCTGCAGGCGGTATTTTCTTATCTCAATCTCAAATCTCAATTATCTTGTCATGAATAAAATTTTTTAATTTTATGAATCAGATATTACAAATCAATAAAAATAGGATGAATATGAAGAAAGTTTTAATGGCAATGACAGTATTCATGAGTGCTGTTTTGACAGGTATGGCACAGAAGATGCCGGCAAAATTAGAAAATGAATCTGTAATCAACCTATATGATAAGGTTGAGAAAAGCGGTGTAGAAGAGAAAACCATCATGATGGGTGACAATGCTGCCATTGTGAATGTGAGTAACCCTACCATGACGGTCTATCTGCCAGACAAAAGCAAAGACAATGGCAGTACCATGCTGGTATGTCCTGGCGGTGGTTTTCTCATGCTCTCCTGGGATACAGAAGGAACTTTGGTTGCAAAGGAACTTGTTAAACGTGGTTTCACCGTGTTCTTGCTAAAGTATCGTCTGAACCCAATGCTAAAGGACAATGGTAAGTCGGTTGACAACGGGATAGAAGTTGGCTTGGAAGTAATGAAATTTATCATGGGTGACAAGAAGGATCCAAAGGAGATTGCCAATGGCGAGGGGCCGTTGATGTCAGATCGTGCGCTAAACACTCCAAAGACTCAGCTGGCAATGGCCGACGCAACACAAGCCATGACATTAATTAAAGGTAATGCAAAGAAATGGGGGTTAAATCCTGATAAGGTTGGTATTATGGGCTTTTCTGCCGGCAGTCTTATCTCCATGTATATCGCACAAAACCATACCGAGAGTAGTCGTCCAGCTTTCGTCGGTGCAATATATACTGGTTGGACTCCGGATGTGAAGGCACCCGAAGATGCGGCTCCACTGTTCTTGTGTTCTCCTGTAAACGATGTGTTTACACCTGACGAGCAACTTAATATATATAAAGCTTGGAGACTGGCAAAGAAACCTGTTGAGGTGCATAACTATTGGAAGGCTGAACACGGCTATGGCGCAACTCATACAGGAAACTCTGTTGACAATTGGATTGACCAGATGTGCGATTTTATGAAAGATGTAGATTTAATCAAATAACTTAAGGCAATTATATACTATTAGGCACAGAATCTTCATAAAAGAATCCCATTTCCTTAATTGGAATATGGGATTTGCTATATTACTTTCTATTTGAATGATTACTATAAAAGACCTTTATACAAATTCCCTCTATATATATGTGGCGTTTGTCCCTTTCGGTTAATAGAAATGTCCATTATTGTTTCAACAGTATTGTTATGACCACCAAAACCATTTTCTGCCATAACATTTAGATTTCTACAGATAGACTCATTGATACTTTCAAAGACAGCAGAATATTTGAAATCCTTTCCTATTTTTGAAAAGTTGTCTTCCGATTTTGGGGTCTCTATAATTTCTTCAGTTTCTCCTTTTTTTATGTAAACAGTACAAATGGAGCATCATTATTAATGCGCTGCTCACGGCACTCACGGGAATCCTGACTGCCTACGGAATCCTGTAAAAGACAAAGAGGACTTGTCGTTTGACAGGCCCTCTTTATTATTATGTAAACCACTGATAATCATTTATTATTAAAATAAATCACTATGGGTTCCCGTACTAAGCATCATCAATGTAAGTTCCGTATCGTTCTGTTCCCAAATCAGTAACCAATCAGGAGCAATGTGACATTCCCACTCACCCTTA
Organism: Bacteroidaceae bacterium; assembly: GCA_024401115.1. Taxonomy (GTDB): domain Bacteria; phylum Bacteroidota; class Bacteroidia; order Bacteroidales; family Bacteroidaceae; genus Minthousia. Next base: position 59,642 of record JAKSLP010000012.1, on the reverse strand, counting down.
TGATTGCCAGACAGTTTATGAAGTTTGCAAGATGCAGGTAATGGCTCTCCTTGCAGAAGTTTACCAATAATTCCCCACAATTTTTCCATATCATAGCCACGCTTCTTACACATCTTCAGATCACGCAAGAAACTATTAGTCGTTTTCAATGCGTAAGTCATAATTTATCGTAGAAAGCTTTAAGGTCATCCAAGTTTTCAAACTCTACTACCCGCCCAGCTTTTACATCGGCTCTAGCACGCTCATACGATTTCATGGCAGGACTCTTTTCTACACTTACCACACCACGAATCATACTGATGGCATGCTTTATTTCCTTCAGCATACTTACATCTTCTATGTTTACCATAATCTGAGTTGGAACTGGTAAAACCACAGAGTTATTGTAATCATCCATTGGTTCTGCAACCAATTGAGCATCACATTCTGATTTTTTATATTTCTTGCTTGCCATTGCCTATTCTATGAATATCTTATTATTTGCTATTCCTATAGCCATTCCCATCAATGAAACCCTAGCATGGGAACATTTGCAAAAGTAAGCATTATTCTTGATTGCCCCAAAGGTTTTGTAACAATTCCACACCTATATTTTGAACACAGAGAAGATTTGTTTAGTTAACAAGCAATCCTCTTTGTGTATTATTTGTTTGTCATGAACTTGTTTGTCAGCAGAAAGACCTCTTCTATGTTTTTAGGAACGGGGCAACCTAATTCATGAACGTTCAGGAAATCATCCAATTCTTTATCTTTCTTCAGTAATTCATTAAGTGGCTTGTACCCGGCACTCTGAAGCAGTTTTCCGAACATATAGATATAACCGGTATTGCTCATCAGCTTTCCATTACTGTCTTCCAACTCGGGCCAGTTACTCAAGGCTCTATGCATGAAATTCTTAATCTGATTGGTAGTCATGGTCTTGGTAATCTCAGGTACCGAAATCAGGTAACGCATATAGCGTGGGAGCTTACCTTGCTTAATATCTGCCGATGGATAGGTCATCCAATAGCGCAGCAACCATTCACCGGCATCCTTTCGGGTAATCAATTCCTGGCCTAAATTCATGCTCTTGAGGCGTTCTACAGAATATTGAATGCTGGGATGAGCCACATCAAAATCCAACAAGAACGGATATTCAATAAACGACTGGATAATTCCTGCGGTGGACATTCCCTTCAGCGTAGCAGCAGGAATCTCGAATGCCTGAAAAACAGCTTGCATTCCCTGCTTGTTTAATTCGATATACTCATCCGAACCTATCTCAATGGGATAGGTATAGGTATCTGCAGGGCGGTCGAATGCTTTTTCGTACTCGGCAGCCTCCTCATCCCAATCGCCATTGTATTCACCCCAAGGCTGCTCATTATCCAGCGCATCATCACTGCTGCATGCACCCAACATGAATATGGATGCCATGCTCAAAAATAAAAAATGCCGTGCTTTCATAATCCATCAAATTTAGTATGTTGCAAAAATACAAATAATTACAATATTATGACTATCAATTCCTAAGAATCAGCACCCTACCCCCCCAATTTTGATTTTTTAACTTTTTACTTCTGCCATTCGGGATAAGGCCATCCGGTTTAGAAAGATCCTTCGCTACGCTCAGGATGACATTATTTATTTCTTTGGGCTACGCTCAGGATGACATTCTTTCTTCTTTGGGCTACGCTCAGGATGACATTATAATGCTTTGTGTAATTATTAAAATTTAGAAACTACTCCCTGGAACAAAACCGTCTGGGTATTCTGCTCTACGATAGCATAGGCGAATGGACGGTCCAGAAGGAACAGAGATGGAATGGTTGGGCTTGATATCCAATCACTTGTCGAAATGGCGGCTGCCTTGGCTCCTGACTCGTTCACCTCTATGGTGGCCGTCTGCGATACATCACTAAGTGTTATGCCTGGGGCTATACCCGGTGTCTGGTGGAACAGATCGTTGACACCTAATTCCTTCAAGAATTCCGTAGCACTGAACTCCGATGTCTCCTTAAACAAAGGAATAGCATAGTATACTTCATGATTTTCCATCGGGGTAAACCAATCGATAGTAGGCAGCATGTCGGCCAGTTCATAGCCCTCGTCGGGCAGGAAGAACACCATCTGGAACGAGTTTATCTTATAAGGCAGGGTAATCATGCTGTAGCCCTCTTCCCATGCACTCATGAGGCCTGATTTATTATTCATGAACTTGGTTTCGGTAGTGGTTCCATCGTAATTGTTGAACGGATACGGAATGGTCTTCTCTGCATCAAACTTGTTCAGCCACTGACCATTGAAGTAGGTGGCATTGGCCAGCAACAGCTGCAGTTCTGACAGAGGAGCACCTACCGGCATCTTGTTTATCAGTCCGCCGGTCTTCTTGCTGGCCCAATCGTCCATAGCCTCCTTGGTGGTAATGTTGAACGATTCCGCATTGAACACCTTCTGCATGTTCTCCATGAACAGCGGCTCGATAGGGAGCCCTTCACGCACCCAAACCGAGTTGGCTACAGAAAACTGCAATCCCTCGTCATAACCCGACGTCAGTCCCTTCATGATCTTACCGTAACAGCTGTTCAGCTCGTCTAGCGAAACGGCATCCAGATTCAGTGCCTGAGCAACCTCGGCCCAACCGGTATCGGATGCACCGTTGGCCGTCATCATCAATGCTATCTCAATGCTGAGCGGAGAGCATATAAAATTAGGACTGTATGCATAAATGTAGGATGCCAAACGGTTACCGAACTGATTGACGTTCGCTATTATTTTGCGTTCATCCGGATACAAGCTCCAGAAATCGAAAGGCTTGGGAGTTAGCAGTATAGATTCCGGTGTTTCCGGTGCAGGATCCTGATTTTCAGTAACTGGCTGCTGTGGTGTCTCTACAGCTTCGTCTGTGCTGCATGCCGATAGTGCCAATGCTGCAACTGCCATAAGTGCAAAAAACTTGTGTTTCATAATGTATACAATCTAATTTAACATTCTGGTCTTTATAAGAAAGACAAATTACCTACCGAAATCATTACGGCGTCATGGTTAAAAATGGTTAACACTAGCCTATCTTGTCATTTTGAGGGTCATGATTCATCAATAGTCAGCAGCATGGCAGATAATCAGTTTTCCGTCCTGACCTCGCTGATGCATGCCTCCACCCTCGCAGTAGCGGAAGAGTTTGCAATCCCGGCATGGGGCGGTATCTTTAGCCCATGAGCGGTTGCGGTAGGGCTGGAAACGGTTTTCCCACACGTCCCATAAATCGTCCTGATAGATATTGCCCTGATGGTAATCGATGCGGATGCTGGTGCAGGCCGAAATGGAACCGTCTATCAGTACCGATGCCACGGAAACACCTGCCTGACAATGGAACAGATGGTCACGAACCTCGCCCTCGTAATCGCCCAAAAAGCCCTCGCAACCGTAGTAGCACAACATGGAGGTGTGATGCTCACGGTAGGCCTGGCGCTGCGTACGGATATAATCCATCAAGTGCTGGAACTCCTCTTTGTTCAAAATCATCTCAGGGTCGCTGGCAGCACGGCCCATGGGGAACACGGTAAGCAGTCGCCAGCGCTTCACTCCTATTGCGGTCAGCGCCTCGCGCATCTCATCCAGTTTGGGCAGGTTGCGGCGGTTCACGCAGGTATCCACATCCCAAACCAGTCCCTGAGTACGGCACAGCAGAGTGATGGCCCGCCAAGTCCGGGCAAAACAGCCTTCACGGCCCCGCATCCAATCGTGATCTTCCTGCATGCCATCCAGGCTGATAGTCAGGCTTTGCATGCCGGCATCCAACAAGGAACGTAGCCGGGCTTCGTCCAGCAACCAGCCATTGGTGACTATGCCCCAGGAATAGCCCCGTTCATAGAGCGCACGGCCCACATCGTCCAAGTCCGGGCGTACCAGCGGCTCGCCACCCGTGATGACTATCATCACCTCATGCGGGTTGACATGCGGTGTTACCGAGTCTATGACACGCAGGAAATCCCCGGCCGGCATATCGGGTGCCAGCGCGGTGGACTTGCAGTCGCTTCCGCAATGACGGCAATGCAGGTTACAGCGCAGAGTGCACTCCCAGAATATCTGGTGCAACGGGTGCAGTTTGGCCCTGTTGTGCCGTATCTGCCTGAAAACCTCCAGCTGCAGGCGTTTCTTCAGACTCAGTTGGTCAAATGTCATTTCTTCTTCAGTGTAAAGTCGGCTGTACCCAAATCTGTGCCCCAGCACCATTCGTTCTCACCTTCTGTCGTACGATCCAGTTTCACATCGGTGGAGTCGGATTCGTAAACGCCACTAGGGTCGTCCACCACTACACGCAGGGTGTATCTTTCATTGAATCCTGACCAGCTTCCGAAAGATTTGTACTTTCCATCCACACCGGTTTCCACGATGTCTATCTGCCGAGGGTATTCCACCCCTTCACCTTTATAGACAGACTTAACGGTCACATTCACCCCATTAAGTGCCTGTCCATCAGCATTCTGCACAGTTCCCTTCACATCGAAATGGGTATAGGGCGTGCCGTATAAACAAGGATAATCACCCGGTCCATCTATACCCTCGCAACTGCTGAAACCCAGCAGAGCCAGCACACTGCTCAAAAGCAGATTCAGCCGGGTAAGCATCCATTTCTGCAGGTTCTTGTTTACGTTCATCATTTATTCTTTTATTACACTACAAAATTACATCAATAATTTCATACCAGGAATATGTTTCTGGCATTTTTGCTTAATGGAAAATTAATCCAAAATGACCCATGAAAATTCAATATCCTTTGGGAAGTATGGACTATCTTCCAAAATCTGCTTTGTGAATGGACTGCAATGAATGGTACAATGCTCCACAGCTGTACTCATTCCCTCAACAGTTTTATACTAGAGGCGATTTCTCGCCATACCAGCCCAATTATTCAGACACAAAACCCTTGGCAAAGCCAAAGACCTCCTCTTCTGTTGGAATTCTTCCAAAACCAAGCTCGAATACATCCACGTACTCGGGATGATCAGTAAGGAAAGATAAGAAAGGAGCGTATTGTGCACAAAGCATCAGATTACCTAAAGCAACGGTAGGGTTGCACTTCTTCCCGCCATCCTGCTTTTCAACTATGGCCTTAGCCATTCTTTTCTGATCGGCCAATGACAGATTTAGCAATAAATGGCGCATGCTGGCTAAATCGTAAACAAATGAATAAACATCTGTATTTGTCTCCCAAGACATCTTTTTGTATACTGTAAGCCAAGCATCGGCAAAGTCATCACGGGTCTGTAACACCTTGTCTGCAGCCATGCAGGCACCCTGGGTCAGAAATCGGTTGAACTGGAGCAACTGCTTGTCATAATAATGTGTCTGGCTAATCACAGGGTTGGTAATGATGGTAAGGATAAGGCTTTGGGTGCTGGCGGTGGAAGCCCATGAGGCAGGTATCATACAGGCCAACTGCATGTCATCAATACCTTTCAGTTCATACCACGCATCCGTGCCCGGGATAATAGGGTATTTGTACATCTCGTCAGAAAAAATGGAACCTACACGGCTCACCATTTCCACGTACTCGCTATCGCCTTCTGAATACATAGTATCACCTGAATTATTACAAGAGGTGAAGCAAAAAGCCAAGAAAGGCAAGAAAAGCAGAATCTTTTTCATAGTTGTAATTTGGGGGTTGATTTATTTTATGGAAGTTTTGACAACCATCAACACTTCATTTCTATACTAATTTTATGGTAACAGGAATCTGGACTAAAAGCGATAACCCAAAGTAAGTTGGAACACGCTGTTTTTGGAATAATCCTTTACCGGGCCATCCACGTCTTTTTCTACATGGGTAAGTCCCCAGTTATAGCGGGCATCAACCACCACATGACTGAACTCATAGCTTACACCTACCGGAACGGAAAGGCCTGCGGTATTCAGAAGATCCTTGTAATTGGTAGAAAAACCTGTACTTTCACCCATTGTATAAGTACGCAATTTGGCAGAAAGCAGTACATCGGCCTGCAAACCAGCCTTCAGCGCCAGGCCACGGGTCACATACACATTCAGCAGAACCGGAATATTCAGGTAATTGTTGCGGTATTTGTAATCCACACCCGAAACATCGGCAGAACATCCCTGCTGAGCATAAAACAAGCCACCAGATAATGCCAGAACCGGGTTCAGCTGTTTCTGTGCCTCGGCACCCATTATCATGCCCATTCTTCTGTCAGCATGTGAGAGAGTGGTGGTAGCTGATGTCAAACCCACCATAGGGGTGACCTTGATTTTCCCTACTTCATTCTGCGCAAAAGCTGCAATGGAAAGACTCATCAACAGCACAATAGTAAATAGCTTTTTCATTTTGGATCTATATTTTCATGGATTTTTCTCTGTAATTTTTCTCAGTATGAAACGGCTTCTTCTCCAATTAATATGGTATTCTATCATTTCCTTCAGCCAGCCACCAATCGTATAATTCCTGTCCCCATAGGATAGCAAAATCTGGTGATAAGGATGGGCCATGTACCCATTCTGCACCATAAGGCCCCATGGATTGTGCCCTTGGGATTCCGTTATCAGCAAACAGGTTCTCCAATTCCCTTACGTTAACCGGTGTTTCCTTAGTAAGATGAAGCATGTACATTTCTGTTCCCATCTGACTATAAATTTCCAGATGACACATATTGATAATGGCATTCAATTGGTTGATTCTACCTTGAAATGGCTGTACAACTATATACTCATAGAGCGGATATACGCGATCCCAATAAAAACCGATACGGGAAGCATACAAAACCTCATCCATTTTATTCAATTCCTCGGGAGTAATGTCATCTATACGGAACAGACGCTTAGTATCCTTATACCGTCCTACATTCCAGATATAGCTCTCACCTCCTACCCACTCCTCATTCACGGTCAGACCCATACCACGGAGTTTGGCAAACAATTTCTGTTCGTCGTCCTTCTTGTACACCACATACGAGCAGTTGGGCGCATAAACCAATGGCATCTTATTCCCATAGGTTTCCGATTCATAAGAAACGGTATAAGCCAGATTGTTCCAATCCAGGACAAGTTCAATGGTGCCACTAGAATAATTGCCCACCATTGAGTTATTGTTTGAATCGGACAAAGAATCATCAGGAATACACCCGGTGAGGATCAAAGTAAGACAGCAAATAATGTAATACCCATATTTCATAACTATATGCTCTTTTCTTCTCGTTTATATATATGACTAGGATTGAAGCCTATTAATCACGGTTTTATTGTTAATATTGTTTAAATCGCTCTTTTTCTTTCTCTCCGGCATTGGATTCCTGATGACGGGATGAAGAAGGACGGAAATTATAACTGATACTCAGTTCCACACGTCGGGTATCGTTATAACTCAGGCGCTGGAATTCCAGCTGGTTGCCGTACCAGATCTGGAAGGACTTGGAACTGGCAGCCAGGTCAATACCCTGCAGACGGAATGTCCACTGCCCTCTCTGATGTGCCAGGCCCACATTCACCGAACCGTTGTGCCGCTGCAGCGTAGTTCCCACATGGCCGGTATTGTGATACTGCCATTCAGCCCATGCCTGCCATGAAGGACTGAAACTGTACTGATTGTGCAGGCTCAGGTAGAACAACGGGCGGTTGAATGTTCGGGAGGTACCCATATTGTAGGTCTGACTTACCTGCTGTCCCGCCAATGAGAAACTCCAGTTCCACTGCAAGCGGCCGGTCTTGGGAGTCAGCGCTAATGTGGCGGAATACAGGCGGGCATGGGGAATATTGTCATAATGCAGCATGAAATGAGAGGAATAGCTGCCTAGGCTGGTAGCAATGAAACGGCTCACCCACTGATAATCCAAGCGGGCATAAAGCCAACGGTACTGCCCATGTGCACCCAACTGATAATAAACGGCTGATTTCAGGTATGGGTTACCAGAGATGTACTGCATATAATTATTGTACAGAGAATAATTGTTCAACTGATTATAGGCCGGGCGCTGGGAATGGCTGGCCAATGTCAGCCCCAAGGAGCCTTTGGACAATAACCGGGTGAGGCTGGCATAAGGATAGACACCATTATGACTTCCTCCCCACCAGTCATTCTCGTTCTGGGATCTCAACTGGCTACGGGTGTTCTCATAACGGGCACCGGCATTCCATTTCCAATGCTTATGATCACGGCTGTAGAGCAGGAAAAGCGATTGCTGGGTCTCTGTTCGGCGTGTCTTATTGGCATAATCCAAATCCATTTCCAACAGATACCAATCGGTATGCTGGGTATGGGTAGCCTCATTTCCTGCCTGCAGGGTGCCCTTCCAGAAAGGCAGACTTACCTGCAACTTTTCAGCCCAAAGGCGGTTGCCGGAGATATTCCGCTGGCCCAGAACTGCAATGTCACCGCTATTACGGATGGACTGAATGCTCATCTTGTCCTGATAGTATGCCAGATTAAGACTGATATCGGCCTTACCTACCTTTCCGCGGTAATACAACGAAGCATCGTGACGGGGTTTGTAATTCAGTTTCCACAAATCTGTATTGGCCATGCTGTTATTGTACGAGAAATCACCCGGTTTACCGTATTCCTGATGATAAATTAGGGAACGTAACACACCGGAGACCTTGTATCGGCCACCCAGCACATGTTGGGAATTGATATGGTAATCGGCCGATGCAAACCCTTCAGCCGATTCCATACGGGGACTATAAATAATGTTGCGCTGGTCTAAACTATAGTTCTTATAATCCATGGCAAGGATAGCCGTCTCCTGATAATGCTGTCCGTTCTCATACGACAGACCTGCCTGCAGGTTCCAATGCTCTGATACCCAACCCAGGGTGCCCTGTCCCTGACTGATGGCCCGCTTTCCTAGTGAGCTCTGGGCATGCATGGAACCGTTTATTCCCTTCTTATCGGGCACAACGGTATAGATGTTTACCACCGTGGAGCTGCGCGAGCTGTACTGAGGGCCGCCGTTCTCGTCCAACTGGATGCGGGCTATCTCGGATGCACGCAACTGAGTGAGTTCGCTGAGGTTGGTAACCTGACGGCCATTGATGAAGATGAGCGGTGTGCCATTCACCGAGGTGTAACCCTCGTCCGTGCGACGCAAGCCGGGCAGATAATCCAACAGATCGGTCAGCGAGTTCAGGCGTGAAAGGCTGGTGCCCTGCACGTGTAGCGTCAGTCCGTCATCATGCAGAGAATACTGCGGACGGTTGCCGCTGACCGTCATCTCCTGCAGCAGGAACGGATTGCTGACCATCACCACATCGCCCATCTGGGTGACCGGTGTGAGCCGCTGCATGGGTGAGTATCCCATTCGGGTGACCCTCATCATCACATCCTGAGCATCGACCGGAATCACAAAATCGCCGTTCTCATTGCTCACGCCTCCGGTCACCAGCACGCTGTCGGAGGGCTGATACAGCAGAATGGTGGCAAAGGAAACGGCCTGCCGGTTCTCGTCCACCAGCCTGCCCCGAAGCTTACGGGATTCTTTCTGGCGGCTCTCGATAAAGATGTGTTTCTTGTCACGAAGAATGCGCAAGGGGTAAAAGCCGATGGCCTGCCGCAGAATGGGTATGAGAGCAGAGCCCTGAATATCGGCCGTAACGGTATAATCCTCTAAATCGTTGTAAATGAAATGAATCTTGTAATCAGAAAAAGCCTGATCTATCTGGGCAAGGGCATCAGTAAGGGGCACTTCCTGAAAATGGAAGTGTTTAGGCTGGGCATACGCGCAGAAGGTACACCCCAGCCAAACGACTAGAAGAAGTGCCCGGTGCATCATTCCACAACCATTGTATCGCCTTGCAATCTGATATTTACCTTATCGAAATGGTTGAGGAACTGAACGGCCTGCTGTAAGGTCTGGTTCTTGTCTATCTGAACATATAGGGTTATGCTCTTCAACTCCGGATTTGCAAACTGAACCTGGGCATGATAGTGTGCGGCCAACTGGTTCAGGATGTTTTCCAGGGTGACCTGATGAAAGACAAAGGATTCGGCTGAAACGGTAACCGTACCCTTTGGCTGAGCCTGAGCCTCTTTGGGGGTGACAGGTGTGTCCTGAGACTGAGCTGTTTCCTGCCTGAAAACCGGCAGAATGGCCGCAATGCCTATGCCACAGATCAGCAACAGGCTGGCTGCCACGGCTATGAACTTATGCCAAGTGGCCGGCTTTTTGCTCATGTGACGGGTTCTGAACGATTGCCATTCTGCATCCACATCCGGCTGAGCGGACGGTACGGCATGGGCACGTTTCACCTCGCAAGCCATCCGGTACAATTCCTTTCCATCAGGCTCGTTCATCCAATTCTGAATATCGTTGTCTGTCATCACTCGGTTCTTTTCGGGTTAAACTTATCACGCAGCATGCGCAATCCTTTCACTATCTGTTTGTTGATATATCCTACACTCATCTGCAACTGCTCGGATGCCTGCTTGTACGACTGGTCCTGCATGATGCAGAGCTGAAGTACGGTACGGGTGTCAGGGGGCATGTCATTTTCCATGTACTGGCGGATGTGCTCCAACTGCTCCGCCTCTTGAACGGCATTGAGCGACAGCTGAATCTCCTCGGGGTACAGCTTACGCAACCGCTCCTCCTGCGAAAGTGCCCGTATGCGGTTGGCACACCCGTTCCGGACACTGTTCAGCAGGTATGCCCGCTCTGTCCCGGAACGGATCTCAGGCTGTTTCTCCCATATCCGGGCAAACACATCGTGTACAACGTCACGGCTCTCCTCCTCGTCACGAAGCATGGAGAAAGCCAGATTATACATGGCTTCATAATGCTCCTTAAATAGGTGTTCAAACTGCTTCTCGCTATACATTTTTATGTCCGTTTATGATAAGACACGCCCGCTGCGGTTTCAATTACGCCACGCCGGAACTTTTAGCATGTTTTAACAAAAAAGTACACAAGGAGACTACCCCCCTTGTGTACTTATATAGATGGTTTTCGGAATTACTGCTTTTCTGCGCGGATGACGCTGGCCAAGGAATCGTTCCATACGATACCGGCATTCTTGTACTTGTAGTGGGTATCCAGGATCTTGTTGAAGCTGACAGGAACACTCTCGGCAGTGCCGTCCAGAATCTGATTGATCAGCTCCTGACTCTGCTCCAGATAGCTGTAGCCCATGGTCTCGCCAATAGCCGGATCCAAACCCGAACGCTGGTGGTAATGACCACCCCAGAAAATCAGGTTGTCCTTGTTGATGCCGTTGGCAGGATCATTGATGTAAGCCAGCAACTTAGGCACACCGATGGTGTACTCCTTGAAGCAGTCCATGTTGAACAGCCATACGCCCTGGCCGGAACCGATGGCATCGCCCGAGAAGCAGATGTCCTTGCCCTCGACAAAGAACACCATGCTGCCGTGAGTGTGGCCCGGTACCATAACGGAATTAACCTTGATGCCACCCAGATCGAACTGATAGCCATCCTCGTACATGCTGGTCTGACCGGCAGGGAACTTATCCGCCATCTTCTCGAAATCCACCTTAGGCAAGGCAAACTTCACCTCAGGATTAGAGACATAGGCAGGCAGCATACCGGTATGATCGCCGTGGTTATGGGTAAAGGTGATGGTCAGCGGCAGATTGCCAATGCGGTCGGATACCACCTTCTGCAGGGATTCTGCGGCATTGTCAGCCCACTTGATGTCGTTAGACAGGTCGATGAGCAATGCCTCCTTGTCACCTACCAGCAGGTACATGTCGGACGGGTTATTGAAACCCACCACCTGACCGGAGTCGTTCAGGATATTGCCGGCAGGATAAGCTGAATTGAAATCCTGCAGGTGATAGATGTTCTTCTCTATCACATCCACGGTGTAGGTACCCACCTCCTCGGTGCCGGTCTGTACATAGCCCTCTTCCTTAGGCTGGTTCTGGCAAGCCATAGCCATGCATGCCAGCGATGCGATCAAAAACAGTTTCTTCATATACTTTTATTAGAAACGAACGTAGGTCTCAGCCCAGATTTCGTTGTAATTGCGGTTTGCTAAATTACGATCGTGATTGTAGTTGTACTGCAACTGGAACATCAGGTTCTTGTGAAGACGGATATTCGGTGTGATGGAATAGATGGTCTTGGCGGTATTCCACTGACCGTTGTCACGATAGTTATCATAGGTGAAGAAGATCTTCAACCATGGAGCTACAGGCACACCCAGTGTTGCATACATAGCATCGGCGCGTCCGGTTCCCTTCCAAGTCTTGGTCTCGGCATTGTAATCGGCAATCTTATGACCGGTAGAATGACCGTACTCAGTACGCAGCACCCAACCGTTCTGCTCAACCTTGGCACCAATGATGTATCGGTTGCGGTTCACGGTTACACCATTGGATGTAAAATCGCCGGTCCATCCGAATACACCCAGGGTCACACCCTTAATAGGCTGAATCTGAAGTGTTCCGGTAACATCCTTGTGAGAATTGGCATCGGCAGTATTGATTCCCTGACCGTTGGACAGCATCAGCTGATAGTGTACATAACGGTGTCCGTCCTTAGCAGGGAAGAGATCACCCTGAATCTGGATACCCTGGTCACGACCGCCGTTGCTACCGCTCTCGGCACCGATAAAGTCGTTATGACCGGTCAGCTTCTTGGTCATCTGTGAATAATCGCCATAACCTACATCCCATGGATTCATAGGGTTTTCAAAACCAAAGGCACGCTTAAACTGGCCCACCTTTACGTAGAATTCCTTATACTTACGCCACTCGACGAAGAAATCCTTCATGTGGAAAGCCTGGTTATTGGTCTGAACCTGAATACGGTAAGCAAAATCCTTCAGAATGGTACCGTCTACATAGGCACGAATTACACGCTGCGAGAAACCGGTACCGTTATGATCGCCATCCTTGTCGCTGTAAGCATACTTTCCGACAAAGAAACCGCCAAACTTTGGCGCGCTGGCAAACTGGGTCAGTGAAGGACCCAACTTTGGCTTATCCTGATCATTGTCTGACTCCCAAGTGTTCTCAATGGCATTGTTCAATGCTTCGGTCACGAAACCGGCCTCCAGGTTCTCGTCGGATGCAAAGTCTACGGTCTTCTTCTCCTTTGGAGTACCCTCTGGCTCATTGTTCATTGCCATCGCAGGCATAGTAGCCAAAGATGCTACTACTGCTAAACTAAATAACTTATTCATAGTTTTCTTCTAATAATACATTTTTCGAAATGCAAAGGTAGGATAATTTTCATTATTCCGAGAATAAACGGAATGAAACATGATTACTCCACCGGCAAAATCAGCACGAAGCGGCAGCCACCCTTGTATTTGATATCCAATCTCAGCATACCACCGAGGCTTTCGGCCAAGGTCTTTGCTATACTCAATCCCAATCCTAATCCCGGCGAGAACTCATCCACTTTCTTAAACCGCTCGAAAATGCTGAATTCCATGCTGACAGGAATGCCCGGACCCTGATCGGCAACAAAGATGGTTACCTGACCCGGATTCTCGTCCAGGGAAAGACCCAGGGTGAGCGGCTCCTTATACGCATACTTCATGCTATTCTCAATGAGCTTGCTGAGAATGGAACGGATACGGGTCACATCAGAATGGATAAAGACCTTCTTATCGGGCTGATAATTGATGTTAATTTCCTTCAAGTCACAATAATAGGCCTTGATGCCATCCAGCAGCTCATTGCAGTCGACCAGCTCCTTATTGGCGGTATCCGGGCTGGTGTCCAGGGTGGAAATCTCCAGGATATTGTTGATCAGTTTGGTCAGCTTCTCGGTATTTTCCTGAATCTGATCGTTGCAGACGATTTTATCCTCACGAGGCATTTCCAAATCAGGATCCAGCAGCAATTGGGTGAAGCCTGAAATGGCATTTAACGGCGTGCGGATTTCATGGCTGACATTGCTGATAAACTCACGCTTCATCTTATCGGCATGCTCAGCCTTGGCCAAGGCATCCTGAGCACGGCGGAGGGCATTCTCGGTAGAAGCCATCGCCAGCCGTTCGTTTTCCTGGGCACTGACCAGTGCGGCATTGGTCTGAGACAGCTTACGAAGGGCTTTCTTTCGGGTAAGGGTATGAAGTATGGTATAAACCAGAACCACCAGCAGAATAACCAGCGAACCGATATAAATAAGGTGGGTATTCTCGTTCTGCAACTTGACGGCGTTTTTCTCCAACTCATTGGTATTCAAACGCGCATGAATCTCATCCAAGTCTGAAGCCTCGATCTGGGACTTGATGGAATCATTGTAGTCACGGATCATCACGGACACCTGATGAGCGTTTTTGAGATCGTCTGAACGGAGATATACCAATTCCTCGGCTTCCAGTCTCTGACCCAAATCCTCAATACGCTTGGCAAAACCTAATGCAGCGATATAGTTTTGGGCCATCAGTTCTTCATACACATGGACAAGGTTCTCATAGTTCTTCTTCAGTTCATCACCCCCCTGCACGGTCTTTCTCAGATCGGTCAGCTGTGCATAAAACTCATCCGTACGGTTCTGCATAAACAACGAGGCCAGGCGAAGATACTTTAAATTCGCCACATAAGAACCTTTTTCATGGGAGATGCCATTTTCGGCAATCTCAATGGCCTTGTCATACCGGTGAAGCTTGAACATGTCGAAAGACATCATCTCAAACATCTCGGACAGCGAACCCACACGGGTGTCCATTCCGGAGTTGACCAGGAAATCAAAGGAACGAGTCACACAATCGTATGCCTTACGCCAATCCTGACGCCATTGGTAAACCTGTCCCAAAGCGAAAGTACTTAAGTACAGATTGACCGGGTCACCCGAGTCCTCGGCCATGAGCACCAACTCTTTAGCCTGCTGCAAAGCAGAAAGCATGCGCTTGGAAACCTCCACGTTAAAGTTGATCTCATTGGCACAGAAGCCATAATAGCTTTGTTGCAGATCCAGTTCCAGGGCCAGGGCCTTACCCTTTTCCACCACCTTGTCAAAGTTCTCCACATCCTCCTGCATATAATAGTAGATGTGCTGCAACTCGTAGGCCATGACCAGATAAGCCCTGTTCCTGTCATGCCGGTATCTCATCATCAGCGAGTCCGATGCAGAAAGCAACTGCTTATCCAAGTAGTTGTTATAGGCGCGCTTGAACATTTCATAAGCATCACGAGGCACGCCATATTCGTTATCAGGCTCACTTGCTGCCACTGCACATTGAGGCAGCAAGAGAGCACAAATAAACACTATCAATCCTAAAAGATAGGTTTTTTTCATTTCACCTTTTTAGTAAACAATTTGTTTTTCAGCCACTCACGTGCTGGCTCATCGTACAGTTTCAATGCGGCATAAGCCAACATGACTGACATAATGAATACGCTTGCACTGACCATGATGCAGGTGCCCAATGGTGCGTCTGGATGAGATGATATCCAAGAGATGTGCAAGTAAATGAAGATGTAGTGGGTAATGTACAATGGGAAGGAAATCTTACCCAGGAAGTCGCAGATAGCCACCGACTTCTTTCCGCTTACCTGACTGCCGGCGCCAATCATCACTACCAATGGGAAGCCGATCAGCACGCAGATGGTCTCGTACAAGCCGTTCATCCAGAAGTTCTCAGGAACATTGCCGCCTACACGTGGCATGAGCAGCATGGCAGCAACCAGCAGAGAAGCCCACCAGAAACCTCCGTTCAACTTGATGAACTTGCCCAAACGGGAAATCAGCAAACCGCAGAAGAATGGATACAACAGACGGGTAATAGCAATGTGCAACTGCACACCCTCAATGCCCCAACCACCGATAAAGGTGTATTTAGCATACCAAGTCTCTGGAATGGCATTATATACATCGATGCAAAGTCCGTGATTGATAGTAAGTAACGCAAAGATGGCAACCAAGACGGCCAGCGCAATCTTACCCAAACGGCGGATGACGAAAGCATACAGGATATTGGCAATGTACTCCAGCATCAGCGACCAGCATGGACCGTTCAGCGGATAGGTCTCGCCCCAACCGCGGATATCGCTGCCGGCACCCAATGGAATCATGGTACAAGCCACCAGGAAAACCAGAATCAGATTGTACCACTCGGTACCATCAACCAATCCGAACGGACCGCCACCTGTAAAATAGAACATCAGCAAGCCCAGGAATGCACCGAAGATTACCATAGGGTGCAAACGGATCAGACGACGCTTGAAAAAATCGGCATAGGACATACGGTCCCAACGGTCATCATAAGCATATCCGATTACAAAACCAGATAACACAAAGAAGAAGTCTACTGCCAGATAACCGTGGTTGGCTCCCTGCACTGGAACACCCAAACCAAAGTCCTCGAACAGGTGGTAAATCACTACAATCATGGCAGCGACACCACGAAGGCCATCCAAAATCTCGTAACGCGGCTTGGAGGCCAAATAAGTTGAATTGCTCATTTCTTTATTGCTCTTTTTGTTTTTAATTATTTCAAGTTAAATCCAGTTACCTCTACCATAGGATTTTCGCCCTGAGTATCAGCCATATCCACCGATGAGACAATGGTACGCTCCTCACCCGGCATCAGGAACAGGTAATTGTCCTGTACCAAGGCTGGCAGAATGCGGCGGCCGGTCTTCTGGCCCCTTACCTGCAGATGTACCATCAGGGCTGGTGTGGAAGTGGTATTCTTCAGCACGGTAGTCAGCACCTTACGGCCGTTCTGGTCGGCAACAGATGTCTTAACATCTAGCTGTATAGATGGCAATTTACACAAGCTCTGGTAATTCTCGTCCTCCTGACCACGGACATAGAAGTTGCTCGAAACCTCCTTGCCCTGGGCATCGGTCAAACTCAACTTAATAAAATAGGTAGAAGTCATCTTGTCCTGGTTCTCCAGCGCATAGCAGGCAACCGTCTGGTCCTCAGCGATATCAAACTTCAGTTCCTTTTCCCACTGCTTGGTGCCGTCCTCATTGAGCAACTGCACCTTGGCAGTCAGCTGCTTCTGGTCGCCCGCATGGTAATTCACCACTTCGATATCATCGCGGATAGGATTCCACTGGATGTGCAATGGCTCACAAGCCTTCTTACAAGCGAAGTAAGCCGCAGTAGGATCAAAGTAATAGTCGTAAGTCTGCCAAACCATGGATGGCCATGCCGAATGACTCATCCACAACAGCATACCGCGGCGATGCTCGCTGCAAGCCTCGAATGTAGCGCGGTAATTGTTGTAGTTAATCCACTGACCCCACTCGGCAAACTGACGGGCATTGGCTGGCTCGCCAAACATCTTGCGAATCTTGTTATTGAAAGCCTCGGCGGTCTGTGCCGATGCCGGGCTCAAGGTAAAGTCGTGCAAGCCGTACATGGCATTCGGATGAGCCTCAGCATTGAAAGGCTCTACATTCTCCTCGCCCATGGCAGCCAGCATGGATTCGTAGTTCATCACCGCAGGCATACCACGCTCGCTATGGAACTTGTCGTGTCCGTGCAAATTGAAGTATTCCTTCTGAGGCAGTGCATAGTAAGGACCGCCACCACTCACCACACCATCGGCAGAATGAGAGATGAAATGCAAGCCCGGATGAGCCTGAGGCAAATATTCGCGGATGGCATTATCCAGCTCTACCGGAGGATTACCCTCGTTTCGGCCCACATAGATACCGATGGAAGCATGGTTACGGATACGCTTGACAAAGTCCTTGACGTTAGCCATGAACAGATCGTTGTAATATGGATCAGGTCCGTCGGCAGGGTTAGCCAGCCAGAAGTCCTGCCAGATCATCACGCCATGGCGGTCGCAAGCCTCGAAGAACTCCTCATCGCCAATCTGGCCCACCCAGTTGCGAATCATGGTAAAGTGCATATCGGCATGATAAGCCACGGCAGCATCGTAATCACGGGCACGGTACTTCAGGTTGCTCTCCGAGAAGCCCCAGTTGCCACCGAATCCGATGAAGCGTCGGCCGTTGATAAACATGCTCAGACGCTTGGTCTGGAACGGACCGAAATTACTCTTGGCAATACCGCCGCTTGGTACATACTCGCTCTCGTCGTAGGTCATCTGGCGCACACCGCTCTTGAAGGCCACCTTATCACTCTGCTTGCCATTGGTCTGGAACGCAAACTTCACGTCATACAGGTAAGGTTCGCCATAACCCACTGGCCACCACAACTTTGGATTGTCCAGGTGCAAAGCCGGAGTATTCTTGGAATCGAGTTTAACCAACTGCTCCTCGCCTGCCTTCAGGGTGATTTCCTTTTCAAAGGTCTGCTCGCCAAACGAACCGACCAACTTGCCGGTAACCTCGGTATTCTCATGATTCTTCAGGGTAACCTCGGCAAAGATGTCAGCCGATGAAGTATCCGGCAACGGCAATTCGGAGCGTACAAACGGATCCTGGATGGTAACCGGTCCGGTGGTGGTCAGATACACATCGTTCCAGATACCGATGTTGCGACCGCGGATGGTAGGAATCCAGTCCCAACCCACGCTGGCATGGAATGTAGGGTTATCAGCACCCAAGATACCACCGTTCTTATCGGTAAGGAAAGCGGTCTGCTCCTTAATGATACCCGGATGGGCATTCTTAATGATCTTAACCGCCAACACGTTCTTTCCCTTCTTCAACAACGAGGTGACATCAAACTGGCCACGCATGAATGCGCCGTCAATCCGACCGACCTTGCTGCCGTTCAGGAAGACCTCAGCCTTCCAGTTGATGCCGTCAAAGTTCAGGAAAGTATGCGCATCGGTATCGGTCACATTGAACGTATTCAAATACCAGAAATCCGAACGGAAGAACGATTCCGACACGAACAGTTGGTTGTCTTTCTGGTTAGGATCCAGGATAGCACCCACATTCTGGTAACTGGTCAGTACCGTACCCGGAACGGTGGCAGGAATCCATGACGAAGCATCGAACTGACCCGATGTCAGCTCCTCGCCGGTAGCCTGAATCTCGGAGGCACGCTGCAGGCGCCATCCGCCACCGCTCAAGAACTGCTTACCGTCATTCATGGCCAGCTCCTGCTGTGGCTGAGCCACTAAACCGCCCTTACCAAACACCTGGCATTCTGACAGTTCATAAGGCTGGTCATTGATACTCTTGGTACACAGCACACGCACGTAGCGACCGGAAGTCTCCTTGAATGATATTTCGTCAACAGCAGCATCACCTTCCGGCAAAGCCTGAACATCACGCCAGTTCTGCGCGTCATCCGAAGCCTGAATCTTACCGGCAACCGCCTTATTCAGCCAGTTCAGCACCACCTTGTCGAATTTGGCAGGTGCACCCAAATCGATGCATACCCATTCCTCGCCTGCCGTCATACTCTTCCAGGTACTGCAGAACTGGTCGGATGGCAAAGCAGAGAACAATTCATCCTGTGCATAGAAATCCCACATCTGCAGTTGCCAGCGGGTAGCCGAAGGCATGTTAATCTCCACCTTGAAATGAGTGAACTTTCCGGCTTCCGGCAAATTCACGGTATAATCGATAGCATTATTATAAGTCGTAACAGGGCCAGGGGCATTAGCCGGCTTCTTCTCCACCTCTGGAGCCTTATAATCATACTTGAAGACAACCGGTGAAGGATTACCGGCAATATCCAATGCCACACCGGTTCCTGCCGGTTTAGGACGCGACTCCGGAGTCTTGCCGAAATAGCCACTGCCCTTCTGCGAATCGATCTGCTGCCACTGCTCACCGTCCTCGGATGCAAAAGCAGTCAGTTCATAGCCTTTTGGAGCAGCCAGGTCGCCTCGAACGGTTCCGGTCAGATGGAACTTATCCGCCTTCAGATCCGAATGGAACAAATCGAACTGCATGAAGAAACGGCCACCTTCCTCGGTGATGTTCGTCCATGTGCTGTTATCCAGGATTTTCTCGCGGTCCACACGGCCCACTTCACCCTTCTCGGAAAACAAGCGGAAAGTAGCAGGCTCACGCTCAGCCACCAAGCCATCGGTAACCAGCTGTGCCGTCAAATTATAATCATAACTGGAAGAATGCGAAGCGGCACGGTTCAAAGCCAGATTGCGATAAGTGCTGCCGCCGCTTACCAATGCAGGAGCAAAATCTTCGGAAGGATTACCAGGGAAAACACCAGGCTCACGATTGTAAGTAGTTTCTTGGCCGCAAGCCACAAAGGCCATGGCAGTCAAAAGTAAACAGGTACTTTTGTATGTTTTATTCATGAATCTGTATTATTTAGGTTGTATGTTTTGCAAAGATAATGAATTTTGGCAGAAATACACATTGTTATAACGGAAAAACTCTATCTTTGCGGACGATTTATGAGAGTCAAGGCAAAATTATAAACGAATCAATAGAAATGTCAAACAAAAACCCAATCATATACCATGTCATGGCCATCTTTGTGGTGGCCGTATGGGGTACCACCTTCATCGCATCCAAAGTCCTTCTGGACCATGGTTTAATGCCTGCGGATATCTTCTTTTACCGGTTTGCCCTGGCCTACCTTTGCATCTTGCTGGTCAACCATAAGCAACTGCTGGCGAACAACTGGAAAGACGAGTTGTACATGGCCCTGACGGGAGTCTTCGGCGGGTCGCTTTACTTCCTGGCAGAGAACACCGCATTGCAAGTGGCACAAGCATCGGATGTAAGTATTTTGGTCAGTTCAAGCCCCATCTTCACCAGCATTGTCCTGGCCATTTTCTACCAGAGCGAGCGCATCAGCAAACGGCAGACATTAGGCATGCTTATTGCATTTATCGGAATGGTTTTCATCGTATTGAACGGTCAGTTTATCCTTCATGTATCGGTAGTGGGTTACCTGCTGGCGATAGCGGCTGCCTGCACATGGGCCCTATACAATCTGTTCATGAAAAAAGTCATGGACAACTACTCCTCGCAGTTCATCAGCCGTAAAGTGTTTTTCTATGGCGTGCTGAGTATTCTGCCCTATTATGCGCTGGTCTCTCCGCTGAAATTCGAGATGGCCATCCTGTCTGAAACCGCCGTATGGGGGTGCCTGCTGTTCCTGGGACTTCTGGCCAGCATGTACTGCTATGTGTTGTGGAACACCGCCATGGCCAACCTGGGTTCGGTAAAGACCACCGTTTACCTGTACATGGCCCCTCTTTTCACCATGATCACCGCCTATATCATCCTGAGTGAGCGCATCACCTGGATGGCGATATTAGGTACCGTTATCCTGCTGGTCGGAATGGTCATGGCAGAGAAGAAAAGCAAAAAAAAGGCATAATATTCGTCAGTTTGGGATAAATGCACTAACTTAGTAGCAAAATATGCCACAATGAATAACCTAGAAACAATTACAACTCATTTCTGTCTGACAGGTCAGGTAGAGAGCATTCAGCCGTTAGGCAATGGCTTGATCAATGATACCTACAGGATTACCACAACAGGTGACAACCCTGATTACGTGCTGCAGCGCATCAACCATCACATTTTTCAGAATGTAGAACTGCTTCAGTCCAACATTGAAGCGGTAACGGCCCATATCCGCCAGAAACTGACCGATGCCGGAGAGACGGACATAGAGCGTAAAGTATTGAAATTCATCCCCACACCTGAAGGAAAGACCTATTGGTATGACGGAGAGAGCTATTGGCGTGTTTCCGTGTTCATCCCCAATGCCAAGACATACGAGACGGTTAACCCGGAGTTCTCATACTATGCCGGAAAGGCCTTCGGAAATTTCCAGGCTATGCTGGCCGACATTGAGACCCCACTTGGCGAGACCATCCCTGATTTCCACAATATGGAATTCCGCCTGCAGCAGTTGCGCGAAGCCGTAGCAGCCAATGCCTCGGGCCGTCTGTCCGAAGTGCAGGATTTAGTGGATGAGTTGGAAAAGCGTGCCCAAGTGATGTGCCAGGCCGAGCAGCTGTACCGTGAGGGAAAGTTGCCCAAGCGCATCTGCCATTGCGACACCAAGGTCAACAACATGATGTTTGACGAAGATGGCAATGTGCTGTGCGTCATCGATTTGGACACCGTCATGCCATCGTTCATCTTCTCCGATTTCGGTGATTTCCTGCGTACAGCAGCCAACACCGGTGATGAGGACGACAAGGATCTGAGCCGTGTGGGTTTCAACATGGACATCTTCAAGGCATTCACCAAGGGCTATCTGGAATCGGCCAAATCGTTCCTGCTCCCTATTGAGATAGAGCTCCTGCCCTATGCCGTAGCCTTATTCCCATACATGCAGACCGTACGTTTCCTGGCCGATTACATCAATGGCGACACCTATTATAAGACCCAGTATCCAGAGCACAACAAGGTGCGTTCGTATGCTCAGTTTACCCTACTTAAGAGCGTAGAGGAACACACAAAAGCCATGCAAGACTATATATGGAGTATCTGATTATCCTCGTTGCAGCACTGTTGGCCGTTGGGGCAACAATCCTGTGTTACCGGTTGGGAATAAGCCGGCAACAAGGGAAGATTATGTCGCTCGAAAAGGAAAAGGAAATGTTGAAGGAACAATTAATCCAGCAACGCTCCGATGCCGCAAAGCAACTGGAGACTGCCAAACGTGAGGCTACCGAGCAGTTCAACCGTGAAAAGGCAGAAGATGCTCAGATTCTGGCAGATACCAAAAAGGATCTGGAGAAAAGACTTTCCGATCTGAAATCAGAATCAGCTGAGTTGCTGGCCAAGACCAAGGAGGAAGCTGCAGCATCGCTGGCCGCTGCCCGAAAGGAAATGGCAGAGCAACAAACCACGCTGAAAGCGGAATACGAGGCCAAGATAAAAGAGAACCAGCAGTTCCTGGCCGAGCAGTTGTCGGTATTCAAGGACAAGGTGGAGAATGCCACCTCAACCATTCTGAAAGACCGTCAGGAGGCTCTTCAACAAGGAAATCAGGACCAGATGAAAAGTATCCTTCAACCGGTTTTCGACCGATTGAAAGAGATGAATGAGCTCATCGACAAGAACCGGGAAGGCAATGACCGTAATTCCGCGGCTATCTCGGCTTCTATCAAACAGATTGTAGAGCACTCGCAACTGTTGGGAAATGAGGCTCATAGCCTGGCCGAGGCGCTGAAGAACAAGGGCAAGGTACAAGGCGACTGGGGAGAACAAATCCTGACAGGCATACTGCAAGACAGCGGATTGCGGGAAGGGCACGAATATTTCTTCCAGAAAAGCATCAAGGATGCCAATGGCGATGAGCAGCGTCCAGACGTCATCGTGAGACTGCCCGGAGCAGACAAGAATATCATCATTGATTCCAAGGTGACACTGACCGCATTCTATAATTACCTGAATGCGGAAACACCTGAGCAACAGGAACAGGCCGAGAAAGAGAATATTCGCTCTATCCAGAATCATATCAATGAGTTAGCGCGAAAGGACTATAGCAATATCGTGAAGGATGCCGTACCTATCGTCTTCCTCTTTATCCCTAATGAAGGCAGCTACATCCTGGCACTGAACAAGCGTCCGAACCTGGGTCAGGAAGCGTATAAGCAAGGGGTGCTGATTATCAATCCTACCAATCTGATGCTTACCCTGCAGCTGGTCAGCATCCTATGGAACAAAGACCGCCAGGAGGAGAACTGTGAAAAAATTCTGAAGATGGGCAAGGATATATACGCTAAGTTCGCTATCTTTGCCGAAAATTTCCAGACACTAGGCAATCAACTGGCAACGGCACAGAAAACGTATACCAACGCCTTGGGTCAATTACAGGACGGTAAGGGCAACCTGAAGAACCGCATTCTGAAACTAACCGAATGTGGAATCAGCGTAACCAAGCAGTTACCGGACATTCAACCAAAAGACTGATTATGACATTATTCCTGACTAGCAGTCCCTGCATTATTGGGACACCTAATATCAATCCACTCAACGGCCTGGTTGACGGGCTGCTGCACTTTACCCACCACGTGGCGGATGCTGTTTATATCACCTCCGACCCAGACAATGTGGCCTTTACCGACGGCTTTGGCTTCGGCATGAAGGATTCTTTGGAGGAAATCGGCATCAAGATGAACAGCTTTCACCTATTGGACGGCCGTAACGAGCGGGATGCCGAGAAACTGATTAAGAAAGCGTCACTGGTTATTCTGTGCGGTGGACATGTGCCAACCCAAAATGAGTTCTTTGAGCGTATTCATCTTCGTGAAATCATGCAGGACTTCAAGGGTGTGGTACTGGGCATCAGCGCAGGCAGCATGAACTGCGCCGATTGGGTGTACTCACATCCCGAGTTGCCTGGTGAAGCTGTCAACCCTAACTACAAGCGTTTCCTGCGAGGATTAGGCCTGACCACCTGCAACATCCTCCCCCACTATCAGCAAGTCAAGGACAATGTCCTGGATGGCATGCGCATTATGGAGGACATCGCCTTTAATGACAGCTACGGACACAAATACTACTGCCTGCCCGATGGCAGCTACATCTTCTCACGCGGTCCCGGTCATGAAGAGGTACGCGGAGAGGCATGGCTGATAGCTGACGGCAAGCGGGAGAAAATTTGCGAAAATGGCAAGATATTTAAAATCTAAAAATCATAAAACCATGAAAAAATTATTCATCATGTTGCTTATGGCAACTTTCATCTCACCAGCTATGGCACAGAATGTTACTCCAGAGACAACAGCTAAGTTTGCTTCACTCAGCCACGGATTCCAGCATATCGGCATCCCAGTTAAGGACGTGAAGGCTACCATCAAGTTCTACGAGGGTCTGGGTTTCAAGGTGGCTCACGTAACCAAGCCATTGAACGGCCGCGAGTTCGTATTCATGAACCAGGGAACCATGATGTTGGAGTTCATTCCTTCTGATACAACTCCAGGTGTAGCCGGTGCAGTAGATCACATCTGTCTGGATGCTACCCATATCGAGGAACTGTATGATGCTGCAGTAAAGGCTGGCTACCGTATTGCCAACCCACTGGTTACCATCCCATTCTGGGAGAAGGGCTGCAAGTGCTTCAAGATCTATGGTCCTGACAACGAAATTATTGAATGGTGCGAAATCATTAAGTAATAAAAAAAACCGAGAGCATTTCACTCTCGGTTTTTTTATTGGGATTACCACTCCATGGCCTGGCCACTCTTCTTCATCTTCTCAACCTGAATCTTCAGTTTTTCCTGAATGGTTGGTTGCTTTGATGGGTCAATATCAGAGAACTTCAGTTTTTTCAGATCAATTCCCATCTGCTTGTCCTTTACGGTCTTCATGGTAACCTCATTGCCCTGAACATAAGGAGAATAAGTAATCTTGCCATCGGTTACGAAACCAATTCGGATGTTCTTCTGACCCATATCCATCTTGCCGTCTACCTGCTTGATGCTAACGGTAATGTTGTCACCCTCGGTCTTAGCAGACAGCTGGAACTTAGCATACTCACCGGTACGATAGCCAAAGCCATCACCAGCATCCTGATACAATACACCGGTAGCAGTACCATCCTCGGCAGGGTTAACCAGCAGAGTCAGGGTGTTCTGATCCAACTCAATAGTGCTCTGAGCCACATTACCCATTGGTACGATTGAACCTGGACGCTGGGCTACAAATGCCTGATACATATCGTCCTTATCCTCCAACTGCAGTACATCCCAGTCGCCTGAAGGAATATGAATGTTGTCTGCCTTAGCCCAACGAGGGATAATCATCAGGTCATCACCCAGCATGAACACCTTCTGCTCACCGCGCAATGCAGGATCCTTATCGTCTGCCATGAAAGCAGGACGCATAACAGGCATACCGTTTACGGTTGCTTCCTGGAACAAGGTGTAGATGTAAGGCATCAGACGATAACGACGCTCGATAGCGGTACGGCAAACATCCTCCACCTTCTGGCCAAATACCCAAGGCTCCTGATCAACAGTACCCTTAGCGGCATGGTTACGGGCAAATGGGAAGTAAATACCTGTAGCAGTCCAATGAGCCAGCAATTCCGCATCGGCATCAGCACCGAAGCCACCCATATCAGGACCATTGAATGGCTGTCCGGAAAGGCTCAGGTTCAGAGTCATAGGAATACTCATCTGGAAATGATCCCAAGTAGACATGTTGTCACCGGTCCAGGTAGCACCATAACGATGACCACCCAGGAAGTTGTCACGTGACAATACGAATGGGCGGTTGTTTGGCTTAGCCAGCAACATACCCTCGCGGGAAGCCTTGATCATATTGTAACCATATACATTATGGTAACGCAAGTGAGAGCCCTTATCGCGGTTCTCATCACCCCAATGAACAGCCTCGGTATCCATGGTGAAAGTCTGGCTGTCGAATACAGCAGGCTCATTCATATCGTTCCAAAGACCATCAACACCCTTCTTTACGAAGTCGCTGGTCAAACCGCTCCACCAGGTACGAACCTCATGACGGGTATAATCAGGGAAGTTGCAATCGCCAGGCCAAACACGACCGGTATAGTTTGTACCATCAGGCATCTTAACGAAATAGTCGTTGGCCTTACCCTGATCATATACAAAGTAGCCATCCTCCACCTTTACACCCGGGTCGATCATATAAACGGTCTTGAAATTCTTGGCATGTGCATAATCCTGCAAGCCCTGAGGATCTGGGAACTGCTTTGGATCGTAGGTAAATACCTTGAACTGATCCATGTAGTCAATATCCATCCAAACTACATCGCAAGGGATGTTCTTGGCACGATAGGTGTCAATAATCTCCTTCACACGGCTATCAGGATTGTAGCTGTAACGGCACTGCTGGAAACCCAAAGCCCACAATGGTGGCATTTCCATGGTACCCGACAACTTTGCCAATTCCTTCATAACCTCCTTGGCATTAGCACGCTCGATAACGATAACACGGAATGCTGGTCCCTCGCTAACGAACTTAATCTGCTGATTAGTAGTCAGTGATGACTTCCAGGTGTTATCAGCAATAATACCATAAGCCGAACCGTCCTTACGTACACCCAGTACCCATGGATGACTCTGGTACAGCTGCTTACCCTGCTCCTTCATGTAACCGTAGTTATCGGTGTTCCAGAAATTCACCTCCTTGCCGTTGCGGCGCAAATCTCCTACCACCTCACCGGTACCGTACAAGTCATCATCCGCATTCACATTCAGGGTCACCACGGTCTTATCGCCCTCCTTTGAATAAACTGGCTTAACCTTCCAGTTGCCAGGAACATTGCCCTGTGGCACCAACTCGTGCACAAATACAGGAGAAGGAGAATGAGCAGCAGCATCATAATTGGCAGGATAGAAAACTGCCACATCCTTGTCTACCATGTAGGCCTGCTGAGCCATAGCTGACAGACAAGCGGCACTGAATAACAGGCCGGTAAATAATCTCTTAGTCATTTGTCTTAGAATTTAGGTATTTATAACTTAGTAATTCGTAACTGATCCAGTAATGCCTGATTAACCGTGATATTCATGTTCTCCACGCAATCAGCAAACTCCAGGGTAATAACATGCTGACCCTTATTCAACTGAACAACCTGGGCATTGCTGTAACCCCATAAGTTCCATGGCTCTTCAAGTTTCTTCTCGCCACGGGCGTTATTATCAGCAACACGCTGTGGGAAAACGCTTACACCGGCAGCCTTTCCGTCAACTGTCAGTACGCGGGTAGCACACTTGTTATCGGTATTCAGCGGACCGTTTCCGTTAGCATAACGCCAATCAATGGCATACATGCCATCAGCAGGAACTTCTACCGGAATGGTAATCAAGATGTTCTCGTTTCGGGTAATCATGGCCACATTCTTGCTGGCACCGCTGATATTCACACCTTCCAGAGTTGGAACCGATGCACGGTCATGTGCCTCGCTTGGCAAACCACCGCCAGTACCCATACTTTCCTTGATTTGCTTACGCTTAGGATTGAATGGCATGGCAAAGTCCTCAACCTCATAGGTTAATACCTGGCTGTAGTGATTAACCGGTTCACTCATATAGGAATGACGGCCATCTGCATCAACAGCAACTATAGCATACTCGCCATCGGATGGAACTGCAACATTCAAAGCTGTTGTCTTGCTCATTTCCTTTCCGTCCTTCAAAACGATATACTCAGCAGCATTCTCAACAGCCTGCCAAGACAACTGATTTCCGTTCAGAACAGCCTTTGGAGTCAATGGCATGTAAGCATTCTCAACCATCTTCATGTTCATAGCAGCTGGCTGAACATTATCCAGTTCCATCACAATGGTATGAGCACCGGTAAGGTTGGCTGCAAAGAACGGGCTAGTCTCTACTCCATCCAACTTGAAGGACTTCAAGTGATTACCAAAACCGCTGATGGTCATATCCAACACAGCCTTGCGGTACTTGAAGTTGCTCAAGTGGCGGTTGCCCTTCAGTGCTTTAGGAACAAAAGGAGTGAAATGAATACCATCCACCTCGTAGTTAATTCCGAAATAAATATTAGGAACGATAGCAGCATCGGCAGCTACACTCCACAGCTGACGAGGAGAATTGATTGGCAAGCCCTTATAGTCACCATTATAAATAACCATATTCTCCTGATTGGTCAGGAACATGGCGGCAGTACGGTAAATGGAAGCGATAGAATGCAACAGAGACTGCTCGTTGCCGGCTTTAGCAACCGCCTTCATCCAATAACCCTGAACAAACGGCCACATACTGTCATTATGATAAGGATACTGATCCTTTAGATTTGGGTACATCATAGGAGTGCCGAATGCCTCATGCTCCACATTCTGGACAATCTGCTTGGCACGGGCATCGTCAGCAATGCCAAACATAATGGTAAAGGCTTCGCCCAATGTCTCCATCTGAGGATGCAGCATCAAGTGATTACGGCCATACAGATAAATGCCATAATAGCCCTTGTCGGCCATCCAAAGATGCTTATTGATACCCTCCTTTATCTGATCGGACCAAGACTGGTACTTCTTTGCCAACTCTGGCTGACCTTCCAACTTGCAGATTTCCGCCAGAATGTGAATGGTCTGGCAATGAACTGCATTGGTACCTAATGTCTCGCTATTATAAATGTCGGCAGGCTGAGCCCAAACCGGATATTCCTGCTCACGCCAGTCCAGATAAGAAGTCTCTCCCTTCATCAGCTGAGTCTTAGGATCGAAAGCTACCACACGGTCGTCCTCGATGGTATTCTTAATCACCGGATAGATACGGTCCAGGAATTCCTTATCGCCTGTTACCTTATAACATTCCCATGCAGCCAGGATCCAAGTGGTACGGTCGGTACTGCAAGGCCAGGCGCCACCGGTACCGGTATCCTGAATGATACGGTTGTTGTTATTTACCTTAGCCAGCAAAGAAGTCATGGATACCTCAGGATTCAACTGAGCCAAGGCATGCAGGATACTATAACTTACATCGCGTGTCCAAACACCACCCCAGAACACACCGGTACGGAAAGTGTTATCGGGCTCAACAGCCAGGATGCTCTCCTCCAAGGTCATGTTATAAATGGCATTTTCCAGCACATTATCAGCCAGGTAATGAGGAAGTTTACTGATGTCCTGCTTTAATACCCAATGCTCACGGTCGATAACTCCCGGCATTTCAGGCATGCCCTTGATTTCAGCATTTTCATTGGGTTTGTAGTTGGAAACCATTTCGGTTGGCGATAAAGCCTTGGCCTTGAACTTGCCCTGAACAAATTCATTGGCCTTCCACTGATAGGCACTGTTCTTGTAAATGACCTGTGCCTGACCTGCTAGTGGAAAGCAAGCAAAAGCACCCGCGAACAACAGCAGGCTAGACATTTTTTTATACATAATGATGCGTTTGTAAGATTTAGTCAATATAACGGGACAAATTTACACATTATTTATAAAATAAGGCCCGTTTTTCAAAAAAAACGAGCCTCACTATAGAGTTTATTTTCTGACTATGCCTTGTTTTTATCTATCATATCTGCTGTAGCGGTAAAAATAGCATCTCCGCTGGAATTGATGGCAGTTTCCAAAGAATCCTGAATAACACTGATAATGAAACCCACACCTACTGCCTGCATGGCCACACCGTTGCTAATGCCAAACAGAGAACAAGCCATAGGAATCAGCAGCAATGAACCTCCGGCAACACCCGATGTGCCACAAGCTCCCAAAGCGGCTAATACGCTTAGGAACAAGGCAGAAACCAAGTCGACCTGCAATCCTAATGTATGGCAAACGGCCAATGTCATCACGGTAATGGTCACTGCTGCACCGTTCATATTGATGGTGGCGCCCAATGGAATGCTGACCGAATAGAAATCCTCATTTATTCCCAAGCGCTTACACAAAGCCATATTGATAGGAATATTGGCCGCCGAAGAACGGGTAAAGAATGCATTGATTCCGCTCTCTTTCAAACAAGTGAGAACCAAAGGATACGGATTCTTACGAATGCACAGGGCAACGATAAGAGGGTTCAGTATTAAGCAAGAGAACAGCATGCAACCTACCAGCAGAGCCACCAACTTGCCATATGTGATAAAGATATCCATTCCGCTCTCTGATACAGAAGTAAATACCAGACCCAAGATACCAAAGGGAGCAAACTGAATGACCCATTTAACTACCAGCGATATAGTCTCTGAAAAATCGTCCACGACCTTAATTGTTGCCTCTGAAGCCCGAAGTTTCAAAGCAAAACCAACCACAATCGCCCAGAAAAGGACACCGATATAATTTGCATTAGCAATGGCCTGTATAGGATTTGCGACCATGTTTGTAGCGATTCCCGTGAAAATATTCACCAACCCGCTTGGTGCCTCATCATTAACTGCATCGGCCAACGATATCTCAACGGGGAAAAGGAAACTTCCGGCAACAGCGGTGAAGGCTGCACACATGGTAGAAACCATATATAAAACGATCACCGTGCGGAAGCGTGAACCCAGGCCACCCTGAGCCTTTGCAATGGAAGCGGCTACAAGCACAGCCACAAGGACAGGCGCTACTGCCTTAAGGGCACTAACGAACAATTGGCCTAAAATGCTAATACCTGTAAGTTGAGGACAAGTCAGTCCCAATACGGCTCCTATCACCAAACCAATAAAAATGCGCAACAACAAGCTGAGCTCCTGCCATTTTGTGGCAACAGATTGCAATAATTTCTTCATACTCATTTTCTTATATTTAGCCCATTCGGCTTTTCGTGTGCGAAGTTACCTAA
The DNA here is from genome assembly GCA_024401115.1 of Bacteroidaceae bacterium. GTDB lineage: Bacteria > Bacteroidota > Bacteroidia > Bacteroidales > Bacteroidaceae > Minthousia. The sequence continues at coordinate 28,641 of JAKSLP010000012.1, read as the reverse complement.
AAAAGGGGTAATCACCAACATTTCATGGCGTTTTTGGGACAACTTTGCGACTTTTTGAAAGGATGTAGAAAAAGAAGCACAAAATCGGGCACTAAACTACTAATATTACTTAACAAATGGAAGGAAAAGGCCAAGTTCAATATTGTAAATCATTTATACGCAAATATACAAAAATCAAGACAGCATTAATTTATACACAAAAATAAGAACGTCCATAAAATACATCTCTTTATTTTATTCATATTCAGTTATCTTTCTTTAATTTATATAGAATATTATAAAATTCCGTTCGGAAATTTTTTGCATGAATTTATTCGATTTTTTATTTTATATTTATCATTATTTATTGTACTTTTGGAAAGATCAATCCACTTACCAATAAAACTATGACATGAAGAAGTATCAAAAGAAAATCAAACCTAAGGAACCGGTAAAGCTCAGGTTTCGAAATCTGAAAGGTGGGAACAAATCAATTTATCTGGAGTATTACAATGGTGATATTGTGAGAAACGGCAGCCATGTGGGAGGAAAACACACTTACGAATTTCTTAAGCTTTACCTTATTCCGGCGCAAACCAAAGAAGATCAAGAAAAAAACGCTAAGACATTGGCTCTGGCAAAAGCCATCCAAAGCAAGCGAATTGTAGAACTACAAAACGGAATCCATGGATTTGACAACCAGGAGCGATGCAGAGAAGATGTCTTGAAGTACATGGACGAGATGTGCCAAAGGGAATGGGATGTCCAATCTGACAACTATATCCGCTCCATCCAGAATGTGATGAATAAATTAAAGGATTTTAGAGGCTGCCCTATTCCATTCTCCGACATTAATCGAAAGTTTCTTTCGGATTTTGTGACTTTTCTAAAAAGTTGTCATTTAAATCAGAAACATGGGAAAAATTATGTAAAAAAAGGTTTAAGTCCTAATTCTATCGGATGTTATTATGCCATTCTGCGAAATGTTCTAAACCGGGCGCACAAAGAAGGAATCATTAATTTTAACCCGACATTGGGTTTTGAGCTACGGAAAAACATACGAATCATACCACCGGAACGACCGTATTTGAGTTTGGATGAAATCCAACGTCTGATAAACACAGAATGCGAGGACAACATGCTAAAGCATGCTTTTTTGTTCAGTTGCATGTGCGGGTTAAGAATCAGTGACATCCGGAGATTGAAATGGAACAATATTGACATCGGAGAGCATCAGACCAAACTGCATATTCGGATGAAAAAGACACAAGAGGTCCTCACTTTACCCTTGTCAAGTGAAGCGATAAGATGGTTACCGGAAAACGAGGAAAAGAAAAGCGAAAACCTGATTTTCCCGTTACGGTCTGACACCAGCATTAATCATCACCTCTTAAAATGGGCAATAAATGCCGGTGTGAACAAACATATCACATTTCATGTAGCCAGGCATACCCACGCTACGATGATGCTGACACTGGGAGCCGATATCTATACAGTCAGTAAGCTGTTAGGTCACAGAAGCATAAATACAACACAAATCTATGCGAAGATTGTGGATAAGAAAAAAGAAGAAGCAATAAATTTGATACCGAAATTCAATTAAGTTTGATACGAATTTGTTACTTAGGGTTGCAATAAACGACACAAGATGTTAGGTTTTAGGCAAATAAGCCTCTTGGACAAGATTCTAAAACCTAATCTTATTATGACTAAAAGCCTATTAGGAAAAAGATTGTTGTCGTTTGTTGCAACTTTCTTGCTGGCTGTAACTGCTTTTGCGCAGATTACAGTTAAGGGTGTAGTTAAAGACGAAACAGGTGAGCCTATTATTGGTGCTAACGTACTCGTTAAGGGTACTACCAATGGTACTATTACCGATTTCGACGGAAATTACGCTATCGAAGGCGTTGGCCGCAACGCCACATTGGTTTTCTCTTATGTTGGTTATAACAACTTGGAGATTGCTGTTAACGGTCAGAACACAATCAATGCTACCTTGAAGGAGGATTCACAGGCATTGGACGAGGTAATGGTCGTTGGTTATGCTACCGGTTCGAAGCGTACCGTATCAGGTGCTGTTGACCGTGTAAAGAAGGAAGACATGAACAAGGGTGCTGTCCTGGGTGCTGCTGATGCATTGAAGGGTAAGGTTGCCGGTGTATCTATCACCTCTGCAGGTGGTGGTGACCCAATGGCCGCTTCAAACATCGCTATCCGTGGTGTCTCCTCTCTGGCTGGTGGTAATGATCCTTTGGTTATCGTTGATGGTGTATTCGGTGACATGCGTATGTTGCAGGCTCTGTCTTCAAACGATATTGAGACCATGACCATCTTGAAGGATGCATCTGAAACCGCTCAGTACGGTTCTCGTGGTGCTGCCGGTGTAATCGTAGTTACTACTACTAAGGGTAAGGCTGGTGTTGCTAAGATTGACTACTCTGGTCAGTTCGGTATCGGTTCTACCTACAAGAAGTTGGAGATGCTGTCTCCAGAAGACTATGTTAAGCAGCCTGGTGGTATCGATGAAGGTTTCCGTACCAATTGGTATGATGAGGTTACCCGTTCAACAACCATTACTCAGAACCACAACATCGCATTTACCACCGGTAACGAGAATGGTAACATGCGTGCTTCTGTAGGTGTTATCCAGAACCAGGGTTTGCTGAAGAAGAACTCTGATATGATGAACTACACCGCTAAGATGGATGCTACTCAGTTTGCATTCAACAAGAAGCTGAAGTTCGAGATGGGTCTGATGGGTTCTCTGCGTCAGGGTAAGTCAGTTTACAACCCAACCCGTACATGGAACTCTGTATTTGCTTGTATCCCTACTTATTCTGCTGAGCCAGTTGATGGTATCTATCGTCAGAACGATGCCGGTGTAAATGCTTACAACCCTGCAGGTATTTTGACTATCGACAATACCATGGATGTAAACGTTCTGAATGCTCATGCTAAGGCTACCTGGACTATCCTGGAAGGCTTGAACCTGAGTGCTTTCGGTTCTTATACTACTATCGGTATGCAGACCAAGACCTATATCCCTAACAACATTTATCAGGGTTTGGGTGATAACGGTCGTGCTGATATCCGTAACACCAACCGTTCAGATATGATGGGTAACGTTCAGTTGTCTTATACCAAGGATCTGGGTAAGCACCATATCGATGCTCTGGCATTGATGGAGGGTCAGGTTTACAACACTGGCTACAACCGTGCACAGTCTAAGGGTTTTGAGACCAACTACTTTGGTTACAACAACATGCAGGCTGGTTCTACCGTAAACTGGGGTGATGTTCAGTCAAACAAGAGCCAGTACAAGCTGATGTCTTACATGGCACGTTTGAACTACATGTTCGCTGATCGTTACATCGCTACCGTTAACGTACGTACCGATGGTTCTTCTAAGCTGGGTGCAAATCACAAGTGGGGTTGGTTCCCATCAGCATCTGTTGCTTGGATTATCAGCAACGAGTCTTGGTTGAAGGGTAATCCTAACGTAAACAACTTGAAGTTGCGTGCAGGTTATGGTGTTACCGGTAACCAGGATGCTATCTCTGCTTACAACTCATTGCAGTTGATGAACCCTTCAGGTACCACTATCTACAACAGTACTCAGACTACTACTTACTCTATCACTCAGAACTCTAACCCAGACCTGCAGTGGGAGACCAAGAAGACCTTTGACGTTGGTGTTGATGGTCAGTTCTTCGGTGGTCGTTTGAACGTAACTTTGGACTACTACATGTCTACTACTTCAAACATGTTGTACAACTATTCTGTACCTGTTCCTCCATTTACCTATGGTACTCTGTTGGCTAACATCGGTGAGATGACCAACAACGGTTTCGAGTTCGCAATCGGTGGTGACATCGTTAAGACTAAGGACTTCACCTTCACTGCTAACTTCAATGCTGCATTCCAGAAGAATAAGCTGAAGTCTCTGCACGGTACCTATAAGGGTCAGGAGCTGAGCACTGCTGAGCACATTGAGATCGCTGGTGTATACGGTTCATCAGGTTTGTCAGATGGTCGTGGTACTACTTACCTGATCGAGGGTCAGCCTGTTGGTACATTCTTCATCCCTAAGTTCAAGGGCTTTGATGAGACCGGCAACTACATCCTGGAGGATCTGAACGGTGACGGTAAGATCGATACTTCTACCGAGGGTGGTGACCGCTACATCGCTGGTCAGGCTCTGCCTAAGATGACTGCAGGTTTGAACCTGGCATTCAAGTACAAGAACTGGGATTTGACTGCACAGTTCAACGGTGCATTCGGTCACAAGATCTACAACGGTACTTCTGAGACTTACATGAACATGAACATGATCAATGCTTACAACGTTCTGGCAGCTGCTCCTACCGGTGGTAACGGTAAGGGTATCTACGGTATCATCAACTCTGACTACTGGTTGGAGAAGGGTGATTACGTGAACTTGGAGTATATCACTTTGGGTTACAACTTCAACATGAAGAACGTTAAGGCTATCCAGAACCTGCGTTTGGCATTGTCTTGCAACAACGTAGCTACATTCACTGGTTATTCAGGTCTGACTCCACTGATCAACTCTACCTCTATCTCAGGTCTTGAGTCAATCGGTGAGGGTACTGTAGGTAACATGGGTGTTGATGATAAGCGCGTTTACCCATTGCAGCGTACCTTCTCTCTGCAGTTGAACGTAACATTCTAATAACCTCAAATAGTATAGTAATATGAAAAAATATATTTTCGGTTCACTTTTACTTGCAGCTGGCATGCTGACTGCTTGTAGTCTGGATGAGAACCCAGAGAGTTCTTTCTCTGAGGAGGAAGCTATGAAGAGTGAGACCCTGGTTTACCTGAATACTGTAGCTGCAGTGTACAATGAGTTAGGTAACCTTCAGAACACAACTCTTGCTGATGCTTCCAACTTCGTATCCGATGAGTTTTTTGTTCCTGGTCGTCTGGGTGACTGGGTAGATGGTGGTGTGCCACAGAACAAGTTTACTCACAACATCCTTCCTTCTCACGGAGGTCAGGCAGGTTGGTCTAACTTGTTTGCTACTATTGCAAAGGCAAACAGCGCTATCGCTAAGCTTGGTGAGATTAACTCTTCAGCTGCCAATGATTATATCTTTGAGCTTCGCGCTTACCGTGCATTCCTGTACTATCATTTGGTAGATTTGTACGGTAATGTTCCAGTTGTTACCTCTCCTGAGCAGAGTACTGCTGAGACTGCTCCTACTGCACGTCCAGAAGTATTTAAGTTCGTTGTTAAGGAACTGACCGAGTGTCTGCCTCACCTGAGCACAGCAATGGCTCAGAAGTCTGGTACTTACTTTGGCCGTATGACACAGCCTGTTGCTTACATGGTATTGGCTAAGTTGGCGTTGAACGCTTCTTGGATGCAGTTGGATCCTACCCAGGCTAACTGGTCAAAGGATTACATGGGTGCAGATATGACCGGTAAGAATACTGTTAGCGAGGATAAGGCTACACAGATTACTGAGTTGATGAAGGCTCAGAGCTTGACCATTGACGGTCAGACCATGAATTCATTGGATGCTACTATCTATTGTGTTAATAAGTTGGAAGACTTAGGTTATAGTCTGTCTCCTTCATATCAGGAGAACTTTGCAGTTACCAACGAGAACTCAGTAGAGAACATTTGGACTATTCCTAATGATGCTGTAACCTATAAGCGCGGTTGGGATCACCAACGTCGTTCATGGCACTACAACCATGCTGGTCACCCTGCATATAAGGGCTTCTCTTCTTGGAACGGTCCATGTGCTACTACTTGGTTGGCTAAGCAGTATGGTTACACCGAGGATCGTCAGGATCTGTCTACATGCGACCCACGTTTCGAGATGAACTTCTACATCGATCGTGACTATGTTAATGAGACTGGTGCTCGTGTAACTGATGGTTTCAACAATGGTGTTGATGTAAGCAAGAGTGAGTTGGCTCTGGAGTATATGCCATTGTGGTCTGTAGTAGATATGAGCAACTCTGAGGCTGCTATTAAGGCTAAGCAGGCTGCTGCTAAGTACTATGGCGAGGCTACTCCTGATGAGTTCTTCCAGCACGTAGTTAAGAGTGCAGGTGCTCGTTTCCGCAAGTATGCATTCGACTTCGGTACTTCAAATGCCAGCTATCCAGGTAATGACTTGGTAGTATTCCGTTTTGCTGATGCTAAGATGATGCGTGCAGAGGCAGAGTACCGTAAGGGTGATAAGGGAACTGCTTTGTCAGAAATCAATGATGTACGTGCTCGTGTAGGCTTGGAGCCTCTGACTGACATCAACATGCAGGTAATCTCTGAGGAGCGTCAGAAGGAGTTGGCATGGGAAGGTACCCGCCGTCAGGATATGATCCGTTATGCTATCCTGAACCAGCCAACACCAGACCGTTATGTAGGTGTTCCTGTTAACGGTTCTGCATCTGCATATAGCCTTCCAGATGGTCACACCTATGTTTGGCCTATCCCTGCTGATCAGATGGCTTTGAACACCAACTTGAAGCAGGCTTGGGGTTACTAATTGTAACAAAAATCACTTTTATAAAAGAGGGGGCTCAGGCCTCCTCTTTTTTATTTGTTAAGAAATCGCTCAATCTCGATTATTATGCTTAACTTTGCCAAATAATAGTTATTTGAATGCAAAAGATTGAACGATACTTGCCCTATCTCCTGGCGTTATGCTTTATGGTAGTTTCGGGCTATTTACTGCAGGAAGTGCAGCAATATGTTTTTTTTGATCGCGAACAGCAACAGATTCTGGCCTGGGATTGGGATTTGTTATGGGATCGTTACAGTGGTGTTGGTGGTCTTGCTCTTTTTAAGGCCCATTACGTAACCCAGTTGTTCTACATGCCTTGGGCAGGTCCTATCATTACGGCTATCCTTGCAACAATAGCTTCACTTTGCTTGTGGGTATCGGTAAAACCGATATCTGTTCACCGATGGCTCTATCCATTGTGTATCATTCCTTTTGTGTTTGAGTTGAGCAATCTGAATGATGCCAATTATCATTATTGGGGCTTCATGTGCCTGGTGATTCTTACCCTATTCATGGCTATCTATGGGAAATGGATCAGTAAAGTTGCACTTTATCCCCGTGTTTTATTGACTCTCGGAATGACTCTGCTCCTTTTCTGGATGGCAGGACCGATGTCCCTGCTATTTGCTATTTATGTCATTCTGTTTGATGCTTTCTGTGGTAAGGAACGTTGGTTCTATCAGCTTACCTCATTGGTCTTGGCCGCTTTAGCTATTTTCTATGCCGTACGTTGGTGCTGGTTACCTTCAAACTCGAAAGCATTTACCCAAGATTTATTCTATAATTACTTATTGCCACTGCCCGATACATGCAAGTATTCATGGATCTCATTATTGGCTCTGCCTATTTTGTATGGTTTATCAGCCAAGATGAAAGAACCGGTACTTAAGGCACGGATTGCCTTCTGCCTGGTACTGTCATTTGGCGTAGGATTTTTGGTATACAGTAAAAGCGAGCAGAATAAGAAGGATGTTGATATTCTTCTTGAGCTTCAGCATCATGTGGTGGCAGAAGAATGGGATGAAATTTTGCGTAACCCTTATGCACATACCAAGAATTACTTGATAATGAATTATGTGAATTTGGCATTATCCAAGAAAGGCATGATGTTGACCCATTTCTTTAATTATGAGCAGTTGGATCCGCAGAATATCGTTGTATTCCATGAGTTTGATGACAACCAGGCAGCATTGACATTCATTTATGCCCATGTGAATTACCAGATGGGCGATATGGGTGGTGCACAGAATCATGCACATGACACCTTTGTGCTGACACATTACGGTAATCCGAATATGCTGCAGATGCTTATCAAGACAAACTTGATAAAAGGAGCATACGAAGTTGTGGACAAATACATAACTCTTTTGGAAAAGAGTTGGCGCTATCGCGAATGGGCTAAGCATATGAGAACCTTCCTGTATAATGATAAGGCTATCATGGCTGATGCAGATTTAGGAAGAATGCGTAAATCGCTTCCTACGGATGACACATTTACACTCGATCCTGAGATTTGTTTGTATAAGACATTGGAAACTAATCCAGAGGATACTGCAGCCCGTGATTACATGATAGCCTATCTGTTTATCTATCGTGATCAGGATGATATCAACCGTTTTGTGGAAACATTCTATCAGACTCCGGTATTGAATCCATTCCCTCAGCATTTGCAGGAAGCATTTCTTTTAGTTAATGATTTCAACTTCGATTACTGCCGGGAGCATGGGGTAAGCGAGGAGAATATCGAGCGATATAAGAAATTCATGACAGACCTTGACAGGGCTGAACGTCAGGGCGTTCATCCTGCTCAGGCTTTGAGAAAGGAATATGGCAACACCACATGGTATAACTTCATGTTTAAATGATTCAGATGAAAAAACCGCTATTATATTCAACATTATTTCTAGCCTTGGCTTCTTGCCAGGGTGATATACAGGTTGACCAACAGCTGAAAGAAGATGCTCATATCTTTCCAGATTATAAGGAAGTTACTATACCCGGTAATGTTGCTCCCCTGAATTTCCAGTTGATGGATGCAGAGGATGTGGCAACACAACTGATTGTCAAAGCCGGCGGTCAGTCCTTTCAGGTTGCAGGTAAGGGAGGTGTTTTTGATATCCCCGAAAAGAAATGGAAGGAAATGCTGAAACAGCAGGAAGGAAAAGACATCGAACTGACTGTATGCAAACAGCAAGGCAACAAATGGTGTGCTTATACCCCATTTCTGATTCATGTTGCCCCTGATGAGATTGACCCATATTTGGCATATCGACTGATAGCACCGGGATATTCCCCTTGGGACAATATGGGTATTTACCAACGCAATCTGGAGACTTTCGAGCAGAAGGCTATTTATGAAAATAAGGTTTCAGACATGAACTGTGTGAACTGTCATAACTTCCAGATGCAGAATCCGGAGAAGATGGTTATGCACATGCGTGCCAAGCATGGAGGTACCATTGTCTTAGACCATGGAAAGATTGAGAAGATAAACACAAAGACTCCGGAAACCATTTCTTCGCTGGTATATCCAGGGTGGCATCCTACAGAAGACTTTGTAGCATTCTCCACCAACTTTATCAACCAGGTTTTCTTCATGAGTCATGCCAATCGCCTTGAAGGATTTGACCGAGAATCCGATGTGGTGGTATACAATGCCAAGACACATGAGTTGATTGCAAGCCCATTTATCAAGAGCCAAGAGGCTTTTGAAACTTACCCGACTTTTTCTCCAGACGGAAAGTATTTGTACTTTTGTACCGCAAAGGCTATCGACCCAATGCCAGACCGTTACAAAGAGGCACATTATAATATCTGCCGTATCGGATTTGATGCCAAGACTCAGACTTTTGCCAATCAAGTGGATACCGTCTATAATGCAGAGCGTGATTCTCTGAGTACTTCTTTTCCACGAATTTCTCCTGATGGAAAATATCTGGCTTTTGTCCGCCAGCAATATGGACAGTGGAGCATCTGGCACAAGGATGCCGATCTGTGCCTGATTGACCTTCAGAACGGTAATCTGATAACCATGGATGATGCCAACAGTAAAGATTCAGAAAGTTATCATTCCTGGAGTCATAACAGCAGATGGATGGTATTCAGCAGCCGCCGTGATGACGGGCTTTACACAAAACCATATTTCACCTATATAGATGCCAATGGCAAAGCCCACAAGCCGTTCCTTCTTCCTCAAAAAAATCCGAAAAAGTACTACGACGACTTAATGATGGCTTATAATATCCCGGAACTGATAACAGGTCCTGTTCAGATTGACGAGCGAAGCCTGTCGGACAAGATGATTACTGACCCGGGAATTAACACAACATTTCACCCGTAAATCCTTAATTTATGAATAAACTCTTAACCTTATCGACTTTATTATTAATGGTTTCTGCTTGCCAGTCAGTTCCTCAGGACAATAATCAGGAGCGTGATTGTTGGCAAGGATTATCAAGTGATGGCTCAACATTGGATAAGACTTTCGTTACATCTGGACGAAAGGCTCAAATTATAGGTCAACAAAATCTTGCCTTTAACGACATGGGTGGCCATGTGCCAGGTGAAATGGGAGGCGTTTGGATAGGACGAATTAAGTTAGCCGATGGATTCTGGTTGAATGTAACCGATGAAGCCGGTAATGTTGATTCATTGCGTGCTCAGCGAATGACAGTCTATCCACATTATAATGAATTCGATTTAGGAACAATTCAGGATGGAATTAAGGTTAAAAGCCTGCAATTTGCCTCGGACAAGGAAGAAAGCGTAGCAGTAACTTATTCATTTGAGAATACTACGGATAAGGCACAGAAACTGACCTTAGACTTTATGCTGAACTCCGACTTGTCTCCTGCCTGGTATTCCAGCGAGGGTGAGCGTGAGAATGCAGAGGATATCATCAACTGGGATGAAAAGAACAACTGCTTTACAGGCAAGGATAATGACCATGACTGGTATTCGGCGTGGGCAACTGATGGGGGAACGACAAAACAGGAAACCGGCATCGACGGTATTAAAACCCAAGGTCCTATTAATAGTACCGTGATGAGTTCCGCGCTTACCGTTGAGCCGGGTAAGACAGCGACTGTCCGTTATTTTATCGGAGGTTCCGTAACCTCATCGGCCCAGGCAGTTGAGCGCATGAATACATTGAAGAATGGTTTGGAACAGGAAATGGAAGAAAAAGCACAATCGATCCGTCAGCTGATGGCGAACAGTGTCTTGGATATTCCAGAATCTGATATTCAGCGTGCTTACGACTGGACCATCATCAATAACCGTTGGTTGGAACAGGATATTGACCAATTAGGGTATTTCTTAGGCGCCGGTGCTGTGGAATATCCATGGCTCTTTGGATGTGACATGTCATATTCGCTGCAGGGACAATTGTGTATCGGCAATTTTGATTTGGTTCGTTCTACATTGATTCAATTATGGAAATCATCAGAAGAGGTGAATGGAAATGGCCGTATTATCCATGAGCGCAGCAATGCCGGCTTGGTATATAACCCGGGAAACACCCAGGAAACTGCTCATTTTATTATGGCTTTGTGGAATTATTACCAATGGACAGGAGACCGTGAATTGTTGGCTCAAATCTATCCATACTGCAAGAAGAGTCTTGGATGGCTATTGCAAACCATGGATACCGACCATAATTTCTTCCCAGAAGGTCCTGGTATTATGGAGGTTGCAGGATTGAATGCAGAGCTGATTGATGTAGCAGTATATACACAGCAGGCATTGGAGTGCATGTCCGAAATGTCCAAGGTAATGAAAGATCCGGAACTGACATCGCCATTAGCCGATTATGCCGAACAGATCAAGAAAAAGATTAATGCGGAATTCTGGGATGAAAACGCTACTAGCTATTGCGATTTTCATGCTACTGCAGCAGATGCCATCAAAGCTATGGATGGTGCCATCAAGCAGGTAAAGATTCAGGCTACCACCCCTATGGAACATGCCATCTCGTTCTATGAAAATCAGAAAAAGGAGATTGCAGCAAACTATAAGCCCGATGAAGTACGTGGATGGTTCAGTAATATCAATTGGGTGGTTGCTACTCCTATGGAATGTGGCATTGTGGATGAAGCTCGTGCCAAAGCCGCATTGGAGAAGATTGAAAAGGACAATTATGGCCCATGTGGCCCTTATTTGTCTGCTGTAGAACGCGACAGAATGATGACCATTGCCACCAGTGTTCAGGCTTTGGCTGAAGCACGTTATGGCCGCATTGATAAAACGGTAGAATGCCTGAAACTGATGACCAACTGCATGAATATCGTAATGCCGGGAACCATTTCTGAAATGTTACCGGATTATGGCTGTACATTCCAGGCCTGGACTATTTATGGTTATGGTAAGGGTATCGTTGGAGGCTGTTTCGGAATTCAACCGGATGCAGCACATAAGACCATTACTATCCAGCCTGTGTTACCATCCAACTGGGATCACATGAATCTAAAGCATGTGAAGATTGGTGATAATACCATTGACGTCAATGTTACTGCTGAGGATCATGGAATGAAGGTTTCATGCAAGAGTGAACAGCCAAGATGGAAAATAATCGTAAAGAGTGGTGAAGATTCACAAGAATTTACTTCACAAAGTTTCGAAACCCTTTTAAAGCAATAAGCTTACGAAGAAATTATTCCGTAAGTGCGGAAATTTTTAACCGCCATAGATGACTCGTTCTTATCATCTATGGCGGTTTCTTTATACTTAATTGAAGACCTTACTTTACCTTTACGGGAGTGGCTGAGTGATACCTACTCACCTCCACTAATTCCCGAACATCTGATTGAACTGTTCCTTTCACCAGTTCCGGAATATTATAGGAATACAAAGACAATTCATAGCTTTTTGGATCTTTCTGAGGTAAAATAAACGGTTTACTCATCTTTCCTGCTTCATCTATGTGGCATAAATAAGGGCGTGTGTATAGACCGTCAATACGACGACTGCTGAATACAAACCAACGGCAGTTACTGCTCCAGGAGTGATAGCTGTCCACATCAGCACTATTCACGGCACTCATATCCAATTCTTGTCCAGTGGCTAAATCCATGAGATGTAAATCTGCATCCTTGTGCCAGATACTGAAATTGCCATAGGAGGCTTTCGTGTACATAATGTAGCGGCCATCAGGAGAAACCCGCGGGAAGCTGACACTCATATTTTCCTGAGCAGCATTGACCAGGGTATCCACCTCTGTCCCGAATGAACCATCCTTTGGATTGAAAGATTGTGAACACAAATTATACTTTACTTTCTGATAGTCAGCAGGCATTTCCTGTGCTTCAGAAGTGCAGAAATATAACGTGTTACCATCTGATGAGAAGGTAGGGAACGTTTCGAAGGCATCTTTCCCGTGAGTCATTGGGTTTAAAAGAATAGTGTGCTGTTCTACGTCATATACGACCACATCACTTTCCTGATCGTATACTTCAATACGGTTGGCATCTTGCAGATGGTAATCCTGTTTGATATCATTGGAACTGAAAGCCACATATCGTCCAGACGGATGCCACGATGGATAAACCAAAGCAGAAGGCAGCGAGTCAACTTTTGTATTCAATTTCTCAACGGTTCCATTTTGGAGCATATAAGTTCCGGCATAGGTAGAACGCTGATGAAACAACATTTGATCCGGATTTTGCTGGCAAAAGGAATGGCAGTTCATGCAACTGTTATTGGTCAGGCTGTTGGATAGAATGACATCCTCTTCAAAAGTCTCCAAATTCCGTTGATATATACCCATTTCACCCCACATCCGGTATGCGGGTTGAATACGGCGATATACTAAAACCGGATCTATTTCATCCGAACTGACATGAATCTGGAATGGCCTATATTGAACCCAGCCTTCCGGTTGCTGTTGCATTACTGTTACCTGAAGTGAATGTATATCCTTTTCTTCTAGAATCTCTTCCCATCTTCTTTCAGAAATCGAAAACAATCCGTTTTCCGCATCTACTCTTATTTCCTTCTTACCATTGGAAATTAATGCAATAGCGGGCAGACTGTCATTCAGCGTAAAGTTTAATGGGCAAATGTTTGAGGGTATGGTCACCCCGTTATAGTCTGGCCATATCGGAGCATCCTTTGCCAAAGGCTTGGCTTGAGGCAAGGATCCTTGACAAGCAACTATCAAGCTTGAGATGAAGAATAGAACAAAGATGTGTTTCATGACTTTTCCTGCATTTTTCGTTGCATATAATAATACCAGAAGCTTTTGCCATATTTATCTTGAACGGACTGCAATGATGGTGCATTTTGTGTGTCCTTTAGAAATTGAAGGAATTGGGCATGCACGCCATCACTTACATTAACCTGTTCCAACAGATCCCGGTTATTGGTAGCCAACAGCATTACAGCCTGTTGGAAAAAAACAGGCAACAATTCTCCAGCATGATGCTGCTGATATTCTATAACGAAAGACTGGAATAAATCCAACTGGCCGCCTAATAGATATGAGCATCCACGATACTGCTGAGCGATTTCATTATCAAAGGAATGACGGGACCATAAGCTGTCAACAGTGAGTTGACTGCTTAATGCATCGGATTGAGCATATACACCTTGAGGGGTCAGCCCATTATCCAACCGGGATAACTGTTGATTAGCCCAATCATGGTAATGTGGCATGCCTTGCAGAATATGCAGGTATTTTGTGGCGATTGGACGATCCGCACGAAGAAGAGCACATTCAGCCAAACGCTGCAATGCAGGGCCACTTCCACCACGGTTGCTCAATGACAATTGCTCTGTTGCATAGCTTTCCGACATTGTATAATCTCCAATGGTAAAATGCACCAGCCCTAACACGTCACTTAATAAAGCAGTTCTGTCCCATTCCGTAAGTAAGCCTTGCTGACCATGTTGCCTATATTGGAACAACCGGTCGGCCAAGACTCCCTGCTTTGCTAATGCCAAGTTCAGGTAATTCAGTTGCACATAGTCCGTTATCGGGTTTTCCTGGAAGAACTTTTCTATCAATTGAGGTTGGTTTGTTCGGTTCCAATAAGCTAATTGCTGAACCTGATGCTGACGAATGGCATCAGCATTCGGCAATCCCATAATCAACATGTATACAGGTGTTAAACAACTGGCGCAACGAATAATCCAACTCAAACGATAGACAAATCCCATCAGGTAGCTCAGTATCCCGGCAATGAAAAGTCCGCCTACATATCTTATCCAAATATAGTAAATAAATGCATAAGGATGGAACTGACTTCTTTGATATCCTAATGAATAAATACCTTCGTATAGGCTAAAGTACTCGCCTTTGGATAGTCCATAATAACTCAATATCAATGAGAGTAGTACAGGGCACAGAGAAAAGAGAATGGCATTACGCCCTTTTTGAAGATGAAGGGCCAGCCAAATTAGTGCAAATACTATACAAGCCTGCTGAGCAACAAAATACAGGAAGAGAACCGCCAACAAGGAATAAATGGCTTTTGAACCTATCTTCTTTGTTATCGACAAGCCTATGATAACGAATAGACCGACGAGCAAAATGCCTAACAGGCCGTCGATAAATATATTGTAGTTTGTGTAGGCCTGCATAAGAAAAACGGATAGAGCTGTAGCCAACACATAATTGATTGCATCGGAATGGATGGTTTGAAGAATCCTGAACGTACAGGAATAGACTCCCATCAAAAGAATGCCGGGAACCGCCACGGCAACGGGCAGGGAAACGAACTCCTGCGTAAGATACATACTGATAAACTGCAGACATCCGCCAGGTTTATAACAAAGCGCATGTTGCGAAGGAATAAATGCCTGCATGCTCTCTTGAGCCCAGAAATGGTAGCAAGCAAAAAAATAAAAATAGCAAATCCCCACTAGGAGCACACATAATGCTCCAAGATAAGGACTTGCTATTTTAAATTTATTCATAAAATACAGAATATGTTGAAAGACTGGGACTGAAGATGGAAATCCGCCAAACTCAGTCTTTTCACAAATCTAAAAGATTATCAATTAATAACCAGGGTTCTGCTGCAACAGGTTGTTTGCACCGATTACACCGTAGTGCAATGGGAAACGGTTGAAGTTAGGGTTATTGGTTGCCTTGTGATCCCACCAATCCTCAGTAACGTAAGCATTCCAACGAACCAAGTCGGTACGGCGACGCATCTCACCCAAGAACTCCATCATCCACTCATCCAGCATACGATACTTGTCCAAGTTGGTAGCTGTTACAGGATCTGGATCTGCGCCCTCAAAATAACGGGCACGAACATCATTAATGGTCTTTGCTGCAGCCTCTTTGTCACCAGCACGCATCTGGCACTCTGCCAAGGTATAATATGCCTCTGCCAAACGCATGACAGGAATATCAGCCTCGTGCATCATGTTCTTCTCGTTAATGGTTGGGCTTGGAACAATCTTCTGGATACGGATACAGCTGTTCTCCTCTGCATGACCGATATCAGATACCAGACTCTCTGCTGTTGGGAACTCTGCGGTACCTACCTTTGACAGGTAACCAACCATATCTACGGTACTCAAAACCTGGCCAGCATACTCACGGCTACCGGTACATACCCAATCAGGATTTACTGGGTTAACCAGTTTGCCTGCGATGAACATACCCTCGTACTTGCCATCACCATAGTATACATAGTTCTTCTTACGGATATCCTTATCGTTGAACTTGTTATATGGACCAGACAGGTTAAAGGTATATGGCTTACCAGTAGGATCCAGACCTGGCTGCAAACCGAAACCGTTGTTAGAACCAGAATCAGGCAGACCACCCAGATAATCCTTGTAGTTATAAGGAACGGTCCATCCCCACATAGCGTAACCGCGGTTTTCCAACTTAGAATACTCACTTGGAATAGACCAGATAATCTCGTGAGAAGTATCATTGGTGAAACCAAAGGTCTTAGTCCAGTCCTTATCCAACTCATAGTTACCGTAAACGCCATTGATCAAGTCCTGTGCAATCTTTGCAGCCTTGTCATACATTGGCTGACCGATGTAGCTTTCAGCATTGAAATACAAACGCATCTGCAGAACAGCACCTGCAGCCTGATGAATCAGACCTGTTTCCTTCTGACCCATCTCAGTCTTCTTTGGAAGATTAGGAATAGCAGCAGTCAACAAGGAATCAATAAAGTTGAAGGTTTCAAGATCGGTAGAGCGACCCTTAACCTCGCTCTGAGTAGTAGTATACAAAGGCACACCACCAAACAGGTCAAGACCACGCAAATAGAAATCAGCAACCAGAGCGGTCTGCTGGCTCAGCATAGACTCACGTGAACCAGGAGCAAAACCCAGCTTGTCGAAGTCTACCTTAGACAAATCCTCCAATGCATCCCATGACAGAGCAACACCCTGTGCAAACAGATTCCATGCACCGTCTACAAAGTTCATGTGGTCTGTAAATTCATGGTGATGCCACTTCTGATAGTTTGCACCATCATACCAGTCACTACCACGGGTTGGCAGACAGAACTCATCAGTACCCAACTCCTGAGTAGTCCAATAAGTCTCATTGTAACCTGCATACCAGCGCCAGTGAGTAAATGGACGGTTGAAACGGTCCCATACTGCATCCTGTGAAGTAAAGAATGTCTCTGGAGTTACCTGCGAATAGAATGTAGGCTCTACATCGCATGAGGTGTTCAGAACCAGCGTTGCAAACGCTGCCATGAACAATCCAAGAATATTTAATTTTTTCATTTTAATCAGCGTTTAATTAGAAGTTAACTTGCAAACCTAAAGTATAGGTACGATATACAGGATAGAAATTGCTCCAGAAGCGCTCTGTACCCTGATCCCATCCGTTAACATTTACCTCAGGGTTCATACCCTTATAGCTTGTAAATGTTGCCAGATTACCTAAAGTAGCATATACGCGAACCTTATCCAGCATGCTGTTGGTTGCCTTGTTCAAATTGAAGGTATAACCCAAGGTTACAGCATCAATCTTCAGGAATGAACCATCCTGCATGTAGTAATCACAAATCTGCTTCTCACCCTTGATGTGAGCATACTCACCGTAAGCAGACTTCAGCAAATTGAAGTTACCCTTACCCTGAATACCATAGTACATATCGAGAGTGTTGTAAACATCATAGCCTAACCAGCTGTGCATGTTGATACCCAGGTCGAAGTTCTTGTAGCTAACAGAAGTATTGAAACCTAACATCAGATCAGGGATATAGTTACCGTTGTAGCACTTGTCAGCCTCGGTCTTATCCTTTGCAGGAATAACCTGACCATCCTTGTTGTACAACAGGAATCCACCCTCATCGTCAAAGCCGGCAAACTTCCAGGTATAGAATGAACCGATCTCGGTACCTGCCTCGATACGTGCTGCATCACCAGGAGTACCAGGAGCAACGAAACCGTTACCATTGATATAGGTAGCATCACCCCACAACGACAGAATCTTACCGCTATTGTGGCTCAGGTTCAACTTGGCGTTCCAGTTCAGGTCCTTCTTGCGGATGATGTCGCCACCAATTTCAAACTCCCAACCCTTACTTTCCATACTACCGATGTTACGGTACTGGCTGCCCTGAGTGTAAGGAGGCATAGGAACGCTAACGCTGTAAATCATGCCGTCGATCTTACGACGATAAACATCCAACTTACCATACAGACGGTTGTCAAACAAAGAGTAGTCCAAACCAAGGTTCCACTCCTTCTTTTCCTCCCAACCCAAACGGTCATTTACGTTCTGGCTCTTACCGTAAGATTTCTCCCATGAACCATTAGGCAGCATCCACAGGGTATCAGAACCCAACAGGTTTGCAGTGAAGGTAGCACCGAAGTCGTTGTTACCGGTTACACCATAACCGAAACGAAGCTTCAAGTCATTCACCCAATCAACGTTCTTCATGAATGCCTCGTTAGAGATACGCCAACCGGCAGTTACTGCCCAGAAGTTACCCCAACGGTTGTTGATAGCAAACTTAGAAGAACCCTCATGACGCAATGATACAGATGCCATGTAACGATCCTGATATGAATAGTTTACACGACCGAACAGAGAGAACAGGCGCTCAGTAATGTTCTTACCCGAGCTCATGCCAGCCTTACCGTCACGCAGATAGCTACCATTACCCATATCCCAAACGCCGATACCGTCTACTGAGAAATCGTAGTTTGACATGCTGAAGTTGTCACCGTTTGCCTCAAAATATGAATAACCGGCAGTTGCATTGATGTTGTGACCACCTTTGAACTCATGAACATATGAGAAGTAACCTTCTGATGTCAGGTTCTCAGTCTTGCTGAAGCCCATGTAACCATAACCCTTATAGTTATTAGCTACACTCTCACGATGATACTTTGAACGGAATACGTGATTTTCCCACTGACGGTTCTCATAACCGAATACCTGCTGGTATGACAAACCTGGGATAGGCTTAATGTTCAGTTTCAGAGTTACCTCTGGCATGAACCATTTATCAACACCATAGTAATTGGTCAACTTCGAATCTGCCAATACGTTGTAATCCAAAGACTCATCAGTCCAAATACGATAGCCGCTCTCTGAGTTCTCATCAAATGGAGAACGTGAAGGGTTGTTACGCATAGCCTGCTGGAAGTCAGGAGCATTGTTCTGACGGCTTGCCTGACGGTACTCAACATTTGGACGAACTTCCAACCAACCGTCAAACATCTTCAAGGTAGCACTGAAACGGCCACCGTAGTCGGTACGGCCATCATTAACAGCTATACCCTGCTGCTTCTCATAGAAAACAGAAGTATAGAACTGAGCCTTCTCTGTACCAAAGTCCATACCCAGATGGTGCTTCTGAGAGAAGTTGTTCTTATTCAGCAGAACATCCCACCAGTCGGTATCCTGACCGTAATCAGTACCGATACCATGCTGAACATACTCGCGGCCTGTCAGCAAATCAGGCTTGCGGTAGTTCTGCTTATGATTCATTTCTAAATTATAGTTCACCTTCAGCTTACCATTAGTGTCCTGACCACTCTTAGTGGTAATCAAGATCACACCTGAAGCTGCACGAGTACCATAGATAGCACCTGCAGATGCATCCTTCAATACATCGATACTCTTAATATCATCCTGGTTCAGGGAACGGATATCACCACCTGGAACACCATCGATTACAATCAGAGGAGAGGTACCTGCATTGATAGAGGTCAAACCACGCAACTGGATGCTGGTGCCTGAGTTGATGGAACCGTTGTTGTACATAGAGAGACCGGCAATCTTACCCTGCAGAGATGAAGTGATATCGGCACCACCTACACCTGACAACAAATCACTGTTCTTCAAAGAAGTAATAGAACTGGTTACCTGCTTCTTCTCCAAGGTACCGTAACCCACAACAACAACTTCACTCAAAGTCTCAGCATCCTCTTCCAAAGTAACAACCAGAGAAGACTTGCCATTCAGGGTAACTTCCTGTGTCTTATAACCCACATAGGAAACAACCAGAGTTGCGTTACTTGGAACATTCTGCAACGAAAGGTTTCCGTCAAAGTCTGTAATAGAACCATTGGTGGTTCCCTTAACAGTAACATTTGCACCGATCAGTGGACCGGATGCATCAACGACCTGCACTTTGACTGTCTGTCCACGCTGCTGGATAGCTTCAATAGCCAGAGGCAGCTTTGTCTCAGACAAACCATTACTTGCCCATGCACTGTTTGTGCACAACATTAACAGCGAACTTGCTATTAACGCTTTTTGCCCATAATGTCTAAATGTCATAGCTTTTGTGTTTTTGAATAAATTATATTTGGTAAAAATTGTTTTTTATCCGTTTCAATTTGTGTTTAATTCTGTTTTTATATACTAATAGATAGCGCCTACAATGTATGAACATAGTAAATTTGTGCAAAGTTATCTATTCGTTGTTGTTTTGCCAAAATATATAGGATATTTTTTTATAAATCTGCGCATTTTGTTTACTAAACAAAGAAAAATATGGGGATAAGACTCAAAAAAACAGAAATACTGGTTTTTGATGGACATAAATAGAGAATTGGAATGACCAGGTTTTGTTCTATTGTATGAACAAAATGAATAAAGGGACAATCAGCTTTTTAGAGGCATCTATTATGACCAACACCGGTCATAACTTATGATAGGCACCGGTCTTAAGTTAAGACCGGAAAACGCCATACACATCGTGTCAAATGTCAAAATGTCATTTTCATCCTTTCAATACAATAGGCATGCGGTAAGAGTGTAGAGTAGAATATTATAAGGTATATAATTATATATGTATATTTATATTATATATATTCATATATTATTCTATTATTTATCTTTCTCTCAGTTACTGTTCCCACCTTTACATAACAATGTGATGAAACAGGTAAAATGACATTTTGACATTTGACATTTGACATTTTGACATCATACAAAAAAAAGAGCCTCCGGAAATTCCGGAGGCTCCTATTTAAGTTATACGATATCGTATTAGTAACCCCAAGCCTGCTTCAAGCTAGCATTCAAAGCCATCTGATCTGCAGGGATAGGCCATACATAAGTGTGACCATCCAACTTCACATACTTAGAAGCTGAAGAGTTAACAGGAACACCCTCGTAGCGGTCGCAAGTAGGCTGGTTCAAGATAGCGTAGCGGATCATATCCTGACGACGGGTACCTTCCCATGCCAACTCCTTCAGACGCTCATCAGAGATAACCTGCATGTTAATCTCAGTCAGAGGCTCCAAACCAACACGTGCACGTACATCATTGATTTCTTCCAAAGCCTCACCAGGCAAGCCCTTACGATACTTAGCCTCTGCACGCAGCATCTTAGCATCTGCGAAACGGAATACTACCAAGTCATTACCTGGGTAGCTAGAGTTAGTGGTAGCGAAATCGAATGAATACTTACGGAAACGAGCACCTGCACTCTTAACTACGTGCTGGAAGAACTCATCAGGAGAAGCAGAACCGTAGTACTTAGCAGCAGCCTGCTGCTTCTTAATGATATCCTCAGAAGAACTCATATCCAGACGAGACCACAATGGCATGTACTCCAGTGCCAACTCGTTGGTAGCAGGATCGATACTGTTATTGTAACCATCCAATACGCGCTCACCAGTCTCATCAACATAGTCGCGATCCAAGTAGAAGTTGTACTTCAAACGTGGGTCATAACCACTCTCCTGACGATCCTCGGTATAACCGTACTTCTTAACCAAGAAGGTAGAAGCTGCAGCACCGTTCCAACCAGAGAAGCCCTTATATGCAGAGTGACCTGCATGGTTGTAGTGCCATGAACGACGATGGTGATCCCAACCGCGCTTGTAAGTTACAGCGTCATTAGGAATAGTAAAGATGTTCTCTACTGAGTTCTCGTTAGCAGGAACGAAGTTCTCAGAGTAAGAAGGAGCCAGCTTATAGCCAAAATCATTCTCCAACTTATCAACACAATAGATAGTAGCATCCAAAGCATTCATTGACTGACCGTCGATAGTCATGGTGAAATCCTTCATCTTAGCGGTAATCTCAGTAGCCTTAGCCTCACTAACAGTGTTCTCACCGGTCATATCAGAACCCATGTAATCCTTTGACCAGTTTGCCTGGGTAGGATCCAACTGGAAGATAGGAGCATTGATAGCCATCTTAGCCAATACCATGTAAGCAACAGGCTTGGTCATACGGCCAAAGTATACACCTGACTTCTGGCTCATATCGTTTGCCAAATGAGGTATACACTCGTTCAACTCATCCAGGATGAACTTGAATACCTGAGGACGGGTTGACTGCTGAGTCTCAGCCATAGTCTGCTCTGCAGAGGTTACCAAAGGCACATTGCCATAGAAGTCGCACAAATGATAGTACAAGAATGCACGGTAAGCGCGCAACTCATAAACATATCTGTTAGTAGCCTCTGAATTAATCTGCTCCAGCTTTGCAATCGCACTGTTAGCCTGAGCAATTGTGGTATACAATGGAGACCAGTCTGCCTGACCACCCATTGAAGGCTGAATATTGTGAGTAACCTTATTCTGAGGGGTACCACCATCAACCCAGTCACCCAAACGACCAGCAACGATGTACTCATCACCAACGAAGTTGGAAGCATCAATCATGTCAGTAGCCTGACGGTTGCCCAATGAGTTGTAAACCGCTGCAACAGTATTCACATAAATCAGGGTTTCACTCTGCATAGCCTCTTCCTCAGAGAAAGAGCTCTTTGGAGTTTCATCCAAGCTACAAGATGCCAACATACCGGCACCAAGCAACAGTGAACCGAAAATATATTTTTTCATAATTCTATTAGCTTTTAGATGTTATTAGAATGTTACATTCAACTGCAGAGAGAATGTACGCTGCAATGGATACAAACGCTTATCATCAACACCCAGACCTGTAGTACCACCGGTCAAAGCGGTAGAGTTGATCATTGGGGTCATACCTGAGTAACCAGTGAAGGTAGCGATGTTGTTGCAAGACAATGCCAGACGCAGGTTCTGAACAGCCTTAACGTTCTTCATGTTGAAGTTGTAACCCAAAGTAACGTAGTCGAAGTGTACATAGTCACCCTTCTCCAACCAGTAGTCAGAGATAATGATACCCTTGATACCGTTACCATTACCACCTGTAGGAGCTGCTGCCATTACGTTGTAAGCGTTGATCATGTTCATGTTCATGAAGGTCAGAGAAGTACCGTTGTAGATCTTGTGACCGAATGCACCGTTGAACTGTGCAGACAGATCCCAGTTCTTGTACTTGAAGGTCAAGTTCAAAGCACCGGTTACCTTTGGAATAGCCTGACCAGCAATGTAGCGGTCACCACCCTCGGTCTCGGTATCAATCTTACCGTCACCGTTCAAATCCTCCAATACATAGTTACCAGTCTCATCGAAGTGAGAGAACTTAGGAACGAAGAATGTACCAACAGGCTGACCCTCGATCAGGTAAGTAGTACCCTGACCTGATGACAAACCAGATGAACCGTATACACCGTTAACCTCGATATGAGGAGCGGTTGACAGTTCCTGACCCTTATAAGTACCAGACAGCTTAGTCAACTTATTCTTCTGGATAGCAGCGTTGAAGTTTGCAGTGAAGGTGAAGTCCTTAGTCTTAACGATATCACCACCGATTGCGAACTCGAAACCGTTGTTGGTCATCTCACCGATGTTAGCCAACAGAGTACCATAGGTAAATGGAGGAACAGGTACAGAATAGTTGTACAACATGTTTGAAGTAGTAGACATGTAGTAGTCCAAAGTTACGTTCAAACGACCACCGAAGAACTGACCATCAACACCAACGTCAAAGGTCTTCTTGGTCTCCCACTGCAGGTCTGGGTTAGAGTTCTGAGTGATAGAGTAAGTAGTAGTCTGAGTACTGTTGTAGATAGTGGTACCTGAAGGGTTCATCAACTGCAATGAGTTGTAAGCAGAGATAGCATCCTGGTTACCGGTAACACCGTAACCTGCACGCAGCTTCAAGTTGTTTACGTTAGGATTACCCTTCAGGAAACCCTCGTTGCTGATAATCCAAGCAACAGATGCTGATGGGAACCAACCCCACTTGTGGTTTGCACCCAGCTTAGAAGAACCATCGGCACGTACGTTAACGGTAGCGATGTAACGGTCAGCGAACATGTAATTCAAACGGGTCATGTAAGACATCAGCTTGTTGTTGCTGTAGCTTGAAGAAACATCACCCCAGTTCAGAACTGAACCAGCCTGCATGTTGTTGTAGCCAAAGTAGTTTGACTCGAAGTTCTTAGAGTAAGACTGGTTGAAGAATGTGGTATAAGACTGTGCCTCTACCAAACCCAGAGCATCGATGTGGTGCTTACCCAGATCCTTGGTATAAGACAACTGGATGTTACCCATGATATCTGTACGGTTGGTGTTGTTGATCATAGCCTGTCCGTGATCACCCTTAGCATACATAATGTTGTTAGGATAGTAGCGCTTGTTCTGCAGAGCCAACTTGGTGTAAGAACCGAATGCACTCAGGTTCAAGCCTTCCAGGATAGTCCAAGTAGCCTTAGCGTGAGCGTTCAGAGTAGTTACATCATTCTGATTCTTAATGGTAGCATTACCTGCAGGGTTAGATGCGTTAACACCTGAGTCATTCTGCATATACTGACCGGTTACAGGATCTGGCTGATCTGAATAAGTAGGGATACAAGCGAAGATTGAGTTCCAAACCTGCTTGGTATCGAACAGACCATTACCGTCACGCTGAGAAGCCAACAGACCCATCTCGAACTTCAGCTTCTTGTTGAATGCAAACTGAGTAGCATCCATCTTAGCGGTGTAGTTCATCATATCAGAGTTCTTCTTCAGCAAACCCTGGTTCTGGATAACACCTACAGAAGCACGCATGTTACCATTCTCGTTACCGGTGGTAAATGCGATGTTGTGGTTCTGAGAAATGGTAGCTGAACGGGTAACGATGTCATACCAGTTTGAACGGAAACCAGCATCAACACCACCATCAGTAGCAACATACTGCTCTGGAGTCAGCATATCGATCTTCTTGTAGGTTGAACCCACACCGAACTGACCAGAGTAGTCAATTTTCGCAATACCATTCTTACCCTTAGTAGTAGTAATAACGATTACACCGGCAGCACCACGAGAACCGTACTGAGCAGTCTCAGATGCATCCTTCAAGATGGTCATGGTCTCGATATCGTTTGAAGACAGAGCCTGCATCATACGCATGTCACCGAATACACCATCAATAATAACCAATGGATCGTTACCACCTGACAGAGAAGAAGTACCACGGATAGCAATAGATGTTGTTGCCATAGGGTCACCACCACCAGTACTGCTGATGTTAACACCGGCAACCTTACCCTTCAATGCATCTGCTGCACCCAGGACAACACCCTTGTTCATGTCTTCCTTCTTCACACGGTCAACGGCACCTGAAACGGTACGCTTTGAACCGGTAGCATAACCTACGACCATTACCTCATCCAATGCCTGAGAATCTTCCTTCAAGGTAGCATTGATTGTGTTCTGACCGTTTACAGCAATCTCCAAGTTGTTATAACCAACATAAGAGAAAACCAAAGTTGCGTTGCGAGCAACGCCCTGAATCTCGTAGTTTCCGTCGAAATCGGTAATAGTACCATTGGTAGTACCCTTAACGAGTACGTTAGCACCAATAATAGGCTCACCTGTTTCGTCTTTAACTACACCCTTAACTGTAATCTGCGCAAAAGCAGTTACAGCCAGCAAGAAAGTTGCAACAAACGACAACAATCTTTTTCCTAATAGGCTTTTAGTCATAATAAGATTAGGTTTTAGTAAAACAATATATTTATAAAAATAATTTTTCACACTATTATGCATCGCAAATTTAAGGCGTTTTTTCATTTCGGTAAAATATTTCGTGTCCTTTTTTTGAGAAATATCAAGAAATGGTCTTTTTTTCGCGATTTTCTGTTTCCAAATGTTAAAAAACAGGAGAAATAGACCAAACTAAACAAAAAAAATAGAGGCAGTACACTTTTCATGCGCCACCTCTACCCTATCCGATAATAAAATTTATTTTACCTGAACAGAGTTGCCCAATTCGAATGTGTATGTGCCACTCTGAACGGTATACTCTGCTACGCGTACATTATTATTAGTAGTAATCTTTTCAAACTTTGCACCGTCAATGCTGTTACCACTGGTAACGTTCTCCTTAACTGGAACATATACCGTGGCTGAGGTATTGGCAGGTATCGTTGCGGTATAGCTAAGCATGCCCCCCTTGCCATCTGCGGTCCATTCTGAATGAATCATACCGTAATGTGATTCATAATCACCCTTCAATGCTGTATAAGTAGCACCCACTGATGGCTGGAGAATAAAATGCTTATATCCCTTATCACCACCCTTGATACCCAGCTGATACTCATACATCCACTGTCCTACTGCACCAAGGGCAAAATGGTTGAAGCTGTTCATATTATTTTGGTTGTTAGGACCAAAGGCAACCTCCAGACCATTCCATCTCTCCCAAACAGAAGTAGCTCCCTTAGTAACAGGATACAACCATGAAGTGAAATCTGTACAAGTAAACATCTTAAATGCATCTTCTGTACGACCGGCACGGCTTAATGAAGGAAGAATATTAGGAGTTCCAGAGAATCCAGTGGTAATTGTATATGCAGGATAGGTCTTCTCTCCTGTTCCACTAGCCGAAGGATTTGCAGCAAGAGTTGCCAGATGCTGTTCTGCCTTTGACTTATACTCATCATTGAAACAATTGAAATTCAATGGAGTAGCATAAGATGCCTGGGAATGTACCAATTTACCTGCAGCCGAACGGGTCATACCTGTTGCTGGATCAACATAAGCCTTATTCCACTCGGCCTTTGCCAAATCATGGCGCTCACGCAACAAAGCAGCATAATCCATTCTACCAATTGCCTCTGCCATCTGAGCGGTTACTTCCATCATGTAGATGTAAATGGCATTGTTAACCAGATCGGAAGGTGTGTTGTTATCCATAGCCAGCCAGTCAGCCAAACCGGATGCCTTGCTTGACAAATGTGGATATTGCTCATTGAAATCATAGAAATTCATACCGTTCAACCAGTTCATCATGGCTTCGATATTCTCTTCTATTACCTGAGTGTCTCCATATTGATTATACAACTGCCATGGCACCATGCAGATAGCTGCACTCCAAGTAGTTCCATCTGCAAAAGTAGGATCATCTTCCTTATTGTAGGTTGGAACAGTAGAACCAATTCCACCGGGAACAGACATGTCATTTCCTACTCCCTGATCAGCACGCAAGCTGGCCATCCACTGGCGGAAGAAACGGCGAGCATCACTGTTATACGTAGCTGTGCGACTGTAAGCCTGTGCATCTCCGGTCCATCCCATTCGCTCATTTCGTTGCGGGCAATCCGTAGGAATGGTAAAGAAGTTGCCTAACTGGCTTCTCTGAATGTTTTTGAACAACTGATTGACCAGTTTCGCAGTCTTATTTCCATCACTAGTTGTTGCTGTATAGGTCGATTTTGAAATCTGATCGGATGACAGCACCAGACCTTTGACATTTTCAACAGGTAATGGTCCCTGATGGTGAGGCAAAGTAACCTGAACATACTGATATCCACGATAGGTACTGGTTGGCTGAATGGTTACAGCCTCATTTCCCTTGGCTACATAGAAATCAGTAACGAAGGCAGCACGTACAGTCTCATACAATGGACGGCCTGCGATATTCTTACCCTTAGGTCCATAAGTATTTACATAATACTTTTCATCACCCTTAAATCCAGGATACAACTGTTCAGCATAGCGCAAGATTACGGTATCTCCCTCATTCAGATAACCTGCAGGAATAGAAATGCTAGGAACGCCAACCATATTCACACCCATGTCATACACATAAGTATGGTTATCAGCACTATGAGTAGGAGCAACACGAGTTGCAGTCAGTGTCTCACGAACACGTACAGGTTCATCATAACGGGCCTTGATATCGAAATGAATCCAATCACGTACCGGAATAATCTGTGCCTGTTTCCAACCCTCAGCCTTATAAGAAACGGTATTCCAACCGGCAACAGAAGCCTCCTTGCGAGCATCATAACGCTCACCGTTAAAGAAATTGCCATAACGTACAGGACCATCATTGAATGCTTGCCAAGTATTTGGATTCGAGGTAATTACCTCACGACTTCCGTCTTCATAAGTGACAACCAGTTTAGACAATAAGCCCTCATAATCACCAAAGAAATTATAATTGGTAATGGTAAAGGTCATGTAACCGGTATACCATCCAGGGAAAAGCTGAGCGGCCAGACAGTTATTTCCATCAGCCATCAGTTCTGTAACGTCATAAGCGTTATAACCCAACAGCTCACGATACTGGCTATCTCCAGGTGCAAACCAGTCCTCTCCTACTCTTTTACCATTGATAAACAGTTCATAAACACCCATTGATGTTGCGTACAACTTAGCCTTCTTTATCTTCTTTTTTAGGTTAAAGGTAGTTCTCAGCATGGTTTGTGCTCCCCTACTCGGATCAGCATATCCTACAGTCAGTTTCTTGGTGTCATTCTTGACGTTAATATTTGATCCATTGACAGATACACTTGGCAGACCCTGGAAAAGATCATAATCAGTAATACCGAATACCACCTTATCTTCAGCCTGTCC
>JAKSLP010000011.1 GCA_024401115.1 Bacteroidaceae bacterium | reverse complement strand
ATTGATAGCAGCGGAATCAATGTACCACCCGTATCACTTTGAAATGTACCTTTCATAGCGGAATGAAATGTACCGTCTGTGACACATTGAAATGTACCGGGTCTATCACTTTGAAATGTACCACCCGTATCAATTTGAAATGTACCACCCGCGATAATCTAACCAGTACCAGTTGAAATCAGCATCAGAATGGTTGCTTTGAGTTAACCTGCGTATCTTTGTGGATAAGAATAAAATTCACGAAGATATGGCTAACAGAAAAGTAACAATGACCCATCTAAGAGCAATCGTAAGGGAGTTCAAGTTAGGAACTCCAATGAGAGAGATTGAGCGCAAGCTCAAGATCAGTCGCACATCGCTTCGTCCTTACAAGGAACGTGCAGAGGCCTCAGGAAAGACCATGGCGGAACTTCTGCAACTGGCTGACTCAGAACTTCACTCTATCCTCAGCAAGGAAGATGTCCATCGCAACCGCGATGCCGAACGTTATGCGTTCATGCAGGCCAACATCGAAGAGTATGCCCATGCCATGACACGCAAGTACATGACCTATGAGGTGCTGTATGAGGACACCTACTGCAAGTCCACGGATAATCCATACGGCTATACCCAGTTCAAGTCCATACTTCAGGAATACGAGAAGAAGAATGACCTGAAATACCATAATATATATGCTCCCGCCCATGAGTTGTAGAAGCCTTCGTTTTTGAGGGAAATAACAACGCACTACCTCTCCGATTAATGGCTTATATGTTGTAGAAGCCTTCGTTTTTGAGGGAAATAACAACCTTATGTTTAGTGTCATCATCTACAAATTTGTTGTAGAAGCCTTCGTTTTTGAGGGAAATAACAACCGAACAAAGGAAAAGCTTCTCCCTGAAAGAGTTGTAGAAGCCTTCGTTTTTGAGGGAAATAACAACTTATAAGAGGAGAACCTATCATTGCTATACGTTGTAGAAGCCTTCGTTTTTGAGGGAAATAACAACTGATTTGATATGAACGGTAATCATTGTATGGTTGTAGAAGCCTTCGTTTTTGAGGGAAATAACAACTTGTTCGAACATAAAAATCTTTTGAATTAAGTTGTAGAAGCCTTCGTTTTTGAGGGAAATAACAACCTCTCTTGAGTCGGTATGTTTTCATAGATGTTGTAGAAGCCTTCGTTTTTGAGGGAAATAACAACTAAATTGACAACTATGATTACAAAGACAAGTTGTAGAAGCCTTCGTTTTTGAGGGAAATAACAACTATTTCAATGAACGAATGATGTCTCCGTGCGTTGTAGAAGCCTTCGTTTTTGAGGGAAATAACAACTAATAAATATAATTAATTAATTGTTACTTAGTTGTAGAAGCCTTCGTTTTTGAGGGGAATAACAACTGCGTTGAGTAATACAGTCGCCACTGCACTGTTGTGGAAACCTTCGTATTTGAAGGAAATGACAACACAGAAAATGAAGAGTGTAACTTTGCCTATATTTGAAACTGTAGAATTCCATTCTAATGACGAGTTCTATGGCCGTATTTAAAATAAATGCGATAGTTTGGAAGTTGTTAGTCCTTTTGAAGTCCGCGCAGAAGTTGCAAGACGGTTGCAATCAGTATTAAGCTATTACGAATCCGATATTAGTTCCAAATAAAAATAGAAATTATTCGGGATGTTATACGTTGTTTATTCGAAAATATCTGCATTTCAATTGATTCATAACAGAAATGTAGAGATTTTTATTTAATAATTGGTTCCAAAAAGAAAGGAACCAATGTTATGAACATTATTCTTGCTTACTGGAAAAATGAGTCATACCTTTGCAGCGTTAATTAAAAAATAAAAAACGCAGAAAACAATGGAAGCAAAAAAGAGTAACAATGAGAAGTCTGGAATCTTGAAGTTGGGTTACGTAACAAATCTTAAGACCTGCAAAGCAGAGCTTAATACCCTTCTCTCAGATGAGGAACAGGTCAGTACAAATGAAATGAATGCCATTGTTGATGGGGCACAGGTCGTGTACTTGAACCGTTATGGCTATTCTAAAGATAAACAAGGAAACAGTATTACCCGCGAGAAGGCTGCGTACTTGTATATTGAAACAGGCCTTTGCAGCCAGAGTGGAGATGCAATAATTGGTTGGTTTGAACGAAAACCAAAAGAAGCGGTCTTTAAAGGTGTAAACTGGAGCACAATGTCGGCATTGGAAGTTAAGATTAAAACCGCCAGAATGTTCCACTGGGGAGATCTGTACTTTGAAAGCGAGGAGGACGGGTTGAAATTCCTGGATGACATCGCAGTGAATACAATTCCAGAGACTTGGGCTTTCAAAAACAAGCCATCGACGGTAAACCATCCAATCTTGAAGTCTTATCTTGAGAACACCTTAGAGATTCTCAAGAAAGAGGCAGAACATGGAGCGGTGAACAAATTGGTGTATAGCCAGGATGGGAAACATTTGGTGTTTAATACCAATTTGCTGGATAAGTTCTTCCATGAGGTGTTAATTGTGGCGGAAGTTCGTGCCCAAAAGGACGGTTCCAAACTGCTGATAAATCCTCGTCGTGTGAAGAAGGACTTGGAGTTGCGAAAGCTGAACTTCCCTCGTGATGTTAAGCCAGAACAGCCTCGTTTCTTTGAGCGTGTGGAGGAAGTTATCTATCAGCCAACTTGGACTATAGATAAGGACTTTGACAAATTCACGCACATCATTGAGGAGCGTCGCAGCAGATTCCCGATTGATATGCAGAATGCTTCTCCAGATGAACTGGGACGTAAATTGGATGATGCTATTTCTTTTGCCGTTGCAATTGCACAGCGAAACTATAAGTTCATCGTGCCAATGTATCGTCCTCAGACAGGTAAAATTCAGCTGCTGATGCCTATCTACTTGAAGGGAACCTACAGTAGTAAGCCAGACTTTGCACTGATTCTTACTCCTGATAAAGAGAATGAGTACTATACTCCGGAGACAATTTTGCCTTTGGATGCCGTGTATCAGAATGCACGCTTGATAGCAAAACCTGATGATACCTGGTTGAACCCTGATACCATCTTGTAATCTTTTCATGGCTTCCTTTTTGCAGGATATTGGTTCCATGCAAAAAGGAACCAATAAAACCGAAAATAGAGTTGTACACCTGAATAAAAGGTTGCACCTTTGTACCGCAAACAAAAACAAAATTATAACATAACAAAAAAGAAACTATGAGAAAGACACAAATCAACCCAAACGCAGAGTTAGTAAACATTTGTAAATCTGATTCTTTGAGTAGAATAAAAAGACACCAGAGCCGACAGGCACGTGCTGAGCGCAGAAAACAGAAAGAGGCAACGGCGCGCCGTGAAGTAAACGAAAAGTGGGAGCACATGGAAAGCACTCCAGGATACCGTAAGGCTGCTAACCGTGAAATGTTCCAGTCCACAATCCGGAAGATTGAGGTGGAGGTGCTGGATGGCAACATGCTGAACCTGAATATAAGAAATCAGTCAAAGCCAGTGAGCGTTCAGATTCGTATCCTTCGCCGTATTGTGGAGAAGCGCCAGGCTCAGGCTAACCATAAGAAAAACGGAAGATCAGCGGATCTGACCACTGTTCATATCACAATTTCATGCACCAGTCAGAGCATGGCTGATATCCGTAAGAAAAGAAGTGCAGCTTAAACTGCGTCTTCTTTTGAAGTAAGGCCGAAAGGTAGCACTTCAACCCATCAAATCTCAAAAAGAGAGAGTTGGTTTTTGTTATACATTATTATTTATTATTCAATCAAAAAAAGGCGACGGCCTGTCCCGTCAAACAAAAACCAAGAATCATGAGTAAAGAACTTTCACTCATTGCCGCAAAGGCATTTCCAGCTCTCTCTGGCAGTTCTCTCACCTACAATCCTGAGAAGAACGTGTATCTAACCTTAGGTTATACCAGCGCTGCTGGCAACACCTATTTCAAGGCTGTCCGATTCTCGAACCGGCTAGCTGTGTACTATCACATTGGTCAGGGCTATCTCCATACCTTCCTGAACGGTATTACGCTGTTCGCCTGGAATGGACAAAAGGCAGAGATCATTGCCCAGAAATTCTGGGGTGGTAGCAATTGGCGTTGCTTCAACGAGTATACGGCCAAGGAAGAGAGCGTTCGCATGCTGAAGGACTATCTCGCAGGTCAGGCTAAAGCCCTGGGTACAACCGTGGCTGAAAGTCAACTGCTGGAGTTCTCCCGCGGAATGATTGAGGAAACCCATCAGAAACTTCTTAGATAAGGAGTATGATGGGAGTGAGTCTGAAACGAAGTAACAAACCCTAAAAACGACAAAAGACATGGCTTCATTGACAAAAGCTATCAATAAGGACTTGTTTGACAAGATCCTGCCAACATTTGGCAATCCGAGAGTACAGGAACCTGTATGGGACGAAGGTCAGAAGATGTTCATCTGCAACGAGTATGAGAGTGGTAACGGACACCGGTACTACATGGGCGTTCGTTTCTGTGACCGTATCGTCATTGTAGAAAAGGTGGGGCTTTACCACACTTGGACGTACATTGACGGAATTGAGATTTACGCCTTCAATGGCCAAAAGTTGGACTTGGTACAAAAACGGGATTACGACAAGACCTTCCGCGGTGAGGAGTTTGTCCGCAAAGAGACGGCAAACTTGTTGCAAAGCTACTTGCTGGGAGTCCTGAAAATGCAGAAATCGACGATGCCTGAAGAACAGCTTGAGAAAGAGGTTCAAGGTATCATTGACAGTTGCTATAAGAGCTACCTAGATCGTGACTTCAATACGAGATTAACCCAAATTCTTCCTCAAATCGAAAGCAAATGAATATGGAAAATATGCAGATTGACCCACAGAATCGTGAAATGCAATTGGCATTCGAACTGGTTGCTAACACCAACTCTAGTTTCTTCCTTACTGGTCGTGCCGGTACAGGTAAGACTACGTTCCTTCACAATGTACAGAAATTGGTGAAGAAGGAGTTCATCACTCTTGCACCTACGGGTGTTGCGGCTATCCTTGCCGGAGGTGATACCATTCATTCGTTCTTTGGCTTGCCTTTGGAAGTGTGTCCGATTGGCACTTGCGGAAGGATGAATGAGACCAAAATTCAGGCATTGCTGCATGCTGATACAATCATCATCGACGAGGTGTCAATGGTGCGGTGCGACGTGATGGATGCTATCGACTATACCATGCGTAAAGTGCTGAGAAACAATATGCCTTTCGGTGGAAAGCAGATGATCTTTGTCGGTGATATGTTCCAGTTGCCTCCTGTTATAAAACAAGGTGCGGAAAAAGATCTGATGAAGGATTTGTACCAAACCGAGAACTTTTTCTTCTACAAATCATGGGCGATAAAGCGCATGCGAGTGGTGAAGATTGAATTTCAAAAGGTGTATCGTCAGGAGGATATGAAGTTCTTGCACGTTCTGGAGAATGTTCGCATGAATAAAATTTCTCCAGAGAACATCATGCACCTGAACGAGCATGTTTGCCAGCCTAAAGCAGAAGATGGTGCTGTTATCACTCTTGTGTCCATTAACAAGACGGCTGATAAAATTAACCAGCAGCGTTTGGAGGAGATAGATGCGGAGGAATTTGTCTTTGAAGGCACCATAGATGGCAAATTCGAGGCAAGCCGTTTCCCGGTTGATCAGAAGCTTCGACTGAAAGTGGGAGCACAGGTGATGTTCACTCGAAATGACCCACATAAACGTTGGGCTAATGGAACATTGGCTACCGTGACAAAGCTGGAGAAGGATGAGATTAGCGTAACTCTCAATAGTAACGAGACTTACGTGGTACCTTGCTGCTCGTGGGAATCCTATTCTTATGAGTATGACCGTGAGAAACGTAAAGTCAAGAAAGAATTGACAGGAACTTTCACGCAATATCCGTTGAAGTTGGCGTGGGCCATTACGGTTCACAAGAGTCAGGGCCTGACCTTTGATAAACTAGTGATAGATCTGAGCCGTGGCATGTTTGCCGATGGTCAGTTCTATGTGGCACTAAGCCGTGTGAGAACACTTGACGGGTTGTTCCTTTCCAAGAATGTGGTTCCTCAATATGCTCACACTAATAGGGAAGTACTAAACTTTGCCTGTGAGTATAACAATGTGCAGTTGATTGACAACGAGATAGAAAGCGGTAAAGCTGTTTTCGAGTCGTTGAAGAACAACGACTACGATGAGGCTGCCAAGCAATACTTGATGTTGGTTTCCAAAAAAGCGGATGGTAACGACATAAAGGAAGCGTTGCAGCAGGCAAAACGTTTCATGGATACCTTGATTTGTGATGACCATTTGTATGGTGTCATTAATGAGGTGCCGGAAACCTTGCTTCATTCGAATCACTGGGCGACCAAATTCTTGGCATCGCTTCTTTGTCTGTATGCAAACAGATACGCAGAGGCTCAGCAGTATGCTGATGCTGTATTGGCTGAACATGATTGTCCTGAGGCGTTGTATGTCAAATCGAGAGCTTTGGCTAAACAGGAAAAGTATGCTGAAGCGGATGAGGCTAATGCGATGTTGGCTAATTCGTTCGATATGGCAACACCCGATGCCAAGGTGCTCTACATGATAGCTGTAATCAATGAAATGTATATCGGAGACCCCGGTTTGCATCTCATGCAGAAGTTGATCGGTTTCCGTCCTAAATACAATTGGGGCATCATGACCTTGCGTAATTTGATGCAGCGGAAAGACCTCATTCTGGAAAAGCAGTCAGAGGATAATTGCGAATTGGTGGATCTCTTCAATTCGGATGCCACTGAGTGGGAATTCATGGAGCATTTGAGAAGTTGCCGCAAAAAGGCCCCCAAAGCGGTAGCTTATTTGCTGCGACGAATCAAATGCCAGGAATTTGACGAAGGAGAACCCATTGAAGATTAATGGGTTCTCTAACACAAACAATAAAAACAAAGAAGTAGCAATAATATGAAGACACAAGAAAGTATGAAGAGAGAGAATAACATCAGTGTAGCGTTGGTTGGCCTGAAGGAGTACGGTTTACCATTTGTTGAGGGTGCGTTTCAGGGGGATAACGGATTGTGGTATAAGGGCTATTTTCTGGTGGATTCCTGTTCGGTGGATTGTATCCTGAGCAAGAAGGTGTTGGAGGTTGCTGCTGGTTCATTGACCGGTGGTAAGTGCAAGAAAATTGCGGCACTGGGTGATGAGGTGATTTTCTGTAAACCGGCTCATCTTAACTTTGCAGTCGGTGATACGAAGTTTGAGGAGACGTTCTATCTGGGTGAAACAATTGATTTTGAATCGACCATGGAATTCAGTTGTGTAATCGGAATCCTTGGTTTGAAGTTCCTGCTTCGTAATGGATTAGCCATCGATTTTGAGCGTATGACGCTGCATACCAGTACCGTTAAGGAGGATAATGTAAATACGGAGACTTGCCGTTACCTTTTCCCATTGGATTATGGTTTTCAAATGTTCCAGACTCCAATGGTGGGCGTACTGGGTAAGGATGAGCAGGAATTTGTGTTCTTGGCTGATACGGGTGCCAATATGAATACCATTACCCGCCGTGCATTGGAGGTTGGCGGATTTGAGCATGCCGGTGATGGTGAAAAGGGACATGTGGTGGCCTTTACTGGTACTTTTGATGTTCAGTTTGAGGATGTAAAATTCAAATTGGCTTCGATAGGAAAGTCTGAGGAGGAAATCAATTTTCAGGAACATGAGAAACAATTTCAGGTCTTTGATGGACAGGATTACCTTTTGCCTTCCGATGATGAGGAGAAACCTTTGGTGGGTGGTATCCTGGGTTCCGGTTTCATGTTTCAGGAGGGATGGATCTTGGATTTCTCATCCAATGTTATCTATGCCCGTAAGGCTGTCTAACGACTATGAGTAAACGTATTTTCCATGGGGACTACGTCTTATGGATTGTGTTCCTTATCTTTGTGCTGATCTCTATTGTAGAGGTGTTCAGTGCTGCCAGTACATTGTCTTATAAGAGTGGTGATTTCATGAAACCGATTTACGGGCACATCGGTCATCTGCTGATGGGTTTTGTACTGATGCTGATTGTTCACCGGATTCCAAGCCGGTGGTTTAAGGTGGCTTCTCTGGTTCTTCCGGTTTCCTGGCTTTTGCTGGTGGGTGTGTTGCTTCTCACTTCGTTTGTGAACGGTGCCATGCGCTGGCTGCTGGCTACTGAGCTGTGCAAGATCTGTACGGTCATTTCCATAGCTCTGATTCTTTCCCGAACCCAGGAGGAGAAGAGTGCTCATCCGGCAGCATTTCGTTATATATTAAGTGTTTTGGCTGTATCCTGTTGCCTGATAGGACCGGAGAACCTATCCACTGCCATGATACTGATCATCACGGTGATTCTGATGATGATTGTGGGCAGAGTGCCAAAAAGACAGGTGGGAATGGTGGCTGGTGTGATAGGCATTGCGGCTATATCGTTTGTCGTGTTGGCTAAGATAACGCCTCCAAGTGTGATGAACTGGATGAGTGAACAGCCTGGCATTCATCGTGTTCCTACGATGATGAGTCGTGTGAATAACTTTGGCAGTGATGAGGAGAAGGAGTGGGATGTATATGGTAAGGATGCCCAGCGCATCTATGCCAATGCGGCCATTCAGCATGGTGGATTTACGGGTATAGGCATCGGTAATTCCTCGTTCCGGGAGTACTTGCCGCAGGCGTATTCGGATTTCATCTATGCCATCATCATCGAGGAGAGTGGCATGTTCGGTGCCTCGCTGGTGGTGTTGCTGTATGTGATAGTGTTGGTACGATCGTACCGAATATCCCGAAAGTCGCCGTATCTGTTCACCTCGCTGATGGTGATGGGACTGGTCACGATGCTGTTCATTCAGGCACTGATCAACATGTTTGTGGCGGTGGGAATTATGCCGGTTACCGGACAGCCGTTGCCGTTCCTTAGCCGTGGAGGCTGGTCAATTATCAGCAGTTGTGTGGTGCTGGGTATTATTATTAGTGCTAGTAGGGAACGAGTGAAAGAGGAGAATAAGACAGGTAAAGCAGGCCGTGACAACGTGACGCGTGACACCTAAAAATACAAGCCTTGTTTTTCCTTTTTCCTTTCCGGATTCGCGGCAGAATATTATCTTTGCAGCCCCAATCTAAAATCTATAAACCCCACATGACTAATGAACTGATTAAACTTACCAAAGACAGAATGGATTTACTACTAATATAAACAATATCATGAAACAACTTGGATTAATACTAATACTTATCGCTTGCTTTACCGTTGGTGTTTCTTGTGAAGGCCTGAAACCACAGGAGCCCAAAAATGTGGCAGAATTATTTTCAGAGATCAAGGAAGTGGCAATGGATGATGCAGTTACTGATCTTAGTGACGATATGCTGGACAAGATAGAGATGGTGATAGACTCAATGACTATCCGTGCTAAGGTTGCAGATGATTACACAACGGTTGTGCTTTCTAAATCTGTGGGACTGCAACTTATTTCCTTATTGATGGATAAAGGAAAGAATGTAAAGGCAGAAAGATTGCAAAGCATAATTGATCGTAGCGATGACTTGCAGTTCGGATTCGATGTGGATGATTCTGATAATACACTTTCTTGTTATTTGGTGAACGTGTTCTTCCCTGAATATCATGAGGCTGAATATGGGGCCTATTTTGATATTTTCATATTCATTGACAAGACTGATGTGAGCAGGAAACAGATGAGTATTATTCTTCCTGACTTTTGTAGCGATCCCAATAATAAACCGCAATTTAATGCTTTTGTGAGTAACAGCGATGACGTGGAGAACTTGAAGCCGCTGGCTTGTGATGCAGTTTCCTATGACGAAAATAGTAAGGCCTGGAAAGCTACATTTAGCGGCTCAGAAGTGGACTTACTATTAAAATATAATCGCATCATTTTATTTGTAATAGATGGAGAGAAGATTGAATCATCTATGGTCAATTTGAATGATCTTCATGAAAAATTGAAACCAGCAATAGCTGATGCCAATTCAAAAGAATGAGGCTGGGAGAATTCATAAAAACAGGATTTTAGCTTGATTTAAAATTGTCTGCTCAACTGATTATAAGCAATACCACCGAACTGCTGAGGGTGCAGGCACAGGAAGTGATGTGCATCCAGGCTGACGGTAATTACTCTACCATCGTGCTGAACGATGGGGAGGAGTGCGTGGTGGGCTTTCAGCTGGGGCAGTTGGAGCAGCTGGTGGATGAGCAGCTGGGTGAATGTGCCAATGAGTTTATCCGCATAGGGCGCGGGGCCATCATCAACAGGCGTTATCTGTTCCGCATCAGCCTGCCCAAACAGGCGGTGGCGCTGAGGTCGTCGCTGGGGCATAAGGTGGTGCTGCAGGCGTCGAAGGATGCGCTGAGGCAGTTGAAACTGTTGCTGGAGCAGGGCGTGAAACCGAACGGTTCAAACGGCTAATCGGGGATTCGTACAGTAAACGGGGTGTTTTATACAGTGGTGCAGAACGGGCTTTTGCATCCTCTTTTTTTGCCGTATCTTTGTATCGGATAAATAGCGTGTAACATGAAGAAACTGGAAGAAACTATAGATTTCGAAATCGTGAATTTTGACTATCCTATTGTGGATCAGTCGGAAGATATCATCAAGGTGATTGGCTTGGGCGGCGGTGGCGGTAATGCCGTGAGCAAGATGTACCAGAACCGGGTGCATAACGTGTCGTTTGCTATCTGTAACACCGATAGCCAGGCGCTGAACCTGACCGAGGCTCCGGTGAAGGTGCAGTTGGGACCGGGCTTGGGTGCCGGGGGTGACCCTGAGAAGGGCCGCCAGTATGCGCTGGACAGCATGGACAGCATTGAGGCGCTGTTTGATGACCGGACGCAGATGGTGTTCGTTACGGCGGGCTTGGGCGGCGGTACCGGTACGGGTGCGGGCCCTGTGATAGCCAAGACGGCGCGTGAGAGGGGTATCCTGACCATCGGCGTGGTGACCATTCCGTTCCGCTTTGAGCAGAAGCGCCAGATACAGAAGGCGCTGAACGGCGTGATGGAGATGAAGCAGAATGTGGATGCGCTGCTGGTAATCAACAACGAGCGCCTGCGTGAGATTTACGAGGATCTGTCGCTGGTGAATGCGTTTGAGAAGACGGATGAGATTCTGATGGTGGCCACGAAGAGTATAGCGGAGATTATCACCAAGAAGGGTATCATCAACCGTGATTTCCGCGATGTGTGCACGGTGATGCGTGACGGTGGTTCGGCCATCATGTCGGAGGGTCGTGCCACGGGTGAGAAGCGTGTGGAGAAGGCAATGCTGAATGCGCTGAACTCGCCGCTTATTAATAATGTGGATATCAAGAAGGCCAAGAAGTTGCTGTATATCATCTATCAGTCGAACGATCATCCGCTGATGACCAGCGAGTTGAACGAGGTGACGGAGTTCATGGACGAGTTGCAGAAGGAGGTCGAGGTGCTGTGGGGACTGTACGAGGATGAGTCGCTGGGCGAGGAGGTGAAGGTGAACATCATCGCTACGGGATTTGATGATCTTCCGCTGCAGAGTCCGGCTCATGTGGAGAGCGAGAATGCCATCTCGGCCATGATGGATGTGTATTATGGTGAGCAGAAACCGGCCAAGCCTTCTGCTCCTGAGAAGCCTGCGGTTCCGGAACCGGAGCCTGAGGAGGCGGATGAGCTGGAGGATGAGGATGCTCCGGATGAGGAGGATGAGGACACCGAGGATGCTCCGATGCCTAAGGAGCAGAAGTCGCTGGGCAGAATGTGGGGCAACCTGCTGGAGAATCTGCAGAGGCTGATTTCTGAGGAATAGTCCCTAAATATTGTATGTAAATATTCGTTTTCCTTTGCTTTGTTATTATCTTTGCAAATAGAACCATTAACCTGAAATTTTCGGTTGTAAACTATGATAGGAAGCATTATCGGTGATGTGGCGGGCAGCTCGCATGAGTTCAGCAACATAAAGACGAGGATTACAAAAAGTATGCCAATGTGTTTATCTTGTTTATTTATATATACTTACGACTGATAATAGGCCGGTTCCGGATATTGAGATATGAAAGTGATGATTAAGTTCCAATAGAAATTAATAGTTAAAAATCTTTTAAAATTCAGTTGTAATTGTTAATTTTGCAGTCTTAAATGTTAAAAATGCACGTTTTACTACCTATATATGGGGGCAGTCCCGAAAGAACTTCTAAAACCTTATAATTTATGATGAACGAATTACAGATTTTGGCAGCAACAATGCAGCAGGTAGTAATGGACGCAGTGGCTAACTTCAGGGTGAAGCCGTTCAGTGACCGCGACGTGCATACCTATCTGTTGTTCCTGCACGGGATGAATCTCCTGGATC
Organism: Bacteroidaceae bacterium; assembly: GCA_024401115.1. Lineage (GTDB taxonomy): Bacteria > Bacteroidota > Bacteroidia > Bacteroidales > Bacteroidaceae > Minthousia. The sequence goes on along the minus strand of JAKSLP010000011.1, from coordinate 52,377 downwards.
GCGGTTTTTTGGATGATGCCGTGAAGATGCTGGCAGCCAGTACCAATGGGCAGAACCCTAGAGGACTGGTGGTGCTTAAGGCTTTGGCCACGGATACCCGTCGCAAGGATCTGGAGTATGCGGTGAACAAGCTGGAGGCGCAGCTAGTAGGTTATGAGCTGGATGCATTCCGGTTGAAAGCGTTGACGTTGAAATACGATGCGCTGACGATGGAACCGAAAGAGCTGATTCCTGTGGTGAAACAGCATCTGTATGACGATCAGCCGCTATCGGAAGATGAAAAGAAGTACTATGAGCAACTTCTTGTGGATGCCAAGGCCTTGATGGATAATGCCAATACGCTGAAATGGGGTGATTATAAGCCTTGGGGCGATAAAATGGTATCCGTTTCGTCGGCATACGAGGTGGCCATCAGGTTGCTTTTGGCCAGTGTTCATCATGGCAATAAGGAAGGTCTCACTAAGGTGGTGAGCTATCTGAAGCGCAACAGGAATGCGGATTGGGAGAAACTGGTGAATGAACTGAAGACTCCCGAGGCTGGGGTGGCAGCACCAATCGACAAGCAAGATACTGAAAACGATAAGACATCAGATATGGAAAAACACGAATATAACTTGAACCGATTCCTGTTGGCACAGGAACTGGATTATGACACAGCTCTGATGGAGATGCAGGATGGTGCCAAAGAGAGCCACTGGATCTGGTACATCTTCCCGCAGCTGAAGGGTTTGGGACACAGTTACAACTCGAAGTTCTATGGATTGGATGGTAGGGATGAGGCTATTGCTTATCTGAATCATCCGGTTCTGGGTGCGCGACTGCGGGAGATTTCCCGGGTTTTGCTGCAGCACCGCAAGAAGGATATCCATGATATCATGGGCAGTTCCATTGATGTGCTGAAACTCAAGACCTGCATGAAACTGTTCGACAGCATCAGTCCTAACGATGTGTTTGATGAGGTGCTGGATGCTTTCTTTATGAATGAGATTTAAAGGTTCACATCCGGGAACCATCTTTTTCAAGTTGAAGGTGTAGAAGACAACAAATGGCGTGCCAATGCTATTTTGCTGAAATACAGTTAATTTGTGTGTTTGAGATATTTGCTGTATCTTTGCAACCGCATTTCAATCCTGGAATGCATGTGTTTCACCTAAATTTTGTTTTTTAATGAGTAAAGTTCTTACTTATGCAAAACTCGCTATGCGTTTTGCAAAAGGCATCTTGTCCTTTAAGAAAAGTGTGTATGACTTGTCCTTCGTGTTTGTTCCGAAGGATAATACCTGGTACATCGATATGCCGTGGCCGGGTGACCGCTACAATCTGGCGATGGTTGGGGGCAGCGATAAACTGCTGAACTTTCTATGCGAGGAGGATGATGGCAACCGGGTGTCGGTTAGGGTATTGCCCCGAAAGAAGCGCGAGCAGCATGAAGGGTTCTTCGAGTGTGAGATGATTTGCTCTGCTTTGTTTGGTGGGGCGGATTACCGGGTTCACGGCCTGGAAGGTTTCACCCGAAACATTTGGATATGTCCGGTAACGCTGACCGTATTAGGGCATTATCCCAAGTATATTTATATTAAAAAACTGTTTTGAAAATGAAGAAGCTGAGCATTGGGTTTGAGATTCTAATTGGCGGACTGGCCTTGTTTCTCGTGTTGCCATTCTGTATGGTGAGTAGAGATACCCGGGAATTAGTTTACCATTGCATGAGGTTGCTTGTCCCGTTAGGGGACTTTCCGGAGATGGTCTGATTTTTTATTATGAACAAATGCCTTATTGGAATGGATTGTAGAGAGTACTTTAAGATAGGTGATGAGATTGACGGTGTTGAGTTGATGGATTGTGTGGGTGCCACCCGATTTGGAGTGCTGTATAATGTGGTAGACAGAATTACGGGGATTGTGACGGGATTGTTTGTCATGCCTGCAGACGAGCCCATTACGGAGGATGATGAGGAGCATGAAAGTACACTGAAACTGATATCAAGCACGTTTTCGGATTTTACGGTGAGAGAGGTGGAAGCCTATGGCTGGAACTGGCTGTTCTTTTATTCTTGGGATTTCTTCTGGGGCACTTCTTGCGCTAAGGAATTCACCTTTGATTCTTCCGATTATCTTATCACGGATGTCAGTGATAAGGAGGCGGATCAGGGAAAACCGATGTTGTCTCTGGTGTTCCGGAAGTATATCGGTAGCAAGAACCGATTTAATGATGTGGCGGGCATGGATGTGCTGAAAGAGGAACTGAAGGATTCAATGTTCTCGTTCGAAAACAGAGATGTGGCTGAGCAATACCGTATTAAGCCTTCGAACGGCGTGTTGCTCTATGGCCCTCCGGGATGCGGTAAGACATACATCGCCGAGAAATTTGCCGAAACTATGCACCTGAATTTTGCTGTCATCAAGTCCAGCGATGTGAGCGACAAATATTCCCACGGAACAAATCTGCTGATTGGTAAACTGTTTGATAAGGCCCGTGAGAATGCTCCCTGTATCTTGTGTCTGGATGAGATGGATGCACTGGTGCCTGACAGAAAGTATCTGAGCGAAGCACCCTGGATGTCAAGCGAGGTGAATGAGTTCCTTTCGCAAATGAACAACTGCGGCCAGCAGGGTGTGTTTGTCATCGGTACAACCAATAATCCGCAGGGCATTGATCCTGCCATTCTGCGTTCGGGGCGTTTGGATAAGGTGCTGTATGTGCCTATGCCGGATGAGGCTGCCCGATTGGCTTTGCTGAAATATGAACTGAATGGCCGCCCGTTGAGTGATGATTTGGATTGGCAGGAACTGGCGAAACTGACGGAGGGACTGGTTTGTTCGGATATTACAGGCCTGGTCAACAGGGTGGCTTTGGCTTGCGCCAAAAGGCTGGCACCTATCGGCATGAAGGCTATCCGGGAGGTCATCAGGACTTACCGTCCGTCAGTTTCCCGAAGTGAATTGCTGCGGTATGAGCAGATTCATGCGCTGTTGCAAGGCCGGAAAGCAGAGGTGGTGAAACCGAGAATTGGCTTCACGAATGCACGTTATCAGGAAAATAGGGCGTGATTAAAAAGTAGCGCCATCCTTTTCGGGTGGCGCTATTGGATGTTATTGTTCTTAATTCGCTTCAAAATTAATTCTTTTCTTCGAAACGGGGGAATGGATGTCCATTATTTACATATCTGTTCGTCCAGAAAGCAATACCTTTGCACCCGCTAATCATTACAAAGCAGTGATGAATAAGCAGTAAACGTTAACAAAAAAATAAACATGGAACAGAAATTTTGTCAGAGCTGCGGAATGCCGCTCACAGAAGAGATACTCGGCACTAATGTCGATGGTAGCAAGAACGAGGATTACTGCATCTACTGTTACAAAGATGGTGCATTCACCGGCGACTTTACCATGGAGCAGATGGTGGAATATTGCTCAATGTTCGTAGAGGAATACAACAAGAACACAGGGCAGAACCTTACAGCTAGTCAGTATAAGGACGTATTGCGTCAGTTCTATCCCACACTGAAACGTTGGAAGGGTGATGATGCAAATCTCCCTCATGCAGACCATCCTATGAAGAAGGTCTTCATCGGGGAGGTCAACGCTCTTGGCATACCTGGGCTTCAGATTGATAACCTCTACGTGTTGCAAGGCTCGTTTATCAATCAGCCATACAATATCAATGGCAATGAAGTAAAGCTTCTTGATGATAATTCTACCTACTGGGGCAATCAGGTAATGAAGTCTGATGAGAAATGCTACGGCATTGCCTGCTGTGAGAAGTTCATCCTCGTCAGTGAGTATGGCAAGGATGGAGCTGATCCCGAAGTGGTTATGTTAAAGAAAAGATAATAAATATTGGAATTATGAGAATCGTTTTCAAGTCTATATTAGCTGCATTCCTAATTCTTGGAGCTGCAATCAATGCACAGGCACAGAATCCACGTCTGCAAGAGTTGCAGGAAGCATCAGAACGTCTCTACGGAGAGTTTCGCGAACTAACCTCCAACAAGAACTATGCTGAGGCAATCGTTCCGATAAAGGAACTCATCTGTATCCTCTCATTAAGAGTCCGGTGTGGTGGTATGCTCATCGGACTCATCCCATGTCTGCTGGGCGCAGCGCTGTACACCTTATTTATATGATTGTATCACAGTCCTTTTTGTCTGTGGAATATTCATAATGACGATGGGACTTATTAACGATAAAGACGAAAATGAACATACGATTAGAACAACCCGCAGATTATCGTGAGGTAGAAAACCTTACGCGAGAGGCATTCTGGAATGTCTATGCACCAGGATGCGTGGAGCATTATGTGCTCAATCAGTATAGAAGCAATCCGGACTTCATTCCGGAACTGGATTTCTTGATGGAAGAGAATTCCTTTCGACAGACTCAGGACAATCTTAGCTCACCAACCGGAAAGAAGATTATCGGTCATGTGATGTTCTCAAAAGCAAAAATAGTAAAAGAAGACGGTACAATCCTGCCTGCGTGGACCTTTGGCCCTATCAGTATTCATCCTGATTACAAAAGAAAAGGTTATGGACTCAAACTCCTGCAATATGTTTTGGAGAAAGCCAAGGAGATGGGCATTGGCGTCATCTGCATGGAGGGCAACATCGACTTCTACAAGCATGCAGGCTTTGTCATAGCAAGTACCCTCGGCATCCACTATCATGCTGAGCCAAAGGAAAATGAGGTGCCGTATTTCCTCGCACAAGAACTTATCCCTGGTTATCTCAACGGCGTAGAAGGAACATACCACACTCCGAAAGGCTACTATGCTGCCTTCGAGAACAAAGAAGCCTTTGAGGCATACGAGGCAACTTTCCCTCCTAAGGAGAAGAAACTGCAGGATGGGCAGTTGGTGGATGATTGTACAAAGAATCCAAACGAATAGAACCATGGCTTGCACACAGGAATATATTGACTTTGTCTGTCAACAGGTAGAGGGCGTGGGTGTAGTCCGCACTCGTAAGATGTTTGGTGATTGGTGCATCTATGTCGATGAGAAACCCGTCATCCTTGCATATCTCAAGAAATTTAGCGTATATTGCAGTCAAGTTGCGCATACGATGATTTGATCTTAATGGTTTGGTCACTACTAAGATGTTAAAAATCAATAATATGTGCAATTTTTTAAACACTAATTATTTATAAATTTAATTCCGCCAACGGGTGACAATATGATCATTTCAAGATTCATCATAACAACTCTCCTGCTTACGATTGCATTTACGGCAATGATCCTGATACCGCTTATCAAGAACCCGGTGTGGTGGATACACGACTTTCCGCAAAACATACAGGATGAGTACTTCAAGACACACGAACGCATCCCATCATCTTTCTTCTCAAAGACCGTGCTCATGAAGAAAGCCCTGGGACTTATCATTGCCCTCGCACTATTGGTTGGCATCGTCTGGTGGATTGGAGCGCAATCTTTCCTTGAGGCATTTGTCATCATCTATGGCCTTTGGACAATAATAAACTGGTACGACTGCTTCATCCTAGATTGGGTGTTCTTTGCCAACATCAAGGCTGTGCGTCTCCCCGGTACAGAACACATGGACAAAGCATACCACCAGAAGACTTACCACTTCATCCGTGCTCTCTACGGCATGCTTATAGGCCTCATCCCAAGCGTGCTCGGAGCAGGTTTATATACATTATTAATACAAGGATAAAAATATATTGTCAATGGGAAAATTGTAAAAAATGGACATTAATGCCGATTTTGGTGTTGATGTCCTTTTTTTACAAGCCAGGGGAACAACATCATCATAACTTCGCACCGAATAATAAAAGGAAAAAGATTATGATGAAAAGAATGATGACTTTCGTGCTTGTAATGATGGCAGCACAGACACTCTCGGCACAGGAGGTGCTGACGACACAACAGGATTCACTCCTTCAGGTAATGAATGATACTGCATACTGGAAAAGCTTTGAACTGGGCGAGATAGTGGTGAAGGGTAACCTTCCAAAGACTCGCGTCAAGGGTGACGCAATGAGAACATTGATTAGCGGTTCCATACTGGAAAAGGCGGGTTCGGCAACGGATGCGCTGGCAAAGATTCCCTCGCTCAAGGCGGAAAAAGGCAGCGGCGTGGAGGTGTTCGGCAGAGGAGCAGCAGAGATCTACATAAACGGTCGTAAGGTTCAGGACGTGAACGAGCTTGACCGTCTGCGTTCGGAGGACATTCAGCATGTTGACGTGGTGCAGAACCCGGGTGCCCGCTATGCGGCTTCCACAAAGGCGGTGGTGCGCATTACGACTAAGAAGCGTCAGGGCGAAGGCTTCTCTTTCGTGGAGAATGCTGGTGGAATATACCAATACGGATGGACTGGAACCAACAATCTCGATGTAAACTATCGCACTGGCGGCCTGGACATCACGGCTTCCTTCTGGGCCGGCATTTACGGACATAACCGTGGCAACCAGTCGAACGATATTATCTACGACATCGCTGGCGACCATTACCTTGGCAGCAGTACGCAGGATACAAAGTATCGTTTGACGGGATATTCACCACAGATTCAACTGAATTATATGGTAAATGAGAACCATTCGTTCGGTGCTTACTACAAATGGGACCGCAACACCCATGACAAGCGCAGTGGTTGGTTTCTGATGAAAAACTTAATAAACGGCAATTCCATAGAGGACATGCTAAGCGACCTTGACGGTGACGGCAACAGCCGTAAGCACATCTTCAACGCCTATTACAACGGAAAGGTAGGCAATCTGTCTATTGATTGGAATATGGACGGGCTTTTCAGGAACGGAAACGAATTCCTGTCAACTGTTGAGAAAACCACATACCATGACGGAAGGCCTCAAACCGTGAACACAGTCTCTTACTCCACTCCAAACAGTAATGACTTCTGGGCAACAAAGCTCATTCTCTCTTATCCTGTCTGGAAAGGTAACCTTTCTGTAGGAACGGAGTATTCGCATACAAGTCGCAACAGCCGGTACAACCTTGGCAGCCAGAACGAAGGGGCAGTGACCAGTAGCGACACGGATATCAAGGAGTCGTCAACAAGCGCTTTCATTGAATACGGCAAAAGCTTCGGCAGACTTTTTGCACAGGCAGGTCTTCGCTACGAATATCTCTCCAATGACTACTACAATTTCGACAAGCTTGACGACGAGGTTTCGCAATCATACGGCGACTGGTTTCCAACATTGACGCTGAGCTATCGCACAAATAGCAATGTGCAGCTTTCGCTCTCTTATCGCAAGGACATCGACCGCCCGAACTACGACAATCTGTCAAGTTCCATTATCTATATCAACAAGTATAGCTACCAGAGCGGAAATCCTTACCTAATGCCTGTCTATACAGATAATCTCGTGCTGAATGCTGCCTACAAATGGATGAATGCTTTGGTCTCATACCAGCGCATAAAGAACGACATTGTGTTGCAGACAAAACCCTATCCAGGCAGCACAGATCCGATGGTGAGCCTTACCCGGCCGGAGAACAGCACCGATCCGTACAACCGATTGATGTTCGGTCTGTCAGGTAGTCCTCAGATCGGTATATGGCACCCGATGTGGCGGGCAATGGTTGTGCTTCAAAACTATAAGTCGCTCACTCTGGATGGCACAATGAAAACGCTCAATCATCCGTATGTATGGGTAGGATGGAACAACGATTTCGTGCTGCCTCACGACTGGCGCATCAATGCTAACGTGAATCTCATTTCTAAAGGCGACTATATGACTTACCGTATGATAGAGAACACTTGGAACACCACTCTCGGCATACAGAAGGATGTTACCACCCGCTCGCTCGGAAAATTCACCTTCGACTTCCGCTGCTTCGATCCGTTCAATATCCAGAAGTCAGCTAACATCATTTATGGCATCCGTCAGATAGAGGGGCATAACAAGGCTATGCGCACTTTCACCCTTGACATTACTTGGCGCTTCAACGAGGCACAGAAGAAGTATCGTGGCACCGGTGCTGGAGAAAGCCAGAAAAAGAGAATCTAAAAAAATAGCGCCATCCTTTGGGGTGGCGCTATTTTTTATTGCTTTAATGTGTCTCAATTAGAAGCAGAACTCCTTAGGTGCTGCAGAGAATGAGCTGATGGTGCCCTTGGCATTAGTCATGTACCAAACGGCGGTGTTGTCATCGTTCTCATCGTACATGGCACGCAGGGAAGGGTAGTCGTCCAGCATGGCTTTCTTGGCTTCTACGCGGGTGTCCTCGACCATGGTGGCAGAAAGGCGGATCCAGTTGCCCTTACCGTCAAAGGCACTCAGCTCCATCTTAGGGTTGGCAGCCAACTGCTTGGCAAACTCCTTGACGTGGCCTGACTGGATGTACAGCTTGTCCTCGAAAATCAGAATGGTGCCGAATGGGCGTACTCGTGGCTGGTCGCCATCCATGGTTGCGATGAAGTAACAAGGGCAACTCTTGATGAAGTCGTAAATCTCTTTCATATCTGTATATCGTTAATAATTAATGCGTAACATCATGAATCAGGTCGAGCAGACCGTTGACGATGGCGGTTTCGGCATAGCCCTGCTTGACGCGAGAGGTGATGACCTCGAAGCTCTGGGCACCGTACGACTCGTCGTCAGGAATGTAGCCGGCAGCAGCAAAGCCGTTGGTGATGGTGGCTATCATGGTGCGGCGGTAAGGCGATGCCTTCTTGAAACGGACACCTATCTTATTATATATCTCGGCATTGATGGTTCCGATTGGAATATCGTCAATCATGATCAGACCCAGGCGCAGTTCTACAGGATCGGCATCCTCATAAACACCGGTGTAACCGGCACGGCCCTCGTTGTTGACCAGCTTGCGGCCGGGAACGGTGATGGTCTTCTGGGCTCCGTTCAGGGTCACGTTGGTCTCGAAGCGGCGCATCTCACGCATGGTGTGCTTGACTTCCTCGCCTAGGATCTGGGCAAATGACATCATCATGCGCTTCTGCTCATCCATCAGCTGGCGAACCTTTGGGTTGCTGCGGTCCATGCCCTGACCTCCAGGAGGCATCTTGTTGCTGATGTCGATACCCTTCTTGGCATAATCGGCAATGCGGATATCGCGCAAGTCGAAGGTCTGCTGGAAGAAAATAGGATTCTGGTCGCCGGCAGCTCCTTCCGACCACAAGGCCACGATGTCATCGCCTACAGACTCCTCGATATAGGTGGAAGTCTCGCCCGGAACATCAGCACTGACCATGTCCAAGTTGCCGGTGATGACAGCATGCATGGCGTAGTTGTAGTATACACCGATAGGTTTGTCATTCAGTGTCTTGAAATAGATGACACCCACGGTCTTATCGGATTCGGCACCGTAGTTAGGTCCTTCCCACCAACTGCCACGCTCGGCATCGAACAGGTCGCGGCGTACGTTCAGGTACGATACGCCCTCGCCGTAGCACACCTGTGCTGGCTGCATCTTCTCGATAGCCAAACGAACCGATTCGGCAATCTTGTCGCTCAGTTTGCCGTTATCCACACGGGCACCGGCATGGGTATGAGTGGCAGTGATGATGATATTGGCCTCTGGAATACCCAGTGCCATAATCTTCTTCTTGGCCTCCTGGTACAGTCCCTCGTGCACACCACCGGCATCAATGCTGATCAGTGCACAGCGGGTAGAGCCGTTGCCCACAACGATGGCGCGGCTATAGACATGATTCAGAATGCCGTAGGAACCTTCGGGCAGCTCACTCTCGGCAGGTGTGAAATCCACCTTGGCAGCACCGGCGGTCAACTGTCCCCGGGCGCCGTTCTGTGCCCATGAAGGTGCGGTCAGGCACAGGCACAGCAAAACGAATGCTAATTTCAGGATTTTCATCTTATTAAATTTTAAGGTTTTATCGTTATTTCTTATCCTCTTCTTCAGCCTTCTTCTTTTTCAGAGTATTGTTAAAGCCCTTAAGGAAGTTGCTGCTGTTCTTCAGGAACTTGCCGATGGACTTGGTGGCCTTTCCGGTAGCCTGCTTAACAGCCTGTGCGGTAAACTGGCCGTTCAGCTTGTTGAACTGCTCCTTCTGCTCGGGAGTGAACTCGCAACCTTCAGATTCCTTGGCCAGTTCCTCGTATTCACGGGCCATGGCCTCCCATTCCTCGGAATTGGCACCCTTCTGTTCCATACGCTCGCACAGCTCCTGCATGTGCTCAATCACCTGGTCTTCCTTGGTCTCGAAAATAAAGCATGAGCTCAGGCCCAGGCATGCAGTCAGTCCTAAAGTTAAGATAAAATGTTTTCTCATCGGTTTAGTTTTTTAATTTATTGACAAAGATACATTTATTTTCTTTACGCATAGCCGAACAGGGAATAAAAATCATTAAAAAGGTGAACATGTCTATTATTTACAATTTAGATTCAAACAAAAGCACTATATTTGCACTATATTTGCATACAACGGATAAATAATACGATGAAAATGAAACTCAAGACTTTAGTTGTAGCGCTGGCAGTCATCGGCTGTACCAGTTGCGTGGGAGTGACCGACAAGGCCATGAGCATGGCCGACAGTATCATGGATAAGACCATCACCCGCACCGTGGAGGAGGGTGAGTTTAATAAGTTCTACAATTTCAATAACTTCAGTGCCATTGAGGCGGAGGGCTTCTGCCATATCATCTTCACCCAGAGCGAAGGCTATTCGGTAAAGGTGAGCAGCAACTATCCGGAGGTGCTGGACATGCTGAAGGTGGATAAGAGCAGCAAGAAACTGAAGTTGACCAGCAAGAAGAAGGCCAGCCTGAAGGATTACGATGATGCCTTTATCAATGTGTTCGTTTCGGCTCCGGTACTGGAGAAGGTGGATATGTCGGGTGCCTGCGGGTTGACTTGCGACAACCTGTCGGTGGATAACGGACTGTTCTTAGATGTGTCAGGTGCCAGCAACCTGAAGTTCGGCACCGTCGACTGCAAGTCCCTGAACATGGACGCCAGCGGTGCGGTCAAGGTCACGGGAACCTTTGTGGTCAAGAATGATGTGGAATGGGAGGCATCGGGAGCTGCCATTGCGGATTTGGACTTTACGGCCGATAAGATTCGCTTGGAGAGCAGCGGCGCCGTGAAGATGGATGCCAAGGTGAACTGTAAGAAACTCAAGGTGATAAACGACGGTGCCGGTACCATTACCCTGAAGGGAAAAGCCGAAAAGACCGACTTCTCGCAAGCTATAGCAGCCCGCATCAATACCAACGGATTAAACAGATAACCCCTGATAAAGAAGAAAGAGCGTCACAAGTGTGGCGCTCTTTTTCGTGACAGCGTGACGCGTGACACGTATTATTTTCTCCGTTACTTGAAGATTTTCTGAACAAATGAGGTGAGGTTTCTGCGCCAAACCTTCCACTCGTGAGCACCTGGGTAGGTCTCCCAAATGACATTGTAACCGGCTTTCTTGAAGTTGTCAATGACCACGTTGGTACCCTTGATACGGTCGTCCTGCTCGCCGCAACTGATGTACAGCACATCGAACTTGTTGTATTTCTGTGGGTTCTCGAACAAGCCCGGCATTTCCTTCTCGCCATTGAAAGGGCCGTTGCCTACATTGCCGCCAAACAGACCGGTACTGAAGATACCCACATTGGCAAACTTATCGGTGTTGCTGAATGCCACGAAGAACGACTGGCCGCCACCCATGGACAAACCGGCTACGGCACGGTCGGTGCGCTTCTTGCTTACCTTATAGGTCTTCTCGATGTAAGGCAGAATATCGGCAGCCAGCGACTGATAGTTGTTGAAGTTGTTGGTAAAGGTACGCTCAATCTTCTTGGTAGGAATCTGCAGTGTATTAGCAGCATACTGGCCAGGATTACCGTTAGGCATCACCACCAGCATAGGCTTGGCCTTGCCCTGCTCGATCAGGTTGTCCAGAATTTGGCGGGTACGTCCCAGGGTGCACCAGGCATCCTCATCTCCACCGCCACCGTGCAGCAGATACAGCACAGGGTAGTTCTTTCCCTTCTCATAACCGTATGGGGTATACACATACATGCGGCGGTTCATGCCGTCGGTAGGCGACCAGTACCAGTCCTGATGAATATTACCGCGATGCTCTGCCTCCTTGTATAAATCGGCATAATCGCCCGGAATCAGCAGGCCGTTGATGTAGCGGGGACCGTCGCGCTGCACATCGATGTTGGCAGGGTCCAGGGTCTGGACGCCATCCACATTAAAGGTATAGGTATAAAGCTCGGAAGCCGGTTTCGGTACGGTAACGCTCCAGATGCCGTTCTCGCCTTCGGTCATGGCCAACTTCTGGCCGTAACCCAACCAGGATGGGGAAACACTGACCTGACGGGCCTTAGGAGCCTGAAGACGGAAGGTGACTGTAGTCTCGGAAATCTCAGGAGAGACAGTAGCCTGACGGCCGAAACTGTATACCTCCTGCGCAGCTGCATAGGCGCTCATGGCCATGGCTGCCAGAAAAAATGCGGTTCTTTTCATAGTTGTGTTTCTTGAATTAGATGATTTGTTTACAAAGATACTGAAATATTTGACAACGTGGTTGCAATTTGTCGAAAAATAAGGAATTAGTGTTGCTTTTTATTGGAGGATTTTTTTTAATTTTGCAGCATGAAAATTTTCAGCAAGTGCCAACTGATTTCCCTGATCCTGATGCTGACATGTATTCAGGTGACCATCGTGGCGGTGATACCTCATCACCATCACCATCACGAAATCTGCCTTGCCGATGATTTTGATGAGGATCACGATGCCACTCCCGAATGCGAGGAGCACGACTGCATTACTCATTTCAAGGCGGTTAGCCAGCATCATCATTTCCTACAGGATTTATCTGAACTTCAATCTATAGATGTCCCTAATCTGCAACTCTTTACAGTTTGGGATATTACGAATGGCCTGCTTCCTCTGCTGGAGGGAGAACCGGGCCGTGCTATCTGTTTTTCAACAGTTCCCCTCGGGCCCTTGCCCTATCTGGAACGGTTGGAAGGCCGGGCTCCTCCAATGGTTTAATATGGCGTTTCCCTTTGTTGTGATCAATAAAGGGAAAGGATAACGTATTATTAATTAAACCATTAAAAAACAGTATGAAAAGAAATAAATGGATGTGGGTGGCTCTGATGGGAGCGGCCCTATCGTTCGGTGCATGCGGTGGTTCCGCACACCATCATCATCACGATGAGGAAGAAGAAGAGGAGCATGAGCATGGTCATCATCATCACGAGGACGAAGATGAGGATGAGCACGAGCATGAGCATGAAGGACATGATCATGAACACGAAGGTCATGAGCACGAGCACGAGGCTCACGCCCATGGCGGTAATACCGATGAGATCAGCATCAGCCCTGAGAAGGCTAAGGCTGCCGGTATCAAGAGCCTGAAACTGAAGGCAACCGATTTCTCGGAGGTTATCGAAGTAAGCGGACGCATAGACAATGCCCAGGGCAGTCAGGCTACCGTAGTGGCCAGCGCTGCAGGTACTGTGAAACTGAATCAGGTACTTACCGAGGGTGCTTCGGTAGGAGCGGGCTCTGCGCTGATGAGCATCAGCACCCAGGCGGTGACCAATTCCGATCCTTATGAACTGGCAAAGATTACCTACGAGGCTGCCGAGCAGGAGTACCAGCGTGCACAGAAACTGCTGGAGAACCAGCTGATCAGCAAGAACCGCTTTACCGAAATCAAGGAGCGTTACGAGACTGCCAAGCTGGCGATGACCTCGGTTGGCAAGAACTATAAGGGAGGAACCCAGAACGTGACCAGCCCAATCGGCGGTTATGTGCAGCAGTGCCTGGTAAAGAACGGCGATTATGTGGAAGTGGGTCAGCCACTGGCAGTTATTTCGGCCAACCAGCGCCTGTATGTGCGTGCCGATGTGCCTGAGAAATACTACAGTTCCCTGGGCCTGATTCAAAGTGCCAATATCAAGTTGCCTAGCGGTCAGGTACTGAAACTGAGCGAGATGGACGGCAAGGTGGTGAGCCGCGGCCAATCATCTTCTAATTCCTATTATCTGCCTGTTACCCTGAGCTTTGACAGTCAGGGCAAGACCTTTCCAGGCTCTTTCGTGGAGGTTTACCTGCTGACTTCAGCCAAGCCTAACACCCTGATTGTACCTAAGAAGGCCGTCATCGAGGAACAGGGCCTGAACTTCGTTTTCATCCAGTTGGATGAGGACTGCTACCGCAAGCAGGAGGTGAAGACCGGTGCCCACGATGGCGTGAACATCGAGGTGCTGTCGGGCTTGAAGGCCGGCGATCAGGTGGTAGTGGAAGGCGCTTATCAGGTGAAACTGGCCGGTGCCGGCAGTGCCATCCCTGCACATAGTCACAACCATTAATCCGTTGAGACTATGCTGAATAAGATTATTTATTTTTCCCTGCATAACCGATTGCTGGTCACTGCGGCTGCCATGCTGCTGTTTGTGGCGGGATTTTACATCACCCTTCAGACCGAGGTGGATGTGTTCCCCGACCTGAACGCACCAACCGTAGTAGTGATGACCGAGGCTAACGGTATGGCCGCCGAGGAGGTGGAGAAACTGGTGACCTTCCCCATTGAGACAGCCGTGAACGGTGCTGCCAATGTGAGACGTGTGCGCAGTACCTCAACCAGCGGCTTCTCGGTAGTGTGGGTGGAATTTGACTGGAGCGCTGATACCTATCGCGCACGTCAGATTGTTTCAGAGAAACTGGCCACCATCGGTGAGCAGTTGCCAGATAATGTGGATCAGCCGGTTATGGCTCCTCAGTCGTCACTTTTGGGCGAGATGCTGATGGTGGGCCTGACAGCCGACAGCACCAGCATGCAGGAACTGCGCACCATTGCCGATTGGACCATCCGTCCGCGACTGCTGAGTGTGGGCGGTGTGGCACAGGTAAGTGTGATTGGTGGTGACATCAAGGAATACCAGGTGCTGCTGGATCTGCCTAAGATGAAGCATTACGGAGTGACCGTGGATGATGTGCTGGCGGCTACCAAGGGTATGAACCAGAACTCGAACGGCGGTGTGATGTATCAGTATGGCAATGAATATATCGTTCGCGGAAGCATCTCTACCACCCGTTTGGAGGACTTGAAGAAGGCCGTGGTAAAGATGCAGGATGATATGCCTATCACCCTGGATCAGGTGACCGACGTGCAGATCGGTTCCCAGGAACCCCGGTTGGGTACGGCTTCCGTGAAGGGAAAGTCGGCCGTGCTGCTGACCATCAACAAGCAGCCTCATGTGGGCACCCTGGAACTGACTGACAAACTGGATGCCACCCTGGCTGATATTCAGAAGAATCTGCCTGCCGATGTGCATCTGGAGACCGACATGTTCCGTCAGAGCCGCTTTATCGACGCCTCTATCGGTAACGTGAAGGAATCGCTGGTGGAAGGAACCATCTTTGTCATTCTGGTTATCTTCCTGTTCCTGATGAACGTGCGCACTACCTTTATCTCTCTGGTTACTTTGCCACTGTCCATTCTGGTGGCCATGATTATCCTGAACCGCTTTGGCGTGGGTATCAACACCATGAGTCTGGGTGGTATTGCCATTGCCATCGGTTCCCTGGTGGATGATGCCATTGTGGATGTGGAAAATGTATGGAAACACCTGCGTGCCAATAAGTTGCTTCCTGAGGAGCAGCGACTGAGCGTGAGGGATGTGGTGTTCAATGCCTCGAAAGAGGTGCGTATGCCTATCCTAAACTCCACCCTGATTATCGTAACCAGCTTTGTGCCCCTGTTCTTCCTGGATGGTATGGAAGGCCGCATGCTGGTGCCACTGGGCATCGCCTTTATCGTGAGTCTGTTTGCCTCAACCTGTGTGGCACTGACCCTGACTCCGGTACTGTGCAGCTTCCTGTTGGGCGGCAAGCAGGCTGACGAATTGCCTAAGGAGGCGTTCATCAGCGTATGGTTGCGCAAGTATTATGCACAGGCATTGGAGTGGGCACTGGCTCACGGACGTGCTATTATATATGGTGTAGGTGCCGCGTTTATACTGGCACTCATCGGCTTGCTGAACTTGGGACGCAGTTTCCTGCCGGCATTCAACGAGGGTTCCTATACCATCAACGTATCCACACTGCCGGGTGCATCGCTGGAGGAATCGGAGAATGTGGGACGCCGTGCCGAGGAGATTCTGATGACCATTCCTGAAATCTATACCGTGGCCAGAAAGACCGGACGTGCCGAACTGGATGAGCATGCACTGGGTGTGAACGTGTCTGAGATTGAGGCTCCATTCGAGTTGAAGGACCGCAGCAAGCGTGAGATGACCCGTGAAATCCGCCAGAAACTGAAGACCATTCCGGGTGCCAATATCGAAATCGGTCAGCCTATCACACACCGTATGGATCATATGATGAGTGGAACTCAGGCCAGTATCGCCATCAAACTGTTCGGTACCGATTTGAGCAAAATGTATTCGCTGGCTAATCAGATCAAGACTCATATCAGTGAGGTGGAAGGCGTGACCGACCTGAATGTGGAGCAGCTGGTGGACCGTCCGGAACTGAGCATTGTTCCGAGACGCGACATGCTGGCACGCTACGGCATTACACTGCCTGAACTGAACGAGTTTATCGCTGTGGCCATGGCCGGTGAGACCGTCTCACAGGTTTACGAGGCCGACCGCGTGTTCAACCTGGTGGTACGTGCCAAGGAAAACCAGCGTAATACGATGGATAAACTGGGCGACCTGATGATAGATGCGGCTGACGGACAGAAGGTTCCGCTGAGCTATGTGGCTGAGATCCGCAGTACCATGGGACCGAACAGCGTGAGCCGTGAGAATGTGAAGCGTAAGATTGTGATCAGTGCCAATGCTGAGGGACGCGACCTGCGCAGCGTGGTGAACGAAATCCGTGAGGAGGTGGAGGAAAACGTCACACTTCCAGAAGGTTACCATGTGGAATACGGAGGTCAGTTTGAGAGCGAGGAGAGTGCTACACGTATCCTGGTGCTGACTTCACTGCTGAGTATCCTGGTCATCTTCCTGCTGTTGTTCATGGAGTTCCAGAGCGCACAGAACAGTGCCATCATCCTCATCAACCTGCCTTTGGCGCTGATTGGTGGTGTGGCTGCACTGTATGTCACCTCGGGTGAGTTGAGTATCCCTGCCATCATCGGTTTCATCTCGCTGTTCGGTATCGCTACCCGAAACGGTATGTTGCTGATTACCCACTACAACCAGTTGAACGCTCAGGGCTTGTCACTGCGTGAGAGTGTAGTTCAAGGTTCATTGGACCGCTTGAACCCAATTCTGATGACCGCTCTTTCCAGTGCCCTGGCCATGATCCCACTGGCATTGGGAGGCGATTTAAGCGGAAACGAGATTCAGAGTCCTATGGCCAAGGTTATCCTGGGAGGTCTGCTGTCGGCAACCTTCCTGAACGGATTCCTGGTTCCAATTATCTATCTGTTATTTAATAAGAAGAAATGAAACGAATCCTAATAGCTTGCCTTTGGGCTTTGCCCTTGGGCGTAATGGCGCAGAATCCCATCACTGAGATTCTGAAGCAGGTAGAGGCCAACAACCTGATGCTGCAGTCTATCGGTTACTCGGTTCAGGCGCAGAAATCGACGTTGGCATCGGAGAACAACCTGTCGGATCCTGAGGTGGAGTATGTTCATCAGTGGGGAAACCCTACAGAAGCCGGAAAGGAAACCGAATTGACTGTCATTCAGGAATTTGATTTCCCAACCGCATATGTTCAGCGCAACCGCTACAACCAGATTCAGGGTAAGGTTCTGGACAGGGACGTAGAGGAAGCCCTTCAGGACATTAAGCTGAAGGCTGCACAGTTGTGCGTGCAGATTATCGGATTGAACCGTGAGTCGGCCCTGTTGCAGCAGTTGGCCAACAACCTGGAGAAGCATGCCCAGCGTATGGAGCAGGCCTTGAGCGATGGCGATGCCGTGGTACTGGAGGTAAACAAGGTGAAGATGAGCCTGATGGAAATCAACGCCGAATTGCGCGACAATGACGGTCTTCATCAGGAAGTGCTGCAGCAGCTGATAGCCCTGAATGGCGGTAAACCTGTGCAGTTTACGGCATCCACTTATCCGGAACTGCCCACTATTGTTCAGGATGTCAATGCACTGACCGATGATTACCGGGAGCATGATGCCCGTTTGCACCGTCTGTCGGATGAGGTGGCAGCCGGAAGCCAGTTGATCAAGGTAAAGCAGGCAGAGGGACTGCCCAAGATGCATGTCGGTTACCAGCGCAACACAGCCCTGGGAGAAAAAATGAACGGTGTAGTGGGAGGCATTTCTATTCCGCTGTTCTCCAACCGCGGTAAGGTGAAGTCGGCCCGTGCCGAGCAAACCAGCCGTGCCCTGGAGTTGCAAGACCAGCAACTGCAGTTGCAGTCGGAAGTCTTGGCACTCTACAACAAGAAAGAGCAGTTGGCTAAGGTCCTGAAGGGATTCGACCAGGATCTGATACAGAATCAGGTAACCTTATTGGGAAAAGCCCTGGATTTGGGAGAGATGACCATTATGGATTACCTGACTGAAGTAAACCAGGTGCTGGATGTGCAGAAAGAGTTTGCCGGCAGCGAGCAGGAATATCAGCAGATATGCTATGAACTGATACGCTACAGATTGTAAGACAAAAAAAAGGAAGAAGATTTATTCTTCTTCCTTTTTTGTATGGATAATCATAGTAGTAGCTCCACAAGTGATGATGTCGCCATCATCCAATCTTCGCTGTTCCTTTTTCCCGAGGATGTCATCCATGACAAAAGTACCCACGATGCTGTCGCAGTCGCGAACCGTATACACAGGTTCCCCGTGCTTGTTCAACTTGACATTGATGATGCAGTGGTGACGGTCGAAACTTGGATCGGATGACTGCACTGGAGTAGAAATCTCGGTACCGCGGTTGTAGCGGCCGATTTCGTTATCACCTAATAATAAAGGCAGTTCCTGATGATGGCAGAACACATTCTCCACCACGGTCACATAGCCATATTCGGCTTGCTTCTCCTCCTCGTAAGTCTCCTCCTTGGCTGTCTTTGCAGCCAGTTTGGTCTTTCCTAAGCGGATGCTGAATTCCTTATTGCAACCATCGCATTTAAACACCAGCGACTGGCCCATTTCGAACTGGGTCTCGTCAAAGATAATATAATGGTCGCATTTTGGGCAACGGATTCTTTTCATAAACGGATTATTTTACCTCCAAAACCCATGCCTGTGCAAAGTCCTTGCACTCCTGACGCAGTTCGCGTAAACGGTTAATGGCTTGGTTTTCAGAAGAGAACTGGGCATAGACTACCCGGTTAAGATTCTTTGTTGACAGTACTTTAGCATCGCCGTAACCCTTGTCTGCCATCTGCTGGGCATAACGCTCGGCATTCTTTACCGGAATGCTGCTGGCAAGAACGATGGTAAAGTAATTGGATTCCTGAGGAGCAACAACAGCTTCTGGTTTTGGCTCTTCAGCCTTCTCTGTGGCAGCCTCTTGTGGAGCAACGGCAACAGGTGCCTTCTTTGCTACCTTTTTTACTACAGGCTTAGCGGCTTCCACATCCATCTTAGCTACAGTCTCCTGCTTGCTGGCCTTATTGAACAGTTCAATCAAAGGCTTGAAAGAGATAGCCAATTTGGTGTCGGCATTAGGAGAGGAGAATGAAACGGCCAATACTACCAGCAAACCGATGCATGCTGCGGCAATAGCCGAAATCCAACGGCGATCCATGCTGATGACGATGGAGCGGTTAGGTGTTTCTTCCCTGTTTTCCTTTTCTATAGGCTGCAGGGTGTTGTTGGTTGACTTTTCCTGGTTGGCATTCTCGGCCCTCAACTCATCCAATGTCTTCATCTCAAAGGAACTGAAACCATAGAGAGAAGGAGAGAGAAGTCCGGCTTCCAATGGAGTGAAGTTGAATTCCCCCTTGATGTTCTGGCGCAAGGTACCGATACCGTGCAATTTGAAGACACCGTTTTTAGACAGCAAATCCTTCAGTTCCTCTACCTTCTGCTCCACCAAACGCATGGCAGTAGGGTAGTTGGTATCGTAAGCCTGCATATACGACTGTACCAGCAAACCATCGTTCAGCACCATCTTAGGGCTGAATCCCAGCGTGCGGTAAGGCGGCATGAAACGACCCTCATTTTCCACGCGACGCGCTGGAATATGGTGAGTTACGAAGCCACCCAAACCAGGGACAATAACACAGTCATTGTCCAAAAGCAGTATCTCGATATGTCTGGCCAGTTCAATCATCGTTGCAAAGATAGTGCAAACCGAGGGAAGAACAAAAAGAATCTCGTTCTTTTTTTATTCCGAGGTGCCGCCTATCTTATCAAAAGATAGTGCAAGTCGAAGACAATACAAAATAAAACCGCGTTTTATTTTTATTGTTGAGGCGCCGCCTGTCTTATAAAAAGATAAAGTAAAAACACGAGGAATAAAATAAAATCCGTTTTATTTTTTCTTATTTAGTCTTTTCTTCTGGATTTCTTTCCTTTTCTTCAAGACCTCCTCAGAAGTGGGGAATGTCTGGATGTAACTCATCTGCTTTAATATAAATCCCTGTCTCTTAATTAGATATTTAGTTGGCTTTGCCGAATTCATGCGGATGGGATTAGGCAATGTTGCTGCAATGAGAGCACACTGAGGCTTGCTGAGCGTCTTGGCGGGGCGGTTGAAGTGCAACTGTGCCACAGCTTCGGCACCATAGATACCGTCACCCATCTCGATGCTGTTCAGGTAAACCTCCATGATACGCTGCTTGTCCCAGATCTGCTCAATGAGGAAGGTGAAATATACCTCAAATCCCTTGCGCACCCATGATGATGTTGGCCAAAGGAATACGTTCTTGGCCGTCTGCTGGCTGATGGTGCTGGCACCGCGAACGCGTCCTCGCTTTTCTTTTTCATCCAAGGCTTTCTCGATAGCCTCGAAATCGAAGCCGTCGTGCAATTCAAAGTTCTGGTCCTCGGAGGAAATAACAGCCACGGCCAAAGCATTATTGATGCTTTCGAGCGGAACCCAATGGTGTTTGAGCCGGATCTTCTCTCCGCGTCCTACCTGCTCGACGCAGCGGATCACCATCAATGGGGTGACATAAACCGGCACGTACTTGTAAGCCACGACGGCCAGAATGGTGCTGATAAAGAAAAACAAAATGAGGTTTCTTATCCAGCGAAAAAACTTCTTAATTATTTTCATGTCAACAGACAACGGACAACAGACAACGGACAAAAAATAACAGGCAACAGCCCCAAAAACGCAAAAAGCGTCTGTTGACTGTTGCCTGTAGTCTGTTGTCAATTAATTATTTCAATGTACCAGCGTTAGCCTGGTCGATCATCTCCTTGCTAGCATACATGTACAGCTCAACGCGGCGGTTCTGTGCACGACCTGCAGCGGTAGAGTTGTCAGCAACTGGCTCGTTAAAGCTCTTACCCTCAACGGTAGCAAACTGCTTAGCAGAAGCACCGCAGCTCTTCAAGTAGTTGGCAACTGACTGAGCACGCTCCAGAGACAGCTTCTCGTTTACAGCAGCAGAACCGGTGTTGTCGGTATGGCCATAAACTGCCAATTCCAAATCGGTGTTATTTTTCAGAACCTCGCTGAACTCCTTCAGGTTCTTCTGAGCAGTAGCGTTCAAAGCACTCTTGTTGGTCTGGAACAAAATACCCGAATCGAAGGTAACCTTAACACCCTTCAAACCGTTAGCATCGGTGATAGACTCAACTGCAGCATTCTGAGCAGCAGCCTCAGCCTCAGCCTTTACCTTATCCATATGTTTGCCAATCAGTACACCGGCACCAGTACCTACTGCCGTACCCACAGCAGCACCAACAGCAGTATTACCTGCTACCTTACCAACGATAGCGCCCAGTAAAGCACCACCACCTGCACCAATCAAAGCTCCGTTCTTAGTAGCTGATCCACAAGCACTCAACATCAAAGTCACTGCCATAAGCAAAGACATGAACTTTACATTTCTCTTCATATTATCTAGTTTTTAGTTATTAAACGGAGCAAAGGTACTTAAAAAAAATAGAAAACAAAGGTAAAGTCATTTCTTTTTGCTAAATTTGCACGATTTTTAAAAGATGATAATATAATTAAAGATATGGCAAAAGAATTAAAAAACCTGACCAAGCGCTCAGAGAACTACTCTCAGTGGTACAATGAGTTGGTTGTCAAGGCTGATTTGGCAGAGCAGTCTGCTGTTCGTGGTTGTATGACCATCAAGCCTTATGGCTATTCAATTTGGGAGAAGATGCAGCGCGCCCTGGATGATATGTTCAAGGCTGTTGGTGTACAGAATGCTTATTTCCCATTGCTGATCCCTAAGTCATTCCTGTGCCGTGAGGCTGAGCATGTAGAGGGATTTGCCAAGGAGTGTGCAGTAGTAACCCATTACAGATTGAAGAACGATCCTGAAGGCAACGGCGTGGTTGTAGATCCAGAGGCTAAACTGGAGGAGGAGCTGATTGTACGTCCTACCAGTGAGACCATCATTTGGAATACCTACAAGAATTGGATTAACTCATACCGTGACCTGCCTTTGCAGATTAACCAGTGGGCAAACGTAATGCGCTGGGAGATGCGTACCCGTATGTTCCTGCGTACTTCGGAGTTCCTGTGGCAGGAAGGTCACTGTGCCTATGCTACCCGTGAGGAGGCAGAGGCTAACGCACAGTTGATGCTGAAGGTATATGCTGATTTTGCTGAGAACTGGATGGGAGTTCCTGTAGTTCAGGGTGTTAAGAGTGAGACCGAGCGTTTTGCCGGTGCACTGGATACCTATACCATCGAGGCTATGATGCAGGACGGTAAGGCTCTGCAGAGCGGTACCAGCCACTTCCTGGGTCAGAATTTTGCCAAGGCATTTGAGGTTCAGTTTGTAGATAAAGAGAACAAGCTGGATTATGCATGGGCTACCTCTTGGGGTGTTTCTACCCGTCTGATGGGTGCCTTGATCATGACTCACAGTGATGACAACGGTTTGGTACTTCCTCCAAAGTTGGCTCCAATTCAGGTAGTCATCGTACCTATTTATAAAGGTGATGACCAGTTGGCTGCTATCTCTGAGAAGGCAAATGCCATCGTGGCAAATCTGCGTGCCAAGGGCATCAGCGTGAAGTATGACGATGCAGACAACAAGCGTCCAGGCTTCAAGTTTGCTGATTACGAGCTGAAGGGTGTGCCTGTACGTCTGGTAATGGGCGCCCGTGATTTGGAGAACGGTACTGTTGAGGTAATGCGCCGTGATACCTTGGAGAAGGAAACCCGTCAGCTGGAAGGCATCGAGGCATACGTAGAGCAGTTGCTGCAGGATATTCAGGTGAATATCTTTGAGAAGGCAAAGGCTGCCCGTGACGCCCGCATCCAGAAGGTGGACAGCTACGAGGAGTTCAAGGAGAAGATTGAGAACGGTGGCTTCTTCCTTTGCCACTGGGACGGTACAGCCGAGACCGAGGCCCGCATCAAGGAAGAGACAAAGGCAACTATCCGTTGCGTGCCATTCGGCTATCCTGATGAGGAGGGCGTAGATATGGTAACCGGAAAGCCATCTCACCGCAGAGTGTTGATTGCACGAGCATATTAATTATAAAAAGCATCCGGAAACGGATGCTTTTTTCTTTTATCATACCATGAAATACAATTTTGACGAAGTAATAGACCGCCGGGGAACCGGTACCTATAAATACGGTGAACTGAAAAACATCTTCGGTCGCGAAGACCTGTTGCCACTGTGGGTGGCCGATATGGACTTTGCCACACCTCCATTTATTGTGGAAGCCCTGAAGAAACGTCTGGAACATCCCGTTTTCGGCTATACCATGCCCGATCCTGAATATTGGCAGGTAGTTTCCAAATGGATAGAAGACCATCACGGATGGAAGACCAAGGCAGAGTGGATGACCTTCATCCCGGGTATTGTCAAGGGAATCGGATTTGTGGTGAATGTGTTCCTGAAGGAAGATGAGAAGGTTATCATTCAGCCACCGGTATATCATCCTTTCCGCTTGACTCCTCAGGGTAATAAGCGCGAGGTACTGTTCAATCCGTTGCAGGAACAAGCCGATGGATCCTATAAGATGAACTTTGAGCAACTGGAGCAACTGATTGCTGCAGAGCCAAAGGCTAAGCTGATGATTATCAGCAATCCTCACAATCCGGCAGGCATCCTGTGGGATAAGGAAACCCTGCAGATTTTGGCACACATCTGTGCCAAGAACAATATCCTGGTCATTTCCGATGAGATTCATTGCGACATGGCACTTTGGGGCAAGAAGCACATCCCGTTTGCCAGCGTCAGCGAGGAGGCTGCACAGTGCAGCATAACCTTTGGCGCACCATCCAAGACCTTTAATATTGCCGGTATTGTGAGCTCGTATGCCGTTGTTCCTAACGATCAGATTCGAGAGAAATTTTTCAATTGGATTGAGGCCAATGAACTGAGCATGAGCACCTTCTTTGCAGACATTGCCACCATGACAGCCTTTAAGGAAGGAGAGGAGTGGCGCCAGCAAATGCTGAAGTATGTGGAAGGAAATGTGGAGTTTGTGGAGAACTATCTGAAAGAAAACATGCCACAGATTAAGGCACTGCGTCCTGAAGCTTCGTTCCTGGTCTGGCTGGATTGCCGTGGATTAGGCTTGAATCATGACGAACTGTTCGACCTGTTTGTCAATAAAGCCCGTGTTGCCTTCAATGACGGAGCCATGTTTGGCGAAGGCGGTTCCGGTTTCATGCGCATGAATGTGGGCGCACCACGCAGTATCATTAAGCAGGCTTTAGATCAAATCAAGCAAGCCTTATCATAAAAGAAGAAAGGGAGGTGATTAACCTCCCTTTTTCTATTTTATTCTCCGTAGAGTTTCTTCTTCAGTTCTGCGATATGTGGATCGGTGATGTACTCATCGTATTCCATCATCTTATCAATCATACCATTTGGTGTCAATTCGATGATGCGGTTGGCCACGGTCTCAATAAATTCGTGGTCGTGGCTGGCAAACAGCACATTACCCTTGTATAGTTTCAGGTTATTGTTGAACGCCTGGATACTTTCCAAATCCAGATGGTTGGTAGGAGTATCCAGAATCAGACAGTTGGCATTCTTCAGCTGCATACGGGCAATCATGCAACGCATCTTCTCCCCACCCGAGAGAACGTTTACCTTCTTCAATACCTCCTCGCCGCTGAACAGCATTCGGCCCAGGAAACTCTTGAAATAAACATCGTTACCCTCGCCAAACTGGCCCAGCCATTCCACCAGGTTCTTTTCGCTCTGGAAGAATTCGGTATTATCTACCGGAAGGTATGCTGTGGTGATGGTAACACCCCATTTGTATTCACCGGCATCAGGTTGACGGTTTCCGTTGATAATCTCGAACAGGGCAGTCATGGCCTTAGGATTATGACTCAGGAACACCACCTTCTGACCCTTCTCGATATTGAAGCTCACCTTATCAAATAATACGGTGCCATCATCATTGACCGCCTTCAGATCGTTCACCTCCAGAATCTGATTACCCGGTTCACGATCCATGGTGAAGATGATACCTGGATATTTACGGCTACTAGGCTGAATCTCCTCGACATTCAGTTTCTCCAGCATCTTCTTACGGCTGGTAGTCTGCTTACTCTTAGCCACATTCGCACTGAATCGGCGGATGAACTCCTCCAGCTCCTTGCGCTTCTCCTCGGCCTTAGCCTTCTGGTTCTGAGCCTGGCGCAAAGCCAACTGACTACTCTCGTACCAGAAACTATAGTTGCCGGCAAACAGGTTCACCTTGCCAAAGTCGATATCCACGGTATGGGTGCAGACACTATCCAGGAAGTGACGGTCGTGGCTGACAACCAGCACAGTATGCTCAAAGTTGCTCAGGTATTCCTCCAACCAGGTTACGGTGTCCATATCCAGGTCGTTGGTAGGCTCATCCAGCAACAGGTTGTCCGGGTTTCCGAACAGCGCCTGTGCCAGCATGACGCGCACTTTCTCCTTACCGCTTAAGGAAGCCATCATCTGGTGATGCAAATTCTCCTTGATGCCCAGGCCGCTCAACAGGGCAGCAGCATCACTCTCGGCATTCCAACCGTCCATTTCGGCAAATTTCTCCTCCAGCTCACTGGCACGGATACCATCGGCATCGGTGAAATCCTCCTTGGCATACAGCACCTCACGCTCCTGCATGACATTCCAAAGTGGGGTATGACCCATAAGAACGGTATTCAGTACGGTCATGTTATCAAACTTAAAGTGATCCTGGCTTAAAACAGACAGACGCTCACCTGGGCCCAAGGTAACGGAACCTTTGGTAGGGTCCAACTCTCCGGAAATAGCTTTCAGGAAGGTGGACTTACCAGCACCGTTAGCACCGATGACACCATAGATGTTACCGTTTGTAAACTTCAGGTTTACATCCTTATAAAGAACTCTCTTGCCAAACTGAATGGCTAAATTGGAAACTGTTATCATTTCTTCGGGTTTATAAAACAGGTATCAGCAAATAAGTTAGATAACCGCCATACATGAGCAGCAATAACGCACCTTCGATACGGGATAGCGTATACGAAGTGCGGGCAAAGAACCAGACGATGAGGCAACAAAGCAGTTGCACCAACAGGTCGGCAATGGTGATATTGCCCATGCTCAATGGGGTTATGCTGGAACTGATACCTAAAATCAGGAATATATTAAATATGTTGCTTCCGATGGCGTTACCGATGGCCATGCCGGATTTATGCTTCATGGCAGCCACTACCGATGTGGCCAGTTCTGGAAGTGAGGTGCCTGCAGCCACAATGGTAATGCCCACGAACGATTCGCTCAATCCCATCAGGAAGGCCAGTTGTGAGGCTCCGTCTACAAAAGCATCTCCACCAAATACCAGGCCGCAAATGCCAATGGCAATGAATAGCAGACTTTTCCACAGCGGTGCTATTGGAATACTATCCTCCTCGTCTTCGGTCTTTTCGGCTTTAGCTACCAATATCGTGTAATAGATGAAGACAAAGAACAGACACAACATCAACAATCCACTCTGGCGGGTGATGACATTGTTCACGTCACCATTGATATAATGGCCAGAGGCAACAATGAGCAAAATCAGGCCGGCAAGGATGCTCCAGGGAATATCCTTGGCGATAATTTGTTTCGAAACCCGAACCGGGCAGATTAATGCCGTAGCACCCAGGATGACCAGCGTGTTGAAAATGTTGCTTCCGATGACATTACCCACAGCCATCTCAGCCTTGCCTTCAAGTGCAGAAAGCAGGGAAACGGTCAATTCCGGCAGGGATGTACCCAATGCCACAACGGTCAGGCCGATAAGCAATTCAGAAACCTTAAACCGGCGGGCAATGTGGGTGGCACCACTTGTCAGCAGATCGGCACCGATTAATATGAATGCGGCTCCTAGAATGAGTTTTACGAGACTAATTATCATGCTTTAATGCTCAATTCTCAATGTCATTAATCTTCCATCAGTTTGCGGTAACGTACGCGCTTTGGTTCCTCGTAACCGTTCATGCGACGCTTGTACTCCTCGTAATCAGAATAGCTGCCTTCGTAGAATACCACCTTACTGTCGCCTTCAAAACTCAGAATATGAGTACAGATACGGTCCAGGAACCAACGGTCGTGACTGATGACTACAGCACATCCGGCGAAGTTCTCCAAACCTTCTTCCAATGCGCGGAGTGTATTAACGTCGATATCATTGGTAGGCTCATCCAGCAACAGCACGTTGCCTTCCTCCTTCAGTGCAATGGCCAGATGCAGACGGTTGCGCTCACCTCCGGAAAGCACACCGCAAAGCTTCTCCTGGTCAGCACCGCTGAAGTTGAAACGACTCAGATAAGCACGGGCATTTACGTCGCGGTTGCCTACACGCATCAGGTCAGTACCACCGCTAACTACCTGGAATACACTCTTATTAGGATCGATATCCTTATGCTGCTGGTCAACATAAGCCAGCTTTACGGTTTCACCCACCTCGAAGTGACCGGCATCTACGCTCTCCAATCCCATAATCAGACGGAACAGGGTAGTCTTACCGGCACCGTTAGGACCGATGACACCTACAATACCGTTAGGTGGCAGACAGAACTCCAGGTTGTCAAACAGCAATTTCTCGCCGAATGCCTTGCGAACACCGTTGGCCTCGATAACCTTATTACCCAAACGAGGGCCGTTAGGAATAAAGATCTCCAGTTTCTCCTCACGTTCCTTCTGCTCCTCATTCATCATCTTGTCGTAACTGTTCAAACGTGCCTTACCCTTAGCCTGACGAGCCTTTGGAGCCATGCGAACCCATTCCAACTCACGTTCCAAGGTCTTGCGACGCTTGCTGGCAGTCTTCTCTTCCTGTTCCATGCGCTTGGTTTTCTGATCCAACCATGAAGAGTAGTTGCCCTTCCATGGAATACCCTCGCCACGGTCCAATTCCAGAATCCAACCGGCTACATGATCCAGGAAGTAGCGGTCGTGAGTAACAGCGATAACGGTACCCTCGTACTGGTTCAAGTGCTGCTCCAGCCAGTCGATACTCTCGGCATCCAGGTGGTTGGTAGGCTCATCCAGCAACAGTACGTCAGGTTTCTGCAGCAACAGGCGGCAAAGAGCCACACGGCGGCGCTCACCACCCGAAAGGTTGGCTACGTTCTGGTCTTCTGGCGGACAGCGCAGCGCATCCATGGCACGCTCCAGTTTGCTGTCAATGTTCCATGCATCGGTAGCATCGATGATGTCCTGAAGTTCGGCCTGACGCTGGAACAACTGATCCATCTTGTCGGGATCCTCATAATATTCAGGTAAACCGAACTTGTTGTTAATCTCCTCATATTCTGCCAGCGCGTCGTAAATAGACTGAACGCCTTCCATTACAATCTCCTTAACGGTCTTGTTTGGATCCAGTTTTGGGTCCTGCTCCAAATAGCCAACACTATAACCCGGAGAGAATACCACTTCTCCCTGATAGTTCTTATCAATACCGGCAATAATCTTCATCAAGGTAGACTTACCGGCACCGTTCAAACCGATGATGCCGATTTTTGCTCCATAGAAGAAGGAGAGGTAAATGTTCTTCAATACCTGTTTCTGGTTCTGTGGGATAATTTTACTAACGCCCACCATCGAAAAGATGATTTTCTTGTCGTCTGTAGCTGCCATAACTAAAATGCTTTATTAATAGAGGTGCAAAGTTAGTGATAATAATTGGAATACCCGCTATCGAAATCTTGAAAAATGATTCTTGACGAAAGTCGGTAAAACATCACCATGATGTACGTATATTTTCTTTTTTAACCATTATTTATTCATTATTTAAAAGGTTTTTCCTAAATTTGTAGCATTATCCGGAATATGGATAATTATATGCGTTTTTTGTGAAACAGAAAAAATGCGGGGCATATTTATATTTGCAGCAGAAAAACAAAACTAACTAATAATAACTATGAGTAAGGAGATTAACAGACGAGACTTCCTGAAAACACTGGGAGCAAGCACCGCGGCTGTGGCTGGTGTGTCCTTGGCAGGTTGTACCAATGTGAAGGATACCATGGCACAGGAGAATGCCAAGGCTTATACCGATGCTGAGCCTTCTGGAGAAATGACTTACCGTGTCAATCCGAATTCAAATGACAAAGTGTCCATTCTGGGTTATGGCTGTATGCGCTGGCCAATGATTGATAATCCTGACGGTCAGGGACAGATTCCAGACCAGGAGCAGGTAAACGAACTGGTGGATTATGCTTTTGCACATGGCATCAACTATTTTGATACGGCACCGGTTTATTGCCAGGGCCATTCCGAGCATGCCATGGGAATTGCATTGAGCCGCCATCCACGTGACAGCTATTTCCTGGCTACCAAGATGAGTAACCAGCGTGTGCCTGCAGATGCAACTCCAGAAGAAGTGTTCCGTCTTTCCAAGGCGATGTATGAGAACTCGCTGAAGGAATTGCAGACAGATTACCTGGATTATTATCTGTTGCACTCTATTGGCGGTGGTGATGACAGCATGGCTTTCCTGAATCACCGTTTCTTTGATAGCGGAGTACTGGATTTCATGGTTGAACAGAAGCGTTTAGGCAAGGTGCGCAACCTGGGCTTCTCGTTCCATGGTGATGTGAAGATCTTCGACTATATGCTTCAGTTGCACGATGAAGGCAAGTACCATTGGGATTTCGTTCAGATTCAGATGAACTATGTGGACTGGGAGCATGCTGCTCCTGGAAGAAATGTAAATGGAGTCTATCTGTATAATGAGCTTCACAAGCGTGGTATTCCTGTTGTTATCATGGAACCATTGTTGGGTGGCCGACTGAGCAATCTGCCTGATCATGTTCTGGCCGTATTGAAACAGCGCGATCCTGAAGCTACTGCTGCCAGTTGGGCATTCCGCTTTGCCGGCTCACCAGAAGGTGTACTTTGTGTGTTGAGCGGTATGACCTATAAGGAACATCTGTTGGATAATCTGCGTACCTATTCTCCATTGAAGGTGCTGACTGATGATGAGAACAAGTTCCTGGAGGATGCTGCAGGCTTGATTCACAAGTATCCTTTGATTGAGTGCAACGACTGTAAATATTGTATGCCATGTAAATATGGTTTGGATATTCCTGGCATTCTGTTGCATTACAATAAATGTGTAAATCAGGGAAATCTGGCAGAGAGTACCACTGATTCCAACTATGAGCGTGCCCGCAAGATCTTCCTGGTAGGCTATGACCGCAGTGTGCCAAAATTACGTCAGGCCGATCACTGTATCGGTTGCCGTGATTGCGTACAGGAGTGTCCTCAGCGCATTGATATCCCTTCTGAGATGCAGCGTATCAATGCTTATGTAGAGGCATTGCGTCAAGGAACATTGGGACAGGAAACAGAGGAAAAAGCTTAATAATTTGTTAATAATAAAATAAATATCATATGTTACGTAAAATCAGAATTGCATTAGCAGCAATATTTTTTATCCTGATTACAGGCTTGTTCCTGGACTTTACGGGTACACTTCAGCAGTATTTCGGATGGATGGTTAAATTACAGTTCCTGCCAGCAGTCCTGGCGCTGAATGTGGTGGTAATCATCGCTCTTCTGGCATTGACTTTGGCATTTGGCCGTATTTATTGTTCGGTAATCTGTCCTATGGGTGTATTCCAGGATGTGGTAGCTTGGATTTCACGTCTGTTCAAGAAAAAGAATCCATACAGTTACTCTAAGCCAAAGAGCATTTTGCGTTATGCTGTACTGGCAGTTTTCGTTGTAGCTATTGTGGCAGGCGTTGGTTCATTTGTCGCTCTGTTGGCTCCATACAGCAGCTATGGACGTATCGTTACCAATCTGTTGCAGCCTGTTTACATTGCAGGTAACAATGTGTTGGCTGGCATTGCCGAGGGTCGTGGAAACTACGACTTTTATGCTGTAGAATACTGGATGCGTGGTCTTCCAACCCTGATCGTTGCTGTTTGCAGCTTGGTGGTTGTCGTTGTTTTGGCATGTGTTGGTGGCCGTACTTATTGTAACACCATCTGTCCTGTTGGTACCGTTTTGGGTTTCTTCGCTCGTTTTTCATGGCTGAAGCCATACATCGATGCAGACAAGTGTAAGAATTGCCAGAAGTGCTCTAAGAATTGTAAGGCAGCTGCCATTAATATCCAGAAGGGTATGGCACCAACAATCGATTATAGCCGTTGTGTGACTTGCGGTAACTGTCTGGAGCAGTGCAGCTTTGGTGCTTTGACTTATTGCCATCCAGCAAAGGGTACAACCCCAAAGAATAGCGGTGATGGCCAGCCTGCAGATTCTGGCCGTCGTGCATTCCTCACCGCAACAGCTGTGGCAACAGGTGCTGCAGTAGCTAAGGCTCAGGAAATGAAGGTGGATGGCGGTTTGGCTATCATCGAGGATAAGAAGATTCCAGAGCGCCAGACTAAGCTGACCCCTCCGGGATCACTCAGCGCACGTAATCTGGCTAAGCACTGTACCGCTTGTCAGTTGTGTATCGCAGAGTGCCCTAATGGCGTTTTGCGCCCATCGGGTAATCTGATGACACTCATGCAGCCAGAGATGAGCTATGAGCGTGGTTATTGCCGTCCTGAATGTACCCGTTGTTCCGAGGTTTGTCCTACCGGTGCTATCAAGTTGATTACCAAGGAAGATAAGAGCAGTACCCAGATTGGACATGCTGTATGGGTTAAGAAGAATTGTGTTCCATTGACTGATGGTAAGGAGTGCGGTAACTGTGAGCGTCATTGCCCAACCCATGCTATCCAGATGGTTCCTTCTGATCCTAATGATGAGAAGTCTATCAAAATTCCTGTAGTCAATATTGAAAAATGTATCGGTTGCGGTACCTGTGAGAACCTGTGTCCAGCACGTCCATTCTCGGCTATCTATGTAGAGGGACATGAGGTACATAAGATGATCTAATGATACCTTAATAGAAGGTTTAAATAATGAAAGAAATCAATCGAAGAGATTTTCTCAAGACATTAGGAGCCAGCGCAGCAGCTGCTACCGGTGCCACATCCTTAGTGGGGTGTATGCCTAATCAGGATGGTTCGGTAAATGCTGTAGATCCTGCTGGCACAGAAACCAGCCCTATCGCCACTGACAAGATGGAATACCGCTCTTTTGAGGGGTTGGGTGATGACAAGGTTTCCTTGCTGGGATATGGCTGTATGCGTTGGCCAATGATTCCCAATCCGAATGGAGAGGGAGAGATCGTGGATCAGGAGCAGGTGAATGCCTTGGTGGATTATTCCCTTGAACATGGCGTTAATTATTTCGATACAGCGCCTGTATATTGTCAGGGTCAATCCGAGGCTGCAACCGGTATAGCGTTGAAACGTCATCCACGCGACAGCTATTTCATTGCCACCAAGATGAGTAATATGTCCAATACCACTTTGGAAGCCGGTATTGAGATGTATCACAATTCTTTGAAAAACTTACAGGTAGAGTACATCGACTATTTGTTGATGCACATTGTAGGAATGGGCGGATTTGAAAATTTCAGCCGCCGTTTCATTGAGAATGGTCTGATGGATTATCTGGTTAAGGAACGTGAAGCTGGTCGTATTCGCCATCTGGGATGGTCGTTCCATGGCGATGTTAAAGTGTTCGATTATTTGCTTCAGTTGCAGGATGAAGGCAAATATCACTGGGATTTCGTGCAGATTCAAATGAACTACATCGATTGGAAGCTGGCATCGGGTATGAATATACCTGCCGAATATCTGTATGGTGAATTGGCAAAACGAAATATTCCCGTAGTCATCATGGAGCCTCTGCTGGGCGGCCGTTTGAGTAAATTGCCAGATCATATCGTAGCACGTCTCAAGCAGCGTGAACCTGAGAAGAGTGCGGCCAGCTGGGCTTTCCGTTATGCCGGTACCATGCCACAGATTCTTTCTGTATTGAGCGGTATGACCTATATGGAGCATTTGCAGGACAACTTGCGTTCCTTTGCACCTTTCAAGCCATTAACAGAAGATGAAATCAGTTTCCTTTATGAGACTGCCGGTCTGATTAATCAGTATCAGACAGTACCTTGCAATGACTGCAAGTACTGTATGCCATGTCCTTACGGTGTTGATATTCCTGCTATTTTGCTGCATTATAACAAATGTGTAAACCAGGGAAATATTGCTGAGAATATGCAGGATCCTGAATATCGTCGTATGCGTCAGGTGTATCTGGTAGGTTACGATCGCAGTGTGCCAAAATTGCGTCAGGCCGATCATTGTATCGGTTGCAAAACCTGTAACCCGCATTGCCCACAGAGCATTGATATTCCTAGACAGTTGCAGAAGATTAATGACTATGTGGAGTCGTTGAAGCAAGACACATTAGGTAAGGTCAATGAAGCCTGATGATTGAACAATACTTATGACAAGGCCCGAGGATTACTAATCTTCGGGCCTTGTCATAAGTTATGATCAGAAACAGTCATAGCATTACACCTTTGTAGAAACAGTCGGAGAACAGCGGTTGCAGATCTACTGGTTCAGAAAAAATGCCGAAAAGACTGCTTCCACTTCCGCTCATGGCAGCATATATAGCACCATTGTCATACAATTGCTGTTTCAGCTCTGCCAATCGGGGAAACTGAGGAAAAACGCTTTCCTCGAAATCATTGATCATAGTCTCCCGCCAGGTACCGATAGGCATCTTTATGATATCTTTCAGATTCTTCTCTGGATGTTTTGGCTTTATCTGTGAGAATGCTTTACCGGTAGAAATAAAGATGTCCGGCTTGATGATCACCAGGAAATATCCCTTCAATGTAAGGGCAATGGGAGAGAAAATGTTACCTATACCTTCGGCATATACAGGCTTGTTCTGGATGAAGATGGCACAATCGGCACCCAATCTGGCAGCATACTCTTCAAGAGTACTATTTGTTATTCCCAACTGATACAGTTCGTTTAGCGCCTTCAGCATGAAAGCCGCATCTGCACTTCCGCCACCCATACCGGCACCGGATGGTATCTGCTTATCCAGAATGATTCGGGTGGATGGAATTGGGTATCCCTGGCTCTTCAATAATTTCAAGGCTTTGATAATCAGGTTGTCTTCCGGATTACAATCCAATGCGTTCCCGTTCATCTGGAAGGTGTAGGGCACATCAGCATCCTGCAGTTCTACTTGCAGTGTATCGTATAATGGAATAGGATAGAATACGGTCTCCAGGTTATGGTAACCGTCCGAACGGCGCTCAACAATATTGAGACCGAGATTTAACTTTGCATTAGGGTATAGAATCATAGGGCGAAGTTAGCAATAAAAAAAAACTTTCGGAAGTTTTTGCCGGATTTTTGCAGAGAAATACCCGAAATGCGCTACCTTTGTATCGCAATTATTCACTGAATAAATTAAAGAGAGCAATGAAGAAAATTTTTATCGCTGCTATTGCAGCATTGGCTTTGTCTGCATGTGGCAGCAAGCAAGCTCAACCTGTTGAGGCTGAGCCAGTAGAAGAGGCAGCAACTGAGGTTGAATTCATCCGTTTGAATGTTCCTGTTAAGGTGGAAGCTGCTAAGGTTGAGGCAACTGTTGATTTGGCAAAGCAGTTGATCGAGGCATCATTAAAGGACAACGGCGTAATGGAGTACGATATGTTCAAGAGCATGACTCGCCCTGATTACCTGTTGATTTATGAGACATGGAAGGATCAGCCATCTTTGGATGCTCATTCGGCAGCTGATCATTTCACTACTTTGGTTCCAAAGATCCAGGAGCAGGGCGAAATGACCATTGAGCAGTTTGTTAAGGTTGCAGGCCAGGAGATGGAAGGTGAAGCAATCCGTGTAAATTGCCATATCGTTCCAAAAGATCCAGCACAGAAAGAGGCTGTTGTGAAATTGGCAAAAGAACTGGTTGAGGCAACCCAGAAGGATGCCGGTATGGTAGAGTATGATCTGCTGGAGAGTGTTACCCGTCCTAACGAGCTGATGATTTATGAAACCTGGAAGGATCAGGCTTCATTGGATGCTCATAGCCAGGCTGAGCACTTCACCACATTGCTTCCTCAGATTAAGGAATTGGCGGATGTGAATGCTGATAAATTCAAGAAATAAGAACAATTATATAATTTATAATTAATTAGTGCCTCTGTGAATTTCACGGAGGCACTATCTCACAAACAAAGTCAATGCCAACGAACTACAAGACGAATACCCGACGTAACCGGTCAACCGAACAATTGATGGCTGATACAGAAGGCCATTTGCCACCACAAGCCCCTGAATTGGAAAGAGCTGTGATTGGTGCTTTGCTATTGGAGCAGGACGCCTATCCCCAAGTTGCTGATATCTTGAAGCCTGACAGCTTCTACGAGGTTCGCCACCAGCTGATTTATAAGGCTGTGCTGACGCTGAATCTGAACAACCAACCTGTGGATATGCTCACTGTACAGCATCAGCTGTCCAAAACAGGAGACCTGGAGGAGGCTGGAGGCCCATTCTATATTGCAGAACTGACTACAGCTATGGCCAGCTCTGCACACATTGTAGCTCATGCTCAGGTAATTGCCCAGAAGTATTTGGCACGTCAGCTGATAACCTATACCAGCCGTATCCGTGAGGGAGCATTTGACGAAGGAACGGATGTCCTGGAACTGATGCAGGAGGCTGAGGGCCGATTGTTCGAAATTAGTCAGAACAACATGAAACAGGATTATACACAGATTGATCCTGTCATCAATCAGGCTTATGAGGCGTTGAAAAAGGCTGCTGCACGCTCAGATGGTATGAGCGGACTCTCTTCCGGCTATCACAGCCTGGATGCTATTACTACCGGATGGCAGGCTTCCGATTTGGTTATCATCGCTGCCCGTCCTGCCATGGGTAAGACGGCCTTCGTGCTGAGTATGGCAAAGAATATGGCTATTGATATGCGTATTGCTACTGCTGTGTTCTCGTTGGAAATGAGCAACCTGCAGCTGATGAACCGTCTGCTGAGCAATGTCTGTGAGATTGATAGCAAGAAGATTAAGACCGGTCAGTTGGAGGCTCACGAGTGGGCTCAGTTTGACAACCGCGTGACCCGTATGGAAGGAGCACCATTATTTCTGGATGATACTCCGTCACTGAGCATCTTTGAGTTGCGCACCAAGGCACGCCGACTGGTTAGGGAGCACGATGTGAAGATTATCATTATCGACTACCTGCAGTTGATGAACGCCAGCGGTATGAGTTATGGCAGCCGTCAGGAAGAGGTGTCAACCATTAGCCGTTCGCTGAAAGGATTGGCCAAGGAATTGAATATCCCTATCATCGCTTTGAGCCAGTTGAACCGTGGTGTTGAAAGCCGTGAGGGCGCTGAGGGCAAGAAACCCCAGCTGAGCGACTTGCGTGAATCCGGAGCCATCGAGCAGGATGCCGATATGGTATGTTTTATCCATCGTCCTGAATATTATAAGATTTATGAAGACGACAAGGGACGTGATTTGAGAGGTATGGCTCAGATTATCATCGCCAAGCACCGTAACGGTGCGGTAGGTGAGGTGCTTTTGCGATTCAAGGGAGAATATACCCGTTTCATGAATCTGGAAGATGAGCAGATAAGCTTTAATTCAGGTGGCGGATCTGTCTTTGTTTCCAAGATGAACGGAGGCAATTTGGAGCTGTCGGCTTCACGTCCTGCCATTCCATCCGATTCTCCTTTAGATGACAATCCATTCGCCGGCGGATCAATGAATGGAGTGCCATTCTAGAAAAAATCGCCATACTATACCTTATATATGCAAAAATCTTTGTAATTTTGCGGGAATTTTGAAAGATAATAAAAAATAACGATATGAATATCTCTTATAAATGGCTGAAAGAGTATGTCGATTTTGACATGACCGCTGAAGAAGTGGGTGCAGCATTGACCTCTGAAGGCCTTGAAGTAGGTGGTGTTGAAGAGGTACAGACCATCAAGGGTGGCTTGGAAGGCATTGTCATTGGTGAGGTGCTGACTTGTGAACCTCACCCAAATTCTGACCACATGCATGTGACAACTGTAAATCTGGGAAGCGGTGAGCCTGTCCAGATTGTGTGTGGTGCTGCAAACGTTGCGGCTGGCCAGAAGGTTGTTGTGGCTACTCTCGGAACCAAATTGTATGATGGCGATGATTGCTTCACAATCAAGAAATCCAAGTTGCGCGGTATTGACAGCTGCGGTATGATCTGTGCTGAGGATGAGATAGGTATTGGTAATGATCATTCCGGTATCATCGTTTTGCCAGAGGATGCAGTTCCTGGAACACCTGCTGCAGAATACTACCATATTGAAAGTGATTATGTCATTGAGGTAGATATTACCCCAAACCGCAGCGATGCTTGCAGCCATTATGGTGTGGCTCGTGACTTATACGCATGGTTGAAGCAGAATGGTAAAGAAACCAGTTTGCACCGTCCATCAGACGAGGCTTTTGCTGTTGACAATAATGAACTGAACATTGATGTTGAAGTTGTGGATGCTGAGGCTTGCCCTCGCTACTGTGCGGTTACCGTTAAGGGGGTTACCGTTAAGGAAAGTCCGGAGTGGTTGCAGAACAAGTTGCGCACTATCGGCTTGCGTCCTATCAACAATATCGTGGATGTTACCAATTATATCATGATGGCTTATGGCCAGCCTTTGCATTGCTTTGATGCCGATATGATAAAGGGTGGCAAGGTTGTCGTGAAGGCTATGCCGGAAGGCACTCCTTTCGTTACTTTGGATGGGGTGGAGCACAAGCTGAGTGAGCGTGACCTGGCCATCTGCAACGCTGAGGAGCCAATGTGTATCGCAGGTGTATTTGGTGGAAAGGGTAGTGGTACCTATGAGACCACCAAGGATGTCTTGTTGGAGTCTGCTTACTTCAATCCGACCTGGATTCGTAAGAGTGCACGCCGTCATGGCTTGAGCACTGATGCCAGCTTCCGTTTTGAGCGTGGTATTGACCCACACGGTCAGGTATACGCCCTGAAACAGGCAGCTATGCTGGTTAAGGAATTGGCCGGCGGTACCATTTCAATGGAAATTAAGGATGTAAATCTGAAACCAATCGATGACTTTACTGTAGAACTGAGCTTTGACTATGTAAATAAACTGATTGGTAAGGTAATTCCTGCCGAGACCATCAAGAGCATTGTAACTTCCTTGGAAATGAAGATTGTCGAGGAAACAGCAGAAGGCGTAACCTTGAAGGTTCCTGCCTATCGAGTAGATGTACAGCGCCCTTGCGATGTTGTTGAGGATATCTTGCGCATCTACGGTTACAATAATGTGGAGATTCCTACCTCACTGAAATCATGCATCAGTGTTAAGGGTGATACCGATAAGAGTAACAAGCTGATGAATTTGGTTGCCGAGCAGTTGGTTGGTTGCGGATTTAACGAGATTCTGAACAACTCACTGACCAAGGCTGCTTACTATGATAACCTGGAGGCATATCCAAGCAAGAATTTGGTTCGTCTGATGAATCCATTGTCAAATGACTTGAATGTTTTGCGTCAGACTATGCTGTTTGGTGGCTTGGAGAGCATTTCACACAATGCAAACCGCAAGAATGCCGATTTGCGCTTCTTTGAATACGGTAACTGCTATCACTTTACCGAGGAGCGCAAGTGTGCAGATATTATCCCAGGTGTTTCAAAGAGTACAGATCCTGAGGTGATCAAGCATGTTCTGGATGCTTATTCAGAAGACGACCACATGGCATTATGGTTGACAGGAAAGTGTATCCGCGGCAGTTGGGCTCATGCTGATATGGATTCATCAATCTATGAGTTGAAGGGTTATCTGCTGAACATTTTCACCCGTTTGGGCTTGAACATGGGTGCTACAGTATTTGCTGATAGCAAGAACGACATTTTCGCTAAGGGTGTGGAGATTCAGAACCGCGGCGGTAAGGTGTTGGCTCAGTTCGGCGTGATTAGCAAGAAGATCTTGAAAGCATTCGATATCGAAAATGACGTATTCTATGCTGACATCTGCTGGAAGAACGTTATGAAGGCAATTAAAAATAATAAGGTGACTTACTATGAACTTCCTAAGTTCCCTGCTGTAAGCCGTGACCTGGCATTGCTGGTTGACAAGAGCGTAGAGTTCGTTCAGATCGAGAAGATTGCATATAGTTGTGAGAAAAAACTGCTGAAGGAAGTTAAGTTGTTTGATGTTTACGAAGGTAAGAACTTGGAGGCTGGCAAGAAGAGTTATGCTGTGAACTTTGTCCTGCAGGATGCCACCAAGACTATGAACGATAAGCAGGTTGATGCTATCATGAATAAGATCATTACAACCTTACAGAAGCAGTTGGACGCTAAGTTGCGTTAATTAAAAATGAAATAAGAATTCTAATAAATATAATCCAATGGGAAGAGCATTTGAATATCGTAAAGCTACGAAACTGAAGAGATGGGGTCACATGGCCAAGACATTTACCCGCCTGGGTAAGCAGATTGCAATTGCAGTTCAGGCTGGTGGTCCAGAACCAGAAAACAATCCAACCTTACGTTCTGTAATCGCTACCTGTAAGCGTGAGAACATGCCTAAGGACAACATTGAGCGTGCAATCAAGAACGCACTGGGTAAGGATAAGAGCGCATACAAGGGTGTTACTTATGAAGGCTATGGCCCTCACGGAATTGCTGTATTTGTTGATACCTTGACAGATAATACAACCCGTACTGTTGCCGATGTACGTTCTGTATTCAACAAGTTCAGCGGTACTCTGGGTACTACTGGTTCTTTGGCATTCTTGTTTGACCACAAGTGTATCTTTACTTTCAAGGCTAAGCCGGGTATGGATATGGATGATTTCCTGTTGGAGATGATCGATTACAACGTAGATGAGGATATGGACTTCGATGAGGAAGAAGGTACAATTACCATCTATGGTGATCCTAAGAGCTATTCTGCAATCCAGAAGCATCTGGAGGAGGAAGGTTTCGAGGAGATTGGTGGTGATTTCACTTATATCCCTAACGACTTGAAGGATGTTACCGAGGAGCAGCGTGCTGCTATCGATAAGATGGTAGAGCGTCTGGAGGAGTTTGACGACGTTCAGACTGTTTATACCAATATGAAACCTGCAGAAGTTGAGGAATAATGATTTACCAGTATCAAACTCAGGGCACTTGCTCTAAGCTGATAGTATTGGACGTGGAGGATGGTATTCTGAACAACGTACAGTTTATCGGTGGATGCAACGGAAATTTACAAGGCATCAGTAAACTGGTGGCAGGCATGAAGGTGGATGATATTATTGCAAAAATTGAGCATATCAGTTGCAATGGCCGTCCGACCAGTTGTCCGGATCAGTTGGCACAGGCTTTGAAAAGCATAAAGAATGAGGGTGTTTAAACATCCTCATTTTTTATTATTTTCCCACACGTAATCCAGATATTTTTGCCCGGTACTTCCCGAGTAATAGATGCATCGGAATGACATCCCGTGATCTTTGTATTTCTTTAGTTCGATGCTGTTGTCATATTGTTGCTTGAGCAAATCCAACATTTCCTCCTTTCCGGAGATGAAAATCTCCGGTTTGTCTCTTTCTCCCGTTACCCGGTAATAATAATGAAACCGGTTAAGTTGTGCATCATAAGTCATGCTGTCCATGATGATGTCATAAGGCATTTGGCGTGGACAAGTTGTTTCTGTAATACGCTGTGCTTCTTCGGTACATCGCTCTTCCCATGATTTCTGGCAGCTGCAAAGCAGGGCCATTATACCTATTATTATATATGCTTTCATATTGCAAAAGTACGAAAAAAGCAGTAAAGGAATTGATTTTAAACAAGAAATAGTAAGGAAACTGCAACTTTCATTCATAAGAATGATATGAAATCAAGCAAAAATCCTTAATTTTGCAGCAGCTAAAAAGGTATTAGAGAGCTAATACATAATCAATTGTTTAACTATAATGCTAGTAAATTATGTTAGAGAGTAAAGCAGGCGAGCTGGCAGGTGCTATCTGGACAGCTCTTGACGGTAAAGAGGGATTGAATCAGAAGGATTTGAAGAAGGCAGCAAAGATTAAGGCTGACAAGGACCTGTTTTTAGGTTTGGGTTGGTTGCTTCGTGAAGGTAAGATCGATGCACAGGAAGTAGAAGGAGAGTTGGTTTACAACTTGAAGTAATATAAAAAAAGGGATAGGCTTTGGGCTTATCCCTTTTTTATTTGTTGGAAAGAGAAAAATAATCTATCTTTGCAAAAAATACAAACAATCTAATTTTACTATTTAATGAAGACCGACATAGAAATTGCTCGTGAAGCGACATTGTTGCCAATCTCTGAAGTTGCAGCTAAAATTGATATCCCTGCAGAAGAGTTGGAGTGCTACGGAAAGCACATCGCTAAGATCTCTCATACCAAGATTGACGAGGATAAGGTGGCTAAAAGCAACCTGATTTTGGTAACAGCCATTACTCCGACAAAGGCGGGTATTGGTAAGACAACTGTCAGCATTGGTCTGGCTCTGGGTTTAAATAAGATTGGCAAGAAGGCTGTGTTAGCATTGCGTGAGCCAAGTCTTGGCCCTTGCTTCGGTATGAAGGGTGGCGCTGCTGGTGGTGGATATGCACAGGTGCTGCCAATGGACAAGATTAACTTGCATTTTACCGGTGACTTCCATGCTATAACATCTGCTCACAATATGATTTCTGCTTTGCTGGATAATTACATCTACCAGCACCAGGAGGAAGGTTTCAGCATGAAGGAAGTGCTGTGGAAGCGTGTTTTGGATGTGAATGACCGTACACTTCGTTATATCGTAACCGGTTTGGGTGCAAAGACCAATGGTGTTGTGATGGAGAGTGGTTTCGATATTACTCCTGCTTCGGAAATTATGGCTATTCTGTGTCTGTCTAAGGATGAGGAGGATTTACGCCGTCGTATTGAGAATATCCTTTTGGGTATAACATCCGATGGTAAGCCATTCACCGTTAAGGATATGGGTGTTGCTGGTGCCATCACTGTTTTGCTGCGTGATGCAATTAATCCTAATTTGGTTCAGACAACTGAGAATACACCTGCCTTTGTCCATGGTGGTCCATTTGCTAATATTGCTCACGGATGTAATACCGTTATTGCCACCAAGATGGCTATGACCTATGGTGACTATTGTATTACAGAGGCAGGATTCGGTGCCGATTTGGGTGCAGAGAAGTTCTATGACATTAAATGCCGTAAGAGCGGTTTGCAGCCTAAGTTGACCGTTTTGGTAGCAACAACCCAAGGCTTGAAGATGCACGGTGGTGTCCCTCAGGATGGAATCAAGTTGCCTAATGCTGAAGGTCTGGTTAAGGGTTTCAGCAATATGGATAAGCATATTAAGAACCTGCAAAGCTTTGGACAGACAGTTGTTGTTTGCTTCAACCGTTATGCCTTTGATGAAGATAGTGAATTGGAATTGGTACGTCAGCATTGTGCAGAAATGGGTGTAGGATTTGCAATCAACAATGCCTTTGTTGAGGGTGGTTCTGGTGCTGTGGAATTGGCAGAATTGGTAGTTAAGACTATTGAGGAGAATCCATCCCAGCCATTGAAATTGCA
Organism: Bacteroidaceae bacterium; assembly: GCA_024401115.1. GTDB lineage: Bacteria > Bacteroidota > Bacteroidia > Bacteroidales > Bacteroidaceae > Minthousia. Next base: position 9,433 of record JAKSLP010000011.1, on the reverse strand, counting down.
GTATGCAGACGAGGAAAGCATTGAGGATAAGGTTACTAAGGTTGCAACCAATGTTTATGGTGCACGTAAGGTTATCTTTATGGCTGCTGCTAAGAAGAAATTGCAGCGAATCAAGGACTTGGGCTTAGAGCATTTCCCTGTATGTATCGCAAAGACTCAGTATTCATTCTCTGATGACCAAAAGAAATATGGTGTTCCTACTGATTTCGACTTTACAGTGCGTGACTTTGTTATCAATACCGGCTCTGAGATGATTGTAGCTATTGCCGGTGAGATTATGCGAATGCCTGGTCTTCCAAAGAGCCCTCAGGCAGAACGCATAGATATTGTAAACGGTGAGATTGAAGGTCTCTCTTAAGAATAACAGAAAATCCCTTGAGCTGAAACTCAAGGGATTTTTGTTATAGATAAGGATTGTTCATCTGTTCCTCGGCTATGGTTGTAGTAGGTCCATGACCCGGATAAACTACCGTTTGCGCTGGAAGTGTCATTACTTTTTGCGAGAGTGCCTGAATGAGTTGACTGGTGCTTCCTCCTTCCAAATCGGTACGGCCGATGCTGAATCTGAAAAGTGAGTCGCCGCTGAAAAGCACTCCTTCCTCTGCACAATAGAAGCAAATACCGCCTGGTGTATGTCCTGGTGTAGCAATGATGCGGAATGTGTGTGAACCAAAGGCAACGGTGTCACCTTCATCCAGATCCTTGGCGATAAAACAAGGGAATTCCTCGGAATAGTTCATTCCCATAAACATACGGAATTGTCCGCTCACATTTTCATAAAGGTACTGGTCACGTGTACTGGCCATCGTGTTCAGTTGATAGGTGCGCAAGATAAAAGGATTTCCCATTACATGATCAAAATGCAGATGGGTATTTAGCAGATGAACCACCTTGAGGTTGTTGCTGCTTATGTATTGTTCTATGGCTTTATATTCTTGCTGATATTGAGCTCCGCAATCAATGATGACACACTCACCGGTCTCATCGCTCACGATATAGCAGTTCTCCTGCAGCATATTCACAGGAAAGGTTTTAATGGTCAGCATAAATCAGACAGGTATAGGTACGTAAACAACTTTCTTGGTCTCAAAGTACTCTTCTGAGAAATAATCACTCAGGTTGGTGGTTTCAACGATACCCTTCACTGCGCCCTTCTCCTTTTCCAATTCTCCGCCTTTTAGGCAAATCAGGCCATTAGGAAGTGCATTCTTGTTTTCCTTCATGATATTCTTACGGATAATCTTCAAAAGGTCTGCCAATGGCATAACTGCACGGCTAACGACGAAGTCAAACTTCTGCTTTTCCTCTTCTGCACGGCAATGACGGAAAGTGACGTTCTTCAAACCGATAGCTTGAGCCACTTCACTGGCCACACGCACTTTTTTCCCGATACTGTCAACCAGGTGGAACTGACATTCTGGGAAAAGAATGGCCAAAGGGATACCAGGGAAACCTCCACCGGTACCTAAATCCATAATCTTGCTCCCTGGCTTGAAATTAAGTACTTCGGCAATACCAAGGGAGTGCAACACATGATGCTCATACAGGTTTTGAATATCCTTGCGTGAGATGACATTAATCTTGGAATTCCAGTCTGTGTATAAATCGTAAAGAGCAGCAAACTGAGTCCGCTGCTCTTCGGTAATGTTTGGGAAATATTTAAGTATTTGTTCCATGCGTTAATAGGTGCGGTTGTAGAAGTCAACATTTTCTTTTGAAATCAACTCGATTGGCACATAGTTCTGACGGACAACCTGTTTCTTGAAGATAACATATTCCACTAGAATTTGGATGCATCCGTAGCCCTGTTTCCAAGGGTGCTGGTCAATAAGAAAATCTACCCAGCCGTTGCGTACCATTTCTGTGTTGCGGTCCAAATGGTCATATCCGACCAGTCTGAAATCTCGAATTTCACGCTTCTCCAGATATTCTCCAACGCCAAACACTTTGGAATTAAAGCAAATGCCTGCATGCATGTTTGGGTGTGCCTTAAAGAAATCATCCATTTGATCCAGTTGGCGCCCGAAATTTTTTGCTGGTAGTTCCACCGTATGGATTATGGTGTCAGGATGATGCTCTTTCATGTATTGCATAAATCCGGCTTCGCGTTCTCTCTGCTGATTGGAACGGACAACGTGACCTGCAAAAGTCTGGCGGAACAGACCCAACTCACAGCCAGGTGCAAGCATCTTAAGAATGCGGGCGGCAAAGTAACCGCTTTTCTGAGAGTGCTGGGCATAGAATGCCAAAGGATGCAATTGAGGCAAATCGGAGTCTACAAATACAAAGGGAATGTCCCTCTCATGAAGCAGATCTGTAAAAGGAGAGGTATACTCCATGATGGTAGGGTTGATAATCACACCATCAGGTTCATCTTTTAGAAGTTCCGTACTCTGGGTCGCAAAAGTCTCAGGATGGAAAGGGTCATAATAAAAGATGTCCATGTGGATGTTGAAGTCGTTGTATCTTTGATGGGCACGGTGAATGCCTGTTTCAACTTCACTCCAGTATTCGCCTGGCTTGTGCTGAGGCAGAATGCATAAAAACTTATATCTTTTGTTGGATGCCAATGCACTGGCATACATGTTTGGCTGGTAGTCAATTTTCTTAAGAATCTCCTCAACTTTCAGTCGGGATTTCTCAGAAACATTAGGGCGGCCATGCAGAACTCGGTCTACGGTTCCTACCGAAACGCCTGCTTGTTCAGCAATGTCTTTAATTCTGATTCTTCCTTGAAATTCGTCCATTTTCTCGTTGTTCGTGAGTTTGCACAATGTCGCACAGAAATCGCACAGTCTTAATAAACTGCTGCAAAATTAGTTATAATTTTTGAATTGTGTGCGATTCCAACGGGAAAATTAAGCCAATTTACCCATAAACTTATTAATGTTTACGATAAAGCGCTCATGAATGCCTTCAGCTAGAACATCTCCGGCCTTGCTCATGGCTTTTACGCGGAAGACTAGTCTTCTGCGATCGATTTCAATGAGTTCGGCTTGAGCAATAAATGGGGTATCAATCGAACTGGCCTTAAGATGCTTGAAATTTGCCAATGTGCCAACTGTTGTCTCTTCGTTACTAAGCTGATTGGCAACGCAAGTCATTGCTACATTTTCGAGTGCGGCCAATACACTGGGAGTGGAAAGCACGTTGAGCGTTCCTGACCCCATCCGGGCTGCTGAATCTGCTGGTGTTGGAATAAATTCCTTTTCAAAAAGTAGTCCTATTTCCATTTTGTTTTCGTTAATCTTTATGCAAAGATACTAAATAATTTGATTATCTCGCTGAAACGTCTTATTTTTGTCTTTATGAATGGTTTTGTGCACAAATGGATAGGATTACTGATGACCGTGTTGTTGGTGTTGTCGGGATGTACTTCTGTCTCTCATAAGACCAGGCAGAGGGTTGAACATTTGACCCATCGTGCCTTTGATTTACGTTATTCAAATTTGGATAGCGTGGCTTATTATGCCAATCAAGCGCTGGCCATTTCCGGTAATTACCATACGGGCAAGGCTGAGGCATACAATAATTTGGCTTTTGTGGCTTTGATGAATCAGGATTTCCCGACTGCCGAACATTATTACAGTATGTCAGAGGAATGCAGCAATAATCAGTTGGAACATCTTATTTCCGATGTGGGAATGATGCGTGTTACCCAGCGTACTGCATCGAATAAGCGCTTTTTTGATTATTACAATAAGGCAGCCAAAAGCATCTATCATCTAAAGGAAGAAATTGAGGCTCTGGATGAGCATGATAGGGGACGATTTACGATAGCTGAGAGCGATTTTCATCTGGCGGCATCTACATACTTCTATTACATGCAGCAAGAGGATCGTGCCAAGGAAGAACTGAAGCAGCTGAATCTCTCTGAGGTGGCTCAATCAGATAGTATTCAGTGGATATATGGTACCTATGTGTGGGGAACTTCCGGTTTGCGCCAGTCGGATGACACCTCATCTCTCATCATTGATGAATTTGATGATTTGTTTCATGCTCTGTATATGAGCAGAATTAAAGGGACCGTGTATTTGGAAGCGAACATCGTTCAAACATTTTCAGAACTTTTCACCGACTCTGTTTGGAGCCAGACGGTGTTCAGTGCCCGCCATCCGGAGCTGGCTTTTATTGCCAACCAGGAGGTGGTGGACTCATTGTTGCCTATCCAATTGTCCGAATTGTCATTGAAACTATTTCAGAAATATGGTGATTACTACCAGATTGCCGGTGCACGCAGAAGCTTATCTCAAATCTTGTTTTCCTATGGCCGTTATGAGGAGTCTTTGGAACAGTTGCAGCTGGCTTTGGATGATATCAATGATTATCTGCATGGCTTGGATGTAAATATGGCTGAAGAATGCAAGTTGGAATTATTTCCTAAGGGGGATTCTTTAGCCGTTGAGATTACCATGCTGGATAAATATCCGTTACGTATCGTTCCTCAGTGGCTTGCCAATATTCGTGAGTCCATCTCTATGACATACAGTGCTTTGGGTGATAAGAACGCATCGGATTATAATCGTAATATTTATTTGGATATTCTGGATCGTACCCGTCAGGACAAGGAGTTGGAAAGCCGTTTTGAACAGTTGGAGAACGAATCTTCCTATATGGGCATAATGTTGGCGGTCGTCTTGTGTATAGTGTTGCTGGGCATCATAGGTTTCTGGTTCCTGAATAAAACATGGCGCAAGAAGAACGCAGCTGCCATTGAGCGATTGGGGCGCGTTGCTGCTTTGTGTAATAGCCTTTCCTCTAATTTCCCGATTGATGAAGAGGAGATTCAAAAACAGATTAGCGAGTTGGAGAGAGAAGATCCGTCTATGATTGATTTGATTCAGCCTTATCAGGATTGGGCTACTCAGTATGCTTCAACAATCTCTGATTTGGAAGAATCGCATGAATTGCTGGAAAAGGAGCGCTATCTTCATGAGCAGCATTTGGCCGATAATAAACGCCAGAATTTGGAAAAGCGTACATGTATGTCGATTGTGAATGGCATTACGCCATTTCTTGACCGCATGATGAACGAGGTACGTAAGTTGAAGACGGAAGATACGGATGAGGTGCGTCAGGAAAGATATATATATATACGTGAGCTGGTTGACCGGATCAATGAGTATAACGATATTTTGTCTCTCTGGATTCGCATGAAACAGGGCTCGTTAAGTCTTCATATTGAGAACTTCGCATTATCGGAATTGTTTGAGACCATCAGTAAGGGACACCGCACATTCCAACAAAAGCAGTTGACTTTGGATGTTCAGCCTACTTCGGCATGTGTCAAGGCCGATAAGGCTTTAACTTTGTTTATTATCAATACTTTGGCCGAAAATGCCAGAAAGTATACGCCATCAGGTGGACATGTTACCGTCAAGGCGGAACAGACCGAAGATTATGTGGAAATATCAGTCTCCGATACTGGACGGGGATTGTCTGAAACTGATATCAGTCGTATATTGAATGAGAAGGTTTACGACTCGTCACAAATTGGTATTGGAACGGAGGATAAGAAGGCCAATGAGGAACTGAGAAAGAATAAGGGGTATGGTTTCGGATTGATGAACTGCAAGGGTATCATTGAGAAATATAGAAAGACGAATGCCCTGTTCAGTGTCTGCAAGTTTGGCATTGAGAGCCGGTTGGGTGTTGGCAGCCGATTCTATTTCCGCTTGCCGAAGGGTGTACTCAGGATGATGGTCATGTTGCTTTTGTTCTTGCTCGGAGGCATGGGCGATACTTATGCTCTGCCAACGGACGGATTGTTGGAACAGGCATCTAGGTATGCGGATTCAACCTATTATAAAAATGTGAGCCGTGAGTATGCGGATGCTCTTCTGTACGCAGATTCCGCTTGTCTGTACTTGAACCGTTATTATCTGGATAATAATCCTGGTGGAACTCGCTTGATGAGTATGAGCCAGGAAGGTGGGTTGGCAGAACTGGATTGGTGGAACAGTGGTGTTGAAACCGATTATCATGTTATCTTGGATATCCGTAATGAGGTGGCTGTTGCTTCTTTAGCTACGTGCCAGTGGAATTTGTATAAGCTGAACAATCAAGGCTATACTCGCCTGTACAAGTTGCTGGGTGAGGATGACTCTTTGGAGGCGTTCTGCCGCTCTATGCAGCGTTCGGCTTCCAACCGGACATTGGCTATTTGGCTGATTGTTTTATTGGTTGTTACATTCCTGGCGGCCTATTACATGCTTTATTTCCGTCATGCACAAACCTATCGCTTGAATATGGAGCAGGCTCTCTTGGCCAACCGTAAGATTTTAAATCTGAATCAGTTGGATGATTTAAAGAATGTGTTGGACGGCATCTATCCAGACTTAAACGATATTCATCCCATTCGTGGCCTTGCCGTTCTGATTGATGACGGTGATAAGAATGTGTTTCAGCCTGTGACAACTAATCCTTTGCTGATGTCGCCACTCGTGGAGAGCCAGTTGCATAAGTGTGCCTCCACAATGCAGCCTATCTGGGACAAATCATCAGGCTCACGCTTTGAACCGTTGAAGGTGGAAATAGGTGGTGAGTCAATTAAGGTGGGCGCTTTTGGTTTTTTACAGACCGATACGGAATATAGTGCTCAGGATGATATTCTAAATAATTTAATCCTCCATTATCTGGCTATTATGATCTACCAGACCTTGATACGCCTGACCTTGAAGCAGTCGGATGTGGAGCAGGCAGAGGATGAGAAGCGAAGAATTATTTTTGAGGAAAACCAGTTGCATGTCCAGAATATGATGTTGGATAACTGCTTGTCCAGTTTGAAGCATGAAACCATGTATTATCCGAACCGCATCCGCCAGATGGTGGATTTGTTGCTCAAGAAGACGGGTGATGGGATTGAGGAGGATCAGATCAATGCCATGCATGAGTTGATGGACTATTATAAAGAGGTGTTTACCTTACTAAGTTCTTGTGCTTCCCGCCAAATAGTCAACGTCAAGTTGAGCCGTTCCCGTGTTTGGGTTCCAGAACTGTTTAATTACATGTCGCGCTATTTTAAAAAGGTCACGAAAAAAACGCAATTAGAATGGACTTTGACTACAGATTGCGGTGAGGACTGCTATGTGGTGGGTGATGAGCATCTGTTGCGTTTCATGATGGAAAACCTAGTGGATGCTGCAGTGCAACAGGCAGATTCGGCCTCTCGTCCAGGATTTGTGATGAGGGCAGAGAAAGACGGGGACTATATTCGTTTTTCATTTACGGATCCCCATGGCATTTATACTCAGGAATATCTGAACGCATTGTTTTATCCTAGTTTGGAACGGATGACTGCGGATGAGAATGGACGTCTGCGTGGTGTTCAGTATCTGATTGCCCGCCAGATTGTTCGAGATCATGAGGAACTATGCAACCATCGCGGTTGTCGCATTAATGCTCAAGTCGGACCCGATGGTCATGGCTATGAGTTGTGGTTTACTTTACGAAATAAATAAAAAACGACAATATGGAAAATTTTAAAGTAATCATCGTTGAAGATGTTAAGCTTGAGTTGAAAGGAACGGAGGAAATATTTCGCCATGATATTCCTGAGGCAGAGGTGATTGGTACAGCTATGACTGAAGCTGAATTTTGGCCACTCATCGAAAAGCAGGTTCCTGATTTGCTTTTGCTTGATTTGGGCTTAGGAGGTTCTACAACCATTGGTGTGGAAATTTGCCGTCAGGTCCGTGTTAAATACCCTCAGTTACACGTACTTATTTTCACTGGTGAAATCATAAACGAGCGTCTTTGGGTGGATGTTCTGGAGGCTGGTGCCGATGGTATCATCCTGAAAAGTGGAGAACTTTTGACCAAGACTGATGTTCAGAGTGTTATGGAAGGAAAACGCATGGTGTTCAACCAGCCTATCTTGGAAAAAATTATAGATCGATTTAAGAAGAGTGTCTTGCTTGACCAGCGCCGGCAGGAGGCTTTGATCAGTTATGATATAGATGAGTATGACGAGCGTTTCCTGCGACACCTGGCTTTGGGTTATACCAAGGATATGATTACGAATCTAAAATCGATGCCTTTTGGCGTCAAGACGCTGGAGAAAAAACAGATAGATTTGATCCAACGCTTGTTCCAACCTAGTGAGCGCAGCGGAGTGAACGCGACCCGTTTGGTGACTCGTGCTTTTCAGTTGGGCATCTTGGACGTTAACAATTTGGAACCTGATGATGAATAAACGGCTTCATAGTTGGCTGCCGGGATTGGTGATGCTGCAAGCAATAGCCTTGTTGGGCACAATCTTGTTTTCTTGGGTGGGAGGTCTTTACGGCTTGCCGCTCCAGAATTTGCTTGCCAATGAAGGGGTAAGGTGGATGCTTCGGAATCTGATTCCAAATTTCGGGAACATGCCGGTCTTAAGTTTGTTGCTCTATCTGATGGGGTGGGGAATAGCCCGCTCCTCAGGTTGGCTGCATGTCGTGCGCAACTTTCTGCGCTCAGGTGTCAGGCAACTTTCTCCCCGACAGCGATGGGGATTCCAGGTATCTGTTTTGACTCTATGTGCCTATGTGTTGTTGCTGTCTTTTGGATTTTGGGGTAGCGATCCCGTGTTCCTTTCTGTGACCGGAGAGGTCCTTCACGGTCCTCTACATGCGGGAATGGCTGTCTTGGTGTTGCTTGGCTGCTTATTGGTATTCGGGGTGTATGCGTGGGTATCTGGAAGATACCGTAAACCTGCCGACTTTGTCAATGCTATGGCAAATGGCGTGGGGGAGTGGAGTATTTTGTTTATTATTCTCTTTTTGTTAGGTCAACAGCTTGCTTTTTTGCAATATGTTTTGGGATAATCTTACGCTACGTTCATGTAGGGGACGGTTTGACGCTTTGATTCTTTCTTTATGCTACTAAAAATGGGCTTTTAATGACAAACAACGACTGATTCGCGAATATTCTAAACTTTTTTGCTTGATTAATGTCAAGAAAGAGTCGCTTTGTGATAATTTGCCGTTTGATTTCTTGTGTGCGCAAACAAAATGCTGTAACTTTGCAGTATCAAAATAAGGAGAAAGATTGTTTGTTTGAGTTTAAGGTTTTAGTTGGTAAAAAAGATTGTTGAATTTCAAAAGGGTTATTATTTTTTTAGGGTATAAAAGAGTTAAGTAAAATGATGTCCCAGTTTATCGCGAAGATAGGCTGGGATTGTTATTTATAGAGGGTGAAGGAATCATTTTGTCATTTACTGATTGCAGAATGGTGATAAGTGCCGACTGGGAACGGCTAGATTTTAGGAAATGAGGCTAAAATATAGAAATAATACATCAAAATTTGATTTTATTGTAGAAAAAGTGTAAATTTGCGTACGAATTAAAAAGAAGTTTTATCGATATTTTATTAACTAATAAAAATTTTAAACCAATGACTAAAGTAGCAATTAACGGTTTCGGCCGTATTGGTCGTCTGGCTTTCCGTCAGATGT
>JAKSLP010000010.1 GCA_024401115.1 Bacteroidaceae bacterium | reverse complement strand
AAATTGATGACTCGGTATTGTACATCTTCGCACAGATCTTAATCTACGCTGGCAGCATATTTGGAATTGAGCACTACATCAATGAAAAGCTCAAGAAATAAAACTAAAACTCAACTACCATGGACACTAAAAACAAATGGAGCGTGATCATCAACGCTATCCTCACCGGACTTACTGCCCTACTCACCGGATTTGGCGTGATGTAAAACCGCGGTCATTAAGGTCATTGGTCATTAAGGTCACTAAGACTTTCTAGCATGAAAAAGCCTCATTAATTGAAAGATTAATGGGGCTTTTTATCGTTTATACACTACCGAATTACAAGTCTTTTCTGAACTCCAGGATATCTCCCGGTTGGCAATCCAATACCTCGCAAATGGCCTCTAAAGTAGAGAATCGAACCGCTTTGGCTTTTCCCGTTTTCAGAATCGATAGATTGGCTTGAGTGATTCCAATCTTTTCTGCCAGTTCCTGCGATGACATCTTCCGCTTGGCCATCATCACGTCTAGGTTGATTACTATAGGCATGTGTCTCTGGTTAAATGGTTAATTCCTGTTCGTCTTTCATCTCCTTACCCATTTTGACGACTTGGGCAATGGCCAAAAGAGCAAGGCCGGTATAGAGGTACATATTGTTGTGTCCGGCATACTGAATCAAACGATAACCCTCAACTGCAAACTGAGACTTCAAATGGAAATAAAGGTTTAATTCATATACAATTTCGCTCAAATAAATGATTAGTAGGAAAACACCCAACCTACTCAGATTGCGCGTGATTTGATTCTCAAAGATTTCACCGCGGTTTACACTCGTGATGAGTGTTATAAATGTCCAAACAAGAGATAGGGCCACAATAAATCCGATAAACATATTCACCGAGGAGGTGATGTTATATACGGAGTCAGCCTTCAAAGATGATGGATATATTCGAACTGCCTGGATGGATGCAGGAACCTTTTCTCCGTTGACCGTATTAATCAATGTGTCGGGATGAATAGCATAATGATTGGGTTCCAGAAAAATACTCATTTCCTCGCTATCAGGGCTTTCTGTTTCATTGCCCGCACTTTCAAAACCTTCATTAAAGCCACGGACAAAATCACGAAAGCCTGACGTGGGATCTGCAAACTGGCAGATGGCAAATGCCAGTAATAGTAATGTGCAATACACATTGAATTTCTTCTTCATCACTATTTTGTTTTTGAATTATTGTTTATCGATAATTATTTCTCGCGCAAAAATAAAACCAAGAAATGATTTGAGCAAATAATTCTCCAGTTTTTATCGAAAAACAATAAAAAAAACTATATTTGCACAAAATAACAACTGCAATGATAGAAACACAAGGGCAATTGGAACGGCTGATACAGGAATGGGGATTCATGCCTTTCTTCAGGAACGGCATAGAGGGATTCTCCATCGAGGAACTGACACCTCCGGAACTGCTGTTCGGGGATGATTTTGAGCACGGACCCTGGCAGTGGAAGGGACCTATCATTGCCAACTGGGAATCGGCTTACGGCAAGTTCTTCGGCAAAAAGGCGGGATACATCAGTTTGGAGTGGTTGCCTGATTTCATGAACTGGAGACGCTCGCTCTATCCCCTGAAGAAGGAGACAGCCGATGCGCGTCATATCCATGAGGTGCTGGTGGAGAATGAATCCCTGCTGTCGCAGCAACTGAAGAAGGCCAGCGGTTTCTCACTGACCCGGAAACGGAACACATTCAATCCCGACAATCCCCTGCAACCCATCGTGAACAAGAAGAACGGCACGGCATTCGATGCCCTGATAGCGCAGTTGCAGATGGGAACGCACGTGTGCATAGCCGACTTTGAATATAAGGTGTCGAAAAGCGGAGAGACCTACGGTTGGGGAGTGGCCCGTTACTGCACGCCCGAAGCCATGTATCCCGAAATGTTCCCTTACAAGGAACTGGTGGAGGGTCGCACGCCACGGCAGTCGCGCCAGCGCATAGTGCAGCACATCAGCCGGCTATTCCCCGAAGCCGACGAGAAACAGATTGGGAAGCTGATTGGGTAATGACCGCGGTCATTAAGGTCATTGGTCATTAAGGTCATTAAGACTTTCGGATATCACGCACCCAGGATGCGGTACAGCAAATCCATGTTGAGGTGCTGGCGGAGATGATCGGCCAGTTTATTGTACTGCTCCTCCTTATAAGCCTGATAATCCAGTTCCACGTGCTGCAGCTTGTCGGCATAGGGTTCCAAGAGGTAATCCACAAAAGCGGAATTATCCAGAATGCCATGGATGTAGGTACCCATGCAGCGCTGGCTGATGAAGCAACCGTCGGCATGGCCATCGCCCTGAATGCGGCACAGCGAGGCAGCACCGTCCAGCAGCTCCGTCTCACCCATGTGAATCTCATAACCCTGGCAAACCGTTGCGCAATCACCAAACGTGAAATCCACCTGACGGGTCACCTTCTCGCCACTCATGGTGGTACGGGTAGGCAGTAAACCCAATCCCGGCAACCGGCTGATGCTGCCCTCCACCCCATCGGGATCCAGCACCTCGCGACCCATAATCTGATAGCCGCCACAGATGCCCAGTACAGTGGCTCCGTTGCGGTGCGCACGCAGAATGGCCTGCGCCACCCCGTTGCGGCGAAGCTCGTACAAATCGTCCAGGGTACTCTTACTGCCCGGAATGATAATCACATCCGCCTTCTGCAGCTCGTCGGTATTGTTGGTATAGAACAGGTGCACACGGTCGTCCATCTCCAGGCGGTCGAAATCCGTGAAATTGGAAATATGACGCAGCAGCACCACGGCCACATTCACCTTGCCCTTGGCTGCCTGCAGCTTCTTGTAATCCAGCGACAGGGAATCCTCCTCCTCGATATGGATGTCCTTAAAATAAGGGATAACGCCCAGTACAGGCACGCCACAAATCTCCTCCATCATCCTGACGCCCGATTCAAACAGACGGATATCGCCACGGAACTTATTGACAATGATGCCCTTGATGCGATGCTTGTCCTCGGGTTTCTGCAGCATGATACTGCCATAGGCACTGGCAAACACACCTCCACGGTCGATGTCGGCCACTAAGATTACATCGGCATCGGCATAACGAGCCATGGGCATATTCACCAAATCGGTATCGGCCAGATTGATCTCGCTGATACTGCCGGCACCCTCCATCACTATCGGATTAAAACGCTGGGACAGGCGGTCGAATGCCGCATTCACCTCGGCACGCAGTTCCTCGCGACCCTCCTTCCGGAAATAATCATACGCATTGCGGTTGCCTATGGGCTTACCGTTCAGCACCACCTGCGACGTGTGGTCGGACGAAGGCTTGAGCAGCAGCGGATTCATATCGGTATGGCAGGGAATGCCCGCTGCCTCGGCCTGAACCGCCTGGGCACGGCCAATCTCCAACCCCTCGGGAGTGGCAAAGGAATTCAGCGCCATGTTCTGCGCCTTGAAAGGAGCGGGATGATAACCGTCCTGCAGGAAGATACGGCAAAGGCCAGCGGCCAGGACACTCTTGCCCACGTCACTGCCCGTACCGGCCAACATAACAGGATGCAACTTTTTCATACGATACCCAATAAGAAGAACCAGCAGGTAAGTGTCACGTTCATGGTCAGTTCACACAGCAGGACAGTTGCACCGCAGCAGTCGCCCGTATAGCCCTTGATGCGGGTGAGCATCTTCCAGTACAGCACCAGCATGGTGATGACCGGAGCCACCAGCCATATCTCCATGACCGGAAGCGGATAAGGCAGCAACAGCTGGAAAGCCATGTAGGAACCCAGTGCCACCACCAGGGCATACACCCAGTTGTACCATCTCCAAGAAGCGTAAGTGGTCTTTATCTTGGCATCCTCCTCCGAGCGCGCATAAGGCAGCAGCGCCAGGATGAAAGAAGCCAGGAAACGGCTCCAGACGGCTTGCATCACATAGATGAGCCAGATGCAGAAAGCGGTATGGGGAATACGGTGCAAGGCCCCTATCCACTGGGTCATGCAATAAGCCGTAAGGATAAAATACAGGATAAGCGCTATCACGCCAAAGGTACCGATGTGGCTGTCCTTCATGATGCGCAGGATGCCCGCACGGTCGTGTCCGCCACCGAACCCGTCGAAGAAATCGGCCAAGCCATCCTCGTGAAAGGCACCTGTAAGGAACAGGTTCAGCACAATGGCCAGCAGCACACAAAGGGGAGTGGGCATCACCTCATAGCACCCCAGGAAGGCCACGGCACCTACCAGAGCGGCAGCAAAGCCACCCGCCACCATCCAGTGATGACTGGCATAGCGGTAACTGTCAGCCGGCACACTCCAGATGCGCCACAAGGGCAAACGGGTAAACAGGCACAAGGCCGCCCATACGTGTGACAGTTTCTCTTTCATCAGAAATATTTGGTAATCTGTCCGGTTTCAAAGTTGTTCATCTCGTTCATCATGCGGACGGCAGAGTCAATGATAGGGAAAGCACACAATGCACCGGTACCCTCTCCCAGTCGCAAGCCCAGTTTCAGGATAGGATCGGCCTTCATCAGGTTCAGCAACTTGGCATGACCCATCTCATCGCCCGAATGGGTGAAGATGGCATAGTGCAGCACATCAGGGTATAAAACGCTGGCAGCCAGCATACAAGCCGACATGATGAAACCGTCCACCAGGATAACCATATGCAGTTCGGCTGCCTGAAGCATGGCACCGATGGTAGCCACCATCTCATAACCGCCAAACCAGCGGATAATCTCCTCGGGCAGGTGACTGCGGCTTCGCATGGTAGAATAGAAGCGGTCGATGGAATTCTGCAGCACCTCCACCTTATGCCAGATGCCGTTGTTGTTCAATCCGGCACCGGCACCCACGCAGGTATGCAGTTCCAGATGACCGAACAAGCTCATCCAAACCGATGAAGGAGAGGTATTGGCAATGCCCATCTCGCCGAAGCAGATGACATTACAGCCCTCGGCACGGCACTGTTTGACCAATCCGGCACCCACCTCGATGCAGCGGTTCATCTCCTCCTCGGTCATGGCTGCCTCGTACAGGAAATTGCGGGTACCGTTACCTATCTTATGGTTCAGGATGGTGGGATAGGCCGACAAGTCGTAATCCACGCCCATATCCACCTCGATGAACTTGAATCCGTGCTGACGGCAGAACATATTCACGCCACCGCCACCCCGGGTAAAGTTGATCATCTGCTGCCAGGTCACCTCACGCGGAGAAACACTCACATGCTCCCGCTCGATGCCGTGATCGGCACCGAAAAGGATGTGGCAAGGATGGCTCAGCGAGGGCGACAGCGTCTGCTGAATCAAACCCACCTGCATGGCCAAATCCTCCAGGCGTCCCAGGGAACGCTTAGGCTTATTCAAGTTGTCAATCTTATCCTGCAATGCCCCTTTCAAGGCGGCATTGGGTGCTTGTATCGTAAACTGTCTCATAGTGTCATTTCACTTTCATTGGAATACCCGAAACCATCAGAATCACCTCATCAGCCACAGCGGCCACATGCTGGTTCACCCAACCCAGCACATCGGTAAAATGACGCTGGACATCACTGGCCGACGTGCCTCCCAAGCCAATCTCGTTGGTCACGAAGATAAAGGTGGCATCCTGGCTCACAAAGCGGTCGAACTCGGCACATACCGCATCCACCGTCTGCTGCACCGGCTGCTCCTCTCCGTTCAGGAAGAAGAAGTTGGTGCTCCACAGGGTCAGACAATCCACCAGAACCACACGCCCCTCCACCTCATGGCGGGAAAGGTGCATCTCCTCCTCGATGTTTGTCCACTGGGGGCCCCTGCGCTCCTGATGCCTGATGACCCGCTGGCGGAACTCGTCATCCCAGATATGGGCGGTGGCCACATAAACCGGATTGGGCGAAAGCTCCAAAGCCAGCTGCTCGGCATGAGTGCTCTTACCGGAACGCTGTCCGCCTGTGATGAGAATTATTCTGCGCATCGTTATTCCTTTACTGCAAATGTACAACAAATCGGGGAAATTGCACACGATTTTTTCGCGAAATTTGGTACTTCTCCGATATTGGCTTAACTTCGCAATCTAAAATAGAAAGCGAATGATTGTCTGTATTGCAGAGAAACCGAGTGTGGCACAGGATATTGCCAATGTATTGGGGGCGAAAACACGCCACGAGGGATACATTGAGGGCAACGGCTATCAGGTGACCTGGACGTTTGGCCATCTGTGCGAGCTGAAGGAGCCGCACGAGTATTCACCCAACTGGAAGGCCTGGAGCCTGAGCTCGCTGCCCATGATTCCGGGACGTTTCGGCATTAAGCTGAAAGAGGACAAGGGAATAGCGCGGCAGTTTGGCGTGATCCAAACGCTGATGCAGCAGGCGGATATGATTATCAACTGCGGTGATGCCGGCCAGGAAGGTGAACTGATTCAGCGGTGGGTGATGCAGAAGGCGGGGGCCAAGTGTCCCGTGAAGCGCCTGTGGATTTCCTCGCTGACCGAGGAGGCTATCCGCGAGGGTTTCAAGACGCTGAAGGATCAGGCGGAGTACCAGTCGCTGTACGAGGCGGGATTGAGCCGTGCCATCGGCGACTGGACACTGGGCATGAACGCCACGCGCCTGTATACCCTGAAATACGGGCAGAACCGCCAGGTGCTGTCCATCGGTCGTGTGCAAACCCCTACCCTGGCTCTGATTGTGAAGCGCCAGGAGGAGATTGAGCACTTTGTACCCGAGGCTTACTGGGAACTGAAGACGTTGTACCGCGACACCACGTTCAATGCCACCAAGGGTCGCTTTACCAGCGAGCAGGAGGGACGCGAGTTCCTGGAAACCGTGAAGAGCAGCGACTTTACCGTCACGGACATCAGCACCAAGAAGGGTGTGGAGGCGCCTCCACGACTGTTCGACCTGACTTCGCTGCAGGTGGAGTGCAACAAGAAGTTCGGTTACTCGGCCGACCAGACACTGCAACTCATCCAATCTTTATACGAGAAGAAATTCACCACCTATCCGCGTGTGGATACTACCTTCCTGAGTGATGACATCTATCCCAAATGTCCCAACATCCTGGCTGGTTTGCGCGACTATGCCACCCTTACGGCTCCGCTTCAGGGCAAGAAACTGCTGAAGAGCAAGAAGGTGTTTGACAGCAGCAAGGTGACCGACCACCATGCCATTATCCCGACGGGTGTTCCGGCAGTGAATCTGACCGATATGGAGCGCCGGGTGTATGACTTGGTGGCCAGACGATTCATCGCCTCGTTCTACCCCGACTGCAAGTTCTCCACAACTACCGTATTGGGCGAGGTGGAGAAAATCGGTTTCAAAACCACCGGCAAGCAGATTCTGGATGAGGGATGGCGTGTGGTATTCGTGAAGCCGCAAACCAATGCCGCTCCGGGCACCGAGGCCTACAAGCAAGCCGAAGAGGAGGACAAGGGCGGAGACGAGGAACGCACACTGCCTACATTCGTGATAGGCGAAAGCGGTCCTCACGTGCCTGACCTGCAGCAGAAATGGACCACCCCTCCCAAGCCTTACACCGAAGCCACCCTGCTGCGTGCCATGGAAACGGCGGGCAAGCTGGTGGATAACGACGAACTGCGCGATGCGCTGAAGGAAAACGGTATCGGTCGCCCTTCCACCCGTGCAGCCATCATCGAGACATTATTCAAAAGAAAATATATCCGCAAGGAAAAGAAGAACCTGTGGGCCACCCCTACCGGTGTGGAACTGATAGGCCTGATTCGCGAGGAACTGCTGAAAAGTGCCGAGCTGACCGGTATCTGGGAACGCAAGCTGCGCCAGATAGAGCGTCATGACTACGAGGCACGCACCTTCCTGGAAGAACTGAAGGCCATGGTGACTGATATCGTCAACACCGTGCTGGCCGATACGACCAACCGCCGTGTGGCTGTTGCCACCGAAGAGGCAGCCAAGCCGAAGAAACGGGCAAGTAAACCTGCAGCACCTAAGGAACCTAAGGCCAAGGCCACTGCACCCAAACCGGCAGAGGCACCTAAGCCAGTGGATGCACCTAAGCCAGCAGTTGCACCGCAGCCAGCGGCACCTTCTGCACCGGCAGCACCTCAGCAGGCGGCAGCCGTACCACCAGCATCAGCGGCACCTCAACTGGTTCCCAGCGATGCTCTCATCGGCCAACCCTGTCCGGTTTGCGGCAAGGGACACATCATCAAGGGAAATGCAGCTTATGGCTGCTCTGAATGGAAAAACGGTTGTAAATTTAGATTGAATTTCAAATGAAAGTTATCGTAGCACTCGACTCACTGAAAGGTTGCCTGCCGGCATCAGATGCCTGCAAGGCCGTAGCAGAAGGCATTCATCAGGCACACCCCGATGCCCAGGTTATTCAGATGCCCTTATCGGATGGCGGTGAGGGATTGACCGATGTGCTGCGTCATGCCACCAACGGCCAGCGGATGGAAGTGCAGGTGCACGGCCCGCTGATGGAACCCCTGCAAGCCTATTATGCCGTGTTGGGCGACCGGGTGACTGCGGGTATGGAAATGGCCATCACCAGCGGTTTGCCGCTGGTACCCCCATCGCTGCGTAACCCGCTGAACACCACCACTTACGGATTCGGTGAGATGATAGCCGATGCGATGCAAAGGGGTATCCGCCGCTTCATCTTAGGCATTGGCGGGAGTGCCACCAACGATGCCGGATTGGGCATGCTGCAAGCCTTGGGTTACCGGTTCTTCAACAAAGACAACCGGCTGATCAGTGAGCCTTTATCGGGCAAGCATCTTATACATATCACACGCATAGACGACAGTCAGGTAAACCCGCTGCTTAAGGAATGCACATTCACCGTGGCGTGCGATGTGCAGAACCCGCTGTATGGCCCTCAGGGAGCCGCCCATATCTTTGGCCCTCAGAAGGGAGCCGATGCCCCAACCGTAGCCCTATTGGACGAGGGATTAAAGCATTTTGCCCAGGTGACCGCCGCCCATACCGGCAAGGATAATGCCCAAATGCCAGGTGCCGGAGCTGCCGGCGGATTGGGATTTGCGCTGACCAGTTACCTGAATGCCACCCTGAAACCGGGAATCGCACTCGTTTTGGATGCCCTTCATTTCCATGAGGAGGTAAAGGATGCCTCGCTGGTCATTACCGGTGAGGGAAAATCCGACCGCCAAACCCTGATGGGAAAGGTGCCTGCCGGTATCCTGAATGCCTCGAAACCCCATGGCGTACCCGTAGTACTGATGGCCGGTTGCATTGAGGACGAGGACGTGCTGCTCGAAGCCGGTTTCCGTCAAGCCATCAACATCAACGCCTGCAAGGATTATCCGCTGGAAACAGCCATGAAACCCGAGGTTGCTTACCAGAATCTGCTGGAGAAAAGTCTTTCTCTGTAAAAAAATAGGGGTGGCTGCAACTTTTTCGTTGGTTTGTTGCGTCTAAACCGTAAATAACAAACAAAAAAAAGCAAATCATATGAAAAAGATTTTAATGATGCTGGTTCTATTAACTAGCCTTGTGAACCCCATGTGGGCAGCAAACGCCCCAACAGTAAACCCCAAAGCCGACAGTATAGCTGCAGCCGTAGCCGACTCCATCAAGAAGGCAGATATGGATTATCTGGCCACAGCCATTGCCGAAGCCATGGAAGAAACCCATGAAGGCGGAGTAAAAGTACATACCCCTAAAACCAACCTGGAAATTTTCATGGATGGAGCAGAGGACACTTTGGTACCCATTGTAATAGCCGGAATTCTGCCTTTAGGCATTGTCATCACCATCTTCATGTACCAGTACCACAAGAAGAAAGACCGCAACCGTGTCATCCAGTGTGCCATCGAGCACGGACAGGACATCTCCGCCTTTCTGGAGGCAGAGCAGGGAACCACCCTGCTGAACACCAACGATGAAATCTATCGCAAAGGCATCAAGAATGTGTGCATAGGTGCGGCTCTGCTTATCTTGCTCTGGGTCATTGCCACCGAAATAGCAGCTGTAGCCTGTTTCCCACTGTTCATGGGCATCGGCCAGATTGTCATAGCCAAGACCACCAAGGAGCAGAAGCCAGAGGAAGAGACACTGAATTCTGACACCCCAGCAGAAGCCTAAATCACCATGTTCAAGCTAAATCAACTGGATGACCTGACCCTATGGACGAAGATTGTCGTAGGACACGACGACCGTGCGTTCGAAAAACTGATACAGAAATACCAGGGGGACGTCAGGCGTTTCTTCCTTCACCAGACGCTGGGGGACGAGATGCTGAGTGATGATTTGGCACAGGAAACATTCATCAAAGTCTACACCCACATTGGCAGTTTCCGCAACCTGGCCAATTTCAAGACCTGGCTGTACCGCATAGCATACAATGTATTTTACGACCACACACGCAGCCAAAAGACAGCCGTGGATTTGGACAGCGCCGAGGTGATGAGCCAGACATCGGTACAGCGCGACACCACCATCAGCACCGACATCTATCAGGCACTGCAACAGCTGAGCCCTCCGGAACGGACGTGCGTGACGCTGAATGTGATGGAAGACCTACCCACAGCCAAGATAGCAGTCGTCACCGGAATGCCCGAAGGCACGGTAAAGTCGCACATTTCGAGAGGAAAAACGAAGTTAGCCAACTATTTAAGAAAGAACGGATATGAAGACAGAAGATGAACGATTAGCAGACAGTTTCCTGAAGGCACAAATCAAGGAGATACCGGATGAGGGATTCAGCAGGAAAGTGATGCGCAGGATTCCGAACAGAGCCAACCGCTACAACCGCTGGTGGCAGATATTCTGCACGGCAGTGTTTGTCATTCTGTTTACCCTGCTGAACGGATTCGGAGTGGCTTGGCAACTGCTGAAGCACGGTTACGAGATGCCGCACGCCATCTCATTCACCCCGCACACCCTGATGCTGACAGCCGCACTGGTGGCGGTGGGGTGCTGGCACCTGTATCAGGAAACCAAGGCATAAAAGAAAAAAGGACGTCGGTTGTGACGCCCTTTTTCTGTTTTTATTTCTTTACGGAGAACTTATACACGCAACGGCTGTAGTACTTCTCACCCGGTTTCAGGTAAGTGTTGCACTCTGGCCAGTTCTTGTTTGGTGAGTCAGGATACTTACCGGTTTCCAGGCAGATAGCATGACGCTTGTTATAGGCAATACCCTTCTTACCCACAACTTTACCATCCAGGAAGTTGCCCGAATAGATCTGAATACCCGGCTCGTTGGTAAACACCTCCATAACGATACCAGTCTCAGGGCACTCCAGACGAGCACAAACCTTAGTTTCATCACCCTTGGTGTTCAGCACCCAACTGTGGTCATAACCGCCACCGTTCTTAACCTGCTCAAAATCAGTTTTGTCAATATCGGTACCCACTGCCTTAGGAGCACGGAAATCCATAGGAGTATCCTCAACAGGAGCAATCTCGCCCGATGTCATCATGGTCTCATCCACCGGAGTAAAGCCCTCGGCATCAACAGTCAACAAATGATCCAGGATATCACGGTTAGCATCACCACTCAGGTTGAAGTAAGAATGGTTGGTCATGTTCAGAACAGTTTCCTTATCGGTGGTACCGCCATAAACGATATCGATGGCATTGTCATCGGTCAGGGTGAAAGTAACAGTGGCATTCACATGGCCAGGGAAATTCATGTCACCATCAGGAGAGTCAATCAGCAACTGCACTGAATTAGAGGTTGTCTCGCCGATACCGAAGATTTTGTACTGCCAGCCGTCAGGACCTCCGTGCAGACAGTGACCGTAGTTGTTCTGAGGCAACTGGATCGTTTCACCGGCGATAGTCAGCTTACCCTGGTTGATGCGGTTAGCATAACGGCCGATAGACGCACCGAAATCGCTGGAATTCACATCAGGACGATAAGCGCCAACGCTATCAAAACCCAGAACCACATCCTTCATCTCGCCCAACTTATCAGGAACCATAACCGAGACGATTCTACCGCCCAGGTTGGTTACGCAAACCTCCATACCGTTTGTGTTGGTCAATTTGATCAGACGGGTTTCCTGGCCGTCATAAGAACGCTCGAACAACTCAGGGTTCAATCCCGACATTGTCAGTTCTGCAGCAGGTTCCTCCTTGGTTGCCGAAGCTGCACAAGATGCCAAAGCAAACAGCAGGCATCCGCCAAATAATAGATTCTTCATTTTCTTTTTCAATTAAATATTTGTAGTCGTATCGCTTAATAAACACAGATTCTCCGGCAAATGACCGGAACGGATTCGCCACGCATCCGGATAAAGATTATTGGCACGGTTGCCCAGGTTCTTCACCCATCCCAAGGCCGCACCCTGATAGGTCACGCACACATACCCACGGGGAACACCCGCATCCAGCACCACCGTCTCTTTTCTCAGGTAAGCAATGGCTTGCGGATAAACCAGCTCTGCCGTAGGGAACACATTGTTTCTCTCCTCCGACATGGCCAAGGCATGCTCAGGTATGACATCCTTACCCTTGATACCAGCAACAGGCACACCCGCCTGAATGACATTCAACTGTTCAGAGAACTGCTCCCAGCACTCCTGCCACTGCTTCTGCAGAGCCATGACCCTGTCGTCGTGCCAGAAGAAGAAATACCTGTCCGAATCATTCAGCCAGTTCCTGCAATCCTTTGGAACAGGCAGTTCCTTTGTTTTCTTCTTGTTTTTTTTCTTTTTCCGGGGTGCAGTTTCTTCGCTATCCGGCTTACGCAGCACAGCCATGAACAAGCCCTCGCCACGTGTCTTATGCGGCATGAAGCGGTAAACCGGAAAGGCACAATCCGAAGCCAGCGAGGAGGTTATTCCCCACTCCTCCTGCACAGGGACAGAAAGAATTTCGGCATCGAAAGTATCGTGCATCCACTTCACATTACCCTCATTTTCATGCAGATTGAACGTACAGGTAGAGTACACCAGCAAACCGCCCGGTTTCAGGGCCTCCCACACATTCATCAGAATCATGCGCTGACGCTCCACACACTGAAATACATTATCCGTGCTCCATTCCTGAACAGCCACCTCGTCCTTACGGAACATACCCTCGCCGGAACAGGGAGCATCCACCAGAATGAAGTCGAATGTCTGACCCAGTTCCGCAAAGGCATCGGCACCGTTGCTGGTCACTATCACATCAGGATTTCCCCATTTGGTCATGTTCTCGGCCAGCACATGAGCACGGGCACGGACAAACTCATTGGTAACCAACAAACTACCATCGGGCAGGTTATCGCAGAGCAAGGTGCTTTTGCCGCCCGGTGCCGCACACATATCCAATGCCACAACCGGCTTATCCACATGAGTGCGAACCACCTGGGAGAGGAACATGGACGAAGCCTCCTGCACATAATAGGTGCCGGCATGGAAAAGAGGGTCAAAGGTGAACGAGGGGCGTTTCTCCAGATAATAGGCATTGGGGCACCACGGAACGGGTGCAAAGGAATCAACCTGCAAAGACCTGCCCTTCCGGCTGTTGACACGCACACTGACCGATGGCTCTGTCATCAATGCGCTCTGGAAAGACATATATTCGTCTTCCCCCAACAGTGCTTTTGTGCTTTCAACGAAAGATACAGGTAAGTCCATCTAATTGATTTCTTAATTCTTTGCAAAGATAGTTTGATTTTTGTAAATTTGCAACCAAAACAGACAACACATGAAACAATATCTTGATCTCGTTAACCGCATTCTAACTGAAGGAGTAGAAAAAGGCGACCGTACAGGAACCGGAACCAAAAGTATCTTTGGCCACCAGATGCATTTCAATCTGGAAGATGGCTTTCCATTGCTGACCACAAAGAAGGTATTCTTGCGCGGAATTATTGAGGAATTATTATGGTTCATCAAAGGTGACACCAACAAGCATACCCTGCAGGAGAAGAACGTTCACATCTGGGACGGCTGGGGCGATGACGAGACGGGTGAATTAGGTCCTATCTACGGCTATCAGTGGCGTTCATGGCCGGATTACAATGGTGGTCATATCGACCAGCTGACCCAAGCCATTGAAACCATCAAGAACAACCCTAATTCCAGAAGAATCATCGTTTGTTCCTGGAACGTGGCTCAGATTGAGCAGATGGCCCTGCCTCCATGCCATTGTTTCTTCCAGTTCTATGTGGCTGACGGCAAACTGAGCCTTCAGCTGTACCAGCGCTCGGCTGATACATTCCTGGGAGTTCCGTTCAACATCGCATCCTATGCCCTTCTGCTGATGATGGTGGCTCAGGTTACCGGATTGAAGCCAGGAGAGTTTGTGCATACTACCGGTGACACCCACATTTACCTGAATCATCTGGAGCAGGTAAACCTGCAGTTGTCACGTGAGCCAAGAGCACTGCCAAAGATGAAGATCAATCCAGAGGTAAAGAGCATTTTCGATTTCAAATATGAGGACTTCCAGTTGGAGGGCTATGATCCATGGCCAGCCATCAAGGGAGCTGTATCTATCTAAAACTATGGCTAAGATTTCTGTCATTGCTGCCGTTGCCCAGAACAGAGCTATCGGCTTTGAGAATAAGTTGCTGTATTGGTTGCCAAACGACCTGAAGCGTTTTAAGGCACTGACCACTGGCCATACCATTGTGATGGGCAGAAAGACCTTTGAGTCGTTTCCAAAGGGAGCGCTGCCTAATCGCAGAAATGTTGTTCTGTCACGTAATGCAGCACTGCAGTTGCCTGGCGCAGAGTGTTTCACCTCTTTAGAGGATGCACTGAAATCGTGCCAGCCGGATGAGCATATCTATATCATTGGCGGTGACAGTGTGTATCAGCAAAGCATGGACATTGCCGATGAGCTGTGCCTCACCCTGGTAGAAGACACTCCAGCGCAAGCTGATGCCTTTTTCCCGGTTGTGGATCCATCCGTTTGGAAAGAGACGTTTATAGAAAAACATTCTGCTGATGAAAAACACCAGCAGAACTATACATTTGTAAACTACGAAAGAATCTAATTAATCGTTTGGCAGAATTGGGAACTGACGCTTGATGGCTTCATGGAATGAAATGATGGTTTCAGAGCGTGAAAGTCCCAATGGCTGCAGTTTATCATGAATGATGCTCAGCAAATGGTGATTATTGCGGGCATAAATTTTCAAGAACATGTCATAGCTACCTGTTGTGAAGTGACATTCCACCACCTCGGGTATCTTCTCCAGTTCCTGAACAACCTCGTCAAACTGTTCCGGGTTTCTCAAAAACAAACCCACATAAGCACAAGTCTCATAACCCACTTTTTCTGGATTCAAGACATACTCAGATCCCTTGATAACACCCTGGCTCATTAACTTCTGAATACGCTGATGAATAGCTGCACCAGAAACATTGCACACTCGCGCAACCTCCAAAAATGGCACACGGGCATTACCAGCGATCATCTTTAAGATCTGCACATCTAATGCATCTAACTGATATTGCTCCATAACTTTATTTTTATACGAACGCAAAGATAATAAAATTAACACAATACCGCCCCGTTTAATTGCATTTTTTTACCTAATCACACCATTTGTTTGTAAATTTGCACATGCAATTTATTATATATGGAAAAGAAAATAATATCTCTCTTATGCTGTGGCATGATTACCGCTGCAGCACAAGCTCAAAATTTCGACCAATATTTTGAGGACAACACACTGCGACTGGATTACATTTTTGCCGGAGATCACTCATCTCAGCACATCTATGTCGATGAACTAAACAAGACCCCTCATTGGGCAGGAAGACGCCATAAACTGGCAGAATTACCCTTGGAGGGTAACGGTCAAATCATCGTAAAGGATAAAGCTACAGGACAGATCATCTACAAGCACTCATTCTCTACCCTGTTTCAGGAATGGCTGAATGAGGAGGAAGCCACCCAGACACAGAAATCCTTTGAAAACTGCTTCCAGATTCCCTTCCCCAAAGAACCGGTTACTGTAAACGTTAAGCTATTCAACAACCGCAGAGAGGTGATGACGGAATATACACATACAGTCGACCCCAATGATGCGTTAATAGCACATAAAGGTTTCAAAGAAACCACTCCATACAAGGTAATGCTGAATAACGGCAAACCTGAAGATTGCATCGATGTGGTATTTGTTGCAGAAGGCTATACCAAAGATGAAATGGACATTTTCTATAAGGATGTGGAAAGAGGAATGAACTCCATTTTCAATCACAGCGGTTTCAAGGACAATAAAGACAAGTTTAACATCATAGCCGTAGCTGCAGAGTCGAAGGAAAGTGGCGTGAGTATTCCACAAAAAAAGGATTGGAAAACAACAGCCGTTTCCTCGCACTTTAATACATTCTATTCGGCACGCTACCTGACCACACTACATCTAAAGGAACTGAATAACCTGCTGGCAGGAATACCTTATGAGCACATCATTATCCTGGCCAACACAGAGCAATATGGCGGCGGCGGAATCTACAACAGCTATACCTTAACCACTGCGCATCACAAAAGCTTTGAGCCGGTAGTTGCTCACGAATTCGGTCACAGTTTCGTAGGATTAGCTGACGAATATTTCTATGATGACGAATTTGAACCAACCTACCCTAAGGATATTGAGCCATGGGAACCTAACATTACAACGCTGGTTGACTTTGACAGCAAATGGAAAACCATGTTACCTGCCAACACCAAAATACCGACCACACCGACTAAGAAACCGGAAGACATCTACACCAAGGTTGGTGTTTATGAAGGTGCAGGATACAGTTCAAAAGGCGTTTACCGACCCGTTGAAGAATGCAGAATGAAAATCAACGAAGCACCCGACTTCTGTCCGGTATGTGCATCAGCAGTTGAAAATATCATTAGTTTTTATACAAAATAAAAAAGGCGGCTTTTTATAGCCGCCCTTTTTATAATATGATAATTAATTATTCACCACCACGTGCAGAATAGTTAATCTTCAAAGCATAAGCCTTACGCAAAGCCTGCTTAACATCAGTGATGATACCCATCTGAGTATTCTCATCAGCCTTCAAAGAAACCTTCATAAATGGCTGATCTGCCTCACTCATGTTCATACGCTCCTGCTGAATGTAATCCTGAACCTCATCTGGCTCAGCGAACTTATCGTTCAGCTGAATACGGCTCTCAGTACCCATCTTTGCCTGGAACTCCTTAGTAGGTGCGCCAATGTATACGAAAGATACCAAAGACTTCTTTTCCAATTTCTCCAAAACTGCTGTCTGTCCCTGAGGAACCTTAAACTGAACCTTCAAAGAAACCTCACGCATAGAGGTTACCATCATGAAGAAGAACAGAATTGAGAAGATCAAGTCAGGAAGTGAACTGGTATTCAATTCAGGCATACCTTTCTTCTCGCCACCATTAAACTTTCCCATTATTTCTTTCCTCCATAGTTTTTAGGTTCAGCCTCAGAAATCTTCTGAGGATAATAATCACGTACAGCCTTCTGCTGATCCTCTGTCAAAGAAGCGTATGGTTTACCAAACTGCTTCTTAGAAACAGCCTCACGCAAGTCATTGTAAGCTGCAACCAACTCGTGCTGAACTGAGAAGTATACCTTATAAGGTGTACCACGGTCGTTCTGCACAGAGATTACGTGATTCTTTGTAATCATTACCTTACCGAAATAAGGAATGTTCTCTTCATGAAGCTCTGGCATGTTATCGGAATTGTTAGGGTTCTCAATGAACTCCTTAACAATCTCACGCAACTCATCCAGTTTGATGAAACGCTGACCATCCATGTTTTCCAACATCAGGTTACCAGCTGAGTTCATACGAACATTCAAGATGTTACGCTCCTTAACAATAATATCTTTTACTTCAGCGTTCTCTTCTGGTGGAGGAGGCAACTGACGTGCCAAACCTCTATCAGTATCCATTGAAGTAGTAATCAAGAAGAAGATGAGCAGGATGAAAGAGATATCAGCAGTAGAACTGGTATTCAAACCAGGCACTTTTCTTTTCTTTGCCATATTTCTCTCCTTTCTTAATTACTTTTTAAAGATACCAGCCAAACTTACGATCAAACCAACAGTAGCGATAACTGCCAGCAAGTACATACAGATAATGATAGCCTCTGAGCCTAAGCTTGTAAAACCACCAACCTGAGTACCATCGGTCAAGGTTACAGGAGCTGAAGAACCAACTGCGAAACCTACACCAATAGTTGCAGCCAGGATAACAACAGTAGCAATAGTAATCTTAGAACCAGGAACACCAGTCTTGGCATCATCTACACCATGTCCCAAGCTAGATGCAAAGCTCCATACAGTAACCAATGCGGTAGCTGCAGCCAAGCCGTACATCAGGAACATCAATGCCTCGGTGAACTGAGGAGCGTTGTGCTCTCCGTCATCAGACATATTGTCGAAGCCAACGCAATAGAACAGTACCAACACCACTGCAATCAGGGCGAAGCATACGTACAGAACGTTAGCAGAAATTTTCTGAATTTTCATTGTTTTATTGATTAATTAGTTCGCAACTATAACAGTTTCACATTATGCCAACTTTGCCTTGGTGATCATATCCAGCAGAGAGATTGAAGAATCCTCCATGTTGCTGGTGATAGCCTCGATCTTTGACAATACGAAGTTATAGAAGAACTGCAGAATCAATGCAACGATAATACCGAACAAAGTAGTAATCAAAGCCACCTTCATACCACCTGCAACAACGGTAGGGCTGATATCACCAACCTGCTGGATCTTATCGAATGCCTGTACCATACCTACTACAGTACCCAAGAATCCCAAAGATGGAGCCATTGCGATACACAGAGTGATCCAAGAGCAGTTGCGCTCCAAGTAACCTGCCTGAACACCACCGTAAGAAGTAACGGTACGCTCAACAACATCCAGACCCTCATCCATGTGCATCAAACCCTGGTAGCAGATAGAAGCTACAGGACCACGAGAATCACGGCAAACCTTCTTTGCACCCTCGATATCCTTAGCAGCCAACTTAGCCTCCAAAGCACCCATCAGCTTCTTAACGTTAACGTCAGCCAAGCTCAGGTAAATAATACGCTCGATACAGAAAGCCAAACCTACGATCAAAGCGACAGCAACGATTGACATAAAGCCAGCGTCACCCTCGATGAACTTGGTCTTCAACTCCTGATGCAGTGAAGTCTCACCTGCCTCGATTGCTGGAGTCTCCTCCTCAGCAACAGCCTCTTCCTGTGCAGGAGCAGCCTCTTCTACCTGTTCTGTAGCCTCAGATTCAGGAGCAGCAGCCTCGTCCTGTGCCATCACATTCTGGGTCAGACCGAAGGTCATCATACCCATCATTGCAACAATTGCAAAAATCTTTTTCATTGTACGTCTAAATTTTTAAAATTAATAAATTATTACTATTATTTTTCTCAAATTTTCAATTTAGCAAATCTGCGGAGAGACGGGGATTCGAACCCCGGAAACGCTTTTGACGTTTACACGCTTTCCAGGCGTGCCTCTTCAGCCACTCGAGCATCTCTCCTGTCCGTTCTTCGTCCCATCTGAAGGCACTTTCAGCACCTTCCACACAAATTTTCCACAAATATATTCTTTTTTTCGCTATCCACCCAACTCTAAAAGAGTTTTTTTTCGCCATAAGTGTTTTTTAACGTAGTTTTCGGTTTTTTATGCCATTTTACCTAAGTTAAAGAGACCTTCCGCATTGTTTGTGGTCACTTCTGCAACGGTTTCAACAGGCAGATTCAAGCACCCCGCCAAACAACACAAGGTGTCATAGACAAAGGAGGATTCATTGCGTTTTCCGCGATGAGGAACAGGGGCCAGATAAGGCGAATCGGTTTCAACCAGCAACCGTGTAAGTGGAATATCCCGGATAACATCCGGTAATTTTGATTTCTTAAAGGTCAGCACTCCACCTATTCCTAAATAGAAACCCTCGAACTGGAGAAGATCCAACGCCTCTTCCTTAGTTCCACAAAAACAATGAAAGATTCCCTTCAAACCCTGCCCCTTGAATTTATTCATGATTTCAAGAATCTCCCGGTGGGCATTACGGGAATGGATAACCACAGGCATCCGAAGTTCCACGGCCCATCGGAGTTGGGTTTCAAAAGCCTCAAGTTGCTGTTCACGATAGGTAGAATCCCAATAAAAATCCAAGCCAATTTCACCTATACCTATATAAGATGCATTTTTTGCCTCCAAACGGTTCTTCATCGATTGCAAAACCTCACGGAAATCCTCTTTGACTTCCTCGGGGTGCAATCCGATCAAAGGGTAGCAGAAACCAGGATTTTCACGGCACATTCCCTCCAAGCGGTCGAGGGTCACCAAATCAATGGCGGGAAGAATCACCGAAGTCACTCCCACTTGCTTGGCTCGCGCTACGACCTCCAAACGGTCGTCGTCAAATTCCTCAAGGTAAATATGTGAATGAGTATCTATAATCCTCATAATTCTATGCCCTCAATTGGTTCTTCGTGACGGCGGTAATAATAAATCAAGCCATAGGCTTTGCATTTCTGGTATCGTTCAACCAGAGGGAGAGAAGCGTAAGCTGCCTCAACCTGATTCCAAACAGACAACAGCACGTCATCAACCTCCTGACGAATCTCCGCGACACCGGAAAGGCCATTTCCTGTCAATTCCTGCAACCTCCTCTGGCGCAGATAAGCTTGCTTAAAAATATCGAAATGCACTTGTACCTTGGCTATCGAAGGGTTGGTGATAGCAATACCGCCCTTTTTCAAACGCTCCCTTTCTCCACGAATAATCTGCTCACCCCACTGCACCAACTGTTCGTTGGACGTCATTTCCGGAAGACTATAATCACCTTCCTTCAAGCCATAAATCGGTTTATAGCTTTCCTTCACCTCACCTCTGATCATGGCCAGGTTAAGGACCTGGATAAAATGAGAAACGAACATGTATGCCCGTGATCGCAATGGATCACCCTCACCTGAATGACGCACCTGATTTTTCTTGCACCCCTTATAATATAGGTATGCATTCATGAATTTGTCGTAAACATTCTGCACATCAGACAAGGTCTTCCATTCCAACACACGTGTAGCAGAGCTGAAAGCATCCTCCTTGTCGAGAACAGCTTTCAGAGCCTTGATACGTGCCTGGTCGGTTTTGGGTAATCGTCGATAGGGCATACTTAGAAAGTACGGTATAACATTGATTCAACATAATCCCACAAAAGCTGCTTTTTCTCCACTGGGAACGACATCTTTTCCCATGCAGCTTTTGCCTGGCTATAGAATTCACGAATTTTATCCAAACAAATATTCTTTATGCCCAGCTGATCGTAGATGGAGGTAACCGCCATAATCTTCTCATTAGGGTCAAAGTCGGTAGCCGCTATCCACTTTTTCAAATCTTCAGCCAACTGCCCTTCAGCCATGTTCAGGGCATTAATGAGCATATATGTTTTTTTGTTGCAAAGAATATCGCCGCCAATGTTTTTACCAAATGTCTTGGCATCGCCATACACATCCAACAAATCGTCCTGCAACTGGAATGCCAAACCAAACTTGACACCAAATTCATAGATCAAGTCGCAATCCTCATCAGTGGCTCCACCCTGAATAGCACCCATCTGTAATGCGCAAGCCAACAGGACAGAAGTTTTCAAGCGGATCATCTCGATGTATTCATCAGCAGAAACGTCATCCCGTGTTTCAAATTCAATATCATACTGCTGACCTTCGCTGATTTCCAATGCAGTTTCAGAGAACACCTCCAGCAAACGGTGTCTGCAATCCGGATTTCCCTTCATGATGCCCTGATAAGAAGCCAAAACCATCACCTCACTGGCCAGCAACGCCTGATTCTCATCCCACTTCACATGAACGGTAGGCTTACCTCTGCGCATTTCCGCATGATCCATGATATCGTCATGCACCAGCGTATAATTATGATAGGTTTCCAAGCCGATGGCGACAGGAAGAATACTTTCCACGTCATCCTTCAACAAATGATAAGCCATCAGCATCAACACAGGACGAATACGTTTGCCGCCTAAAGACAATTCATATTGAACCGGTTCATACAGTTTGGTCGGTTTTCTATCATATGGCATTGATGCCAAAAAATCATTGACTAATTTCTGATATTCTGCTGGAGTATACATCCGGATGGGGTATTAACAAAAGAGGCTGCACAAAGCAGCCTCTTTTTATGTGTCTTAAATTAATTACTGAAGTTTGAAGGTTACAGGCAAGGTGAAGCGGCAACGAACTGCCTTACCACGCTGCTTACCTGGCTTCCACTTTGGCATGGATGTTACCACGCGGATAGCCTCCTTATCCAAATATGGGTCAACTGAACGTGCAACAACTGGATCCACGATAGAACCGTCCTTGTTTACAACGAACTGTACGATTACACGACCCTGAACACCGTTCTCCTGAGAAATGGTAGGATACTTGATGCTCTTGCTCAGATACTGCATCAAAGCGGTCATACCACCAGGGAACTCTGGCTGCTCCTCTACAACCTGGAAGATGGTCTGCTCGTCCTCAACTTCCTCTACAACTACCTTAGGCTCTTCTTTCTTTACAGTTACAGGTGGAACCTCAACTGCCTGGTTTGTCTCCTCGGTTGAAGCAATAGTAGACTCCTGAACTTCGGTATCGTTATCAACGACCTTAATTTCCTCTACTACAGATGGTGCCTCAGGTGGTGGAGGTGGCAATTTCTCCTGCTGCTGGGTAATAGGAACGATTTCCTCCTCAGTGACAATATCCAATACCATGTCACTCAGGTCAATTTGCTTGTCACGCTGTGTCCAAGCGAAACCCACGAACATTAAGCCCAAAGAGATGGTCAATCCAATCAAGAAGCCTGTTCCTCTGGTTTTTTCCAGATCAGCCTTCTCCGATTTCTTGACTTCCATCAAGGACTGGTTTACTGACTTGTTTTCTTCCATAATTATACTAATTTTTATATGTTCTCCATTGGTACGGGCAAATGTAGCACTTTTTTTTCTTTCGTGAATTGTTTTCTACCATTTTTTTTCCTTTACGTCTCACTTTTTTCGATTTTTAGTCGATTTTTGTAGTAAAACACGGCCAAAAGGTCTTCAAAATACAAAAAACAGCGTATCTTTGAAGTCGAATGAGAAACGAGGCATAGCAATACCTCAGACAACTATAAAAACAATCGTTAAAGATGAAAAAAATTACAATAGCCATCGATGGATTTTCATCCTGCGGCAAGAGCACTATGGCCAAGGATTTGGCTCATGAAATAGGTTACATTTATGTGGATAGCGGTGCCATGTATCGCGCAGTAACCCTTTATGCTTTGAGGAATGGTCTGTTCCTAAACGGTGAAATTGCAAAAGACGATTTGGAGCAGCGCATACCTAATATAAAAATAACCTTTAAATTGGATCCGAACACCTCCCGCCCTATCACTTACTTAAACGGGGAGAATGTTGAGAATGAAATACGGACAATGGAGGTTTCCTCTCATGTCAGTGTTGTCGCAGCTTTGGGATTTGTGCGCGAAGCCATGGTACGCCTACAGCAGGAAATGGGAAAAGACAAAGGTATCGTCATGGATGGCAGAGACATCGGAACAACCGTTTTCCCGGATGCCGAACTGAAGATTTTCGTGACAGCATCACCCGAGGTAAGAGCTCAGAGACGGTTTGACGAATTAAAAGCCAAAGGCCAGGAATCATCGTTCGAGTCAATCCTTCAAAATGTAAAGGAAAGAGATAACATTGACATGAACCGGGCAGTAAGTCCTTTGCGAAAGGCTGACGATGCCCTTCTTTTGGACAACAGCAACCTTACCATCGCTGAGCAGAAAATTTGGCTGAAAGAACAATTTGACAGGATTGTCAACTCATGAAACAGGTTGAAATCGACAGTGGATCAGGATTTTGCTTTGGTGTAACCACAGCGATCCAAAAGGCAGAGGACGAGTTGTCAAAGGGCGGTACATTGTATTGTCTGGGAGACATTGTGCACAACGGCCAGGAATGTGAAAGGCTGCACAAACTTGGCTTAATCACCATTGATCACAAGGAATTCGAGCAGTTGCACCATGCCAAAGTTTTGTTACGGGCACATGGTGAACCACCCGAGACTTATGCCATTGCCCAAAGGAATGACATTGAGATCATTGATGCCACATGTCCCGTTGTATTGAAATTACAACAGCGCATTAAAGCGGAATATGACAAGAAAGATAATCCGGACAAACAGATCGTCATTTTCGGAAAGAATGGTCATGCTGAGGTGTTAGGCTTAGTTGGCCAGACACAAGGAAGTGCCATTGTCATCGAATCACCGGAAGAAGCCAAAAATCTGGATTTAAGTAAAGATATTTGTCTATATTCACAAACCACAAAATCACTGGATGGTTTCAGAGAAATAGTCAACTACATTCACTCTCATTCCAATCCTCAATTCTCGTTTAAGTATTACGATACCATCTGTAGGCAAGTTGCCAACAGAATGCCTAACATACAGACATTTGCAGCCAAGCATGACCTCATTCTATTTGTTTGCGGAAAGAAGAGTTCAAACGGAAAGGTGCTGTTTAATGAGTGTAAGCAAATCAACCCCAATTCTCACTTAATCGACCAACCGGAGGAGATTGAGAAAGAATGGATAGAAAAAGCGCTCACTATAGGTATTTGCGGAGCGACATCTACCCCTAAATGGTTAATGGAAGCATGTATGGAAAGAGCGTTGGAGCTCCAAAATCAATGATTTTAAGAAAAAAAGCGCTAAAAGCAACGGAGATAATCCCGTTTTTTGTATATTTGCAAAAAATGAAAAACATATCATAATATTAATATGGCAGTTAAGTGTATAGGTTTGATCACATCAGGTAGCGATGCTCCTGGTATGAACCCTGCGGTACGTGCAGTTACCCGTGCAGCAATCTACAATGGTTTTACCGTTAAGGCTGTTTATAGAGGTTTTAAAGGCTTGATTAACGGAGACATCGTGGAATTTAAAACTCAGAATGTCAGCAATATCATCCAGCAGGGTGGTACCATTTTACGCACCTCACCTTCAAAAGACTTCACCACTCCTGAAGGCCGCCAGATGGCGTATGAGAACATGAAGGCAGCAGGCATTGATGCCCTGATTGTTATCGGAGGTGACGGAACCATGACCGGTAC
The DNA here is from genome assembly GCA_024401115.1 of Bacteroidaceae bacterium. Classification (GTDB taxonomy): domain Bacteria; phylum Bacteroidota; class Bacteroidia; order Bacteroidales; family Bacteroidaceae; genus Minthousia. Next base: position 51,860 of record JAKSLP010000010.1, on the reverse strand, counting down.
CCGTATCTTTGCACGTGAGTTTGATGTTCCTTGTATCGGTATTCCTTGTACTATTGATAATGACATCTATGGTACCGATACCACCATTGGCTATGACACTGCCTTGAACACGATTATTGATGCTGTTGATAAGATCCGTGATACTGCTACTTCACATCAGCGACTGTTCTTTGTGGAGGTTCGCGGTGGTAGTGCAGCAGGCTTCCTGGCTTTGAATGGAGGTATTGCTTCGGGTTGCGAAGAGTGTATCATCCCTGAGATAGAAGCAAAAGAGGACCAGATTGGCACCTACATCCAGAATGGTTTCAAGAAAGCTAAAGGTAGCAGTATCGTACTGGTTGCCGAGACAGAAGAAACCGGTGGTGCCTTGCAGTATGCAGAGCGTGTAAAGCGTGATTACCCAGAATTGGATGTACGTGTTTCCATTTTGAGGCACTTGCTTCGCGGTGGTCAGCCATCAGCTCACGACCGAATCATTGCCAGCCGTATGGGTGTTGCCAGCATCGACGCTATCCTGGACGGTCAGCGCAACATCATGATTGGTTTGAAGAATGACCAGATTGTCTATGTTCCATTTGCAAAGGTAATCCGGAACGTGAAGCCTATCGATCACAGCTTGATGGAAATCCTTCACAACTTGTCCATCTGATAAGAAACATAAAAAAAGAGGTTCGCATATGCGAGCCTCTTTTTGTATTTATTTCAAAGTACTGTAATACACATCCAAAAGTTGCTTGGCTGCAGCAAAAGACGTCTGGACACCCTGCAAGACCTGATTTTCCTTGAACTCCAGCATCTCCTCTACTTTAGGATTCTGATAGAAACTATTTTTAAGATGCTCATTGATAGTTTCGTACATCCAATATTTACTCTGTTCATTGCGGCGATAGTCAAAATAGCCATTGTGCTTCACAAAATCTATATACTGATAGATCATCTCCCAGATTTCCTTAATGCCCAATCCATAAAAACCGGAATAAGTCAGTACCTTAGGGCTCCAACCGCTGTCTGGCATTGGGAATAAATGCAGAGCATTACGGAAATGAGCTGCTGCCATCTGTGAACGCTGCACATTGTCACCGTCACACTTATTGATTACAATGCCGTCTGCCATTTCCATGATGCCTCGCTTGATACCCTGCAATTCATCACCGGTACCAGCCACCTGTAGCAACAGGAAGAAGTCTACCATGGAATGAACGGCAGTTTCACTCTGTCCCACACCTACTGTTTCAACGAAAATCTTATCGTATCCGGCTGCCTCACAAAGGATAATGGTTTCACGGGTCTTTCTGGCCACACCACCTAACGAACCTGCCGAAGGACTAGGGCGAATAAAAGATTTGGGATGTACGGACAGTTTCTCCATTCGTGTCTTATCACCCAGAATACTACCCTTGGTTCTCTCACTGCTTGGGTCGATGGCCAAAACTGCCAATTTACCTCCATATTCTTCCAGGACATGAGTACCAAACACGTCTATAGAGGTACTCTTTCCTGCTCCGGGAACACCGCTGATACCTATTCTAACAGAATTTCCCGAATAAGGCAGACACTTCTCGATTACCTCCTGCGCCAAAACCTGATGCTCGGGCAGTACACTCTCTATCAGAGTAACCGCACGGCTTAATGTTACGGTATCGCCCTTAACAATACCATCCACATAGTCATTAACCGAAAGTGCCTGACGCTGAGGGCGCTTTCTTGCCTTTAAATATGGATTAACCGATGAGGGGTGCTCAATTCCGGCATTCACTACCAACCCCTTGTATGCCTCGTCATTTTCTGGATGTTCCATAATTAATCCAATTTTATCGTTATCATTTCAGCCGGTCTTTCCGGATCGTTTGAGACGATCAAAACTCTCGGCTGTCTTCCTCCTGTTAATTTTGTCTTGTCTATGGCAATCTTCATCTTTATGATCTCACCAGGACCCACCTGTTTACGTGGGATATTTACACTCACAGCAGAGCTGAACACCTGCAATCTGTCAATGTTAAGCACTCCACGACCGGTATTCTTTATGAGGACGGTAGTCTTTCCTTTAGGTTTGTTCTTCAAACCCAAAGAAATCTCCTTGGATGAGAGTTCCATTACAGGAGAAGCGGCTCCCTCCACATTCTTATTTTCCGGAGCGAGCATTACCATGACATTCAACTCATTGTCCACACTTACCTTATCACCGAAGAAACGGGATAAATAAACAGATGTCTGTGTCAAGCCTGTATCGTGCAATTTATCGCTCAACAATTTGATGCGCAATTTTCCATTTCTTCCAGCTGCTATACGTTTTGGAATAGCAGTTACTTCAAGATAGTCAGGCACATGCATAAGCACCGGCTCGAATGCTGCACGGCTCGTATTCAAAATGAGGAGTTCCTCCACCGGCTCTTCTCCGCGGTTCACACCACTAAAGAACAAAGCATCCTTGTTCAATTTTACATCTCCCATTTCTATCTCGTAGCCCACGGTATTTGTCACCTCGTCACCCGAAGCCACAACCTTACCTTCCATCTGAAGATAAACAGGTTCATCTGCAACATTACTGTATATTTCCACCTCCTTATAGAAATGACCTAAGGCCTTGGCATCAAATACGGCCATAATCGTTCCACTCTGTCCCGGCTGAATAGGACTTTTGGTCCAATCGGCAACAGTACAGGCACAAGAAGTCTTTACATCACGGATTTCAAGAGGCTCATTACCAACATTAGTCACCTTGAAAGTTGAAGACGCAGGATTAGCCCACAGAATTGACCCCAAGCTGCTCACCTGTTTGTCAAATATCATTTGCGGTTGTGCGGACAAGGCTATTAGCCAGGCAAGAAAGAGAGAAAATATAATGGTTCTTTTCATAGATTTCTATTAACTGAGTTGCAAATATAGGCAAATTCATACACTCAGCCAAACCTTCTTATTTTAATTTCAAAAGATTAGCACTCGTAAATAATCCTTTAAATGAAACGCAGAATTGCCATGATTATGCTGAGAATCACTGATTAGCAATAGGGTTTGACGGCCATCATTGAGTTTGGGGCCTAAACACATTCCCTCGAAATTGGCTAAATTCATGCGATTCAAATTCAATTCAGTTTTAAATTTTGTCACCAATTCCTTCTTTAAGGCTTTGCTCACCAATTGGTCGCCTTTCTCCTCAAATGTCACAGGAACCCCTTCATTGGGATTAACCAGATATAGTTTATGCTGCACATAACTGCCAGCATACCGTTCAGTGACATAGAACTCACGCTCCATGACCAACAAACGGCCATCAGGCAATGCCAGCATTTCGGAAACACCATACGCATAAATTGTCTTGCGGTCCTTGGCTTGGCACAAATCCATCTGGTAAGCATATTGTTCCTTTGGCTGCAAGTCATCTCCATACGACTGAAGCCTTAGGATATTGTGAACCTGCGGATTTTCAGGGCCGGCAGCTTCGCCATCCTCTTTCAACTGCGATTCCGTAGTACTCCAAAATTTATGGTTTTCAGGTGAATAGGTCAACGATTCAAAGCCATAGTTCTTATGTATCTTATCCAATCCGAATTCGCTCGGCACAGCCAGTTCTCTTCCTGTAGGTACACCATACGCATCGTATTCCAGAATCCGTTGGTCGCCCTCACCGGCAATGAAGAAAGAATTATTGACAGGGAAATAGGCAATACCCTCACAATCACGAACGGTGTACTGGCCTCCTAATCCATAACGGGGACGAGGATTTCCCTGAATCTTGTCAAATCTGCGTACACTCTCCAACTTACCGTTGTCCAAATTGATGTCGATAATAAACGGAATGTACCCATCGGTTCGTTCCTTATCACTGACCACCGCATAGTTCTTTTCACCAAGCCAGACAATTCCACTATAATCTCCGGCTTTGACTTTCCATTTGCCCATGTTTTCCTGACGCAACAGCTTCATTGCGCCGACAGGCGTCGATTCCCATCGCACAGAATCAAGAGCATTGCTGTCCACCTTCAAATCGTCAATCTGCGCAGCTCCCAGATACTGAAAAAATAGGTTTAGTATCTCCTTATCCTTTTCTCTCCGGTCATCCTGTGCCAAAGATGCACCTTGGCAAAACAGGAAAGCAGCCAATATGATGATTATCTTTTTCATTTTCTTTATTCTTTTACTGTAACATTCATTGACTCTGTATGATCTGAAAATTCAGGGCAATAAACTCCAGCAACGGATGTTAATCCCACCTGATATGTTCCTGCATGAGTAATGTACAATTCCTCATTCAACTCGTACTCACCCTTAGGAAGACGGTCGATGTAGAAACTTGATTCTGAATCTTTAACGGAATAATAGGATCCTATTCCTCCATGCCACAGATAACCCGACAATTGTCTGACAGGCTCCAAGCATGATGCCCTGTTGGAGCGGACCTCCACAAAATCAAAGTCACGGTCGGCAGAAAGCACAATTCTGGAAATCAGTTTATCTCCGGCCTTCAGTTCACTCAAATTTGCCGGTTTATAACGTAATCTTCCACCTTCCACCGATTCCACCAAGAACATTCTCTTGAGTTTCAATCCCGAATGAGCTGCATCCGCTTGAACCCTATCCAACGGCACTGACGAGGTCATCGAAACACTTACCCAACTCATTGGTGAATCGCTTTGTTCCGAGTTACGTCTGACCACCCACTCTTTCGGCATTTTAGGAGAAAGCTTAGATGAAACGACCGACTTAGTGTACAGTTTATCGGAGCCCTTAATTGCCAGTTCTGATTTAGGAGCCAGCAACAAGGAATACAGAGCATCCATGACGGTTGACGAATTCTCCCATATTTGAGTTCTTCGCTGATTAATGAGCCATTGGGTCAGTTCTCTACGAATACGGGCAGTAGCCAAAGCCGGTTTATCAGGGTCAGCCTTTACACTCTCCTCATTCACCAAGCCCAGTGCTTCCATCAGCAATGTCTGTACCGGCATACGGTAATTCCTCCAGCTCACCATTGAGCGTCGGGTGTCATAGTAGCGACCCAGTTCTTCACTATAAACGGTATATTCCAGAAGGGATTGCATCTGCTTGGCGGCATCCTTCGTCTTACCATTTTTGGCAAACACCACACAAGCCAACGCCTTATCATAGAGATTACCTGCATTCAAGCCTATCGGCAAGCGATCCAAGAAAAAGTCCAAAGCCTCACGTCCGTCTTTACCCAATCCATGCGGCAGTAAAGAGTGGATGTACAGGTAGTGCAGTGTATTTTCACTAAGAGGCAACTTCTCCTTGTTTTCTTTTTCCCACTTCTGCATCTGCTTGTAAGTAATCAAAGCCTGAGCATCCAGATATGCCATAGCTTTACCTATCAGCAACTCATAGCGGTCTTTATCCAGATAAGGCACACCCAGTACATGCAAGCGGACGAACGGTTCGACAACCATTCTAGTTATATAAGGTGATGAAGTCATGCCCTTAAACCAACTGAATCCACCATCGGCACCTTGCAGTTCCTGAAGTTGCTTCAACCAGGTCTCTGCTGCACCATCTTCTACCTGGAATCCCTTTTGTTCAACCAGAGCCGGATATTTGTCCACCAGCATCTTTCCGATGGCTGTAGCATAATAAGCCGAAGCCAAGTCCACGGCATTGTTGGTGCATGGCTTGCGCAAGGCCTCTAATGACTCCATAACCACCCACAGCGGATTATGAATAGACTCCACCGTCATGGTAGAAGACAAGTTCCACCATTCACCTCCATGCATCATTCCGGATAAGTCAATCTGTTTTTTCTCATCGTTAAGATACACAGCACGGGATTCTGTAAGCCATACCTTATCAGAGAGGACAGGCAACAGATGCTGTTCTCCATCTGAATAATTTCCTGCCTTGGCATAGAACTTACAAACGACAGAAGGTCCCAAATCCTTCACCTGATAAGGGAAACTCAGCGCCCTTGAACCGTTGGCGGGAACCTCGAAGGCCACATTCTTCTTCAGCACTATCGAGCTTAACGTACTGTCGGTTACTTCCAAATATAATGTTCCCTTAAGGTCTGTTTCACTAAGGTTCTGCACAGTAGCCACAAACATTGCTTTGTCGCCAACGCGTAAGAAACGAGGCAATTGCGGTTGCACCATCATCAGTTTACGGGCAGTTGCATGATTTTGAATCATAGTATAATCGACCTCCCGGGTATGGGCAAATCCCATCAGATGCCAGCGCGTCAGCGATTCCGGCAAGGTGAACTGAATCGTAGCTGTTCCATCCTTATCGGTACGCAACACCGGCATGAAAAAAGCTGTTTCCTGGAAGTTGGAACGCATTTCCATTTTGGGTTCCTCCTCCGGCGCGGCCTCAGCCACAGCTGCTTCTTCCGTCACAACTGCAGCATCCAACATCATAGGGCTCTCCACCATCATGTTCTTGGCTGCCATCCGGGTCATGACTCTATCTCCTCTAAAAAGCCCATAGCGTCCGCCAAACCTCATACTGATCTTATCTGACCAGCGGTCAAACTCAGGAAAATGCCATTCCTTATTATATATGCCATTAAACTGAACGGAATAACCTATCCGCATTGCCGAGTGATAAGGTTGGAAGGAAGATGACGAACGAGGGAAATTCAAATGGAAATTCCAATTGTTCTGATAGATGGCATCCAGAGACTCATCGTAGATAGTAGCCATCAGATTTGCTGCCACAGGCTTGCCATTCTTCATAATCCTCAATGTCCAGGTCTCCTGTTGCCCAGGCAAAAGATAATCACGGAAACTGGTCCATTCTGCCTGTAGTTCCTTGTCCGGTGCCTCCAGCTCAAAGCGTACTTCCTGCTGATGTACCTGTCCATCCTTCACTACCGTAAACACCAGTTTTACAGCATCGCCCCAAGTATTCTTACAAGGGATTTGCCACAAAGTCAATTCGTTCGAGAAGACTCTTTCCTCATGATATATACGTTCCTTGCTATCATAAACATTCAATTGCAGGAATGCATCACTTAGTGAAGTACCATACTGAACATTTAATGGCTCACCCACCTTCATCTTATTATCTTTGGCATAAACCCAAAGCGGGATGTCGTCCACAGGGACCTTATCCGTCAAAGAGAACAACTTGAACGGATAATCCATTTTCAGCGTATCATAGGCAACCGTTATCACATAATTTCCAGAAGGCAACTTATCCATGACATCCACCTTGAATTCTTTATTGGAATAGACCTCATTCTCCCAGACCAACTGATTCGAAGATTTGGAATGGATGCTCATTCTAGCCACCTGCTCCAAAGGCTGTCCGGCTGAATTATATAAATTGACTTTCCATTTGGAAGGATTCTCCTTACATTCCTTGCCGGAATAGTTCAAGGACAAATTGAAACGGTTCCGACTGACTGTTATAAGTTGTTCTGCATCATGAGATTCACCGGCAGGTGAGGTCACCGTTGCATCCAGGACAAATCGGGCAAAGCAACCCATCATTCCCCAATCTTCTCCATGAGATTCGGGAAGTTTCAAAACAACATTGGCAGAGAAACGGCCTTCATTATCGGTAAACAGGGTGTCCGTTGCTATGTGGTTTTGGGCTTCCATATTCCACCAGCGCATCAACCGGAACGTTTTTTTCACAATCACCTGTGCCATGGATACAGGCATGCCGGCATAACTCATTGCCCTACCGGAAACAGTAACGGTGTCACCCAATGCATATTCCCCTTCAATAGGTTGCCAAGTCACTTCGAAAGTTGGGCGTTTATACTCTTCCACTCTGAAATAAAGCCGGTTGCCATTCTTAATATTCAAGCTATATTCACCGGTTTTTCCATGTTCAGGAAGCGTGAAAGTGCCAGAAGCAACACCAAAATCATCAGTTTTTACCGTCACTTCCTTTAATGCCTTATACGAATGAGGCTCGAACAGTTGAACCGTCAGTTCCTCACCTGCCGACACCAGGACCTCGTCTCCCGTTTGGGAATAAACCATCAGCGAGAATTGCACCTCCTGCCCCGGGCGATACAGAGAACGGTCAGTAAACAACTGCTTCTTGAGTTCACCGTTTATCTGATTCCTGTACCCCTTATAGCTTCTGCGCGACAGTTGCATCAAGGTTCTGTCCTGGTCCTTAGTCAGAAGCAGGTATTGTCCCTTACTCCATTGCTCCAACTGCACATTTCCGGAATCACCGGTTTTTCCTTGCAAAAGCGTTTTAAATGTCTCGTCCTCCTGCTTCAGCACCTTAACCAGAACACCCGGAACAGGATGGCCACTCTGGCGATCCAAAGCCCAAAATTCGCCCATTGTTTCGTTTACCGGTACCACATAAGGCATCAGTCGGGTTACATTAACAAGTCTTAATTCCGGTTCTGCCTTTTCCTCCGGATACTCGTCACACCGGGTAGGAACCATTTCTATTATATAATAGCCGATACCAACAGGGGCTTGGATATGTAGTGTATCTGTCCGGGTTACAAAGGATTGATCGGTTAGTGTAAACGGGCGGGAATCCACTAAGTGCCCGGATTTTTTCAAGTTCTTGAGTTCACGGTCATCGGCAGTGAGATGAGCTGTAGGCAAATGAGGTATGTCGGGCAATTGGTACCAATGTACCTCAACCTGCTGCACATTACCCGATTCCATCTTCAGTTCCAGCATTTCACCCGGATACAAAGCACGATTAAATGCAGGAACATACAAATGAGGATGAATAATCTGGCTAATCTTATCAAACACTCTGCCAATCAACCGGTGTTTTGGATAACGCACGGTCAAATTACGGAGTTCTCCCAGCGTTTCCCGCTCATTTCCATAAGATGATAGCTCCAAGGCCTTTTGTATGATCAAATCATCCACATTACCATACCGCTGAATCATCTCATCCACGGAATGATAGGACGAGCAACCGTTCTCCCATCCTTCCAATGCCACACGGACAGCAGCCACAACATCATTCTTTGCCCGATAGAAAGCCTCATCACGCTGATACACCTTGGCGTTCAGTTTGCCACGCACCCGATATGGCACCTGTTCCAAGGCTAACATTCGCAGGAATGAAAGCATATCGTGATGAAACACCTCACTGTCCTTGCCCAATTCTAACAAAGGAAGATAATCTAAAGTCTTCTTTTGGGCTAATTCATTGGCAATTTTATCACCATCTGGGACATCTACACCAAGAGATTCGCAGAAATAATGGTAGATTAGGGAATCTTCGGTTTCATTCACACCCAAGACAAAACTCAGCAGCGAGCGGTCAACAACATCCGCAGTTTGCTGCTGCCATTGCACCAATTTTGCCTTATCTATAGCAATACTATCAGGAGAAAGCTCCCCACGATACTGCAAAAATGTTAGATATGCACGCAGCATCTGAGGCAAATTGTTATGCTGTTCAGCCATCTCATACAGTCGTCTCGACTCCGAAACCACGGTTCTTGGCTGATCATCCCTCATCGCCTGTTCAACCTTTTTCCATTGTCTTTCATAGTTTTGTGCAGACATTGGCAAGGCCACTAGCAGACAAAATATGAATAAAAGCAACTGTTTCATGGATAACAAACTTTGAATATAGGGGTGTTTCAATAACAAAACTAACAACTAACAAAATAAATAAGCGAGCCACTAAGGGAGAAGAATGACATTAAAAAGTCACTAAAATAGAGAAGTTATTTAATATAGTATATATATAGGTATTAAAACTCCCGCCACTTTTTCCCTAAACTGCACAAATATTCTATTTGTTAGATGTTAGATGTTAGTTGTTAGATGTTAGTCTTCATTCCTTGACAATAAAACCATCCGGTAAGGAAGTTAACCATGCCTCAACACCTGAATCCACAAGATTGCCGCTGTGCATTCAGCTATACCTACCGGTGGTCACTACTGATGAACGAGCGAGGTCATCTATTATGATGGAACCCTCTCATCTATGAAGTAGGATTTACTGCTTGGATTGCTCGTCAATCGCCTTGATTTTCTGAGCAGTCATTTCTATTTCCTCCTTCAGTTTCTCAACCTTGCGGTTAATTTCATTAATCAGGCTATTGCCTTTCTTGCTGGTCAGTGTCAGGAAACCTAAGTTGTTCTCGTAGGTCTTCAAATCATTCTTCATGGTTTCATACAAACGCACCAAACGGTCACGCTCACGTCCCAGATTGTTGCCAGAAACCTTTTCCTTCAGATTTTCCTTAAACTTGTTCAGGCGCTTCTTGCCATTGCTCTGATTTACAGCCTTGAACAAATCATCCACCAAACCATGGAACTCCTCATGCAGTTTATCCTTCTCCTTGAAAGGCACATGTCCGGTTTCGTTCCATTCCTTGATCATATCACGAACAGCCTGTACATTGTTCGATGCTTCAGCCTTCAAGGCCTGCAGACGGGCAATAATCTCTTTTTTCTTCTTCAGGTTATCACTCTCTTCTGAACGCTGAGCACTCAGCACCTTGTTTCTGTTCTCAAAGAAAGCATCGCAAGCAGCCATAAAGCGCTTCCAGACCTCATCAGAATCCTTTCGTGCAACAGCACCTACAGATTTCCACTCCTTCTGCAACTGGGCGATGAGTTCACTGGTCTTCTTCCACTCTGTGCTGTCCTTCAAAGCCTCAGCCTTCTCACACAGCGCAATCTTTTTCTTCAGGTTTTCCAACTGGGAATCCTTCAGATCCTTAAAGAATGCAGATTTGGTGGTGAAGAAATTATCGCATGCCTCACGGAAACGCTCAAAGATCTTAACGTTAGATTTCTGAGGAGCGAAACCGATAGTCTTCCATTCTGCCTGCAGGGCCAATACTTTCTGAGACATCTCGTTCCAAAGAGCAGCAGTATTCAAAGAAGCCAAATCAATGCTCTCCAACTTCTCGCAAATAGCTGCCTTCTGAGCCAGATTCTTCTCCTCATTTGCCTTGATATCCTCAAAATGCTGCTGGTGGCGCTTGTTTACTATGGTAGAAGCATCCTTGAAACGTTTCCAGATTTCCTCACGCAATTCCGGTGCTACAGGACCGCAATCGCGGAAATCCTGATGCAACTGCTGCAACTGCTGGGATGCAGAAATAACATCCTCGGCTTCAGCCAGTTTCTCGGCTGCCTCGCACAAACGGGTCTTAATTTCCAGATTCTTTTTGAAGTCATATTCGCGGAACTCGTTGTTTATCTTCAGAATATCATAGTATTCCTCCACAAACAGCTGGTAGCTCTTCCACAAATCATTGGCCTTCTCAGGTGGAACACAGCCTATTTCCTTCCACTGCTGCTGAAGTTCCTTTACCTCATTATAAGCCTGATTGGCCTCTTCAGGGTTATTAAGCAAGGCCTTTATGCGCTCAACGATAGCCAACTTCTTGGCATAGTTTTCCTGACGCATAGCCTCCTGTTCCTGAAGCTGGGCAGCACGGCGTTCCCTAATCAAGCTGAACTGTGCCTTAAACGCCAGTTCATCCTCATCGGCAGGAACAATAAATGTTGCAGCATCGCCGCCCTGTTCACTATATTCTTTTCTGGCTTTTTCCAAATCTGCGAAGTGCAGTTTGTAAAATACCTGTTTCAGAAAATCCAGTTCTGATTTATCAATGGCTTCTCCATTCTGTACGATTTCTGTGAGACGCTCTACGACAGCATGTTTGTTGCTGTACACTGTGTGCTTAATCTCATTGGATTCGTTAGCCTCCATCTTTCAAAATATGTTTAATTTGGTATATAGATTAACTTGACAAAGATAGACCTTTTTAGCGGTATGACCTAAACAAAAATCAAAAAATTAAGCCTGTGCGCCTATCTTTTGCTTCTCAAGGTCTTTTTCTACCAGATTTGTCAAGTCCACAAATTGCTGTACACTCAGCTGCTCCGGCCTTTTATTCATAATTTCCAAAGCCAGCAGCTCACTCTCCTTGCCCAGAATTGGCTTTATCGAGTTTCTAAGCGTCTTTCTGCGCTGATTAAAGGTGGTTTTCACTACTTGCTTGAACAGCTTCTCATCACAACCCAGGTCCGTTGTCTCGTTTCGGGTCATCCGGATTACGGCACTCTTGACTTTTGGCGGAGGGTTGAACACATTCTCATGAACGGTAAACAGATAATCCACCTTATACCAAGCCTGTATCAGTACACTCAGGATTCCATAAGTCTTACTGCCGGGTCCTGCCGCCATACGCTCGGCAACCTCCTTCTGTATCATGCCGGTACAATAAGGTATCTGGTTCTTATATTCCAGCATCTTAAAAAAGATCTGGCTGGATATATTGTAAGGATAATTTCCCGTCAGGATAAAAGGATTTCCGTCGAAAAGTCGATCCAGTTTCATCTTCAGAAAATCATCTTCAATGATGTTCTCCTCCAATGCCGGATAATGTTCACGCAGATATGCAACCGACTCAAAATCAATCTCTACCACCTTTAACGGGCGGTCCTTGGTCAACAGGAATTGGGTCATTACACCCATACCCGGACCTACCTCCAGAACGGGCAGGTTGGGATCCACGTCCACTGTATCTGCTATATCTTTAGCTATTTTCAAGTCTTTCAGGAAATGCTGTCCCAAAAACTTTTTTGGCTTTACTAATGGCATCACTCAATTAATTTACGTATCTTTGCGAAAGCAAAAGTATAAAAAAAAATTGAAAAGGCTTATAAACGATATCATAAAAGTGGTTTTTCCCCTGGTGTTAGGGGCGATAATCCTATGGTGGACCTATCGTGATTTTGACTTTTCACAGGTTAGTGATGTTTTGTGGCATCAGATGGATTGGTGGTGGATGGGACTTTCCATTCCCTTCGGAATCCTGGCACAGATGTTCAGAGGCTGGAGATGGAAGCAAACCCTGGAACCTTTAGGGGAACATCCCACCACAAAGCATTGCGTCAATTCCATTTTTGTATCCTATGCAGCCAATCTTCTGATACCGCGTGTCGGTGAGGTTTCCCGTTGCGGCATTCTGAAACAATACGACGGAGTTTTATTTTCCAAATCCTTAGGAACGGTGGTCACAGAGCGTATCATCGACTCCCTATGCGTTTTGCTGATTACCGGACTTACACTCATTTCACAGATGGCTGTGTTCAATTTCTTCTTCAAAGAGACAGGAACCGACATGGAGAGTGTCATTGAGAAATTGGGGAACAAACACCTTACCATTTTGGCAATCAGTGCTGTAGCCATATTAATCGCAGGCACTTACATTATCCATCGAATGGCACTTTTCACCCGGGTCAAGAAATTGCTCAACAATGTTTTCGAGGGTATATTCTCCTTGAGAAAAGTAAAGAATATGCCTCTGTTTATCTTGTACACAGCGGGCATATGGATCAGTTATATCCTTCATTTCTACCTTACTTTTTTCGCGTTCGGATTTACCAGCCAACTCGGATTCATAGCAGGTTTGGTTTTATTTGCTGTAGGCAGCCTTGCGGTTGTAGTGCCCACACCAAACGGGGCAGGTCCCTGGCATTTTGCAGTAATCACCATGCTCATGCTCTATGGAGTAGGTCAATCGGATGCCGAAATTTTCGCATTGCTGGTGCACGCCATCCAAACCCTCCTGATTATCGTGCTAGGCATTTGGGGATTGCTGTCCCTCTCCCTGGAAAAGAAAATGGATTTACAATTTAAACAATAAAAGATATGAGTACTATTAAAGATTTGGCTCCAAAAGTCATTTTCGAGAACTTTGATCTCCTTACTCAAGTTCCACGTCCATCCGGTCATTTGGAAAAGATTCAGAAATTCCTGCTGGATTGGGCAAAGAAAACCGGTGTGGAAGCATTTATGGATGAAGCAGGTAACATTATCATGAAAAAGCCTGCAACTCCAGGAATGGAAAACTTGCAGACAGCCATTCTGCAGGCTCACATGGACATGGTGCCTCAGAAAGGTGAAAACAGCAACCATGATTTCATCAATGACCCTATCACGACTGTGGTTGACGGTGACTGGCTGAAAGCAAACAACACCACCCTGGGTGCTGACGATGGTATTGGCATCGCATCCATCATGGCCATCATGGAATCAACAGACATCAAGCACGGTCCTCTGGAGGCCCTGATTACAGCTGATGAAGAGACAGGCATGTTTGGTGCCATGGGCCTGAAAGCCGGAGAATTGGAAGGCACTATCCTGCTGAATCTGGATACCGAGGATGAAGGCGAGTTGATTATCGGTTGCGCTGGTGGTGTGGATGTAGAGGCATCCTTGGAATACAAGGAGGTTGAAACAGAGAAAACAGACATTGCCATCAAGGTGTCAATCAGCGGTTTACTGGGTGGTCATTCCGGTTTGGAAATTTGCGAGGGACGCGCCAATGCCAACAAGCTGATGGCACGTTTTGTCCGTGCAGCCATCACCGATGACGATGCACGTCTGGTTAGCTGGCATGGCGGCAACATGCGTAATGCTATTCCTCGCCAATGTTCAGTAGTCTTGGCTATTCCTGCAGAGAACAAGGAAGACTTGCTGGATCTGGTAGCCTACTGCAAGAAAGAATTCTTTGAGGAATTCAAGGACGTGGAGACCAACGGTTTCGAGTTTATCGCAGAAGAATGTGAGTTGCCTGCAATGCAGGTTCCAGAAGAAATTCAGGACAACCTGGTTGACGCCATCTATGCATGCCGCAACGGAGTAATGCGTTACATTCCTACTATTCCAAATATTGTTGAGACTTCCAGCAACCTGGCCATTATCGACATTGAAGGTGGAAAGGCTAAGATCTGCATTTTGGTACGTAGTTCAAGCGAAAGCATGAAGGAATACTTGAGCACCTCTCTGGAATGCTGCTTCAGCATGGCAGGCATGAAGGTTGAGATGAGCGGCAGCTACAACGGTTGGCAGCCAAATACAGCATCTCCTATCGTGAACGCCATGAAAAAGAGTTACGAGAAGCAATTCGGCACACCTTGCAAGGTTCAGGTTGTTCATGCAGGCTTGGAATGTGGAATTATCAGCTCAGTAATGCCGGATCTGGACATGGTATCATTCGGTCCTACCCTGAGAAGTCCCCACACCCCACAGGAGCGTTGCTACATTCCTTCTGTTGAAAAGTATTGGAGTTTCCTGAAGGCAACTTTGGAACAGATTCCTTTGAAATAAGATTATGCAAAAAGGGCTTGCCACTTGGCAAGTCCTTTTTCTCATGAGGTAGCAGTAACCACCACACGCAGTAACAAAAAAAAAGAGTCTCAGATAAAATCTGAAACTCCTTAATAGTTGGGATACCAGGATTCGAACCTGGAATGACAGGACCAGAATCTGTAGTGTTACCATTACACCATATCCCAATGTCATTCGCTTTATTTCTTTAAAGCGATGCAAAGGTACGGCTTTTTTTTGTACTTACAAACATTTCCTTGGTTTTTTTCGCCTTTTTCTTTATTTTTGCGTTTACTACCTTATATATTTCTAAAAAAACATGAAAACCTCCCCTATTCTCAGCCCATTCTAAAAAAAACAAGTATCTTTGCTTATTATTTGCAAAAACAGAAGAATGAGTAGAACGGAAACACTAGTTCAAAAAATAATAGACGGAGTTCAAGAAAAAAAAGGAAGGGACATTGTAGTGGCAGACTTGACCGCTATAGATGATGCCATTTGCAGTTATTTTATCATTTGCGAGGGTAATTCCCCCAGCCATTTGGAAGCCATCGTCAAATCCGTTGCCGAAATGGCTGATCGCGATTTACACGAGAGGCCGGTAGCTCTGGATGGCATGAGAAATGCAGAATGGGTAGCAATGGATTATGTAGATGTCATGGTTCACTGCTTTTTGCCAGAGCAACGTGCATATTACAATTTGGAGAACCTGTGGGCAGACGCTCCGCTTAAACTGATTCCTAATTTAGACTAACACTTCAGCATGGAGGAAAACAACAAGAAAAAACCATCAGGTTTCCGTATTAACCTGAACTGGATATACATGGGACTGATTGTCATCCTGGGCGTTTTATTCTTTACCAGCCAGGAGGACAGCAGCAGCAAGAATGCTACATACTCGGAGTTCAAGTCGTACGTAGAGCAAGGATATGCCAGCATGATTGTCGTAACCGGCAATAGGGATGCCGGTTCACTGCGCATGTATGTGACCGCAGCTCACATCCGGGACGTATTTAAAGCTGATGCCCAAACCGTAGGCACTCAACCATTCGTAGTGGTCAACTATGGTTCCCTTGAGAACCTGGAGCAATACATTGAACAGCAAACTCAGGAAGGTCATTTTAACGGTTCTCTCAATTTTGAGCATGACAGCAACTTCCTTACCAGTTTGCTGTGGAATATCGGTCCACTGATCCTGTTCTTCTTCCTTCTCTCTTTCATGTTCCGTGGAGTGGGAAGCAATATTGGCGGTTCTTCTGGTATTTTCAACGTAGGTCGCTCTAAGGCTAAGTTGATAGATAAAGACGACAAGACCACCGACAAAATCACATTCAAGGATGTCGCCGGCCAGGAAGGTGCCAAGGAAGAGGTTCAGGAAATTGTAGATTTTCTTAAGAAGCCAGATAAGTATACCGAGTTGGGAGGTAAGATTCCAAAGGGCGCATTGTTAGTTGGCCCTCCGGGAACCGGAAAAACGTTATTGGCTAAAGCCGTTGCCGGTGAAGCTGACGTTCCATTCTTCTCGTTATCAGGCTCTGACTTTGTAGAAATGTTTGTCGGTGTTGGTGCATCGCGTGTTCGTGACTTGTTCCGTCAGGCCAAGGAGAAAGCGCCTTGTATCATCTTTATAGACGAAATTGATGCCATAGGCCGTGCACGTAGCAAGAATGCTGCAATGGGCGGAAATGACGAGCGCGAAAGCACACTGAACCAGTTACTTACCGAAATGGATGGTTTCGGCACAAACAGCGGCGTCATCATTATGGCGGCAACCAACCGTGTGGATATTCTAGACAAAGCCCTGTTGCGTGCCGGACGTTTCGACCGCCAGATTCATGTCGATTTGCCTGACCTGAATGAGCGAAAGGACATCTTTGGGGTTCATTTGCGTCCCATCAAGATTGACAACACAGTAGATGTAGAAACCCTGTCCCGCCAAACTCCAGGATTCTCGGGTGCTGATATTGCCAATGTCTGCAACGAGGCTGCGCTGATTGCTGCACGTCATGGAAAATCATTTGTCGGAAAACAAGATTTTCTGGATGCAGTAGACCGCATCATCGGTGGATTGGAAAAGAAGACAAAAATTTTGACTGCACAGGAGAAGCGTTCCATTGCCCTTCACGAAGCAGGACATGCCACCATTTCGTGGTTCCTGGAATATGCGAATCCGCTGATTAAAGTAACCATTGTTCCAAGAGGCCGTGCTTTGGGTGCTGCTTGGTATATGCCAGAAGAAAGACAGCTGACCACCAAGGAAGCCATGTTGGATGAGATGTGCTCAACTTTGGGCGGACGTGCAGCAGAGGAACTTTTCATCGGTCAGATTTCTACCGGTGCGATGAATGATCTGGAGCGCGTGACCAAACAAGCTTACGCCATGGTGGCTTATGCGGGTATGAGCGACCGTCTTCCTAACATCTGCTATTACAACAACGAAGAGTACGGTTTCACTAAGCCATACAGCGAAGAAACAGCCAAGCTGATTGACGAAGAAGTACAGAAACTGATTGCAGAGCAATACCAGCGCGCAAAGGCATTGCTGACAGAACACAAAGAGGGACATGCCGCACTGGCACAACTGCTGGTAGACCGTGAGGTAATCTTTGCCGAGGATGTGGAGAACATCTTCGGAAAGCGCCCATGGGCATCACGTTCTGAAGAAATTTTGGAGAAGGATACCAAATTATTGGCAGAGGCAAAAGCTCAAGCAGAAGAATCCGAGGAAACAGAAACTCCAACAAATGAAGAAGCTTAAACTAACACTATGAATAATTTTATCAAGAGAACACTTACCGGTGCCATTTTCGTTTGTGTACTAGTAGGATGTATTGTATATAGCGAATATACCTTCGCTGGATTATTTACCGTAATTACAGCCTTGGGCGTATGGGAATTCTGCGGCCTTGTTAATGAGAAAGAGGGAGTAGATGTAAATAAACCGATTTGTGCATTAGGTGGTGCCTATCTGTTTCTGGCCTTTTTTACTCATACCGCATTCGCAGAATTGAATACAGCATTCGGAAGTGGTGCTGTTTTCATTCCTTATCTCGTTGTGCTTTTGTATCTCCTGATCAGAGAACTCTATATGAAGCATGAGGACCCCATACATACATGGGCATATTCAATGCTATCACAGATTTATGTGGCACTCCCCTTCTCATTACTGAATCTTCTGGCATTTTTCAATGTAGAGAACCTGCACGTTGTATACAGTTGGGGTGTTCCATTGGCACTGTTTGTTTTTATCTGGTGTAACGACACCGGTGCATATCTTTCTGGTATGACATTTGGCAAGCACAAACTTTTCCCACGTATTTCTCCAAAGAAGACATGGGAAGGTTCTATTGGTGGATGCATTCTGACATTGATTGTGGCTTATCTGATTGCACCATGGATTGGCTTGCAAGAATTTGCCTGCATGGGTCTGGGAGCCGTAGTAGTTATCTTCGGAACCTGGGGCGATTTGGTGGAATCACTCTTCAAGCGTAAATTGGGCATCAAAGACTCCGGAAACATCCTTCCAGGACACGGTGGTATTTTGGACCGTTTTGATAGCGCATTAATGGCTATCATGGCTGCCATTGTGTACTTTTACACTTTAATGCTGTTTTAAACAACGAATCATTTCATCAGCAGCTTTTTCCGATGCACCTGCAGGTCCTAAGATCTGCAGCATCCGGTCATATTCTGCCAACATGGCAGTACGGTTTGCACCGCCTTCAATTATACCCTCTAAATGGGTACGGATATTTGAAACAGTCATGGAATCGGCTACCAATTCGGCAACGACCTCCTTATCAGCTATCAGATTTACCAGGGAAATGTACTTTACCTTTAAAACCTTTTTACGAAGATAGCCTATAATCTTCTTCAATGGAGTTTCGTAACACACCACCTGAGGTACACGGAACAAAGCCGTTTCAAGTGTAGCTGTACCGGAAGTAACCAAAGCAGCCTCGGCATACTGAAGGATTTCGTATGTTTTACCAAATAGGATCTTCACCTCACTGGATTCCATAAATGGCTGATAATAATCTAAAGAAATACTTGGAGCACCTGCAAGAACAAACTGATATCCATCCAGCGATTTTACGGCCTTGAGCATTTTTGGCAAGTTATCCTTTATTTCCTGCTTGCGACTTCCTGCCAACAAGGCAATGATAGGTTTATTCTCCAACTGGTTTTCACGCAAAAAAGAATTCCGATCAAAAGGGTGACTTTTACGGAACGCATCCACAGCATCCACACAAGGATTGCCCACATAATGAATAGGATACTGATGCTTTTGGAAAAACTGAATCTCGAACGGCAAGATGGAGAACAATTCATCCACATCACGTTTGATGTTTTTGATGCGATATTCCTTCCATGCCCAAATTTTTGGAGAGATATAATAATATACCGGAACACCCAATTTATGAACATAGGCAGCGATATCCAAATTGAAGCCCGGATAATCAATAAGTACCACAACATCCGGATGCCATTGCAGGATATCGCCCTTACATAAACGCATATTCCTGAAAATAGTGCGCAAGTGCAAAAGCACAGGAATAAACCCCATGTACGCCATATTCTTATAGTGCATGACACAAGTACCGCCAACCGCACTCATCAAGTCTCCGCCAAAAAAACGGAACTCTGCACCTGCATCTTTTTGGGCTAGTGCACGCATCAGATTCGACGCATGCAAATCACCGGAAGCTTCTCCCGCAATCAAATAATATTTCATGTGTTAAAACCAATCAGAGATATTTTTCATTACCTGATAATCCGTCATGTCAATTTTTGTGGGAGTTATGGAAACATATCCATGGTCAAGAGCCCACCTGTCTGTTGTCGTGTCGTTTGGAACATCTGACACATAATTACCAGATAGCCAATAATGCTTTTCACCATTTTTCCTGCAGGTCACTTCCCACTCGCCAATCCATTGTCCCTCGTCCTGACGACAGACCCGTACTCCTTTAAAATCCGAAGAAACAGGGAAGTTCACATTCAAGCACGTACCCTTAGGCAAACCGCTTTCAATCACATTTTTACAAATTTTTATAACGACTTCCGAATAGGAAGAAAAATCAGCATTTTTGTCGACATTATATGAAGAAAAAGCAATAGAAGGAATATTCTTCAGACAGCCCTCAATGGCAGCTCCCATTGTTCCGGAATAATGGACATTCACGCCTGAGTTGTCCCCATGATTTATACCGCTCACCACCAAATCCGGCGTGCGAGGAACAAAAGAGTCAAGCGCCAGTTTTACGCAATCGACAGGAGAACCTGTGCATGAAAAAACAGCAAGTCCACTCTCTTCACGAACCGGTATAACCTTAATCGGATGAGATGAAGTTATAGACATACTTGCACCTGACCGTCCTGAATCAGGAGCAAACACTATGATGTCGGCCAAAGGTCTTAACATTTCCGTCAATTGGCATATTCCTCCAGCCAAATAGCCATCATCATTGGAAATTAGTATTAATGGGCGCTTATCTTGCATATTATTCATGTTACGATGTGCAAAAGTAACTAAAAAATAGCAGAAAACGCCGATTTTATAGGGTAAAATCCGTATCTTTGTACCAATATAAGCATGGCATGTTATTAACATGAGGTTTTATTTATCAACAAGAATAATTCTTTTGACGTTTTGACACATGCCTAACTGAAAAAATATCCGTTTCTTTGTAACGGAATTATATTTATATTTGAAAAATGGGTAAAATTATAGCACTGGCAAACCAAAAGGGAGGTGTAGGAAAAACAACAACCTCCATGAATTTGGCAGCCTCTTTGGCCACATATGAGAAAAAAGTTCTCCTCATCGATGCTGATCCTCAGGCTAATGCATCATCCGGATTGGGAGTAGACATCCAGCAAGTGGAATATTCCATCTATGAATGTCTGATTAACCAGACAGACATCAGAGAGGCTATCTACACTACAGACATTGAAGGACTGGATATCATTTCATCCCACATCGATCTGGTAGGTGCTGAAATTGAAATGCTGAACCTGCCCAACAGAGAAAAGGTATTACGCAATCTCCTTGCTCCGGTAAAGGATGATTATGACTATATCCTAATTGATTGCTCACCTTCTCTGGGACTGATTACCGTGAATGCATTAACAGCTGCTGATTCTGTAATTATTCCTGTTCAATGTGAGTACTTTGCACTTGAGGGTATCAGTAAGTTGTTGAACACTATAAAAATCATCAAAGCTAAACTGAATCCTAGCCTGACCATCGAGGGTTTCCTTCTGACCATGTATGATTCACGACTCAGACTGGCCAATCAGATTTATGATGAAGTCAAGCGCCATTTCCAGGAACTAGTATTCAATACGGTCATTCAGCGTAATGTAAAACTTAGCGAAGCTCCGAGCCACGGATTACCAGTCATCTTGTATGACGCTGATTCTACCGGAGCCAAGAATCACTTGGCATTAGCACAGGAAATCATCCAGAAGAACGTTTAAGCCATGGCAATACACAAAAAATACAGTGCATTAGGTAGGGGCCTGGACGCCCTTATTTCTACAGAAGAAGTTCAGACAGAAGGTTCTTCATCGATTCATGAAATCGACATTAATCTGGTTCAGGTTAATCCCAACCAGCCACGTAGGGAGTTTAATTCTGAAGCATTGCAGGAGTTGGCTGATTCCATTAAAGAGATTGGAATTATCCAACCTATCACATTGCGAAAGATCACCGATCAGGCTTATCAGATTATTGCAGGAGAACGCCGTTTCAGAGCATCCCAGATAGCAGGCCTCAACAAAGTTCCAGCGTACATACGCACTGCTGACGACGAGAATATGATGGAGATGGCGTTGATTGAAAACATTCAGCGTGAAGACTTGAATTCTCTGGAAATTGCCTTAGCCTATCAGAACCTCATTGACCAATATAATCTTACCCAGGAGCAATTAAGTACCCGTGTTGGAAAGAAGCGCACAACAATCGCCAATTATCTGCGCCTTCTGCGTCTTCCCGCTCCTATTCAGGTTGCTCTTCAGAACAAGGATATCGACATGGGACATGCAAGAGCATTGGTAGGTCTGGAAAACCCTAAAGCACAGATCAAGTTGTTCGAAGAGATTCAGAAAAACGCATATTCTGTTAGAAAGGTTGAAGAACTGGTCAAGAATTTCAACGAGGAGGACTCACCATCTTTAAATGAGAAAAAGGGAAAGTCCACGTCCACTAAATTGCCTGAGGAATACAACGCGCTGAAAAAGCATTTGGGTGATCTATTCAAGACAAAAGTACAAATGACCTATTCCGACAAAGGAAAAGGAAAGATTATCCTTCCATTCTCTAATGAAGAGGAATTGGAACGGATGATTGAATTATTGGACCAAATAAAGAAGAATTGAATTTGAAAAATATTTCGCTGATATTACGTCTCTCATTTTTACTGCTTTTTAGCTTTTGGCTATCAAGCAGCAGAATGCATGCTCAAATAATCAACGAATCAAAAAATGACACCATACCATCCGAAGAGTCTATCCAAATTTCTCTTCCGGATTCCTTAGCCAGTATAAAGCCCGTACAACTTTCGTTAGACCGTTGGAGACCCAATCCAAAGAAAGCGATGTGGCTTGCACTGGTTATCCCTGGTGGCGGACAGATTTACAACCGCAAATACTGGAAACTTCCCATTGTCTATGGAGGTTTTATGGGCTGTGCCTATGCATTAAGTTGGAACAACACCATGTACAAGGATTACAGTCAGGCTTATTTGGACATTATGGACGATGATCCAAATACGGATAGTTATAAGGATTTCTTGCCTTATGGTACAACAATCAGCAGCTCAAACATGAGCAGATTACAGGAAATTCTGAAAAAGAAGAAAGATTACTACCGTAGATACAGAGACATGAGTATGTTTTGTTTTATCGGAGTTTATCTGCTATCTGTCATTGATGCCTATGTTGATGCAGAACTTTCATCTTTTGACATCAATGAAGAATTGAGTTTGAAGATTGAGCCCGCCATTATCAATGGCTCAAGCGATTCTAAATATTCATTTGTACGGAGTAATTCGTATGGACTGCAATGTAGTTTAAAATTCTAGACAAAATGAACATGAACAAGTTGAAATACATGCTGGTCGCATGTTTAGTTGGTTTTCTCAGTCAAACAGCTTTGGCACAAGATACAATTACTGTATTCGACAAAGCCCTAGGAGCGAATGAGGTAATTTATATTCCAGAAAACATCATAGCTGACATTGACGGACTTTTGGCTGAATGGTATTCTAAAACCTATCTTGACCAGGAGGAAGAGTGCCACATGAAGGATGAAAACCCATTCTTCGAGACAGACGTGTACATTAACCGATTGCACCGGATGCCAACAGTAATTGAGATGCCCCACAACGAAGTTGTTCAAAAATTCATTGACATGTATAGTGGACGCTTGCGTAAGTCTGTATCATTTATGCTGGCTGCCAATAATTTCTATATGCCAATATTTGAGGAAGCCTTGGAAACCAACGGACTCCCTTTGGAGTTGAAATACCTGCCAGTCATAGAGTCGGCACTGAATCCTAAGGCAACATCTAGAGTGGGAGCTGCTGGATTATGGCAATTTATGCTGACAACAGGCAAGCAATATGGTCTGGAAGTGAACAGTTTGATTGACGAGAGAAGAGACCCCATCAAATCTTCCTATGCCGCAGCACGCTACTTAAAAGATCTTTATGCCATCTTTGGAGACTGGCATCTGGTCATTGCTGCTTACAACTGTGGACCAGGAAATGTAAACAAGGCAATCCATCGTGCAGGTGACGTCATGGATTATTGGAAAATCTACAACTATCTACCTCAGGAAACCCGAGGCTATGTGCCTTCTTACATCGCAGCAAATTATATTATGAATTATTACTGCGATCATAACATCTGCCCATACGAGTCCAGACTCCCAGCCCAGACTGACACCATTCAAATTACAAGAGATTTATATATGGAGCAGATTTCTGAATTATGCGATATCAGTATGAGTGAGATAGAAGCACTCAATCCACAATACCGCACAAATCTGATTCCAGGAGAGACAAAACCTTGTACGTTGAGACTCCCATCAAGCGCCATTGGCTCTTTCATCAGTCAGCAAGACACTATTTATGAGCATAGACTGAGTGATCTGCAAAGTAAGAGAAGAGTGGTTGAAGTACAAACTGTGGCGAGCCCTAAAAACAGCAAAAATGCTAAGAACAACAAGAGCAAGGGTAATTCAGCTGGTAATGTCTCAGCCGGTGGCACTAAATATACCATCAAGAAAGGTGATACATTAGGAGCTATCGCAAGTAGAAACCATACGACTGTAGCAAAATTGCAGCAACTTAACGGCATTAAAGGAACTAACATCCAAGTAGGAAAAACCATTCGCGTGAAGTAACAGGTATGAATGAGCAACTGTATGATAATTCTGCAGATGAGCAGATGGTAGAAGAGGCTTTTCAGCATCTTCTTAATACTTATCTGCATTCCAAGCATCGCAAGAAAAAGGATTTGATTGTCAAAGCCTATAATTTTGCACGTCAAGCTCACAAAGGAGTTAGACGCCGCTCTGGCGAACCATACATCATGCATCCTATTGCTGTTGCTCAAATTGTCAGCGAAGAGATTGGATTGGGCTCCACCTCTATTTGTGCTGCACTTTTACATGACGTGGTGGAAGATACGGATTATACCGTTGAAGATATAGAAAATATCTTTGGCCCTAAAATTGCGATGATTGTCGATGGACTAACCAAAATATCCGGTGGTATTTTTGGTGATCACGCATCAGCTCAGGCAGAGAATTTTAAGAAACTTCTGCTAACCATGAGCGAGGACATCCGTGTCATCCTAATCAAGATGGCCGACCGCCTGCATAATATGCGGACTTTAGGCTCAATGATACCAAGTAAGCAGTTCAAGATTGCAGGAGAGACTTTATACATCTATGCTCCATTAGCTCACAGACTGGGACTCAACAAGATAAAGACAGAGTTAGAGAACCTCAGTTTTAAATACGAGCATCCTGAGGAATTCCAACAGATTCAAAACAAACTGGCTCAAACCGAGGCTGAACGCGATGTCTTGTTTGACGAATTTACAGCTCCAATTCGAAAGAAATTGGATCAGATGGGTATTAACTACGAAATTAAGCAACGTGTAAAATCGCCATATTCCATTTGGAATAAAATGCAAACCAAGCATATTCCATTTGAAGAAATTTATGATATTTTGGCCGTTCGAATCATTTACGACCCATTAGATACAAATACAGAGTTAACCGATTGCTTTAATATTTACATCCAATTATCTCAAATCTACGAGGCACATCCAGAAAGAATGCGCGACTGGATTAACCACCCAAAGGCAAATGGTTATCAGGCGCTGCATGTTACCCTGATGAGCAAAAAGGGCGAATGGATTGAAGTGCAAATTAGGAGTCGCCATATGGACGATATTGCAGAACAGGGTTTTGCTGCTCATTGGAAATATAAAGAGGGCGATGACAACAATGACGAGGGCGAATTGGATAAATGGCTGATGACTATCAAGGAGATTCTGGATGATCCTCAACCTAATGCCATGGATTTTCTGGAAACCATCAAACTGAATCTATACGCTTCTGAAATCTTTGTCTTTACGCCAAAGGGTGAGTTGAAGATGCTTCCCCAAAACTGTACAGCTCTGGACTTTGCCTTCTCTATCCATACCTTTTTAGGTAGCCACTGCATTGGCGCAAAGGTAAATCATAAGCTGGTACCAATCAGCCATAAGCTCCAAAGTGGCGATCAGGTGGAAATTCTAACGTCCAAATCACAAAGAGTACAACCAAACTGGATTGATTTTGCAACAACGGCAAAAGCAAAAGCTAAGATTACAGCTATACTTCGCAGAGAACTGCGTGAATACCAAAAAAATGGCGAGGAAACACTGATTGAATTCCTGGAAGCAAACAAACTGGAGGAAACCTCTGAGAATATAGACAAACTTGTTAAATTTCACAATCTCTCCGACAAGGAAGCCTTATTCCAAGCCATTGGAAAGAAAATTTTCGAATTAGGCACCAATGATATTGATGCCATTAAAGAACGAGTTTCAGCAAATTCTACCAATTGGAAAAAATTGCTATCCTTACCTTTTGGCTTGAACGGAAAGAATAAGAAAAAGCAGAAAGAAGCGGAAGAGAAAGGATTTGCTCCTATTGAGAAAATTGACACAAAGAAGCCTATCACGTTGAATGAGGATACGCTTCAAAACCATTATATCATAGCAGATTGTTGCCACCCAATCCCCGGAGATGATGTCTTGGGATTTGTTGATGACAACAATCGTGTTGTTATCCATAAAAGACAGTGTCCTATCGCCGCAAAACTTAAAGCCAGCTTGGGCACACGCATTGTTGCTGCTTATTGGGATACTCACCGTCAGTTGACATTCCTTGCACAGTTATCCTTGAAGGGAATAGACAGAATAGGAATGCTTAGTGACGTTACCGGCATCTTATCCAAAGAATTGGATGTAAATATCCATAAGTTGACAATTGAGGTTAATGATGGCATTTTTGAGGGAGACATCCTCCTTTACGTCCACGATGTTGAGGATATAAAAACCATTAAGCGGAACCTTCAGAAAGTCCCAGGCCTTACCACCGTGGCACGTATTGAGTGACAGCCTTAAACAATTCCATCCAACTCTTTACGGATACTCACCAGTTCTTCACGAAGCAACTGCAACCGGTCAATAACCTCAGCAGCCTGCGAAGAGCCGTCCTTGCCATTTTTAAGCGCAAGACGGGCACCCTCTAAGGTCAAGCCCTTCTCTTTAACCAAATGGTACACTTTACGGACTTGCTCGATGTCTTCTTTTGTGTACTGACGTACATTACGGGAGGACTTTCTAGGGTGGATATTTTTAAATTCCTTCTCCCAATAGCGTAACAATGTTTCTGTTACACCTATCATCTCTGCGACCTCACTGATATTATAATACAGTTTGATCTGTTTGTCTGGATTATATGGCATTTTATAAGTGTTTAGTCTAGTGTTCCGGCTCTATATGCACTCTCGCGCAATAAATTATCGTATTGATAAGGAGTAAGTTCCTTAGAGAAGAAATGAATAGGATTTACCGTTCTTCCTTGCAAATGCACCTCATAATGTAAATGAGGCCCCGTGCTTCTACCAGTAGAACCAACCAAGCCTATTATATCTCCCCTTCGAACGCTCTGTCCTTTTTTCACCAATAACTTCTCTTGGTGGGCGTACAACGTCTCGTATCCAAACCCATGATCAATAACAACAGTATAGCCAAAGCTCTCTCTCCAATCTGCAAAAGAAACAGTTCCGGCACCTGTGGCCAACACATCACGACCTTGAGGAGCCACGAAGTCCAATCCATTATGCATTTTTGCTTCACCCGTTATTGGGTCTAATCTCAACCCATAACCAGAGGAGAATTGAACCAGGTCTGTACTTCTAATAGGCCTGATTGAAGGGATACACTGCCATTTTTCACCCTGATTAGCATACATTGTGCCAATCTCATCATAGGATTCACTAAGAAGCACCATTCTCTTCTGAAGGTTTGAAACCCTTTTCTCTATCGACGAGATGATGGCCTCATCCGTTGAATCCTTTAGTTCTGTAGAGTTGACATTCAAAAAATCATCATCCACAGGTTCTGCCTGTACCATAACTCGATACAGATTTCTGTCACGTTCAGAAAGTTTAGCTGTCACTTGATAGGCTTTAGTTAGCTGAACCTCTAACTCCTGACACTTCTCAATTAGTGACGATTTCTGTCTCCTGTTACGGTATTCTATCCAATATGTATCATAGACCCACAAAGCAGCAACAATGACAACCAACATCATTGCTGTTCTTTTTAAAGCCCCCTTTAATAGTCCTATTGTACGCTGCAAAAGCGTAGGATAAACACGCTCATAACAACTTTTTTCTTCATTATACTGATAGTAAATCTTATGCATCCTTATTTCTTTTCTGAAACCAACAGGTAAAAATCAACATTTTTACCCAATTTTAAGGCAAAAGTAGTGAAAACTGAGTATCTTTGCAAAACTTTTCTTGAATATTAACTAGAATACATAAAAATATGATGACTGCTAAAGAGATAAGAGACTCGTATAAGAGTTTTTTTGCATCTAAAGAACACCTCATCGTACCATCAGCACCTATGGTTGTCAAAGACGACCCAACACTGATGTTTACCAATGCAGGTATGAATCAATTTAAAGACATCATCCTGGGTAATCGTCCAGCACAGAGCAAGCGTGTTGCCGATTCTCAAAAGTGTCTGCGTGTGAGCGGAAAGCATAATGACTTGGAAGAAGTAGGTCATGACACTTATCACCATACCATGTTTGAAATGCTGGGAAACTGGTCTTTTGGAGATTATTTCAAAAAAGAGGCCATTAGCTGGGCATGGGAGTATCTTGTAGATGTATTAAAACTGGATCCAAAAGATTTGTATGCCACAGTATTTGAGGGGTCTTCAGAAGAAGGTCTGGAACGCGACAATGAAGCAGCAGCAATTTGGGAGCAGTTCTTGCCAAAAGACCACATCATCAATGGAAACAAGCATGATAACTTCTGGGAAATGGGTGATACCGGTCCTTGCGGTCCTTGCTCAGAGATTCACGTAGATTCACGTTCTGAGGAAGAAAAAGCTCAGATTCCAGGTGCACAGTTGGTAAACAAAGATCATCCTCAGGTTATTGAAATCTGGAACCTGGTATTTATGCAATACAACCGCAAGGCAGATCACAGTTTGGAATCACTGCCAGCAAAGGTTATTGACACCGGTATGGGATTTGAGCGTTTGGTACGCACATTGCAGGGTAAGACTTCCAACTACGATACGGATGTTTTCCAGCCTTTATTGAAGGCTATTGGCCAAATGGCAGGTACCACCTATGGTTCTGATGAAAAACAGGACATTGCAATGCGCGTTATTGCAGACCATGTTCGCACCATTGCATTTGCTATTACTGACGGTCAGTTGCCAAGTAATGCAAAGGCCGGCTATGTTATCCGCCGAATCCTTCGTCGTGCTGTACGTTACGGTTACACATTCCTAGGACAGAAGCAGGCATTTATGTACAAGCTGTTGCCTACTCTGATTGAAAGCATGGGCGATGCTTATCCAGAACTGGAAGCTCAGCGTGAGTTGATTTGCAAAGTAATGAAAGAGGAAGAGGATGCCTTCCTGCGCACATTGGAAACAGGTATCCGATTGTTGGAGAAAGTCATTTCAGACACTAAAGCAGCAGGAAAGACCGAGATTTCCGGTGCAGAGGCATTTACCCTATATGACACCTTTGGTTTCCCATTGGATTTGACAGAACTGATTTGCCGTGAAAACGGAATGACGGTCGATGAGAGAGAATTCGACGTGGAGATGCAGAAACAGAAAGCACGTGCACGTAATGCAGCTGCCGTTGAAACTGGCGACTGGGTTGTTCTTCAAGAGGGCGAAACTCAGTTTGTGGGTTACGACTATACAGAATATACCTGTCATATCTTACGTTACCGCAAGGTTACACAGAAGAACAAAACTCTGTTCCAGATTGTATTGGATACAACCCCATTCTATGCAGAAAGTGGTGGTCAGGTCGGTGACCGTGGTGTAATTTGCAGTGAATTTGAGACCATTGACATCATTGACACCAAGAAGGAGAACAATTTGCCTATTCATTTA
Organism: Bacteroidaceae bacterium; assembly: GCA_024401115.1. GTDB lineage: Bacteria > Bacteroidota > Bacteroidia > Bacteroidales > Bacteroidaceae > Minthousia. Next base: position 22,097 of record JAKSLP010000010.1, on the reverse strand, counting down.
GCAACCAAGTTGCCAGAGCATCCAGAAGCAGAATTTATGGCATGCGTGGATACAGACAGCCGTCGTGCAAGCGAGTGTAATCACTCTTGTACTCACCTGTTAGATCAGGCTTTACGTGCAGTATTAGGCACACATGTTGAGCAGAAAGGTTCCTTGGTTACCCCTGACAGTTTGCGTTTTGACTTCTCTCACTTCCAGAAGGTTACAGACGAAGAAATTCGTCAGGTAGAACATTTCGTAAATGAGAAGATTCGTCAGAACATCCCACTTACCGAATACCGCGACTACCCTATCGAGAAAGCAAAGGAATTAGGTGCTATTGCTTTGTTTGGTGAAAAGTATGGCGATAAAGTTCGCGTTGTTCAGTTTGGTGATTCTGTTGAGTTCTGTGGCGGTTGCCACACTTCTTCAACCGGTAATATCGGTATGGTTCGAATCATCTCTGAAAGTAGTGTTGCTGCTGGTGTACGCCGTATTGAGGCTGTAACAGGCGAAAAGGTTGAGAAGATGATGGATGACACTCAGGACATGATTCGTGAGATTGCCGGAATGTTCAACAACATGCCAGACCTTCGTGCAGCTATCCGCAAAGCGATTGAAGAGAATGCAGACTTGAAGAAAAAGGTTGAAGAGGCACAGAAAGAGCAAGTTGCCCGCCTTAAGGAGAAGATGCGCAACGAAATAGTTGAGAAAGACGGAATCAAGTTAATCAAGGGTGTATTCCCACTACCAGCTGCTGCAATTAAAGATATAGCATTCCAGCTTAGAGGTGAGCTTACTGACAATTTCCTGTTCCTGGCAGGCAGTCTGGAAAATGGCAAGCCAGCCTTGACTGTGATGATTAGCGACAATTTAGTTCAGGAGAAGGGCTTAAATGCCGGTAAGATGATTCGTGAAGCTGCCAAACTGATTCAAGGTGGTGGCGGTGGCCAACCTCATTTTGCTACAGCAGGCGGCAAGAATCCTGAGGGATTGAAGCAAGCTGTCGATAAACTTGAAGAATTAGTCTTTTAATAAAATTAAAAAGGTGGAGGTTTTATCTCCACCTTTTATTTTCTTCTAAAGAAAGAAAAATTCACGCTTCCATATTCGCGATGTTCCTCAAAACAAGGATGATCCGCAAAACTATAGTCTTTTCCATGTTCTAGGACAAACAATCCATCTTCCTTTAATAAATCAAAATGGAATATTAAATCAGGTATCGTTCCTAACTCCTTCAAAGCATAAGGTGGATCTGCAAAAATGAAATCAAATTTTTCAGATGTTTTAGAGATAAATTTGAAGACATCACCACAAATCGGGAAACACCGGTCTGTCTTAACATCCTCCATTACCTTCTTTATAAAAGCAAAGTGTTGCCTATCCCTTTCCACAGCCACCACCCTTTCACAGCCTCTGCTAACCAATTCAATGCTTATACTGCCTGTACCGGCAAAAAGGTCTAAAGCTTGAACATTGTCGTCTTCAAAATCAAAATAGGCATTGAGAACATTAAAAAGATTTTCTTTTGCAAAGTCTGTAGTTGGCCTCGCTTTAAAAGAACGAGGTACATCAAAACGCTTACGCTTATAAATACCAGAAATTACACGCATGCAAATTTTATTATAAAGAAATGGAAAGAAGAGTCACCAAATCATATGGCAACTGTGGGAATGTAGACACCTCAGAACGATTAAACTCTGCCGATGGAACAATTTGATAAATCTGCCGAACATATCGCCTTAATTCATTCATCAGTTCATTTTTCTGAGGAAAGTCACCAACAATATGCATCTCATCTGTAAACTGATTTAAGCCCTGCGACTTCCATGCATGAAGCAAAAAATAAACATAATCATTACTGCTTGCAGCAGAAAAGCTGTTCACATACGATATTTTTCCACCTGCCGCAACTAAAGTCAACATTTTGTGTGGATAAAAGACAGCAAACATCTTTTGCGTATCTCTTGCGCTGGATTTTCCTACCAAATGTTCCATGATAGGGGTCTCTATAGAATAAAAATGTGCATTTGGGAAATTATCCACCAGCAGTTGATGTACATTCTTCTCTATGCAAAAAAGAACCACAGCATTACAACGGGAGAGAATATTGTACAACACACGTTTCCCTTGTTCTGTCGGATAGCAATAGCTAAAGATGTCAGCTACTCTGTCTTCCTCAAAACCATCAAAAGGAATATGGCAGCACGGACTGTCAATCAAGACCTGAATGCTATGGTATTTTTTCCGGACAATGTCTAAAGTCGCCAAAGCATCCTTTAGATTTGCAGCCACCGATATATCCGGATTAATTGAGTATGAAATATGTTGGAATCTGTTTTGAGACTCGTGTGGCAAAAAAGCAGAAAAAGAAAATCCATCCGTACTAATACGGATGGATAAACTATTATTTAGGTTATAATTACTCCCAGTTACCAGCATTGTTATTAGGAGTCTCGATATCGCCTACGCGAAGACCTACATACTTGCCTAACTTCTCCTGAGTATCCTTCAAGTTAACCAACTCCTGATGATTCAGGTCTGACAGATAAGTATCATAAGCTGCCTGTGCCTGGAACAAGTTCAGAGGCTGACCCTTATCAGTGGTATCGCTGCGAACAGCCATCTCAAACTGCTTGCCACCGCTGAAAGGAATATAGCGAATAGAATCTACGTTGAAACCTGGGCCATAGATAGTATCCAATACGCTTCTCCAAATGGTATCACGACGGAAATTCTGCAGACCATTCTTTGCAATTTCTTCAGCATTACCGCTACGAACAATAGCAATAGCCTTAGCCTCGGTCAAACCAGCCTCCAGCTGCTCATCGCTCAATACACCAACCTTGCTGATGAAAGGCAACTGACCAGTCTTAACAAAAGCGATCAAAGAATCGAAGTTGTCAGTGTACTTACCCTGATGCTGGGTACGATACTCAACCTGTGCCTTACGGATGTCAATCAGACGAGCGATAATTGCTTTCTCGCGAACGTCTCTCTCGTTCTGGAAGTTAATTGGGTCCATAATGATGCTGTAACATACGTACAGCAAACCAAGGCCGCAAACCACCAAAATTGCATTAATTAAAGATTTCATAATACGTATTTAAAATTTATTGTTTATATTCGTACCGCAAAAATAAGACTTTTATGTCGAATAACCGAACTTTTTTTTCACTTTTTATTGTGCAGTCATGATAAAGACCTATTTCAAGCAGCAAATTAAAGAAAAATTTGGCTTCCAACCAACTTTTCAGCAAGAAAAAGTGCTTAATTCTATATCCGATTATATCTTTTCCACAGAACCATTTCAGGTTTTTGTCTTAAAAGGATATGCTGGAACCGGCAAGACTACACTTGTTGCTTCCATCGTAAAAACCTTAATAGAATTGAAGCAAAAGGTTATGCTTTTAGCTCCTACAGGAAGAGCTGCAAAAGTCTTCTCAAGCTATGCGAACTACCCTTCTTATACCATACATAAGCGAATTTACAGAGAAAGCTCATCAACATCTTTTAATGGAGATTTTGATATCAATTTCAACAAATATCCCAACACCATCTTTTTTGTTGACGAGGCCTCAATGATTGGCAACAATGGGCTTTCCGGTAATAAATTCGGGACAGGCAAACTATTGAATGATCTTATTAGTTTTGTTCTCCAAGGTGAAAATTGCAAGCTCATACTCATTGGAGATACCGCTCAGTTGCCTCCTATCGGTGAAGAGGACTGCCCGGCATTGTCTACTGATGCTCTAAGGTGTTTAGGGCTAACTGTCATTAATGAAGAAATCACTCAAGTAGTAAGACAATCTTCAGAGTCTGGCATATTATACAATGCCACAGCCATACGCAACATGTTGCAAACTGGAACCTGTTTTACGATGCCTAAAATCAAATTCTTCGGTTTTTCGGATATCTGCAGACTTGCTGGAACTGAATTAATCGAATCACTTAACAACAGTTATTACAAAGTCGGTGAAGATGATACCGTTGTAGTGTGCAGAAGCAACAAAATGGCAAATACGTACAATAACGGAATTCGGTTTCAAGTCCTTGATCGGGAGAACATATTATGTAGCGGTGACAGAGTAATCATCGCTAAAAACAATTATTACTGGACAGAGAAAATTAAAGAGATAGATTTTATTGCAAATGGAGACATCGCTGTTATTCGCCGAGTTCGGAATATACGTGAGATGTATGGATTTGATTTCGCCGATGTTCAATTGGTATTCCCGGACTTCAACGACATCGAAATAGAAGCCACAGTTTTGCTGAACACCTTACAAAATGAATCTCCAGCGTTAAGTCCATCAGACAATGAGCTTCTATTCAATAGGATCATGGAGGATTACGAGCACATAACTAACAAAAAGGAGTTGTTTAAGGCACTACGTTCTGATCCGTATTACAATGCCATCCAGCTGAAATATGCCTATGCATTGACATGTCACAAAAGTCAGGGTGGACAATGGGCACATGTTTATATTGACCAAGGGTATATGGCAGATGAGTTACTTTCGCCCGATTATTTTCATTGGCTATATACCGCTTTTACCCGGGCAACTGAAAAATTATTTCTGGTCAATTGGCCATTAAACGAAGAAGGCGCATGATTGAATATGCGCCTTCTTCGTTTATCATTAATTAAGGACGACCTCCGCCAAATCCTCTACCACCACCAGGACCACCAAAGCCACCAGGACCGCCAAAGCCACCAGGACCGCCCATACGGCCACGCATTCTGTCACGCATATCCTTACTGCCCAACAAGTTCAAACGGTAAGAGAACTTCAGCATTGCATAGCTGTTAATGGCATTGTATTCTGTATCTGACCATCCCGTTCCGATAACACTACGAGAGAAGTTGGTCTGCTGACGCAGAATATCATAAATTTGCAGAGTCAGAGTAGCGGCCTTGCCCTTCAAGAAACGCTGAGATACCTGAACATTCCACAATAACTCATTGGTATTGTAAGAAGCATCATTATAACCACGACGGCTACTATTAGTCAAGTCTGTAGAGATAGACATGCTCCAAGGCAAGTTCAAATTACCATTGATACCATAAGAATAATTGTAAGTTCTTGCATTACTCTTTGGCTGCAACTGATTGGTTACGTTGCTGTACTGAATGCTACCATTAATACCCACATCAAACAGGTCTGTACGGAATGCGAAGTTCAATCTTTCACTCAAGCTGGTATTCTTGGTAATGTTCTTTTCAGCCTTAAGGTTTCTAAAATCCTCCAGGAAATGTTGGAAATTATCAACACGTATCATACTTTGAGCTTCCTCGCTGCTAGACGCATTGCTAAAATAGGAAGCCATATTGTTGAATGACACGTTTGAGAATGATCCTACAGTAAAGCGTTTATCCTTAAATGCGGTGTTAAAGACAAACATACCCATAGCATTCCAGTTGCCATCAATGTTCTTTGGCATTGACACTGTGCCACCAGTCATCTTATTATTGACGGTCATATTACTAACGCTGTTGCTAGTGCTGCGGTAATTAATATTAGTCATGATACTAGTCTGGCTCGATGGGATGAAGGTGTTGAACATCGCACTAATGTTGTTGCTATATGATGGTTCCAATTCAGGGTTACCACCGGAAACATTCAACGGATTCGAGTTGTTAATTATAGGAATCATGTTAGACACACTTGGCTGAGATGCATTGCTACGCCACTGGACACGCAAACGGGTCTGCTTTGAAAAGTTATAGCGATAGTCAATGGTTGGAGCCAAATTATAGTAGTTATGTGAGAAAGACTCCAAATGGGTCATCTCTGCACCCTGCTGATAATAAGTCTGAGTGTGCTGTGGACGCCACATTGCACCCGCATTCAACTGCCACTTTGGCTGGTTAACACGCAGAGTCAAGCCCACGTTATGATCGTTGAAATTATTCTCCACATATTTACTTTGGCTAGGGTCTCTGAATGACAAATAATTGCTTGGCAAGAATCCTATTGGATTATCCAACAGATCTAATTGGTTTCGCCAATCATAGGTATTTTGGTCATTCTTACTAAATCGGTGTGTATACTGATAGCTGAGCTGCAGGTACACACCCTTGGCTATCGGCTCGCTATAGGTTAGTCGGCCGGAATAGTTGTAATTCTTAGATGGAGTATCAGTATAGCGACGTACATGTGAAGCAGAATCACCATACTGGAACAGCCATTGATCCGTATTCGAGAAACTCTCACTGCTACCGTCAGTATAACCTGCAGTCAGTCGGAAGGTCAGATTACGTCCGCTATCACCGAACTTGTGATTATACTGCAATTCACCAGACACATTTGTATTCTTGCTATTAGACAGAGACTGAGACATCTGGGCATTAATCAAATTTAAACGCTGCTGTTCTGGCAAAGCCTGAAGAACACTGATGCCTGAACCGTTCAGAAATTCTTTGATCTCAGCCAACAATGATGGCTCATCCTCAGGATTTACCTTAGATGATGTTGAATAGCTGTTGTTTGTATTATCATTTTTACTATACGAAGCGCGTGGGCGGAATATCAGGTTATCACTAGTGGTTGGTTTCCACTCCAAGCGGTAATCAAAATTAATACTTTGCGACTTAGACAAACGTGCAGAACGGTTGTTTGAATAGTTTTCCATCTGGTTATTAATACTGGAACCTATACTTTGCACATCATTTTTGGTGTAATTGAAACGAATGTTACCACCCATTTCCAGTTTCTTGGTTTCCATGGCAAAGTTTGCACCAACCATCTTACGGGTAGTCAATCCATTATTACCACCCATTCGGAATCCACCGCCACCGCCTGGGAAGCCCATATCATTGGTATTATTTAAATTTGCCATTACAGAGAACTGGTTATGATCTGAGAAACGGTTCACGTTGGCCTGTCCCATCCAACGGTCCTTGGTACCCAAGCCCCCAGTAACATTGGCAAAGACGCCCTGATTCTGACCTTTCTTCATGGTCAAATCCAATACAGCTTCCTCTTCACCATCATCAATTCCGGTAACTCGTGCCTGATCACTCTTCTTATCATATGCCTTGATTTTATCCACCATATCCACAGTCAGATTCTTCATGGCCACATTAGGATCGTCAGAGAAGAATTCCTTACCATTTACCAAGATTTTGGTAATATCCTTACCGTTCAAGGTAATCTTACCATCTTCTGAAACTTCTGCGCCTGGAATCTTTTTCACAAGTTCCTCTAAAGCAGATCCTTCTGGCACACGATAAGCAGAAGCATTGTACTGAATAGTATCCGCAATAACTTCCACCTGAGCCGCCTGTGCCACTACAACAGCTTCCTTCAACATCACTGCATCATCAGCCAGAGTTACTGTGCCTAAATTTACCTGAGTTTTGTTTCGAGTCAGATTCACGCTCTGAACTTTCGACATATAACCAACAAAAGAGAATTTGATGGCATACTGGCCAGGTCTTACCGCTGGTAATGTAAAATTACCCTTGGGATTGGTCACACATCCATTAATATAGGTACTATCCGGCAACGATAAGATTTGCACTGTAGCCTGTTCAATAGGAGTCTTACCATCAGTCTCAGTCACACGTCCCGATACAGTGACTCGCTGAGCAAATGCAGTAGTCACCATCAGAGACATAATTAGCAACATTAGTTTTTTTCTAATCATATGAATCTATTTACCTTTTTATTTTTCACTCTAAAATTAAGATGCCAAACCTCCACAAAGGTTTAATGTGAATAATCGATGAAAAAAAAGGATCCATCGGTAGATTTTGCCCTTTTTCATTTAATAATTCTGTTTTTATACTCTACTTACCCAAACTTACACTATCTTTGCTAACAAAATCATTACAACATGAATAAGCAACAGATCATAGTCGTATCATCCCTCGAGAATGATTTGCGAAATGCAATAGAAGCAGTTCCTCATGACAAACTCTTCGTATTAACAGACAACACCACCTTAAATTTGTGTTGGCCCATACTATCATCATATCCATTTATGGAGAATGCCACCCTCATCACAATCGGCAGTAGCGATGCCAATAAAACATTGGAGTCGTTGGCACACGTCTGGCAAGAGTTGAGTTCAAAAGGCGGAAGCCGTAAATCACTTCTACTTAACCTTGGAGGAGGTATGGTTACCGATCTAGGCGGATTCGCAGCCTCCACATTTAAACGAGGTATCTCCTATATTAATATACCAACAACACTTCTCTCTATGGTCGATGCAGCAGTGGGTGGAAAAACTGGCATTAATTTCAATGGACTAAAAAACGAGATTGGAGTTTTCAATCCTTCTTCGTCTGTACTTCTTTGCACACAATTTCTCCGCACGCTGGACCAGGCAAACAATTGCAGCGGTTATGCCGAAATGTTAAAGCATGGACTTATCAGCGACACTAAACACTGGGCAGAACTCATCCGATTCAACTTAGCAGATATCGACTACATCAAACTGCAGGAATTAGTAGCCCACAGCGTCGGCATCAAAGAAAAAATCGTTTCACTGGACCCATATGAGCAAGGCATCCGAAAAGCACTGAACCTTGGCCATACGGTTGGCCATGCACTTGAAAGTCTTGCTTTATCCACCGGCAAACCTGTTCTACATGGATATGCAGTGGCCTGGGGATGCATTTGTGAACTTTATCTGTCTGTACAAAAAGCCGGATTCCCTAGCGATAAGATGCATCAAACCGTACAGTTCATTAAAGACAACTACGGGAAAATGCAAATCAACTGCAAACAATACGACACACTATACGAATTCATGACTCACGATAAGAAAAACTCATCAGGAATTATTAATTTCACCCTACTAGGGGAAATTGGAGACATTCGTATTAACCAGACAGCTACCCAAAAAGAAATATTTGAAATGCTTGATTTCTTCAGAGAGTGCTAATATAAAATTCAATGCCATTCCTTTCAATTAGAATGGCATTGAATTTTAGTCCTCCAGGCTTTCAGCATATTCCAACTCGCCCAAGACTACAAATAAGATTTCTTCCGGATCAAAGACTCCCTGACCTTCTTTCTTTGCAACCTTGGCAACATGGGCTGCCACAGCTTCTGTGTCTATTTCTATTTCCTCATCGGTATCTCCGAATGTGTCACAATAATACTCCCATATAACATCAAGGAAGTACTGCAGTGTCGCATCGTCAAATTTATCCTTCAAATCGGCAGGAAGATAATTCTTAACATATTCCAATGTCTTGATATCATCTTCTGCCTCATTCAGGAAGATATCATCGTTTGATGCAGCCATAAATTACAATATAGCTTTCAGTTTTTCCTCGAATACTGCTTTTGCTGCAGCACCTACGTTCTTATCTACAACCTCACCATTCTTAACGAACAATACGGTAGGCACATTTCTTACACCGAAACGAGCCACCAGGTCGTCGTTTTCCTCAATGTCAACCTTACCAACGATAGCCTGGCCATCATACTCTGTTGCCAAAGCCTCGATAAAAGGACCGATTTTCTTACATGGGCCACACCATGTTGCCCAAAAGTCCAAAACCATTGGCTTACCCTGCGAAGCCAACTCCTCAAAATTCTGATCGGTAATCTGTAATGCCATATCTTTACAAAATTATATTTATAATTTAAGATGCAAATTTACTGCAAAGAATGCTATTCCGCAAAACATTAACTATTTTTCATCATTAATTTATAGTAAAATCCATGCTTGGAACGGATTTTATGAAGTCCAAAAGTTCAGAATTAACAGAAATACGGACATTTGGCGATGTCAAAAGTACATAGGACTGGTCTTGGTCATCCTTCACGTTAAAACAAAGTTCCGCATTTCCTGGATTACTCAACAATAATGAAGACAGCTCTGTCACAAACTTTTCAGTGAAGCAATTCATATCTGCCGTCACTGTCAATTTCTCTATTTTTTGTGATTTGACTTCACTTAAAAATTCCACATTCTGAATTTTCAGAGCATAGGTATCAGGATGATAAGGGTGCTGTTCACACTTTGCAGTCACAAACAGGGTATTATTTTTACTAAAAATGCCCTTCCAGTTTGCCCATTCTTCCCCAAACAGAACCAGTTCTCCAACTCCTTCATAATCCTCAATCTTCACCACTCCCATCGGCAATCCTCGTTTGGTTTGTTTTTCAACAGACTCCACAACGATACCTCCCATAGTCACAGGGTCACGTAACGCAAGATTTGCCTTATCAGCCAACTCGGGCATTCGGGTATTGCAAACATTATTTAAAATGACCGAATAGTCATCAAGCGGATGTGCTGAAAGGTAAATTCCCACCAAGTCGCGTTCTTGATTCAGGCGCTCTAAATCGGTCCAATTCTCGCAAGGCCAAGGTTTTGGATGATCCACGTCAACAGGCTCCAAATCCCCGAACAGCGAATTGGCATTCATCAGTTTATCTTGTTGGAATTTGCCGCCATAGGTTACCAACAGATCCAAGAACGTTTCACCTTTTATATTAGGAGTGACATATTGTTCACGTGTCAATCCAAAGCTGTCAAATGCACCGGCGAGAGCCAGACACTCCATGTTTTTCTTGTTACATGCAGCCAAATTTATGCGCTCTACAAAATTGTAGATATCAGAGAACAAGCCATTGGTGCTTCGTTCCGTAAGAATCGCCTGAACTGCCGATTCTCCCACTCCCTTAATAGCAGCAAGTCCGAAACGGATTTCGCCCTTATGATTGACACCAAAGTTCATGTACGACTCATTCAAATCCGGTCCTAAAGTACGGATATTCATGGTTTTGCACTCGTCCATGAGTTTAGTGATTTCAGTAATATCCGTCTTGTTTCGACTCATTACTGCTGCCATATATTGAGATGGATAATTGGCCTTCAGGTAAGCTGTCTGGTATGCGACCCATGAGTAACAGGTCGCATGGCTTTTATTGAATGCATACGATGCAAATTTTTCCCAGTCTGCCCAAATCTTTTCCAAAGTCTTGGCATCATAACCGTTCTTTACGCCGCCATTGACAAATTTGGGTTTCATCGCATCAACAATATCCTTTTTCTTCTTACCCATGGCTTTACGTAAAGCATCACTTTCGCCACGTGTAAAATCAGCCAATTGACGGGATAGAAGCATCACCTGCTCCTGATAAACCGTAATTCCGTAAGTATCCTTCAGGTACTTCTCCATGCACGGGATATCATATTCAATGGGCTTAAGGCCTTGTTTTCGGGCAATGAAATCAGGGATATAATCCATAGGTCCCGGACGATACAGAGCATTCATCGCAATCAAATCCTCAAATGTACTAGGTTGCAATTCACGCAGATACTTCTGCATTCCGGTAGACTCGAACTGGAAGGTTCCTATGGTCTTTCCGTCGCAATACAACTGATACGTAAGTGGATCATTGATATCAATCTCATCTAAGTCCAAATCAATTCCAAGACTCAATCGGATGTTCTCCACAGCCTCCTTCAGAATGGACAGGGTCTTCAAGCCCAAAAAGTCCATCTTAATCAATCCAGTAGACTCAATCACATGACCATCGTACTGAGTTACGCATACCTTTTCTCCAGTTTCCTTATCATCGGCAGTAGAAACGGGTACCCAGTCGGTAATATCGTCACGACAAATGATGGTACCACAAGCATGTACACCTGTATTACGCACATTACCTTCTAGCATTTTTGCGTATTTCAATGTATTACGCACATTCTCGTCAGGTGATGCCTCTGCCTTCTGCAATTCCGGAACGAATGCAATGGCATTAGCCAGATTCAGTTTCTTATCAGGGATCTTGTCGGGAACCAGTTTACACAGTTCATTCGACATTTGCAATGGCAGTTTCTGGACACGAGCCACATCCTTAATTGCAGACTTGGTGGCCATGGTACCATAAGTAATAATGTGCGCCACCTTTTCTGCTCCATATTTGTCAGTAACCCATCTCAGCACCTTTCCTCGGCCATCATCATCAAAATCCACATCGATATCAGGCAAAGAGATACGGTCGGGATTCAAAAAACGCTCAAACAGAAGGTCATACTGAATAGGATCAATTTGTGTAATACCCAAACAATAAGCCACAGCACTTCCAGCTGCCGATCCACGACCAGGACCCACACTTACTCCCAAATCTTTACGGGCTGCGTTAATAAAGTCTTGCACTATCAAGAAATAACCAGGAAAACCCATGGTTTTCATAATATGCAACTCAAATTTAATTCGCTCCGCCACTTCCGGAGTCAGAGGATCACCATAACGGCGCTTGGCACCTTCCAATGCCAGTTTCTTCAAATAATCTGCTTCAAATTTGATACGATATAGCTTGTCGTATCCCCCTAGTTTCTTTATTTTTGACTCTGCATCCTCCTGGCTTAAGACTACATTACCATTCTCATCTTGGGTAAATTCATCAAACAGGTCTTTCTCTGTCAGTCGCTGACGATATTCCTCCTCGGTTCCAAATTCTTTTGGAATCTCAAAATTAGGCATAATTGGAGCATGCTCGATGTCATATGTTTCAATTTTATTGAGGATCTCAATGGTGTTGGACAAAGATTCGGGGACATCGGCAAACAAAGCATTCATCTCTGCTTTTGTTTTAAACCACTCCTGCTTAGTATAAAGCATTCGCTTTGGATCATCCAAATCCTTACCGGTCGACAAACAAATCAAACGATCGTGAGCTTCAGCATTTTCTTCATCGACAAAATGCACATCGTTCGTACATACCACCTTAACCGAATACTTCTTTGCCAGTTCCAAAATTTTTTCATTTGCAATAACTTGCAAAGGATAGGTTTCATGGTTTGCCCGTTCTACAGTTGCCTTATGTCGCTGAATCTCGAGGTAATAATCATCTCCCCAAATACCTTTGAACCAACGGATTGCCTCCTCGGCTTCTTCTATTTTACCTGCGAGGATTTTTTTAGGCACCTCTCCACCTATACATGCAGAACAAACAATCAGGCCCTCATGATATTTCTCCAATTCGTTTTTATCCGTCCTGGGTCTCATATAAAAGCCTTCGGTCCATGCTTTTGAGACAATCTTAATAAGATTGTGATATCCGGTTTCATTCTTTGCCAAAAGAATAAGATGCCAACCGCTCTTATCCTGATCCACTCCCTTATCTTTTCGGTAAAGTGAACGGCGTGCACAATATACCTCACAGCCAAAAATAGGTATAAACAATTTCTTTTGAGCTTCGGCAATCTCTGATGATATAGCTTCTTTCTCTTCTTCTGTTTCTGCAGTTTTAAGTTTCTTCTTCAGATCCTTTATCTGCCCCTTGACTGCACCGTTCTTCTTGTTGGTAACGTCAAAAAAATCTTTAATACCCATCATGTTACCATGATCTGTAACAGCCATGCCCCTCTTGCCGTCCTTGATGGCTTTATCCACCAGATTCGGAATTGAGGCCTGACCGTCCAACAATGAAAATTGTGTATGTACGTGCAGATGTATAAAGTCTTCCATTCAGCAATCAATTTTGCTTCAAAGGTAACTCATTCTGCCGAACATTCAAAGCACACGCCCAAAAAGTTCAGATTGTAACCGCAAACAATTCCCAATTAAACACATTTACAAAAAAATCTTTGTTTATTTATCAAATAACGTCTATCTTTGCACGATGTAACCAGTTTTAAGCAATGGGGAGACTGAAAAAATTAAAGAAAATTAGATTACATCATGAGGGTACGCATACACTGATCTACTCGTTTTGTGGATTAGCGGTATTAAACACGCTCATATATTTTCTGTTTCCACAAAATGTATTCATTGCTGTATGTTTGGTTTGCATTATCATCTATTTACTTCTGGTCAATTTCTTTCAATGCCCAATCAGACGATTTAACGAAGATGATACCACAGGAATCATTGTGGCACCAGCTGACGGTCACATTGTTGTTATTGAAGAGGTGGATGAATACGAATATTTCCACGACCGCCGTCTTATGATATCCATCTTCATGAGCATTACAAACGTTCATGCCAACTGGTTTCCATGTGATGGTGTGGTAACAAAAGTTTCTCATCAAAACGGACGTTTCAAGGCTGCTTGGCTTCCAAAGGCAAGTACAGAGAATGAGCGTTCAATGGTGGTTATTAAGACTCCAGAAGGCATCGAAGTCATGGCACGCCAGATTGCCGGAGCCATGGCACGTCGCATTGTTACTTATGCCAAGGAAGGAGAAGAGTGTTTTATCGATGAACATATGGGCTTCATTAAGTTAGGAAGCCGTGTGGATGTTTATCTGCCTTTGGGTACTGAGGTCAACGTTACAATGGGACAACGAACAACTGGCAATCAAACAATTATTGCTAAATTAAAAAATGTATAATGGCAAATTCTATTACTAAGCATATTCCAAATGCAATTACTTGCTGCAACCTGATTTCTGGATGTATTGCAATTGCATACGCTCTTCGTGAACATTATAGCATGGCTCTTCTACTTATCATCATTGGAGCTATTTTTGATTTCTTTGACGGATTGACAGCTAGAGCTCTTCATGTATCCAATGGAATTGGCAAAGAATTGGATTCCTTGGCAGATGTTGTGACTTTTGGAGTTGCTCCCGCATCTATGGTTTTTGCTGTTTGCTCATGTAAATATGTCCAATATCCCGAGTTCTTGGGAGTAGCCAGCTACTTTATACCATATTTAGCATTCTTATTGGCTGCATTCTCCGCCCTACGTTTGGCTAAATTTAACTTGGACACACGTCAAACTACTTCTTTCATTGGTTTGCCGACACCAGCAAATGCCTTATTCTGGGCATCGCTAATAGTGGCATATCAGCCAGTATTCTATTCTTCAGCAGCAAACTATTGGGGATTAGTCTTGTTAGCAGGTGTGTTTGTATTCTGCTATTTTCTGGTTGCTGAATTTCCAATGTTTGCCCTGAAATTTAAGGATTTGTCATGGCAGAACAATAAGATTAAATACATTTTTGTCGCAGTTTGCGTCATTTTACTTGCCATCTTGGGGGTTAGCGGCATCGCAGCTTCCATCGTTTGGTATCTGGTACTGTCTGCTTTTACCCAGAATAAGTAATCATGGGTGCATTTGGCTGTCTGTTCGGAGGCGTTATATTACTGTTCTTTTTTGTATTGGCATTTGGTTTATTGCTGATACAGAAAGTATTATCCATATTTGGAATCCATCTTCCCATTGAAAGGTTCATCAGTATGAGGATGGGGCAACCCTTCCCTCACGGTTCTAACGGACCATTCCAGGATCAGAGTCAAAACCAATCTCAAGGTCAAAATCAATCTACAACATCCTCAGTCACAAACAAAAAGCCTGTTTACGGAGACGACGAAGGTGAGTATGTTGAATTTGAGGAAATCAAAGACTGACAGATCATGGACGACAATTACTTCATGAAACAAGCACTGGAAGAGGCAAAAAAAGCCTTCGATAAAGGCGAGATTCCTATTGGAGCTATTGTGGTATGCCATAACCAAATTATCGCACGCAGTTTCAATCTTACCGAGACACTGACAGATGTGACGGCCCATGCTGAAATGCAGGTGATAACAGCCGCAGCAAACACTCTAGGAGGCAAATATCTGAATGACTGCACACTCTATGTAACAGTAGAACCTTGTGTTATGTGCGCTGGAGCTTTGGGATGGTCTCAGTTGGGACGATTGGTTTATGGTGCCTGTGATGATAAAAGAGGCTATCGCAACTATGCACCAAAAGCTCTACATCCCAAGACCTCTGTTGTAACAGGCGTTTTGGCTGAAGAAGCCGCAGACTTAATGCGCCGTTTTTTTCGCTCTAGACGATAAAACAAAAATCCTCATTCACTGTACCAAACAATGAATGAGGATTTTCTTATAAAGGAAACTGGTGATTAAAGGTGTACTAAAGTTCCGATATCCTCACCATCCATTACTTTCTTCAAGTTGCCCACGATATCCATATTAAACACATAGATAGGCAAATTGTTCTCCTTGCACATAGTTGTGGCGGTCAAATCCATTACCTTCAATCCCTTATTGTAAATTTCATCATAAGTAATCTCACTGAATTTGGTTGCGGTAGGATCCTTCTCTGGGTCTGCAGTATAGATTCCGTCCACACGTGTACCCTTCAGCATCACGTCAGCCTCAATTTCAATACCGCGCAATGAAGAGCCTGTATCAGTGGTGAAATAAGGGTTGCCAGTTCCTGCGCTCATAATAACAACCTCACCATTTTCCATTGCCTCAATAGCTTTCCATTTGGTATAAAACTCGCCAATAGGTTCCATGCGGATAGCTGTCAGCACACGGCTCTTACAGCCGATAGCGCCCAATGCACTACTCAATCCCAAAGAGTTGATGACTGTAGCACACATACCCATTTGATCACCCTTGACACGGTCGAAGCCCTTTCCTGCACCGCTCAAGCCACGGAAGATGTTACCACCGCCAATGACGATACCAATCTGAACACCCATATCGTGTACTTCCTTAATCTGTGCAGCATACTCATTCAGACGGTTCACGTCAATACCATATTTCTGAGCGCCCATCAAGCTTTCGCCGCTCAGTTTCAATAATATTCTATTAAATTTTGGCATAATATTTATTTTTTATTTATTAAATATTCCACTTCCTTGAACGCATATTTCCGTTTTTCGCCCTGTTCATCCAGCAAAATCAGGTGTCCCAAAGGTTCCACATTCATGATTCTGGCATTGAACTCTCCGTTTTCATCCCGGTAAGGATAAAAACCATCCCTACGGAACAATTGCTCGAAATAGCAAGAAACGATAGGTTCTTTATTGGACTGCTTTATCAGATTCAAATACTTGTAAAAGCAGATTACAATCATTTCAAGAATGCTCTTTCTATCAAAATCATGCCCTCTTATCTGCTTCATGGAAACAGGGTTGGGAGCATTGCTCTTGAAAACGGTTTGGTTTACGTTCAGCCCCACACCTATTGTTGTAGTTTCAATTTTCTTTCCTGTCAGCATGTTCTCAATTAAGATGCCACAGATTTTCTTGTCTCTCCAATAGATATCATTAGGCCACTTAATCTTTACATCCACATCCAAAACATCAGCCAGTGTCTGCTGTATGGCCAAAGATATGGCTTGCGAAAGTATAAACTGCTCACTGGCGAGTACACAATTAGGATGGAGATAGATACTGAACAGCAAGTTCTGCCCGCTCTCGCTCTCCCAAGTGTTCCCTATCTGTCCGCGACCTTTTGTCTGAAATTCAGCGCTGACTACAGTTATTTCTTTATCGCCTGCCAGCAGTTTAGCCTGCGAATTGGTAGAATCTGTCTCTACCAACGGTATATATTCTAACCAAGAATAATCCATATTATCTCATAAACAATTCACCAGACAGGAGAAGAAAAAGCATCTTCAATGTGTATCAGTTGTCTGTCGGATGAAACTCCCACAATTGACAGAATGTCAAATCTCACAGGGAAATCCAAATTATAACAATTCACATATGTATTGGCAGCATTCATCAGACGCCGCATTTTCTGTTCGGTTACTGATTCCACAGGCGAGCCAAATCTGTCATTGCTTCGTGTCTTTACCTCTACGAATACAATCACCCCATCTTTCTGGGCAACAATATCCAGTTCTTTTTTCCCGCATCTCCAGTTGCGATGGCGGATACGGTATCCATGCTCAATTAAGTATTCTGCAGCCAGATCTTCTCCATCTTTGCCCAACTCATTATGCAGTGCCATAAAGAAATCTACACCTAAATAATAGTCTCACGTCCCTTCATCACACTCCATGCCTTTGGAGTCACTCCTACAATCTCCTTGAATTTCTTGTTGAATGCCTGAGCACTCATGAAACCACAGGATGTAGCTACAACATCCTGATTAGCATCGGGGTTCTGCAACATATACTGTTGTGAATATTCTACCCTATAGCGATTCAAATACTCACGGAAGTTTGAGCCATACTCGGCATTAATCAAACGTGACAAATAAAGGCGGTTGGAACAGAGCTCAGCAGCCAGGCTATCAATCGTCAAATCCACATTTAAGAAGATTTTCTTCTCCAGCATCAGTTTCTCCAAAGACTGCTTCATCTCCATCATTCGGAGATCCTCGGAACTCAACTGTACACTACTCTCATCCGAGCTTGGCTGACCAGGAGTGAGTTCACGTGAAGTAGAGCCCCATTTCAAATCCTGAATTGTACAACCACCCTGCTGGTCCAGTTTACGACCAGCTAATGCCAGAATCAGAATCAGCGCAGCCTCAACGACAGCAAACAGGCCTGCCACAATAGGCGTGTTCAACAGATATTGTTCACCGACAAGTACATGAACCAGCAAAACAGAAAAAACGCACAGTAAGATGGCGCTGAAAATATGTAGCATAGGAATTCTCTCTCCTCTAGAAAGGAACCCCTTCAACTCATCCGAACTAAAACCGGTATTGGTCAAGATTGTAATACCGCGCCACAGAATACCTGCAGTATAGGCTAAGATCAGAACCGGATAAATATATTGGCACACCCATACATGCAGACGGTAAACAGGCTGTAAATACAACTCTGGATTATCCTGTGACAACTCCATAACAGCTAGAAAAGTCCCCACTTGAGGATAAAGCAGCACATTCAATGTGCCAGCCACCGAACTGAACACTATCACAGGCAGGAACAGTAATCCGGCTCTCCAACTTAATCGAGTCTGGTAATATAATGAATAAAGGAACATGATGGTCAGCGGAAAAATCATTGGAGCCACCACCATAGTTGCACATTCACTGAGCACCCACACGGCATTCTTCATGCCTAAGAAGGTTTGCAGTGAAATCAAGGAATAGTAAACAGCTCCAGAAAGTGTCAGTGCGACAAACAGATACTGGGGCAAGTCTTTTTCCTTCTGCCGGTAAACAACATAAGCAGCTGCCATGCACATTAAAATTGGCAACAATACCAGAAACTTCAATACTAGATTCATAAGACTTATCTTTTCATTCCGGACCGATACTTTCCTTCTTCCTTATCTTCCAACATACTCAGGTATGAAGTATATCGGGACAAACTGATATAATGGTCTTCTACGGCCCTACGCACAGCACAACCCGGTTCGTGGGTATGCGTGCAATTATTATATTTACACTCAGCTGAGAATTTAAAGATCTCTTTAAAATAATGTCCAACTTCCTCTTCCTCCATATCAAAGGTTCCAAATCCTTTGATTCCCGGGGTGTCAATCAGCCAGCCTCCATCTTCCAACGGATACATGGCACTAAACGTTGTGGTATGCATGCCTGTCTGGTGAATATCAGAGATTTCTGCCGTACGTAATTCCAGATGCGGTAAGATGGCATTGATGAATGTCGACTTTCCCACTCCGGAATTGCCACTCAGCAATATTGTCTTTCCGCTCAGCAACTCACGTACCGGTTGCAATCCCTCATCCTTCAATGCCGAGATAGCATAGCAGGGATATCCGATAACCGTATACAGATGCATCAAACCATCCAGTAGAACCTTTTCTTCATCAGATAAGGTATCTACCTTATTAAATAATAAAGTCACAGGAATTCTATAAGCCTCTGCTCCTGCCAAGAAACGGTCGATAAATGTCGTCGAAGTTTCTGGACGTGCCACTGTGACCACTAATAACACCATATCCACATTTGCAGCAATGATATGGCTCTGTTTGCTTAAGTTTGTCGATTTCCGGATAATATAGTTTTTCCGGTCCTCTATTTCGGTGATGAAGGCAGTGCCTTCCTCATTCATTACAATGGAAACGTAGTCACCAACCGCCACCGGGTTGGTGCTACGTATTCCTTTCAACCGGAAGTTACCCTTGATCTTGCAATCCACAGTGTTGCCCTCATCGGTCAGCACCTGATACCAGCTTCCAGTATTTTTAATTACCAATCCTCGCATTAAACGGTCATGATTTCCTTTTCCTTAGCTGCCATCATGTCCTCGACCTTCTTTACGAACTTGTCGTGAACCTTCTGCAACTTAGCTTCACCGTCCTTCTCTGCATCCTCTGGCAAACCGTCTTTTTGAGATTTCTTCAATTCATTCAATCCGTCACGACGGGCATTACGGATGCTGACCTTAGCAGTTTCCATTTCCTTAGCACACTGCTTAGCCAATGACTTACGACGTTCCTCGGTCAATGGAGGTATACCCAAGCGGATAATTTCACCATTGTTCTCAGGGGTAATACCCACCTCTGAATCCATTATGGCCTTCTCAATGGCACGAAACATGCTCTTGTCCCAAGGCTTAATGGCGATAGTGCGGGCATCAGGGGTGGTAACAGCTGCCACATTGTTAATTGGCACCATAGAACCATAAGAGTTCACGCGGATGCCATCCAGAATACGGACATTAGCCTTACCTGCACGGATGTGGGCAAACTGCTCATCCAAATACATAATAGCCATCTCCATAGCCTCCTCAGCCTCACCGATAATTTCTTTTACTTCCTTCATATTTATTGAAGATTAGGCCTGTCATCCCAATCAAAATCAGGATGACAAGCTTGTATTTGACCAATTATAAAATAGTACAACCCTCGCAAGGCTTCAACTGCTTGAAGAAGTCGTTGCCCTTATCATCTACCAGGATGAATGCAGGGAAGTCCTCTACCTCAATCTTCCATACAGCCTCCATACCCAATTCTGGGAACTCAACGCACTCAATGCTCTTGATAGAGGTCTGTGACAGAACAGCAGCAACACCACCGATAGTACCCAGATAGAAACCACCATGCTTCTTACAAGCATCGGTAACACACTGTGCACGGTTGCCCTTGGCAATCATAACCAAAGAGCCGCCATTAGCCTGGAACTCATCAACATATGGGTCCATACGGCCTGCTGTAGTTGGGCCCATAGAACCACATGGATAGCCTTCTGGAGTCTTAGCAGGACCAGCATACAATACTGGATAATCCTTGAAGTACTGAGGCATACCCTCACCTGCATCCAGACGAGCCTTCAGTTTAGCGTGAGCGATATCACGAGCTACAATGATAGTACCCTTCAGGTTGACACGGGTAGAAACTGGATACTTAGACAGTTCCTTACGAACAGCGTCGATACCCTGATTCAGATCAACCTCGATACCCTTAGTACCCTCACCTGGGTTACGTAATTCCTCAGGAATCAACTCTGTTGGATTCTCATCCATCTTTTCAATCCAAATACCATCCTCGTTGATCTTTGCCTTGATGTTACGGTCAGCAGAGCAGCTTACGCCCATACCTACTGGCAGAGAAGCACCATGACGTGGCAAGCGGATAACACGAATATCGTGAGCCAGATATTTACCACCGAACTGTGCACCCAGACCGATGCGGTAAACTTCCTTCAGCAACTTCTCCTCCAAGTCCAGATCACGGAATGCGCGACCGGTCTCATCACCGGTAGTTGGCAGGTTATCATAATACTTGATAGAACCCAACTTAACGGTCAGCAAGTTCTTCTCTGCAGAAGTACCACCAATAACCACACAGATGTGGTATGGAGGACAAGCAGCAGTACCGAAGTGCTTGATTTCCTCTACCAACCAAGGCAGCAATGTACCCTCGTTCTGGATCAATGCCTTAGTCATTGGGTAGAAATAAGTCTTGTTAGCAGAGCCACCACCCTTAGCTACGCAGATGAAACGGTACTCAGCACCCTCTACAGCCTCAATATCAATCTGAGCTGGCAAGTTGCACTTGGTATTCACCTCATCGTACATGTTCAGAGGAGCGTTCTGAGAGTAACGCAGGTTGTCCTGGGTAAAGGTATTGAATACACCCTTGCTCAGTGCCTCCTCATCCTCAAAGCCGGTCCAAATCTGCTGACCCTTCTCACCGTGGATAATAGCGGTACCTGTATCTTGGCAGAATGGCAGGATGCCCTTAGCTGCGGTCTCTGCATTGCGCAGGAACTGCAGAGCTACATACTTATCGTTCTCAGAAGCCTCAGGATCGGTCAGAATCTTAGCCACCTGCAGGTTGTGCTCACGACGCAGCTTGAACTCTACATCGTGGAAACACTCCTGAGCCAACAGGGTCAGGGCTTCCTTGCTTACTTTTACAATTTTCTTGCCTTCAAATTCGCTTACAGTAACACCTTCCTTGGTCAAAAGGCGATACTCAGTAGTGTCCTTGCCCGTCTGGAACATAGGAGCATACTTAAA
>JAKSLP010000001.1 GCA_024401115.1 Bacteroidaceae bacterium | reverse complement strand
AGAAGGCAATGAAGGCTTCTCAGAAGGAGTTCGCTAAGACTTTGGCTTCTTACGCTGACTGCTATGTAATGGATGCATTCGGTACTGCTCACCGTAAGCACGCTTCTACCGCTGTTATCGCTGACTACTTCGATGCTGACAACAAGATGCTGGGCTTCCTGATGGAGAAGGAGGTTGCTGCAGTTGACGCTGTATTGGGTAACATCCAGCGTCCATTCGTTGCTATCATGGGTGGTTCAAAGGTATCTTCTAAGATCGGTATCATTGAGAACCTGTTGGGCAAGGCTGACAAGCTGATCCTGTGCGGTGGTATGACTTATACATTCGCTAAGGCTCACGGTGGTGAGATTGGTGGTTCTATCGTTGAGTTGGATAAGCTGGATGTAGCTCTGAACGTAGAGAAGCTGGCTGCTGAGAAGGGCGTTGAGCTGGTTATGGCTGAGGATGCTACTTGCTGCGACGGTCTGGACTTCGGTACTATGACTGTCAAGGAAGGTTCTAAGATTGAGAACTATCCATCAGATGCAATTCCTGCTGGTATGGAAGGCCTGGATGCAGGTCCTAAGGCTCAGGCTGCTTTTGCTGAGGCTATCAAGGGTGCTAAGACTATTCTGTGGAATGGTCCTGCAGGTGTATTCGAGTGCGATGAGTTCACTGCTGGTTCTAAGGCTATCGGTGATGCTATTGCTGCTGCAACTGCAGAGGGTGCATTCTCTCTGATCGGTGGTGGTGACTCTGTTGCTTGCTGCACCAAGTTCGGTTTGACCGACAAGGTATCTTACATCTCAACTGGTGGTGGCGCTCTGTTGGAGGCTATCGAGGGTAAGGTTCTGCCAGGCGTAGCTGCTATCAAGGGCTAATCAATTACCAAAATATATGAATAAAAGGGCGAGCCATCAAGGTTCGCCTTTTTTATTTCGTTTTTTAAAATACTTACTTGTGGGTGTCACGCATATGTTGTAATTTTGCACATATGAAAACAGCAGTATACCTATTATACATATTTATGCTGGGTTGCCTGTGTCTTACCGGTTGCAATTCCACAACCCACAAAAATGCAGTCATCCCAACGGATGATTCTACTGCATTTGACTCTCTAGCTTTACAGATAGGCTACTTGCCTACCCTGGATGCACTGCCCCTCCTGGTAGCAGATGCTGATGGACTTTTTGATTCATTAAAAGCAGACGTGCAACTTGTACCATTCACCAGTAACATGGATATTGACACGGCATTCCTAAACAAAAGAATTCATGGAGCCCTTACGGATGTATGCCGTGCCATTCTTCTTAACTCTCATAACAATGAGATTAGAATTGTAGGCAAGACAGATGGTGTCAGCTATCTGATTACCCAACAAAAACTTCGCTTGCGCAAAGTCAATGACTTATCAGAGCGAATGATTGCCATTGCCAGAAACGAAGCCAGTGACTGGATGCTGGATGTTCTGCTTAAGGAATCACAAATGGAACCTTCGGATGTTAATAGACCTCAGATCAACGATATTCAGTTGCGACAGGAAATGGTGGAAAAAGAGATGATAGACGCAGCAATCCTACCAGAGCCTCAAGCAACAGTAGCTATGGTAAATGGTGACCGACAGATGTGGAACAGTAAGAATCTCCCAACGGGATGCATCATTTTCCCTCACAAGGTTCTTGTGAACCGAGAGACAGAGTTGCGCAAGATAGTCCAAGCTTATAATATTGCAATCAATCGTATCAACAATGCGCCAAAAGACAAATACGCAATGCTGATGCAGAAGAAGTTCAACATTGATAAAGTAATAACCGACACTTTGGTGCTACCACAATACTCTAAACTGACAACACCAAACAATAAGGTTATCAATGACGCAATCGACTGGCTGAAAAACCGATACGATGAAGCAGATTGGCTCGGTTTCCGAGTCCTCAAGAATGAATACAGACCTACTCAGTTAATTGATACTCGCCTGATACAGGAGAACAATGAATAAGAATCTTTTCCTTGAATTGGCAAAAGAAGCAGAGCAACAGCTACTGAATCAGAACATTAAAAAGGCTCTCGGCAAAATGGAGTCAATGCTATACTTGTGTCCAGACCCGAGATTAGAGGATGAACTGAATTCATTGTCTTATGCATTTGAAGGTATGCTGAACTGTGTAAGACGAGGCTTTAAAGATGACAAAAGAGTGGCCTCTTTCCAACAAATGCTTGAGCAAAGTTGGACAATGTATTGGAATATCATCCGAAAATTCAAGCTAACCCAGTCGGAAGGAGCCTACAGAAAAGCCTTTTCTCAAAATCTTGCAGAATTTCCCTATCGGACATATATTGAACATCTTGAGAAATTCCCGTCCAATATTTCTTCAAAAGATGAGCATGAATCATTCACGATACAACTGTTCAATCAGATTTGGACATCTATTTCGCTAAAGGCTGAAGAAGTTCTGGAATTGGAAAGTCTGTTTACCAATGAAAAGATTCTCATAGAAGACAGATTGATGGCCATCTCGGCGCTTATGCTTAGCGCTATAGATTATCCTGATAAACATAAGATTGCAATCCTCCACCATCTTTGTGAATCTCCCGTCACTGAGATTCAAGTCAGAGCA
Source organism: Bacteroidaceae bacterium (assembly GCA_024401115.1). GTDB lineage: Bacteria > Bacteroidota > Bacteroidia > Bacteroidales > Bacteroidaceae > Minthousia. The sequence goes on along the minus strand of JAKSLP010000001.1, from coordinate 150,473 downwards.
TGGGTCGCCATGGTTGTACTTTGTTTCACTCTTAACCGATATGGCATTTTCAGTAAAGAGTTTAGCGAATTTGGTAAAACCATCCAACTGGAAGAAAACCAGGAGAAATTGTGTTCCATCCTCCGCTGTTTTTACGAATCAAAAAATACCGTAAAACTGACTCAACAGTTGAACGAGCGACTGATGCCGGAACTCCGTAAACAACAAGACATCAACAAGAAATTAATGTTTGACATTTCCATAGATGTGAATGAGGAGTCCCAAAAATTGCACAAAGAGATGGAAAAGTCGGCTGTAATTATGGACAAGTTGTCCAAAAGCGGCAAAGACATCTACTTTGGTACTTTCTGTCATTTCAAATCATTCGAGTTTTTTAGAACCGTTGCTAACTGGTTCTATCCGTTCTGCTCATTACACAGCGCCACAAGAGATACATTTGAAAAGAAAAAAGGATTATTGGATGTATTCATGGAGATTTGTCCATTTTGTGACAGTGATAAATGGTCCGTATTTCTTATCTTTCAAAAATCAGATGCAAAATTCGTTGTTCCAGAAGGAGTGGAACTCAGACAGCCTGGTCATATAAAAAAGGATTGGAAAACGTATTGCAACTACTATATACAAGACCTTTATCGTTTCTATCAGTTGTCGACTTTCCGTTTTGAGTTCAACAACCCATTCAAGAGCCAAATGGATCCGACCCAATACCCTTTTTTTATGAGCTCTTTAGACAATGAACACAAAATGGAAATTGCCAAGATGCTGATAAATCATGATGAAGCCCAGTCGGCAGTAGACATCATTGAGCACTTACCACATAACAAGAAAGAGGATCTGGCAACTTTGGCATACGGCTACATGCAATTGGAGCAATATGCCAAAGCCGTAACACTCTACCAGAAATGCGACATTGAAGACAATGACATCAAGAACAAGAAGCATTTAGCAACATGCTATAAGAAACTGGGCAAATGGCAAAAAGCGGCAATATTATTAGAGGAACTTGCCTCTCAAGATTCCAAAATGGAGCTAAAGCATCTAATGCATAGTGCCCAGTGTTTGATACAGGGACAGAAATACAAAGATGCGCTTAAGCTTCTATATAAGATTGAATATCTGCAGAGCCAGCATACACAAGCGCTAAGGGCTATTGTGTGGTGTAATTTTAAGATTAAGCAACCATTGAAGGCATTGAACAGCTGGATGAAAATCAAGAAAAAGAACGAAGAAGACTGGCTAAATGGAGGGCATATCTATTGGGCCCTAAACGAAGAAGACAAGGCGTATAACTGCTACCATCAATTCTTCGAGGAAAGCGAAGATAAGGAAAAGGCTGCATCAATTTTCATGGAAGATGCCAGGAACCTGTCACTCTATCAAATCAATGAAATGGATGCCTTACTAATGCTGCAAGCCTTAGGCTATTAGATGCACCAAATCAAACAAGAGCCCAACGTTCCTTGCATTTTTTTCCAAAAGGAACGTTTTTTCCAAACCTCATCCGTCAATTCGTGACTGGTTTTCTTGTCATTTTCAAACATTTGGATAAGTTCATTTGTAGGACCTGGGTGCAAAATTACTGCATTAATTTCATAGTCATATCTTAATGAACGGCTATCCAAATTGGTTGATCCTACGGTACAGAACTTTCCATCAACAGTCATTATTTTAGTATGATGGAATCCTGCGTCAAACAAATACACTTTGGCTCCACGTTTTCTCAGTTTATTAACAGCACGCAAACCAATTTCTGGCGTAAAATTCACGTCACTATTGGTTGAGATCATGATTTCCACCTCTACACCTCTATCTATTGCATCTTTAATCGCTTTATTGACTTTATGCGTTGGTGTAAAATATGGATTAATTATCATCACTTTATCTTTTGCCGCATTCAATGAAGTGACATAGAATTCACGCATAATGGCCGGATTTTTTCTTGGGGTGCGATTCAAGACTGCCACATCAGCCAGGTATTCAGATGAAGGGATTTGCATTAATGGCCCTTTTCTAATGGGACCAGCGACATAAGGCTTTTTCTCTTTTTCCAATTCTCTTAATTCCAACTCTGCCTCCTGTGCTGCAGTAGCCCATTCCGAAGGACTGCCTGTCAAATGCAGCAACAAGGAATCCTGAAGTGGGATACGAGCCAATTTACGAGAACCACTTTCGCGAAGACGTACTTGGTAAGAATATTCAGCCTCATCCAATTCCTGTTTGGTCTGGCCTTTCCATGATTCCAAGAACACACGTTGGAAGTCGTTAGCCGCTTCACCCTCAATTCTTACCTGCATATCACGCCAAGGACCCGCTTGAGGAATTCCAAGAATGTAATAATCTGCAATATTCATTCCTCCAGTATAGGCAATTTTTCCATCAATCACTGCAATTTTGCGATGATCTCTGGGGACAGAATGATTTACCCATGGAAACGAAATGGCATCCCAAGGTTTAATCTCAATGCCTAAGTTTTCCAAGGCACGTAAATGACGTTTTTTTATTGGGCGGGCGCTTTTAAGATTGGCAAAGGCATCAAACAGGGCACGGACTTGAACACCCTGTTTCTTCTTTGAAGCTAAAATATTAAACAGGGTATTAGAAATGGAATCATTACGAATGGCAAAGTAATCCAAATGAACAGAGTGTTCTGACTGACGCACATCTTGAAACAAAGCGTCAAATTTATCCACACCGCTTTTCAACAACTTTACCTTATTATTCTCCGTTACTGGAATTCCCTGAGATTTTAGCCAATCATAAATAACGGCATCACTACTTTGCGCAGATGCTTGCTGCACCTGACAAAGTAACATGAGTACCCAAAGCCAAACAATCTTTTGCATTTATTTTGCCAACAAAAGGTGTGGAACACAATCCACACCTTCAAATCTTTTTCTTTCTAATACTTTTTATCCCTTTTTCCACAATCGGGTCATATCCTCCAGAGTCTTACCCTTTGTTTCTGGTACCAGACGCCATACAAATACAGCGGCAAAGATACAAATCAAACCATACAAAGTGTAAGTGAAACTGTGACTCATATTATACATTGGGACGAATGTCGAGCTAACAATAAAGTTGAAAATCCACTGGAATGCAACGGCAATAGCTGTAGCACCGCCACGAATGGTATTTGGGAAAATCTCTGCGATCAAAACCCAGCACATCGGTCCCCAAGAAAACATAAAGCATGCGCTATAGACAATAATGCTGGCAACTGGGACAAAACTAGGAACATCAACTAAATTGCTCAATGCCACACCCAAGGCTCCTATAGCCATACCGATAGATCCTGAGATCAGCAAAGGTCTTCGGCCCAACTTCTCAACTGTAAAGACAGCAACCAGAGTAAACAGGATATTAACAACGCCCATGAACACAGTATACTGCAAACCGGCATTAATACCCATGCTCTCAAAAATACGAGGAGCAAAATACAGCACGGCGTTAATGCCAATAGCCTGCTGAAGTACAGACAGCATGATACCAATAAAAATGACCATTGAACCATAAGTAAATAAAGGTTCAGTCTTTTGCTTGGCAGTTGCCTTAATCTCTGCCAGAATATTACGTCCAGCCTCTTCTCCATTAATCTTGGTAAGAACAGCCAAAGCCTTAGCATCCTGACCGGAAGAAGCCAAATAACGTGGAGTCTCTGGTACCAAGGAAACAAGACAAGCAAACAAGCCAGCAGGAACTGCCTCGCTGACAAACATATAACGCCATCCTGAAGTAACAATCCAGTTATTATCACCAGCTAATGCCTCAACATTAACAATGGCATTGATACCCTCAGCCATTTGCTCAATAGCAGGAGCAATATGATCACCCAAAATCACAAAATTAACGAAATAGACAACCAACTGACCAAAGATGATAGCAAACTGGTTCCAACTAACTAATGTTCCACGAATGCCAGCTGGGGCAATCTCTGCAATATACATAGGACAAATTGCAGAAGCCAAACCAACACCTAAACCGCCTAAAACACGGTAAAGATTAAAGGCAACTAACAAAGACTGGCTTGGAACACCTGATTCAAAAAACAAGAATTCAGGATTATAACTGCCTAAAGCAGACAAGAAGAACAGAACACCGGCAACTGCCAAAGAAACCTTACGGCCATAATTACTAGCCATGAATCCAGAAAAGCCACTACCAATGATACAACCAATCAAAGCACTGGATGTTGTAAATCCATGCCAAAAATCAGTATAAGTGAAATCCTCTGCACCCATGAAGAAGGCTTGGAGACCTTTCTCCGCACCACTGATCACAGCTGTGTCATAACCAAACAATAATCCTCCAAGTACAGCGACTAATACTACGCTGAACAAATAAAGCTTACTTCCTTGTTTTTCCATATTTATTAGTATTCAAACTTTCTCTTTTTATAAGTCGTAACAATTACCGGATGGAAATAATTAACGGTTTTGTTTACGGTATTCCTCTGGTGAGCACTCGAACTCATCCCTGAAGAACTTCACAAACGAATCCACATTATTAAATCCTGTTTCAGTTGCCACATCCTCTGTGGTGTAGGCTCCCTGGCGCAACAGCATACCGGCTTGCTTGATGCGGACATATCGAATAAATTCTATCGGAGTCTTACCTGTAATAGCTGTAATTTTCTTGTATAAATGAGCACGACTCATATTCAAAGATTTAGCCATTTCCTCAACACTCAGGTTTGATCTTGAGACATTCTGTAAGACAAATTGCTCAGCACTTATTCTCAACTGCTCATCCATTGTTGCAGCAATCGCACGGCTTTCAATCGCACTTTCATCTTCATCCACGTTCGACTCTACGCCATCTTCCCGAATTCCCAATAATGTATTCATATGAGATATCAAGACCTGAATATTGAATGGTTTAGCAACGTAATCATCGGCAGAAGATGTAACACGATTGTTGATGCCGTTATCTCCTATTTCAGATGCACTTGCACTGTCAGTTACAAGAATGAATGGAATTTTATCGTAAATTCTATCCGACTTCATACGAATACAAAGCTCACTACCAGACATATCCTGCATATCGGACTCGCATACGACCAGCTGAGGATGCTCTGTACATACCTGTTCCCAAGCAGCTTCAGCTGTTGTAGCGGTCAGGACATCAAAAGTCTCAGGCATGCTGTCCTTCAGGAAATTCAAATATTCCTCATTATCATCCACCAAAAGAACATGATAACGTGTCACAGGTTTTGTATCCCTCTTTTCTTTCTCCTTAGCCACATCTGAAACCTCTTCTTCAACAACAGTATTTTTTACCTTAAAATCATTAATGGTGTCATTTACTGTTTCCTGCTGGAATAATGACTGCAATTTGTTGGTCAGGCTTAACAACTGAGTGGCCTGATAATGAACTGTTGTTAAATACTCACGTTTTCTGGAATCCTCCTCTTCTTCAACTAATGAATTCAATGGTGGAATCATGGTAGAAACAGGTGCTCTAAATTCTTCCGCAATTTCCTGCAAAGTCTTGAGTTGATCCTGCATGGCCTTGAATTCGCTAATTTTAGCTTTTCTACGAGGACGCATCCATAGAATCCATAGCACAACAGCAGCAATAATCAAGAAATAGATAAAGAAAGCAGTACCTGTCAACCAGAAAATATTGGCAACAACAATTTCGATCGTCAGTTCCTCTCCTTTTGCGCCAATACTCTTCACATGCAAAGTATGGGATCCAGAAGGCAAATTCTCATAGACAATGCCATTTTTCCCACCGGTAACCCAAGCGTTATCAACACCATCAAGCTTATACACGTATTGCAAGCCCTCAGAACGAGTAAAGCAATCGCTTGCTACACCAATCTGAATGCTGGAAGCATGAGGTAAACTCAGCTTATCCAATGCAAATAGAGCCATTGGCAGAATTTCCACACCATCGTAAGTCTTACGGATTTCCACTTCTGCACCATTCAAGTACAAGCGAGTAAAGAATAAATGCTCCTCTTGCAATTTCACATTTTGTTCCTTAGGCTCAATACTGTTGATTCCAGACATACCGGCAAACATGATGGTACCGTCTGTTGCGTTCAAAATAGCATTCTGATTGAATGACGTGCTCTGAAGGCCATCCTGCTGATTGTAATTTAAGACAGCGAATGAAGATGGAAATTTTCCCTGGGACGCACTCTGCACTAAAATTTTGGATACTCCAGCAGCTGTTGTCAACCACATATTTTTCTGGGCATCCTCAGTAATAGATAAGATGGATTCACTTGCCAATCTCTGCTCGAAACCAATCGATGCCAAACAATCTGTCTTAGGATCATAAACAGACAATCCTTCACGCGAACCAACCCAATAGAAACCACGACTATCGCCATATACGCTTGTTACAGAAGTACTTCTAAAGGATGCATCACCTTTTTCGTTTCCTATATATGTCTTAAACTTCTTGGAATCAATCTGCATAACACATAAACCGGCATTGGTTCCAATCAGCAACTTGTTTCCACTTTTTTTAATTGAGGTAACACTATTGTTTGGTAAATGGCCGCTCTCCACACTATAAGTAGTAATGCCACCAGTGGAAGCACTCCACAATTGCAATCCGGCAGTTGAGGTACCGATCCACAAATTACCGTGTGCATCCACATCCAATGCCTGAATCGCATTACTAACGGATTCCGAATCCTCATCTGTAGCTTCCAAAACCGTAACCTTACCATTTTCAATATAGCTCAATCCTCCACGGGTTGAGCCAACCCAAATGCGATTGCCACTGACTGCCAAACAAGAGATAATATCAGAAGGCAAACTGCTGTTCTGACGGTTATACTCCTTGGTTTCACCCGATGAAGTACGATAAAGGACACCCTTGTCACTAGTACCGTACCAGAAATTGCCAGATGCATCTTGAACTAAAGCTGTGATGTCACCCAACCAATCTACATCAAACTTGAAATTATTGTCTGAAAAATAACTGGCACCATGCTTAGCTGTACCCACCCAAACGACATCGTTCTTATCAACAAAAAGACTCTGAATATTGTTGGAGCGTAAGGTACGGGAATTCGAATCATCTGATGTTACAGACTCGATGGTTTTAGCATTAGGATCAACCAATACCAATCCTGCACTTTCAGTACCGATCCACAACAAGCCCTTAGAATCCTGAGCCATGCAACGGATATGCAAATCATTAGCCTTTGGCAAATTAGTATTCCAGCCTTTAGCCAATTCCTCGAGAGAATTCAACCACTCGCCAGATGCCTTCTTGTAGATGAACAGTTTATTGGTATTCCACAACCAAATATTGTCCTTACGGTCTGCAAAAGCATAATAGAAATCATTAGCACCTCCTTCATGCTCTATCACATAATCCTCCTGCCATATGATACGCTGACGCTCTCCATCCAAACAGATCAAACGGCCATTGCTGTAACAAGCCACAACACCTTCCTGGCATTCTGACAAACTAACAATTTCACCTTCTGGCAATCCTTGCTGTTGATCATTGAAAGTGAACTCATACAACAATTTCATGGATGGTTTATAATAGTATACTCCTTCGCCCTTGACATTCAACCATATGTTATGGCTGCGGTCAATCTTGATCTCATCCGGATGAACCTCATTAATACCCATCTTGGATAAAATTGCATTCATCTCGCAATCAAAATCCTCGGTTTTAGGATCATAAACAGCATAACCGGAACCTGTTTCAATCCACAACAGGCCATCGCGAGTTTCCTGAATGGAAGTAACATTGTTGTCAGGGAGTGACTTTGCATTGCGTGAATCACTTAAAAAGACTTTCATGTCAGTACCGTCCCAACGATTCAAGCCCGATGCAGTTCCAAACCACATATAGCCTCTTGAATCCTTGAATACAGCATTCACACGATTGTTGGACAATCCTGCAGAAGCCTCAACATGTTTGAAGAAAACATCCGAAGCAAAAACTGCAAAAATTGAGCAGCAAATCAAACTTGCCACAAGGAGAAAACGTTTCTTAAATAAAGCAATCATTAGTTCAATAATTTCAAATTTCGTACAAAAATACATATAAATAATGAGTGAGGCAAAAAAAAAGAATTATTTTTGGATTTTATCAAAAAAAACAATCGGAACATTTGCCAGTTCTAAAAAAAGCAGTACCTTTGCATCGCATTTGAGAAACAAACGCACTTCGAAAGAAGTTTGGAGAGATGGCAGAGTGGTCGAATGCACCGGTCTTGAAAACCGGCGTACTGCAAGGTACCGGGGGTTCGAATCCCTCTCTCTCCGCCACGAAATCGGGCGTTTAGCTCAGCTGGTTCAGAGCATCTGCCTTACAAGCAGAGGGTCGGCGGTTCGAATCCGTCAACGCCCACAAAGACATCCATTTGGATGTCTTTTTTTGTATATACTTGTGCATACCGAAAAATAGCATTAATTTTGCGCTATGATTTATCCTAGTAATTTTGAACATAAAATAGGATTCGACGATATCAGAACCCAGTTAGTAGGCAAATGCTTAAGCCAACTGGGAAAGGAAAAGGTGCAATCCATGGAGTTCTCATCCGATTTTGAAAGAATCAATAAATTGTTGCTTGAGACTTCAGAATTCGTTCGGATTCAGCGAGAGGAAGAAGACTTCCCCTCTCAATACTTTTTTGACTTAAGAGACGAATTAAAACGGATACGCCTGGAAGGTTCGTACCTGGAAGAACTGGCTCTCTTTGATTTAAAGAGATCGCTCGAATCACTAGAAGGTATTGTAAGATTTTTACATCGCAAGGACAATGGGGAGTCCGAAGAATTGTCCACCAAATCCTTTAAATTTCAAGCAAAGGAAGAGACCAACCCATACAAGGCTATGTTGGCCAAGAAAAGAGGGACAAAAAGAATCTTTATTAATGGGCAATGGGTAACAAGTCCCTCAGCAAAGAACAACGATGAAGAATCCACTAATAATAACAGCGAAGAGTCTAACGATAAGATAGAGGATACATCAATCGCAACCTCAAAGGAATCCTTTAGATATCCGAATCTCTGCTCATTATCCTATGGTATTGCTATCTTCCCTCAATTAACCAAAAGAATTGCGTTAATCCTAGATGATTATGGTAAGATCAAGGATAGTGCTTCACCTAAGTTAGCTGAAATCCGTCAAGAACTTTCACGCACAGCCGGTAGCGTTTCCAGAGCTCTGAATCAAATATTACGCAGCGCTCAAGACGAAGGTGTCATAGACAAAGACACCACTCCAACTATGCGTGATGGCCGACTTGTCATCCCTGTGGTACCAGGGCTAAAGCGTAAGATTAAAGGTATTATTCATGACGAGTCAGCAACAGGAAAAACGGTATTTATTGAGCCTACAGAAGTTGTAGAAGCCAACAACCATATTCGAGAATTGGAAGGAGAAGAGAAGCGAGAAATTATCCGCATCCTTACTGACTTCACTGCTCTTATCAGACCGGTCGTTCCGGAGCTTTTGAAGGGATACGAGTTCCTTTCTGTCATTGACTTTATCCGAGCCAAGGCCATTTGGAGTATTGAGTCAGATTCCACTCTCCCTATATTTGAGAACCGGTCGGTAATTGATTGGGTTCAAGCCGTTCATCCTCTGTTGAAGAAATCACTGGAGAAACATAATAAAAAGGTGGTACCTCTTGACATTCATCTCGAGGACAAGCAACGCATACTGCTCATTTCCGGTCCTAACGCCGGAGGTAAATCAGTATGTTTGAAAACCGTAGGCCTCCTACAATACATGTTGCAATGTGGCATGCTTATCCCTTTAAGAGAAAACAGTCATGTAGGCATATTCCAAAACATCATGATTGACATCGGTGATGAGCAAAGCATTGAAGATGAACTCAGTACATATTCTTCACACTTGACCAACATGAAGAATATGATGAAAAATTGCAACAGCCAGACACTGCTGTTGATTGATGAGTTCGGTGGTGGTACTGAGCCTCAAATCGGTGGAGCTTTAGCCGAAGCTATGCTCAAGCGTTTCAACGACAATTGTACTTTTGGAATCATCACTACTCACTATCAGAATCTAAAGCACTTTGCAGAAGACAACGAAGGCATTGTTAATGGTGCAATGTTATACGACAGACATCTTATGCAAGCCCTATATCAACTTGAGATTGGAAACCCCGGTAGTTCTTTTGCAGTAGAAATCGCTCGTAAGATTGGCATCCCTGAGCAAGTCATTCAAGATGCCAGTGATATCGTTGGCCAGGAATATATCAATGCCGACAAATATCTACAGGATATAGTCCGCGACAAGAGGTATTGGGAGAACAAACGCCAAAATATCCACCAGAAAGAAAAGCAACTGGAACAAACACTGACGCGCTACCAAACGGAAATGGAGGAACTCCAAAAAAACAAAAAGGAAATCCTACGTAACGCCAAGTTGGAAGCTCAGGAACTACTGAACCAGAGTAACAAACTCATTGAAAACACTATTCGTGAGATTAAGGAGGCTCAAGCTGAAAAAGAGCGCACACGAGATGCCCGCGCTCAGGTACAAGAATTCCAGAAGAGTTTGTCTGCGGATGACATGAATGCCCACGAAGACCTGATTGCAAAAAAAATGAAGCAATTGATGGAGCGTCAGGAAAGAAAGGCAAAGAATAAAGAAAGAAAAGCTCAGCAAGCCTCTCAAAAACCTGCCGTTGAAACAATTGCACAAAAAATAAAAAAGGCAGACATCTTTTTGATTGGAGATCAAGTACGTCTTAAAGGCCAAACTGCTGTTGGAACGATTGAAAGTATCCAAGGAGAGAATGCAGTGATTACCTATGGAAGTATGCGAACGAACATAAAACTTAAACGTATTGAAAAGGTTCATTCGCAGACTAAGGAAGCACCTAAATTCAACATTTCCTTCACCAGTAAGCAAACCCAAGATGAAATATACGAAAAGAAATTACAGTTTCATCAAGATATTGATGTAAGAGGATTGCGGGGAGACGAAGCGGTACAAGCTGTCACCTACTTTATCGACGATGCCATTTTGGTCGGAATGAGCAGAGTCCGTATTCTTCATGGTACAGGTGGAGGAATACTTCGCACCCTAATCAGACAATATCTGGGTACAGTTCCAGGCGTAAAAGATTACCGTGACGAGCACATCCAATTTGGAGGTGCGGGCATTACCGTTGTTGATTTGGAATGATACTTTTCATTAATGGATACAAAAAAAGGAAGCACAAACATGCTTCCTTTTTTTTGAGCCTCTTGTCGGATTCGAACCAACGACCCCGAGATTACAAATCACGTGCTCTGGCCAACTGAGCTAAAGAGGCGGGTGGGTAAGCTTACTATATCGCGCCGCTACAACCTAGTACCTTTGCTGCGATCAAGCCCTGGAGGATTCCCAAGGAGCTGGCCGTATAGGACTTACCCATTTTGCGAGTGCAAAGGTAGTACTTTTATCTATCCCATCCAAATAATCCTTAAAAAAAACCGAAAAAGGCCCGACTCTCTCTTAATTCCACCTAATTAATAAGGCAACTTCAGTTTTTTTCCGTATTTTTGCACCGATATTCGCTATAAAAAGATGGAAAAAGAAACATTTCAACAGATTAAAACAGTATCGCCAAAACTGGGTACGCTGATAGGCATTATGTGGATCCTGTCCTTCACAGGTTTCGCAAATTTCCTAAGCAATCCTCTTTTTTCCATGTTTGGGTTGGGAATGGTTATTGGCTCCTTGTTTGCTACTGTTGTTTTCTGCTACCAATTCAGGTGGAAAGTCTGCAAGGGCGAATTGTCGTTTGGCGGTCACTGGTTCTTTACAATGTGTATGCTTTTCTATGCATGCATTTTTATGGCGATGGGTGTTTTTATCTACATGAGATTTTTGGATAATGGAACATTTGCTCAAATGTATACAGAACTGATGGAAATGCCAGAGCAAAAAATCGCCATGGAGTCCATGCTTGCCGGTAGCGGAATGACTGTTGAGGACATGGTGTCAACCATTTGCAATATCAAACCGATAAATTTTGCTTTGCTGATTACAGAAAACAATCTGATGGTCAGTTTCATGATTTCTCCAATTATCATGCTGCTTGCACGTATCAAAACGAACAGCCCTATTAAACGAATTAAAAATTAACAGAAAATGGATATTTCAGTTATTGTGCCATTATATAACGAAGAGGAGTCGCTTCCTGAACTGTTTGCATGGATCGACCGTGTAATGACTGCTCATAAATTCAGTTACGAGGTCATCTTTGTGAACGATGGAAGTACCGACCGCTCTTGGGATGTGATAGAATCACTGCAACAAAAAAGCGGCAATGTCAAAGGCATTAAGTTCCGTCGTAATTACGGTAAGAGCCCAGCACTATTTTGCGGTTTTGAAAGGGCACAAGGCAATGTCGTAATCACTATGGATGCCGATCTCCAGGATTCACCAGACGAAATTCCTGATTTGTACAAAATGATTACAGTTGATGGATTTGATCTGGTCTCTGGATACAAACAGAAAAGATACGACCCGTTGTCTAAGACTATTCCTACCAAGCTCTTTAATGCCACAGCCAGAAGAGTTAGCGGCATTCACAACCTGCATGATTTCAATTGCGGCTTGAAAGCTTATCGTAAGGATGTCATAAAGAACATTGAGGTTTATGGTGAAATGCACCGATATATCCCATATTTAGCGAAAAATGCGGGATTTACCAAAATTGGAGAGAAAGTGGTTCATCATCAAGCCAGAAAATACGGCAAGACCAAGTTCGGTTTGGACCGTTTTGTCAACGGCTATCTGGATCTTATCTCCCTTTGGTTTTTGAGTCGTTTCGGATTAAAGCCAATGCATATTTTTGGCCTGACAGGAACACTAATGTTTATGCTGGGATTTCTGGCAGTCATTCTGGTAGGTGGAACAAAGCTATACCATTTAGTCAATGGACTCCCCTATCGTTTAGTAACAGATAATCCTTGGTTTTATATCGCATTGACGACTATGATCTTGGGCAGTCAGTTTTTCCTTGCCGGTTTCTTGGGAGAATTGATCAGCAGAAATTCACAAGAGCGTAACAAATACCTGATTGAAAAAGAAATCTGACCATGAAAAGATTAAGATTCCTTTTTTGCTGTTGCATAGCAGCAATAACTCTAGTCGGATGTTCGGACATAAACTGTCCGCTGACCAATGGTGTATATGCCAAATGGTCATTTTACAAAGCAGATAAGCCGCTTCAACTTAGTGACACTCTGGATATTTACTTGAAAGTCAACGGCCGGGACACTTTACTGGCAAACCGGTTATTCAATATTAGCTCCATAGATCTGCCTATGAGCTATTACAACAGTTCAGACACGTTGACGTTGGAAATAAAGACCGCAAGTCATCATACATACAAGGATATGATTATTGTTAAAAAAGAGAATGTTCCCCATTTTAATTCACCGGAATGCGGAACCTGGGTAGAACACTATGTCAGTGACATACAATTAACGCATAACAATTTAGACTCCATATCCGTATTAAATAGAAAGGTTGACAACAATGAAGTTGAAAATTTCCGCATATATTTTAAGTAGTCTGTTTTCACTTCTGCCACTATACAGTTGGGCTCAGGACGGAATGGCACGGGAAGCTGCAGAAAATGCCGTATCCCGTTTCACTCATTTGTCTTTCATCCAAGGCATGTCTCTATCTGTGGAAGTAGGTACACCTATTGCTCATTTGATTGGAGGAAACACTTTGGGTTCTGAGGCTGCCCTACGGTTTAGCATAAAGAACAAATACTTTCCTGTCGCAGAATTAGGCTATGCCAAGTACAATGGAACAAATGACGAGACCAACATACAATATAAGACTGCAGCTCCATATTTGCGATTGGGTGCCGATATTAATATGTTAAAGGATAAGACACAGAACAATCGATTGTTCGTGGGTGGTCGTCTGGCTTTCAGCACTTATAATTTTGACGTGAACGGTCCAGACATTAAAGACCCCATCTGGCACAATGCGCACCCTTTGGATTATGAAGGTTTGTCAGCCAACCGATTATGGTTTGAATTTGTTGTAGGATTGGAAGCCGAAGTGTTCAAGAACTATCATATGGGATTCAATGTCCGCTACAAAAGCAAGTTAAAAGAAAAACAGCCTATTGAGGCCACTCCTTACTACGTTCCTGGTTTTGGAAGCGGAGGAAATAGCGGATTTACACTATCCTATTACCTCACTTTTGACTTGAGTAAAAAGATTAAAGCAGAACTACCAACAAGACAATAATTATGGATAATAAACAGAATAACAAATGGATATGGAAACTTCCATTTCTGATACTGCTGATTGTCGGAAGCATTCTCATCATCCGGCAAAATGCGAATGCACCCTATCAAAAAGATAGCGGAACCATCTTTGGCACATTTTATCATATCACCTATCAGTCAAGTACAAACTACCATGAGGAAATAAAGGCGGAATTGGCTAAAGTTGACGCATCACTATCCCCATTCAACAAGGAAAGTATTATCACTGCTATCAACAACAATTCAGACATGAAGGTGAACGACATGTTTAAAGTAGTCTTCGAAACCGCCATGAAAATCTCAGAACAGACCGATGGCGACTTTGATATTACAGTCAGCCCGCTGGTCAATCTTTGGGGATTCGGCTTTAAGAACGATATAGAGCCTGATAGTGCTGTAGTAGACAGTCTGAAAGAGTTTATCGGATACCAAAAGATTAAAATGGTTAATAACAACATCCAAAAAGAAGATGATCGTATCATGTTGGATTGCAGTTCTATTGCTAAAGGATTTGGCGTGGATGTTGTGGCTGCCCTTTTATCAAGAAAGGGTGTACAAAATTTCATGATTGAGATTGGCGGTGAAGTGGTTACCCATGGAATATCCAGTCGCAATCAGCCTTGGCGTATTGGAATTACCAAGCCTATAGATGATATGATGGCAGCGACACAGGAGACCCAGCAGATTTTATCATTAAACAACGAGGCTTTAGCCACATCCGGCAACTACCGTAATTTCCGGATCGTGGACGGTAAGAAATATGCCCATACCATTAATCCTCATACCGGATATCCAGCCGATCACAACCTGCTTTCGGCAACTGTTATCGCAAAGGACTGTATGACAGCAGATGGATACGCCACAGCCTTTATGGTAATGGGATTGGAAAAGACCAAACTATTCCTGGAAAATCACCCGGAGTTGGTAGTTTATCTTATCTACAGCAATGAGCAAGGGGAGAATCAGGTTTACTACACACCTTCGTTGGAACAGAAATTTAGTAACTAGCATCACTTTTCCGGTATGGCAAAGCGAATTGAACTGAGTATATACGAGAAATTGCTTCAACTCCCACTCTTTCAAGGTTTGGGCAGTAGCGATATGGCTTGGATTATTGAAAAAATCAAATTTGATTTTTCAAAATACAAGCCAGGGGACGTTCTCATTGAGCAGAACTCATCATGCAACTCAATCCTATTTATTCTTGACGGTGACATTGAGATAGAGACGGTAGGGAATGACAATCAGTTTACGTTTTACGAAAAAATCAGTTCACCTGCCGTTTTGGAGCCAGAAGTCCTGTTTGGTCCTCGTACCCGCTACACCCACAGTTATGTGGCGACAAGCGATGTCGGTGCGCTAAACATCAGTAAATCTGAGTTTTGGGAAAGTCTTTTGCAATATGAAGTATTTAGGCTCAACTACATCAACCTCATTTCTGCACAGGCCCAAAATGCCCAGAAATTGCTGTGGCAGCCATTCAATGGTTCTATCAGAAACCGTATTATCCGTTTCATTGCAAGCCATTGCCGAAAGCCATCCGGAGAAAAGAGAATAAAGATTAAAATGGAGGAATTAGCCAATCAATTATGCGAGACTCGCGTAAATGTTTCCAAAACCTTGAACGAATTACAAGCAGAGGAAGCCTTGATTCTGAGACGATCAATCATTGAAGTTCCTCGCATGGAAAAATTAATAGCTTTAGCCGATTAAAACGCATGAGTACAGATACAAACATTCGGAAGAATCCGTTTTTTGAAACCTATGACACACCTCATGGGACGGTTCCATTCGACCGTATCATGTTGGAGGACTATGAGCCTGCTATTTTAGAAGGAATCCGCCAAGGTCAGGCAGAAGTAGATGAGATTGTAAACAACCCAGAGGCACCAACTTTTGAGAATACCATTCTAGCCTTGGAGCGAAGTGGAGCATTACTAAACAGGGTCACAAACGTGATGTTCAACCTGATGAGTGCAGAAACTTGTGATGAATTGGACGAGCTGGCCAATAAGATGCAGCCTCTTTTGTCTGAGCACAGCAATAATATCGGCTTGAATGAGAAATTATTTGCCCGTATTAAATCGGTTTACGAGGCAAAGCCTAAGCTTAATCAGGAAGAACAGAAGTTATTGGAGAACTGTTATAAAAGTTTTTCCCGTAGAGGCGCTAACTTGAATGAGGAACAGAAGTTGAAATTCAGAGAGTTGAGTCTGGAATCCAGTCAATGTGCTTTAAAATTCCAACAGAACACGCTCAAAGAGACCAATGCATACGTTCTTCATGTTACCGATGGCAGCAAATTGGAAGGCTTGCCTGAAACTGATTTGGAAACAGCAGCCCAAACTGCCAAAGAGAAGAATCTGGATGGTTGGGCCTTCACCTTGCATGGTCCCAGCTATAGCGGATTGATGACCTACTGTAAAGATAGGGCGTTGAGAGAGGAACTGTACATGGCTTACAATACCAAGTGTGCACATGGAGGGGAGACAGACAACTGCCAGTTAGTTTGTAAACTGGTTAACCTGCGACGTGAGATTGCCCAACTCTTAGGTTATGAAACTTACGCAAGCTATGCCTTGGAAAACCGCATGGCAGAAAATGAGCACAATGTTTACCAATTGCTGAATCAGTTGCTCGATTCATATCGTCCCAAAGCCCTGGAAGAGAAAAAGGAAATTGAGGACCTGGCGCGTAAGACTGAAGGCAAAGGCTTTCAGTTGATGCCTTGGGACTGGTCTTATTACAGCAACCTTTTACGACGCGAGAAATACAATTTAGATCCGGAAATGTTACGTCCTTATCTTCAAGTAGATAAGGTTATTGACGGTGTTTTTGCATTGGCCAGCAGATTATACGGAATAAGTTTTAAGAAGAACACTGATATCCCTGTATTTCATCCAGATGTCACTCCATTCGAGGTTTACGACAAGGACGGCAGTTTCTTAGCCGTACTCTATACCGATTTTTACCCAAGAGCCGGAAAGCGCTCTGGGGCATGGATGACCTCCTATCAGGAACAGTGCATAGAAAACGGGGTGAACCGCCGGCCACATGTTTCTATCACCACCAATTTCACTAAGCCAACTCCAACCAAACCGGCGTTGTTGACTTTAGGAGAAGTTGAGACATTCCTACACGAATTTGGCCACTCGCTTCATGGCATATTTGCCAATACCACTTTCGAATCCTTGAGTGGAACAAACGTTTACTGGGATTTTGTGGAACTGCCTTCTCAGTTCATGGAAAACTATGTTCATGAGAAAGAGTTCCTACACACTTTCGCCCGTCATTATCAGACCGATGAACTGATGCCGGATGAGTTTATTGAACGTATCCGTGAAGCCAGCAATTTCAATACAGGCTACGCATGCCTACGCCAACTCAGTTTCGGCATTTTGGACATGGCCTACTATACCCGCAAGGAAGAACTTAAGGAAGATACAGACATTCAGTCTTTTGAAAAGGAAGCATGGAAAGGCACACAACTGCTTCCAGTGGTAGATGGCTGTTGCATGACCACCCAGTTCAGTCATATCATGTGTGGAGGATACGCAGCCGGCTATTACAGTTATAAATGGGCAGAAGTGCTGGATGCCGACGCCTTCTCCTTATTTAAGGAAACAGGAATCTTTAATACAGATACAGCATCCCGCTTCCGCACGTTACTTTCAAAGGGTGGAACCGTTCATCCTAAGGATTTATACCGTGAATTCAGAGGACAGGAACCAAACATTAACGCATTGTTACGCCGGAATGGCATCAAGAACGATTGATTATGAAGAATGAGAGTCAAAAGAAACATGATTTAGACGTACGCTATTTGCGTATGGCTGCTATTTGGTCGGAGAATTCCTATTGCCAAAGACGAAAAGTCGGTTGTTTGGTAGTAAAAGAAAATATGATTATCTCAGACGGTTTCAACGGTACTCCTGCCGGATTTGAAAATGTCTGTGAAGATGAGAACAATGTGACATTCCCCTATGTCCTCCATGCCGAGGCCAATGCAATCACCAAACTGGCACGAAGCGGGAACTCCAGTGATGGGGCAACCATGTATGTCACAGATTCTCCTTGTATTGAGTGCTCCAAGCTGATCATTCAAGCAGGAATCAAGCGTGTGGTTTATTCCAAGAAATATCGTTTGGAAGACGGTCTGAACCTGCTGCGTAAAGCCAATATCGATGTAGAATTTTTAGAACTAGATAAAGAATAAGATATGAGATCCAAGAAAATTGTCCGTTTTATGCCTCTCATCATTGCCTTGAGTATTATCCTTGGTATTGTTTTGGGAAGCTTTTATGCCAATCATTTTCAAGGCAGACGGCTTAATATCATTAATACTTCCAGCAACAAACTGAATGATTTGCTGCACATTGTCAATGACCGATATGTAGATACGGTTGACCTTAATGATTTGGTTGAGCGATCTATGCCGCAAATCATGGGAGAACTGGATCCTCATTCTGTCTATATTGCGGCAAAGAACGCCCAACAGGCCAACGACGACCTTGCCGGCAGTTTCTCGGGAATTGGAATTCAGTTCACTATTCGCAAGGACACCATTCATATCAACAGTGTTATTAAGGGTGGCCCTTCTGAAAAAGTGGGATTACTACCTGGTGACCGCATCGTGAAAGTGAACGATGAGGATTTTGTAGGTGAAAACTGCACCAATGACGAAGCCATGCGACGCTTAAAGGGCACCAAAGGTTCCAATGTGAAATTGGGCATCAAACGTAGAGGAAACGACAATCTGCTGAGCTTTACCGTTACCCGTGGTGATATTCCTGTTAATAGCGTAAAGGCTTCTTATATGGTCAACAAGGAGATTGGATACATCCAGATTGACAAATTTGGCGAGACCACCTATCCGGAAATGCTGATAGCCTTAGCCAAGTTGAATCAGATGAATTTCAAGGGGTTAATCATCGACCTCCGAGGAAATACCGGAGGCTATATGGGTGCTGCCATTCAAATGGTTAATGAATTTTTGCCTAATAACCGCCTGATTGTATACACACAGGGCCGCAAGTCTCCTCGTGAAGAATATAAAAGTGACGGACGTGGAAGCTATCAGGATCTGCCTTTGATTGTTCTGGTAGATGAAGGATCGGCTTCTGCCAGTGAGATTTTTGCCGGTGCCATTCAGGATAATGACCGTGGAATCATCATCGGACGCAGAAGTTTCGGTAAGGGTTTAGTTCAGCAGCCTATTGAGTTTGGAGACCATAGTGTCATCCGTCTCACCATCGCACGTTACTACACTCCTTCCGGTCGTTGCATCCAGAAGCCTTACAAGAAAGGACACGATGAGGATTACGAGTTGGACTTGCTGACCCGTTATGAACACGGTGAGTTCTTCTCTCAGGATAGCATCAAGCAGACAGGTGAAGCCTATCAAACCGTTTTGGGACGTACGGTTTACGGCGGTGGCGGTATTATGCCGGATCACTTTGTACCTCAGGACACAACCAATATTACCAGTTATTACCGAATGGCTGTAAACCAGGGACTTATCGTTCAGTTCGCTTACGAGTATACTGATGAGAACCGTCAGAAACTGAACAAATATGACGATGAGAATGATTTGGCTTCATACCTGAAACAACAAAATATTGTGGAACAGTTTGTGAAGTATGCAGACAATTTAGGCCTGAAGCGCAGAAACATCATGATTCAGAAATCGCAGAAGTTGCTGGAGCGCGTTCTTGCCGGTAATATTATCTACATCATGCTCAATGATGAGCAATATGCCAAATTCCTGAATCAGGACGATCCTACCGTTCTAAAGGCACTCGACGTATTTAAGAAAGGTGAGAGCAGGCCAAAACTGGAAACACCTTCACAACCAAAGGAACAGAAAACCGCTCAGTTGACAGGAATCTTTACTGAGCGGAACATGAATCCATACAGCATTGCCCTGAACGGACAAGTTTGAGAATCAGCGGAACATTACACGTGTAATGACCTGCGAACCGACTGCTTCGTTCAGTCGCTTAACTAATCTCTCGCGCTCCATCATTAAATTTTCCCGGAGCGCGGGAGATTTTATTTGAATATAAAGACACTGATTGCGAATAAAGATCTCCCCGGTATAAGCCGCAATTCCGCTTCCCATTAATTCAAACCATTTATCGATGATACGATGCTGATTCAGTGGAGTTTCCAATCCTTCCTGACGAAGATACTGCCGGAGGACCTCACCTATTGATTCTGAATTTCTACGTTTCATAAGCGCTGGTGCATTAAACCGTTCTCTACTTCGAACAGGGTGTAATCCTGCCCCATCTGTGAAAGGATATGATCCAGATGATCCCTATTGGTATCAGTAATGAATATCTGACCAAAATTATTACCCGCTACCAGACGTACAATCTGCTCCACACGTGTAGAGTCCAGTTTATCAAAAATATCATCCAAAAGTAGCAACGGGGTCTCCTTTTGAGATGCCCGTTTCAGGAAACTGAATTGAGCCAGTTTCAGGGCTATCAGGAAAGTCTTATTCTGGCCTTGTGAACCTTCACGCTTAATCGGATATTCTCCGAGTCTCATCTCCAGATCATCCTTGTGAACACCGTGAAGAGAATAACCCATGATACGGTCTTTTGCCCTTCCGTTTTGTATTGTTGGCAACAACGGTCCTCGGTCGCCATGAGATACATAACACAAGGCAACCTCTTCCTTGTTTTGAGCTATTTCCTGATAATAGGACTGGAATATCGGGGTAAACTCCTGAATGAAATCGCGTCGGCAACGGTAGATAATCTCACCGGTCTGTGCCATCATCTCCTCCCAAAGAGACAAGACATCACTATCCGGTTCCTCTTCCATTTTCAACAGAGTATTTCGCTGCTGTAAAGCTTGCTGATACTTCATCAGGCACACCATATACTCCTTATTATATTGTGAGATGACCAAGTCCATGAAACGGCGACGGTCTTCACTTCCACCCGAAATTAAATCAGAATCCGAAGGTGAAACCAAAACCAAAGGAATCAAACCGATATGATCCGACAGGCGCTGATACTCCTTTTTGTTTCTTTTGAACGATTTCTTGCGACCTCGTTTCAATCCGCAATACAGATTCTCCATATCTCCCCCATCCATCCGGTAATTACCCTGTAGCACAAAGAATTCCTTATCATGCTGAATACACTGCGAATCAACAGGGTTGACCGAACTTTTGCAAAAGGACAAGAAAAATATAGCATCCAGCAAATTGGTTTTTCCTTCACCATTTTGTCCGATGAAACAATTAACTTTCGGCGAGAAAGACAACTCTGCCTCAGTAATATTTTTATAATTTAATATGGATAATCTGTCAAGTATCATAACGCACTGCAAATTTAAGAAAACGGCCGAATATAACCAACAAAATCCGGTAATATCAATTTAAACCCTTGTGAAAGGCAAAAAAGAGATAATAAATTTCGTGAATTGGCAGAAAAGCAGTAATTTTGTCCGCATTTTGTGCAGAAACGATTGATAATAATAAAAAAAGAAGATAGAAAATGGCAGAAATGATGAACAATCAGGGTTCTGAGATTGAAGAGGTAATCAGCCGCTCAGAAGATTTTGTAACCAAGTACAAGTGGCACCTGCTGGGTGCAATTGCAGCAATCGTACTGATCGTTGTAGGTGTAATTTACTATAACAAGTACACCAACGAGAAGGAGGATGAGGCATCTGCAGCATTTGCAAAGGCTTGGGAAATGGTTGACAATGACATGGACGAGCAGGCTTTGAATGGCGACAGCATCAGCGCAGGCTTGATTAAGCTGATTGACCAGTATAGCGGTACCGATCAGGCTGATCTGGCTAAGGTTCGTGCAGCTCAGGCATATGTAAAGTTGGGCAAGTTCCAGGAGGCTATTCCATTGATTGAAGGTTTTGACAAGGGCGACCAGATGATTACCCCAGCCGTTAAGGGTATGTTAGGTGAGTGCTATGCAAACGTTGGTCAGATTGATAAGGCTATTGACACCTTTAAGAAGGCTGCAAAGATGGCTAGCAACAACAGCGTAAGCCCTCACTACTTGATCGAGGCTGGTTTGCTGCTGGAAAGCCAGGGTAAGAAGGCTGATGCATTGAAGCTGTATCAAGAAGTGAAGGAGAAGTACATCAACTCAATGTACTATCAGGAAATTGACAAATACATCGAGCGCGTAAAGTAATGGCAACAAAATACCATAACCTATCCGACTACGATTTTAATGCCGTTCCAGACGCCAGTGACATGCGTTTTGGCATTGTATGCAGCGAATGGAACAGTAATATTACCTTTAATTTACTTCGTGGCGCTCAGGACACACTAAAGCGCCACGGTGTAAAGGAGGAGAACATCCTTGTTCAGATGGTTCCAGGCAGTTTCGAACTGACTTTTGGAAGCCAGCAGATGATTAAAAGCGGTAAAGTGGATGCAGTAATTGCATTAGGCTGTGTCGTTCGTGGTGACACCCCTCATTTTGATTATGTATGTATGGGTACCACTCAGGGATTGGCACAGTTGAATACCACCGGCGATATTCCTGTCATCTATGGATTAATCACTACTAACGACATGCAGCAGGCAGAAGACCGTTGTGGTGGCAAATTGGGGAACAAGGGTGATGAATGTGCAGTATGCGCTATCAAGATGATAGATTTCGCCCGCCAGTTAAAAAAATAAGCGGAAAAGTTTGTCAGTTCAAAAAAAAGCGCTACCTTTGCACTCGCAATTAGGAAAGAGATTTCTTGAAAGCTAAAGGGTAGTTACCAGAGTGGCCAAATGGGGCAGACTGTAAATCTGCTGGCTTTCGCCTTCGGTGGTTCGAATCCATCACTACCCACCTTTAGAAAGCAAGATAAGTTTGCGGAAGTAGCTCAGTTGATAGAGCATTAGCCTTCCAAGCTGAGGGTCGCGGGTTTGAGCCCCGTCTTCCGCTCTACGAGACTTGAGATTTTTCTCAAGTCTTTTTTCGTTTATACAACCAAGAATTCTAAATACCACCTACCAATAAGAAAAGCCTGTCCTCGTAAAGACGACAGGCTTTTCTTGTTATATCCGGTATTATCGAGCCACTCTCTTTCCCTCCAATTGGGTAAGGATGGCATACCAGTCATAAAAATGGCGGAATACATTACCAGCTGACATCAACAGCAACAAATCCATAGGATGAGGATGCTGGTAAAGCACCTCTCCTACCTTATGAGCCCGGCTGTCAAACTCATGCAGAGAAGCCTCGTTGGGGGTTACAACCCATACCAATGACTGATTGGAGGACGAGGGCAATTTGGATTCAAGGTCTTCCCCGCACAAATGAATCAGAAAACGTCGGCATGCAGCCACATGATTCAAATGCCATGCACTGACAATGAAACGATAGTCCTCTGTTTCCGGCTCAAAATAACTCTGATCCATATAGACCGTTGTGTCCCAGGCAAAATAGCCGGACAACCGCTCGTCTTCAGTAAGTTCCTTCAACCTATCTGCATTCCGCTCTTTCTGAATCATCAAAAATGGCTTGAAGCAGATGCGGCCAAACAGATCATCGATGCTGCACGACTGAACTTTTACATCCGATATCATCTGCTTATGCTCGCCGTCCTCATCGGCTGCAACATCCAGGTAATACTTACTTTTCAAACTGTAAAACGGACGATGGTACAAGCTATAGGAATAGCTTCTATACTGTTTTCCGGATTGCCCGTTGTCAATCTTGTAGCTATGTATCAGTTTGCTCATATTATTTCATGTAAGGTTTTAAGAAGTTACGAACCTTTTCTGTGTATTCCTTTGGATAGCTTCTATACGATAAGGCATGTGCAACACCTTCAGTCAGCCACAACTCCTTGGGGCAAGTTGCAGCCTCATAAAGCGGATAGACCATGGCTGTTGGTACATAATCATCTGAATCGCCATGGATGAACAGCATGGGGTGCTTGCATTTTTTCACCTGATTCAATGCTGATGCTTCTTGGAATCCCCATCCGAAACGGACCTTACACAGCCAACTGGCCGTATACAGCAAGGGGAAAGACGGTAAACCGAACTGGTTCTTCAGTTCTCCCTTGAATTCATCCCAAACACTAGTGTATCCGCAGTCATCAACAAAGGCTTTCACGTAATCAGGCTGTTCCTCTCCACTTACCATCATGGTAGTAGCCGCTCCCATGGAAATGCCATGTACAACCATACTCTTCGTATTGAAAATCTCAGCTGCTATTTTCATCCATCGCATCACATCCAAACGGTCCTTCCATCCCATCTGAATGGCTTTTCCCTGACTGTCGCCATGGTAGTACAAATCAGGCAATAGGATATTGTATCCCAAATCACGGCTATACATTCGTCCGATATGGAACATGCGGATGGCACAATCGGTATAACCATGCACCACCACCGCAGTCTTTGTGGTTGGTTGATTAGCAGACACATAATACGCATGAAGTTGCACGCCATCCTCCCGGACAATGGTCGTATCATGCAGAGCACCGATGTTCATCAGGCTATCACGCCACGATTCCATATCCGGATAATCAGCAAACATACCCTTCCACGCCGATTCCCGAGAAAATGGAACATCGGCACCGGGACGAAGAGAATATTCCAGCATAAAATTACTGGCACCAAACAACGCCACAATCAGCAAAATAACTACAGAACCTATGACAATAATCTTACGTTTCATGATTTGCGAATTTATTCTTGCAAAATTAACAAAAATTGACCGGAATTTCGTAATTTTGCACCACTTTTGATTCTAAAATAAACAAGAAAGAAAATGAAGAGAGTATTTGTAGTTCTGGGTTTAGTTTTGGCTTGCAATGCCATGGCTCAGACAAAAGCACCAGAAAAGGATCCATTTAGCTGTACCAGTATCATGGTAGGTAAGAAAGCTACTGTTGACGGATCTGTTATTACCAGCCACACCTGTGACAGCTGGTACCGTACTTGGGTAAATGTAGTTCCTGCTGCAGATTATCCTAATGACACCATTATGAGCATCTATGATGGCCGCATGCATACCGAATTCGCAACCGACCAGACAGGTATGATTGAGAAGGGTACCATTCCTCAGGCAAAGCACACCTATCAGTTTCTGGATACCAGTTACCCTTGCTTGAACGAGAAGCAGTTGGGTATTGGCGAGACTACCATCAGCGGCCGTCGCGACCTGGTTAACAAGAAGGGTATGTTCATGATTGAGGAGTTGGAGCGTGTAGCTCTGCAGCGTTGTACAACTGCTCGTGAGGCCATCAAACTGATGGGTGAGTTGATTAAGCAGTACGGTTATGCTGACAGCGGTGAGTGTCTGACCATTGCAGACCCTCAGGAAGTATGGCATTTCGAAGTATTCGGTGAAGGTCCAGATAAGATTGGTGGTGTTTGGGCTGCAGTTCGTATTCCAGATGATGAGGTTGGTGTAAGTGCCAATATCCCTCGTATCAGCACCTTGAACCTGAAGGACCCAGATCACTATATGGCCAGCGACAACGTATTTGACGTGGCTAAGAAGTTGGGTTACTGGGATGGCAAGGAGACCTTCAAGTTCTACAAGGCTTATGGCGGTCCTGGCCGTAGCGGCAAGTACAAGGCCTTCAGTGTTCGTGAGTTCTTCATCCTGTCAACCCTGGCTCCAAGCCTGAACCTGAACATGGACAGCGAGGAGTTGCCATTTAGCGTAAAGCCAGAGAAGAAGTTGGCTGCAACCGATGTTATCAACTACCTGAAGCAGACTTATGAGGGTACTGAGTTCGACAACACCAAGGCACTGATGGTTGAGCAGACAGATCGTGCAACCGGTGAGACCAAGTTGGTTAAGAGCCCAGCAGCTAACCCATGGATGCGTTCTGACGAGGTAGCAATGCTGAAGGCTATCGCTACCGATAAAGATGCCATTCAGAACAACCGTCTGATTGCTGTTCCTCAGTGTGCTTATTCTACCGTTATCCAGTTGCGCAGCTGGCTGCCTAATGATATCGGTGGTGTGGTTTGGTTCTGTATGGATAACCCTGGCCAGAGCCCACGTATTCCTATCTTCTGCGGAACTACCGACCTGCCTGTAAGCTTCAAGATTTGCGGTAACCACCGTTATCGTGACGATGCCGCTTTGTGGCACTACCGTCAGGCTAACAAGCTGTCTACCGTACGTTGGGGAGTAGCTCGTAAGGATATGGAAAAGAATTACGATCACTTCATTCAGAAGGGACAGACCGAACTGCCATTCGTTGAGCAGCAGTACAAGCTGTTGGTTGACAAGCAGGGAGTGGATGCTGCACGCAGCTACCTGACTGAATACACTGCAGACTTTGCAGGTGCAACCATCTTGCGTTGGGATGAAATGACCCGCAAGTTCTGGAATGACAACCGTTTTGGATTCTAATGAAATATTTAACAACTTTATTAACAACATTAGCACTGTCTATCAACTGCAACGCCCAGTCACAGGATAACAACCTGCTGGGCGCGTTGAAAGACAGGATTGAAGTGCATGGATTTGCACAGGGTGGATACACCTATCAGGATAACAGCAAGCCAAATAACTCTTTCGAGATGAAACGAGTTATTTTGTTGGCTAGAGCGCGAGTAACAGACAAATGGTCTTTCCTGCTGATGCACGAGCCTGTGAGTGGAAAATGGCAAGAGTATTATACCGACTACCGTTTCAGCAAGGCGTTTGGTGCACGCTTAGGTCAGATGAAGACCTTGATTACCATTGAGAACCCCATTATTCCTACTCAGTTGGAGTCTATCTCATTGCTGTCACAGGCTGCCAACTTCCTGACAGGTACAGCCAGTGACCCCTTGTACGGAAAGCAAATTGGACGTGACTTGGGTTTCATGGTGTATGGTGATTTATTCAAGGATCACCTAACCTATGAACTGGGTGTTTTCAACGGACAGGGAATCAATGTCAAGGATGGAAACAACCAGAAGGATTTTCAGGGTAAGCTGACAGTAAAACCCGTCAAGGAACTGAGCCTTGTCACCAGTTTCCTGTTGGGTACAGGTCATGCTATTGCCACATCCCCATTTAATCCAGACATTCAGGCAGGCGACAACTATACCCGAAACCGCTGGACTCTGGGTGGTGTGCTGAACACCAAGGATTTCTACTTGCGTGCAGAGTATCTGACCGGTAAGGACGGCAAGGCAAAGAGTGAAGGTTACTATGCTACAGCCAGAGTGCCCTTGGTCAATAAGTTGGACGCTGTGGCCAGCTATGATTACATGAACTATAACAAGTCATTGGGAATCAAGCAGACCAATTACATTGCAGGTTTGCAATATTGGTTCTACCGCGATTGCAGATTGCAGGTACAGTATACCCGTTGTGAACCTAAGATGGGAGACGGATACAATAAACTGGAAGTTCAAACCCAGATTTCATTCTAATAAAAAAGGGGATGCAAAATTTGCATCCCCTTTTTTATCATTAGAACTCTATGTTCACTCCTCCCATGAAGGTTGCCCTAGGCATCGGATAACCTAAGTTTATCTCATACTTCTGAGCTAACAGGTTTTCACCTTTTACATACAAGTTTACTCCCTTAGCTGCCATATATCCTACAGTAGCATTCAACAAAGTGAAATCCTCGGTAGTAGCATTCTCTCCCACTGAAGTATACAAATCGTAAATCTGCTGCAAACCGGCATTCACGCTCCAACGGCCCTTGTGGTAATTAGCACCCAGATAGCCTTTATAGTTTGGTGCAGCAACCACCTTGTTGTGCATGTGCAGCAAACTATGGTTGGTATTTACGCTCCAGTTATCGTTGATTCGCCAACCGGCCTCCACCTCAATACCGTTATTCTGAATGGCACCGGTATTCACATTCTTTTTATTGATGGTCTGAATCATGTTGTCACCCTTCAGGTAGAACAGATTGATACCATAGTTGAACGCACCCAAGCGCTGTTTCCATGACAACTCATAGTTCATGATGCGCTCTGCACGCAATTCCTCGTTTGAAGGTGGATACAGGTACATCTCACGCATGGTAGGATTACGGAAACCCTTGCTCAACATCGCCTTAAACTCTCCTGTGCTGTTAGGACGAACCACCAGACCTGCCTGAGGAATCCATTCGCCACCGGCCACAGAATGATGATCGTAACGGATACCGGCATCAATGGTCAGCCATGAAGCCAGATCCTGACGGAAATCTACATAACCTGCCACTTCATTCATGTGCTTACGGGCACTCTGTTTGTTCTGGGTCTCCATCACCTCGCCAGTAGCGCGTGAGGTATAATAGGCATCACCAAAGATATGCTGGAAATCAAAACCCACAGTCACACGATTTCCCTCGAACAGATTTACGCTCTGATACCAAGAAATACCGGTCAGAGCATCCTTGGAACGGAACAGGCGCTTCTGAGGATCTGCTCCATCAGCAAAACCATCGTTAATCTTATGACGGCCAAAGTTGTCATAAACGCTCAAAGCACCACTGGTGTTGGCATAATGGTTCTCCAGTGCAGCAGTCACTACACCACGGGTAATATACTGGTCCATTTCATTCATTGGAGCACTCACACTTCCCGGATTGGAGGCATTAAAGTGAGTCAAATCGGCATCAGCATAGATATTCCAATTGTCATTCAGGTCATAGCCCAATTTTACATAACCGCCATATTGTTCAAATCCCATGTGAGGACGATGGTTGTCGGTACGGGCATACTGTGCAGAAACTGTGCTAGAGAACTTTCCGCTGCGAACCTGATTGCTGGCTTCTGTCTGGAAAGTTCCGTATGAACCGGCACCCAGATTCACCTGAGTCTTAACGCCATCTTCCTTCATGCCACGGGTTACAATATTGATAACACCACCCATGGCGTTAGATCCGTAGAGCATTGACGCAGGGCCACGTAGTACCTCCACACGCTCTGTCATCATGGTCTGATAACTGTCGCCAATGGAGTGGCCATAGATGCCCTGATACTGTGGATGACCATCAATCAGAACCAACAACTGGCCGGCTCCTGCAGAAATACCGCGAAGACTGATGCTACCTGATCCACCAGTGCTGACACCAAAACCCAGCATTCCACGCTGAGTTAAGAACAGACCGGGAACCTGTTCGGTTAAGGTTGGCAACACATTAATACGCTGATTTTCGGTAAGTTTCTCTCTTCCTACCACATTAACAGTCATAGGCAAATGACGGACATCGGTCTCAAAGCGGGCACCAGTAACCACCACTTCGTCAATCTCATACTGGTTCTCCTCCTTATTGGTAACACCGGTTTGGGCCTGTGCCTGGAGAGCCAACGCCATCATCATGGCAAAAGAAATATATCTCATTGTAATTAATAATATAATTTTTGACAAAGATACGGACTTGGCAATTGTATCACTTTGCTGAAACGTCCATTTTATTGTACTGAAACGTCCAAATCCATCAAAAAGTGTTATATTTGCACATAAATTGCTCAAAGTACTGAATTATGAATGATTTTAAGGCTTTAAAATATAATGACATCATCCGTGTTTTCATGCACAGGCGTGAAATTCAGCGCGAGCGTGTAGTAAAGGAGCACACCTTATTTTATGTACTGGAAGGGGCCATTGATATCAATGAACAAGGAAACATTACCACCCTGCACAGTGGAGAATGCGCATTTATCCGCCGCGACCACCGTGTGCGCTTATGTCACCACACGGGCAATGAGGGAGCTCCCCATCGTTCCATGGCATTCAACTTTCCTCATAAACTACTGATGCAGTACTGGCACACGCTGAAAAAGCGCGACCTTCCTCGTGATGCCAAAGGCTTGGCTGCCAGTGTATTGAAAATACCGGCTCGTCCTGATGTAAAAAGTCTGTTCCAATCGTTCATGCCTTATTTCGACTTTTCCCTGGAACCCGATGAGGAATGGATTAAACTGAAACTGGCCGAAGGTATCCAGGCCATTCTTCGCACCGATGAGAATGTGTATGCTTCGCTATTCGACTTCACCACCCTCTGGCGAACAGACATCATGTCCTATATGGAGGAAAACTACAAATACAACCTGTCCGTTCAGGAACTGGCACATTACACCGGCAGAAGCTTAAGTACATTTAAGAGGGACTTTAGGAAAGTGTGCGACATTACGCCCGAGAAATGGATAGTAAACCGCCGGTTGGAAGAGGCTTACAAATTATTGAAGGCCAACCAACTGCAAGTGCAGGAAGTGGCCATGGAAGTGGGATTTACCAACCTTAGTTACTTTTCCCGCGCCTTTAAGGATAAATTCGGCATCAGTCCTTCACAGGTAGATTCGGACCACCTGTTATGACCGGAATTGAACATCAGTAATGATTAACTTTTTCCGCAGTCACGGAATAAGCGTTCCGTAACTGCGGAAGAGTATCGTTACTTAAGTAAGCACCAAGCATCCGCTTAGGTGAGATTACTTAATAAGTAAGGCAAGCATATTGCCGTAGAGAAATAAAAAAACGCAAAAAGGGCAACCTTCCACTAAACAGCACTCAACATGCAGATATTCAAGATTTTCACTTAGTGGAAGGTTACTTTCAACCCTCCACTAACCTTCCACTAACCTTCCACTAAGCCTCCACGAATAATACGATACAGAGCGAATCCCCAATAAATATAGAATGTCATGTTGAGCAAAGCGAACCAACGGTCGCCGTGGGAGGCGTAGCCGAGGTAGGCAAACATCTTTCCAAACTAGTAGCCATCCGGTTTAGAAAGCTCCTTTGCTACGCTCAGGATGACAAGGCGATAGACTCAAGATGACAACTTAGTAATAACCTTAGTGGAAGGTTAGTGGAGGGTTAGTGGAACCTTTATACCAACCCTCCACCAAATTACCATACTAACAATCAATTACATAGAAATATTTAGTGGAAGGTTGGCATTTTTTGGGAAAATTTACATACGTTCTATCACACCGCCAGCTGCGCCATTACCTTTATAGCGACTCTTGGTGGTATTGAAACGGTACTTGAGACTGAGTATAATTCGATGCTGTTCGTATAAAGCACGCTCTTGCCCGTTGATCTGGGTCTGCGTCAAGGTATAATTGCCTAAATCCAACAGTACGTTCAACTTGGATTGCTGGAATAAATCCGAGCAAACCAATCTCAATGTCAGTGCATCATCCTTCAACCAAGATTTCTGTACAGCCACACTTAGGTTCCAATAATTGTTCAGTAACTGTGCATTGGCAAAATGAGCCTTGGTCCAAAACTCGGAATTAAGTTCCAGCATCCAACTCCTTTTCAGCCGGAAAGCATTGGAGCTATTGAAGATATACATCGGATTGTTATACTTCACTTCACGCTGACCGTTTTCTTCCCGAGGATCATCAAGCAGGAAAGACAACCGTCCATGCTGGACTCCCACCACATTGCTGCTGGTCCAACAACCCTTTTGAGGGGAATAGACCAGGAAACCAGACCACACATTGATGGGATTCCTGAAATTCACCATACTGATTACAACCGTACCCTTATCATCATAAGGATAAGTCCAGTCATAGATGCCGTTGGTATGCCGCTCATATCCTCCCTGGAAAGCCCAATTGTGCCAACGCATTTTTAAATCCAGCACCTGTCGGTTTTCATTTTTCAAGGTAGGATCGCCCGTCTGAAATGTAAAGGGATTCACATACTCCAGACCCGAGCGTAAATCACGATAAGTAGGGCGACGGGTCTTGAAACTGTAACTTATGATAGATTCCAAGTTTCCCCATCGGGAAGCAAAGGAAATAGAAGGGAAAAAGTGTCCCTGATTTCTTTTCACCTCTTCATCGGATTGAGGCTGGTAGTTGAACCTGATGTGTTCATACCGCAAACCGGCAGTAAGTATGCCAGCATTAGGAATCAGTAGCTGATAATCAGCAAAGAAGGCCAAGTTCTGCTCTCTCACCTTCGAGAATGTGTTTTCTATCCTTTCATTACCCGTTTCATACGCATTCGTCCGATGGACAAAGCTCATTTCCGTTCCAGCCGTAAGCACACCTTTCCATACCTTGCCGGTAAGAACCAATTTATGGGCAAACAAATGATTCTTTACCTGGTTTGTGGTCTTGAAGGACAATGGGGCAACCGACTGATATTCGGATATATTACCTAATGTCCTTCCATCAGAATGGTAATAATCCATATTCCAATCTATTGCAACTCTTCCCGCATGGCCATTGTAGTATGCATTAGCCAGAAAAGTGCCAGAGCCATCATCTGTGTCTTTACGTGCAGAAAGCATTCTTCCTTGCGAAATACCATTGATGAATACGTCCTCATCCATGTCTACGTTCATTTCACCCTTCAGTGTCTCAGTCCTTTCCAATCGAACACCCATGGATTGATTTTCTGACAACCGCCAGTTGAAACCCGCATGCCCCACAGCACAAACATCCTTTCCGTAATTGAAAAGAGTTCCTTTTTGACGGAAAGACTGAGCGGCAAAAGTCTGCTGATCCAGTTCTGATTCGTATTTCTTCAGGTAATTGTCCGTCAGGTTCCCACCGAAAAACACATCGATGTTATTCTTCTGCCAATTCAGATTCAGTTGCCCGGAAAAAAGATTGTTGCCGTTTACCAATGTCTGTGCATCACTGAAATCAGCGCTTCCACTCCATCCTTCTCCCTGGCGTGCTACCGTTCTGATGCGAACCACCGCCGCACTTTCAGCACTATAGGCCGCGCCCGGATTGCTGATTACCTCAACCTGACGGATATCCTGACTCTGCAAACGTTTCAATTCACTTTCATTCTGCACTTTTCTGCCATTAATATAATAAACCGGAGTACCCCTACCTATCACATGAAGCTTGTCCCCCATTCGCATCATACCAGGAATACGGGAAAGTACATCATCAGCACTTCCCACCTTTTCCAGTACCGAGTGCTGAATCTGAGTAATCATAGCCCCATCCTGAAGTTTGGTTTTAGGAAGCGATCCTTTAACCTCAATCTCTTCAAGCATTGTGCTCTCCTCCGGAAGAGTAATGTGCAGTTCACCAGAGACAGGCATCTTAACCCAAGCGGTCTGGTAACCCAGGAAAGAAGCTCGGATAACACCTCTTTTCTGTTCCGTATGCAGAAGAAATGTTCCATCCTCACTGGTAATTGTACCTTGTATAAACGCAGAATCTGGCAGGGAAAGGAACACCACATTCACATACGCCAATGGCCGGTTCTGTCCATCAGTCACTCTACCACTCCAATCAAGGGGTTTCATAGCCCAACAGCTGCATATAGCCAGCAGCATCACCAATAAAACGATAATCTTTTTCATTTTTCAGTTTGTTTTGTTGCTGCAAAGAAAATGCTTCTTCCTTAGTACTGCAAGAGCGAGGGACACACTGTACCCCAATGGGGATTTTCCGCATTTCACAAGGGATAAACGGGGATTTTAGGGACAAAAGGAAGCGATTTATCCCTAAGTCCAAGCATTCATCCCTGCAATTAGGCAAATCTTGAAAAAGGGAGTATCTTTGCAATAGAAATAACAAACCACATGAAACTGACCACTGTTGTAAAGGAGCTTAGCGTTCCCGTGATAGGAGCCTTATTTATCCTGTGCTTACTGCAACCTTTCGATATCGATAAGATTGAAGAAGGGCGTATCTTATTTATCTTTTGTGAAACGGCCCTGTCGCTTCTTTCCATATTGTTCTCATACCTTATACTAAAGTATGTGCTGCAAATGGATTTCAAGGAGAAGTCCCCAGCTGCTTACCGGCACAAAGAGTGCATCATCCTATACCTTATAAATATACCCATCCTATCAGCTATGCTGCTTTTGTTCAACAGCTGGTATCAGGGGCATCCCATCGAATGGGGGGCGCTGAAGTTTTATATGCTGAGCGTTACCTGCATTTCAGCAGTATTATATATTGGCTCATTTCTGCGCATCCGCAATCAGGTTCTGAAAGATGAGTTGGATGATATAAAGGCCATCAATGCTCTTTTGGAGGAAAGACAGCAAAAATGGGAAAGGGAGGCAGAAGAGGATGTGCTACAACCTGCCAGCACCGAAAAGTGTACTTTTACCGGACAATACAACAATGCCACACTGGAAGTACAACCAGAGGACATTGTGTATGTGGAATCCATGGCCAACTATGCTGACATCTGCTATCTGGAAAATGGGGAGTTGCACCACAAGACCCTGAGATTAACGCTGAAGGTGATTAAAGAGACTTTGGAAGGTCATGATTTTCTGGTACAGTGCCACCGTGCATTCCTGGTGAACTTGAACTTTGTGGTCAGCCTTTCCAAAGAGAGTACCGGATATACACTTCATATTTTCGGCACCGAGAAAAACATCCCTGTGAGCCGTTCCAACACACCACTCATCAAGGAAAAGCTGCAGAAATAACCACTCATCCCTATCGGCACTCCATTTATCCCTATAATTGGTCGGTTTATCCCTAGCTATTGCAAATCATACATTTACATTTTACCTTTGCCAACGAAAGATTAACCCAATAAAGCAAAAGAAAATGAAAAAGATGATTCTTGCATGCCTTTGCATGCTGTTGTGTACCTCTACGATATCAGCACAGAAATTGACCATTACTGTCAAGAACATCACAGAACATGCAGGTACAATCAGAATTGGTGTTTACGATGAACAGAACTACATGAAAACCACAACTGCCAGCGCAGAAGTAAAAGCCAATGCCAATGAAGTAACAGCAACCGTAACACTACCCCATTCTGGGAAATATGCCGTTGCCATTTTCCAGGACAAGAACGGTAATGAGAAGCTTGACACCAATTTTATGGGTATACCTAATGAACCATTTGGTTTCAGCAACATCAAGAGCTACCCCATGGGAACACCTAAGTTTAAGAATACAGCAATTGATATAGATAAGGACATGAAACTTGTCATTCCACTCTATGACAGTCCGTTTTGATACCTGAGAGTTCATGGACATCTTTGAAACAGAATACAAAGATGTCCATTTTTTACTGCTCATGTCTGTAGAATAGTGTGTACATTTGCATTAAAAACATACTATTTTTGTGAAATAACATCTATTCAACAATGAAAAAGATCAGTTTTTTTCTGTCTCTGTACCTTTTCCTGTTTCTGGCTGTAGCTTGCCAAAACACTCCAGAAAGCATAAAGGCATTACCCTCGCAATACGTCACTTTGGATGACAGCATCCAGGTGCATTATAAAAGTTGGGGCGAAGGCCCTAAGACCCTGCTGTTTGTGCATGGCTTCGGCTGTGACATGAATGCGTGGGAGGCGCAGTTCGATGCCTTCAAACAAGATAAGGACCTGCGACTGGTGTTCGTTGACCTGCCGGGTTACGGACAGAGCGACAAACCACATATTGACTATACACTGAGTTTCTTCAGTAGAGCGGTATATAAAGTAATGGATGATATCCAATGCAACTATACCTTCCTGGCAGGCCACAGCCTAGGTACTCCAGTGTGCCGCCAGATGATCTTTGAGAACCCTTCACGTGTGGCGGGCATCTGTGATGTTGATGGCGTATATTGCTTATATCCGAAACTTGCAGAGGACCCAACCCCAGAGGAGCAGGAAAAAGCTGCAGCATATGAACAGGCTGTTCAGGGCTTCGCATCATCATTCGACGGTGATGCCTGCAAGGAGAACATCACTGGTTTTGTACAGTCACTAGCTGGCCCCAACACCCCATCTACTATCACCGATTACGCCATGAGCTGCATGCCTGAGACTCCGGGATATGTAGCATCGAGCACCATGCACAACCTCATAGACCGTCAGTGGTGGAACGGGTTCCCTCTGCCTTTCTATACCGAAGTGATCTGCACTCAAAACAGCGGATTGGAGCCGGACAACAAAGAGCAGATGCAGGCTCTTTATCCTTCTATGGAATATACCGAACTGGAAACTTGCGGACACTTCATTCAGCTGGAGCAACCGGAAGTGGTGAACCAAAGTCTGCGCCGGCTCATGGAGATTTCCATCAAGAATAGTTTGGAGTGTTACGAGTTTGGAATCAAGGAGTTGGAGCAAAACTATGCCGGTTTTCCTTGGATTGTTACCGAGGAAAAGCGTCCGGAATACGAACAAGTCAAAAAGGAATACAGCGACAGCATCAGCATGGGTGTGATGTATGGTCCTTATGGTGTAGCTGAGATGTGCTGCTACATGCAGGACTTCCACTTGGGCTGCTCGTTCAAAATGTGGTCGTACCGCTTCCCAATGAAATGGCCAAACTACAAGCAGGAAATGAAGGAATATGCCCCTAAGCCTGTGGCACAGAAACTGGATGACCAGACTTTCCTGCTCCGTTTTCCAACCTGCATGGGCGATGATGCCTACGTGAAATGGAGTTGGGATGCCGTGGAACAATACCGCAAGTCGGGTTGCGAGAACCTGATTGTGGATATCCGTGGAAATGGCGGCGGTGCCGACTGGCAGTACTACCCTATTCTGCAGATTCTGTACAAGCAACCGGGCAAAACACACGGCGTGATGATGAAAAATACACAGGACAACCGTGACCGATGGAAGCCATGGGCAGAAGGTAATAAAGAACTGATGGCACTGCTGGACAGTGCTACTGTACATGCAGCAGACACCTGGTTTGCCATTACCGACGAAGAAGAAGAGCATGTAATGGATAAGGTAGATGCCCGTCGTCCCAAGAAAGCAGCCATCATCATCGACCGCAGCGTGGGCAGCAGCGGAGAACAGTTACTGCTCGATGTCCGTGCCGTAGCTCCTGACGTAAAGTTCTATGGACGAGACAATTCTCTGGGATGCATTGACATCTCAAATGTGGTAGAAGTAAAGCTGCCTCATGTGCCAAACTCCATCCATATCCCCACCACCGTCAGTATGCGAGTGC
Organism: Bacteroidaceae bacterium; assembly: GCA_024401115.1. Classification (GTDB taxonomy): domain Bacteria; phylum Bacteroidota; class Bacteroidia; order Bacteroidales; family Bacteroidaceae; genus Minthousia. Next base: position 113,426 of record JAKSLP010000001.1, on the reverse strand, counting down.
TGAAAGGAGAGCAACTTATCGATGGCAAGGGCATAGAACCTGATGTACGCATAAATCTGCCTCTTCCTGAGACACTCACCGACAATGTGGATGAATGGGTGCTTTGGGTGGCTAAGGAATTGGAAAAATAACACAAATGATGAAAGGATAAGATATGATATACGAAACAATCAACATGAAAGGTGTCAGAGTGATTGGCATCGCACGAGAAATAGAGATGAACAAAGGACCAGAAGAGTGTCCAATGTTCTGGGATGAGTTTAGTGAAAAGTATTTGAAACCCATTGCCGAGGGACGGATTGAAAACGCTCTGCAGCAAGCTGTAAAGGAGAACCATATCGGAGAATTCGGCATTTGCACCAGTCATAAACCAGACAAGTTCCTCTACGTTATTGCCGGCACATACGAGGGAGGACAGATACCGGAAGGAATGCAGGTCTATGATTTGCCCGATGGTGAATGGGTGAAATTTCACTTTAAAGGTGGCATGGCTACTTTCCAACAACAGTATGCAGAAGTGTTCCAGAAGTGGGTTCCTGCACATCCGGAATTGCCTTTTTATCCAGATATAAACGTAGAGTGGTATGGGGGCATGGACATTGAATCACCTGATTATAGTTGTGGATTAATGGTGCCCGTGAAAAGAGGATAAGACCTTAACATGAAACACTTCTATATTTACTTCCTTGCACTCATATGCAGCATCACCGCTAATGCGCAAGAGCTCATTCCGCTTCATAAGGACTCTGTCCTGAAACGCGTGGATGAACTCAAAGCATTGGTAGATGAAAAATACTGGCCCACTTTCAATGCTCCTGAATATGCATTGGAAATGAACTACTATGAAGAGGGGCCATTCCGCATGCATCTGGTACAGGAAGGAAGCGATGGAAAGCCTCGTATGGAATGCAGTTCACCGGAAATAACGTTCAAGACCATACCAAGCGTGACCAGCTATGAAGAATGGTATGCCATGCTGATACACGAATGTTTTCACGGATTCCAATACAAGAAATTCCCTCAGTTTTGGGAAAAGATGGTGGAGGCATATCCTCAGGACTTTTATGCCTCCGATTCACTCAAGGCATTGAAGGAGAACTACTCCTGGTATAGGGAAATACTGAATCAGGAAAACGAGTTGTTAACACAGATGTATCAGTCGTCCGAGAAAGCCGAAGTGCACCTTCTTTGGAATAAATTTATGCCACTACGCAACGAGCGTCTTCGACTTACAAAAGAAAAACTAGGTATTGACATAGAGCGCTTCTACCTTATTACAGAGGCCATGGAGGGTTCTGCCCGTTACATAGAGTTCTGTCTATATAAGGATTTAGGGATTTCAGACAAAGCCGACTGGATGACAAATCTGGATGGCGACTCCTACTACTATGCCTCGGGCTTTTACATGATACTCATTCTGGAGAAATTTGGCATGGAGTTTAAGGACCAACTGTTCTGTAAATTCTATACACTGACAGAGCTGATGAATGATTTGCTAAATACCCCGATCAAGTAGAGTTAGGGAAAGTAAAACTGGCCTATTAATTTTTTGACAGTTTTCCGCCATATCTCCAATAGTCTTTTTGGGTACTAAAAAAGAAAACCGTAATTTTGCACCCCGTATGAAGAAAGCATTGTCTGATTTATGGATTGGACACCTCTGCATGCTGGGTGCAGAAGTGGTTTGGGGATTAATGTCTCCTATCGGAAAAGATGCCATGAAGCACGGCGTCTCAGGATTCAACATGGTTAGTTTCCGTGTTGTAGGAGCCGCCATCTGTTTTTGGATAGCCTCCCTCTTCTGTCCTAAGGAGAAAGTTACCCGGAAGGATTTATTTCTACTCATCTTTGCCGGTTTACAAAGCATCGTCTTCAACCAATGCTGCTTCATCGTTGGCTTGAGCCTGACTTCCCCTATCAACTCCAGCATTGTCACCACCAGTATGCCTATCTTTACCTTGATATTAGGCATTCTTTTCATGCACGAAAAGTTGACACTCACTAAATCCTTTGGAATGGTGTGCGGTATAACAGGAGCACTAAGCCTTATTCTGGGAAGTGCCTCGGGCGCTACAGGCGAAGGCAACATATGGGGAGACATTCTCTGTATGATTGCCCAATTCAGTTTTGCCAGCTATCTGGCACTCTACCAAGGACTTGTAAAAAGATACAGCACCATTACCTGCATGAAATGGATGTTTCTCTTTTCTTCCATCGCCATTCTTCCATTTACAGCTTCTTCTCTATCTGAAATGGGATGGTCGGAAATCAGTATAAAGACCTGGGGTGAAATGGCTTTCGTTGTGATAGCCAGTACGTTCCTCTCCTATCTCCTGATGATGAGAGGCCAAAAGAGCCTTACACCTACCCAAGTCAGTGTCTATAATTACGTACAGCCGGTAGTAGCTACCATAGCCAGCACCTGCATGGGACTGGCCATGTTCGGTTGGATGCAAGCCATAGCTATTCTGCTAATTTTCAGTGGCGTACGACTTGTAGCGCTGAAACGGTAAGACGGATGCTATTTACGAAAATAGGAAAAAGCCCAGTTAATAAATACCAGGGCAGCATATACTATAACCACGATGACAACGCGGACCGCCAGATTGCCGTCTTCTCCATTCATGATCAACTGCGACACTCCCAATGCCACCACTAAAAAGATAAGTCTTACGATGATCTGATTCCTTTTCATTGCTCTGTTTCTATTTAGTTTATGCAAAGATAACGAAAATCCCAAAGACAGGTAGCACCTCAACAATAAAAATAAAGGCTATTTTTTTTGTATTGTCTTCGGTTTGCACTATCTTTACACCCAAATAGACATTTTAAAATTTAGAAAAGCAAAAAACAAGAAATGGGAAAGGTTTTGATTATCGGTGCTGGCGGTGTAGCAACCGTAGCTGCACACAAAGTGGCACAAAACAAGGACGTTTTCACTGAGATCAAGATTGCAAGCCGCACAAAGAGCAAGTGCGATGCACTGGCTGAAGTATTGAACAAGAAGTACGGCACCAACGTAACAACCGCTCGTGTAGATGCTGACAGCGTAGAAGAACTGGTGGCACTGATGAGCGAATACAAGCCTGACATTGTTATGAACCTGGCTTTGCCTTATCAGGACTTGACTATCATGGATGCATGTCTGGCAACCGGTTGTAACTATATGGATACAGCAAACTACGAGCCTAAAGATGAGGCTCATTTTGAATACAGCTGGCAGTGGGCTTACCGCGAGCGCTTCGAGCAGGCAGGTCTAACCGCTATTTTGGGTTGCGGTTTCGACCCGGGTGTAACCAGCGTTTACACCGCTTATGCAGCTAAGCATCATTTCGATGAGATGCATTATCTGGATATCGTTGACTGCAATGCCGGCAATCATCACAAGGCTTTTGCTACCAACTTCAACCCTGAAATCAATATCCGCGAGATTACCCAGAAGGGTTTGTACTATGAGAATGGCAAGTACATCGAGACTGAGCCTATGGAAATCCATCAGCCTCTAAACTACCCTAATATCGGCCCTAAGGAGAGTTATCTGCTGCACCACGAGGAGATTGAGAGTTTGGTTATCAACTTCCCAACCATCAAGCGTGCACGTTTCTGGATGACCTTTGGTCAGCAATATCTTACCTATCTGGATGTTATCCAGAACATTGGCATGAGCCGTATCGATGAGATCTGCTACAAGGCACCAAAGGCTGACGGAACTGGCGATGAGGTAGTTAAGATTGTTCCTCTGCAGTTCCTGAAGGCCGTATTGCCAAACCCACAGGAATTAGGCGAGAATTATGAGGGTGAGACCTCTATCGGTTGCCGCATCCGTGGTATCCGTGGCGGTGAGGAGCACACCTATTATGTATACAACAACTGCTCACATCAGGCAGCATACGAGGAGACCGGCATGCAGGGTGTAAGTTACACCACAGGTGTACCTGCCATGATTGGTGCCAAGCTGTTCCTGAAAGGCATCTGGAAGAAGGCTGGTGTTCACAATGTCGAGGAGTTCGATCCTGATCCATTCATGCAGGAACTGAACGAGCAGGGCTTGCCATGGCACGAAATCCATGACGGCGACTTGGAGCTTTAATACACTTTTATTAATTATATGGCAAAAAAAGAAGAAGTAAAACCAAATTCCACAGCCAATAGCGAAAAGCTGAAGGCTCTCCAGGCTGCACTAGGCAAAATTGAGAAGGACTTTGGAAAGGGATCCATCATGCGCATGGGCGACGAGCAGGTTGAGCAAGTCGAGGTTATCCCTTCCGGATCAATTGGCTTAAATGCCGCATTGGGTGTTGGTGGTTATCCGAAAGGAAGAATCATCGAAATTTACGGACCTGAATCATCAGGTAAGACTACACTGGCTATCCATGCCATTGCTGAAGCACAGAAAGCCGGTGGTATTGCAGCATTCACTGATGCAGAACATGCATTTGACGGTTTCGATGCTGCCAAGGTGGGCGTTGACGTAGATAATCTGTACATTTCTCAGCCTGACAATGGCGAGCAGGCACTGGAAATCGCAGATCAGTTGATTCGCTCTTCTGCCATTGACATCATTGTCATTGACTCTGTAGCCGCTCTGACTCCTAAGGCTGAGATCGAGGGAGATATGGGTGACAACAAGGTAGGTCTTCAGGCACGACTGATGAGCCAGGCACTGCGTAAGCTGACTGCCACCATCAATAAGACCAATACTACTTGTATCTTCATCAACCAGTTGCGCGAGAAGATTGGTGTAATGTTTGGCAATCCAGAGACCACTACCGGTGGTAATGCTCTGAAGTTCTATGCCAGCGTTCGTCTGGATATCCGTCGCGTAACCAGCCTGAAGGATGGTGACGAGGTTATCGGTAACCAGGTTCGCGTTAAGGTGGTAAAGAACAAGGTTGCTCCTCCTTTCCGCAAGTGTGAGTTTGAGATTACCTTCGGTGAGGGAATCAGCAAAATCGGTGAGATTGTTGACATGGGTGTAGAAACCGGTGTTATCAAGAAGAGCGGAAGCTGGTTCAGCTACGAGGAGAGCCGACTGGCTCAAGGCCGTGAAGCGGTAAAGAAACTGCTAATGGATAATCCGGAACTGGCTGAAGAGTTGGAAGCTAAGATCATGGCTAAACTAATGGGCAACCCATTACCAGCGGATGAGGAGATTACAGAAGAGGATGATTAATCACATAAAAAAGGGCGTTTTTAAAACGCCCTTTTTTTATAGTTCATTTCCACGAATTCCCAATGCACTCATAACCGAATATCCCAGTATCACCTCATTATACGATTCGGTAGACCCTGTAGGATTCATAGTAAACAAGGTAATCTTTTTCTTGCCGACCGGCTTTTCTGATTGAGACAATCCTTTCTCGGTATCTATGATTGCCTTTTTCAAAGCGTCTCCATAAGTCAGCATATCACCTACCACCAGAATTTGCTTAACATCGGGGGCTTCCATAGCTGCCCTAACGCTTTCAGTCATAAACTCACTGGTAGTGGTAATCTCCTCTACCGGATAGCAACTCATCACAAACTCACCCAGCTGGTCCTTGAAGGCCTGACCATTCAGTTGTTCAAACTGGCCGGGATTCATCTGTGGCATGCCCTTAGACTTTTTGGCATGAATAAATACGGCAAAGGTCTGATGGTCGCCCTCATTTACACCTGCATCCAGCAACAAGCAATCCAACCAATGACACAAGTCGGCCTTATCCAGAGGACGGCCAATCATTCTTGAAAAATTAACGGTAAAATCCTTGAGCAGAGCATCGACAAAGGAACAGTCCACCAAAATTACAATCTCACTCCAAGTATTATTCACTTCACTCATATATGGTTTTTCTTTTGGATGCAAAAGTAATGAATTCCCAACAAACTAAAAAGTAAAAACAAAAAAAAGGGGACGCCTGTGCATAGCATCCCCCCACGTATAGTTGAGCATTCTCAGTTGAGTTTATCCATATAATATCTCTTGGGTTATTTATTTATCGCATAGCAAAGGTAATGCTACCTTATGAATAACACGTTACTGAAACAGCAAAACTGCGTGAGGAATAATTGTCAAAATAGCAAAAACTGATTGTCAAAACGACAATCAGTTTATTATCATGGATTTATAAAATTCGAATTAAGTTCAAAATAATTCATTACAACCAACTGCGATGGCGGAAATACCACACAACGCCAACTGTAATGGCTACAGAAAGAATGGCTACTAATGGGAATCCCAAGACCCAATCCTCCATTCCGTTGACCAAATTCATACCGAAAGCACTTGTCACCAATGTGGGAACCATCAGAATCAGAGAGATACTGGTCAGCATCTTCATCACGGTACTCATATTATTATTAATCACATTGGCATAAGTATCCATCGTACTATCCAAGATGTTACTATAGATTGTCGCGGTTTCGCGAGCCTGACTCATCTCAATATTTACGTCCTCGATCAAATCTGCATCCAATTCATCGATAGGCAACTTAAACTTCAGTTTACTCAACAGAGTCTCATTACCACGGATGGATGTTACAAAATAGGTCAAGCTATCCTGCAGGCGGGAAAGACTGATCAGGTCGATATTATCCACCTTCTTATCCAAATTTCGCTTGGATTTCTCTATAAGGCCGCTAATTTGCTTCAGTCGCTTCAGATACCAAACCGAAGAAGACAGGAACAGGCGGAACACCATATCAACGGTATCAGTAAATCCCACTGCACGCTTCTGGTGATGAGTGATAAAATCAATCATCATGTTGGTTTCGTAGTAGCAAACGGTAATGCAGACATCCTTATTAAATATAATACCCAGCGGTATAGTATTAAAAGGTGTTCTGGAAGGTACCTCTTTAGCATACGGGATACGAAGAATGATCAGAATCCATCCTTCATCAATCTCATAGCGGGCACGCTCATCGATATCGGCGATATCGCTTAAATAATAATCAGGAATTTTGATGACGTTTTCCAGATACTCCTTATCATCCTCTGTAGGACAGGTAACTTGTATCCAGCAATTCTTATTCTGCGGTTCGATATTATTCAAACCACCGGTAGTGTTCCAGTATGTGCGCATAAATGCAATCCTCCAAATCGTTTTTACGGCGGAGGGTTGAACTCTGCAATCCTCTGCCGGGGTTAATCGTTATTCTCCGCGTAATAATCGTCCATTTGATGTATAAAACTTGGTTTCGTGTGCAAAGATAGCAAAATTATTTGAAAATGGAAACAAAGTCGGCCATTTTAGGTCACTTAAAGCCTCACTTATGCCATTCTTGTCATTTTCTACACTTATAACAACCTGATTATCTGCCACTTTGGCAGATTCTATTCATTGGCGGATAAATTGTAATTCCATGAGCATAAGATTAAAATTTAAAATAAGGAGGAAAATTATGAACTTCAACAATTTTACCATTAAGGCACAAGATGCTATTCAGCAGGCTGTTCAGATTACTCAGAATAATGGACAGCAAGCAATAGAGCCCGTCCATATCTTATTGGGTATCTTGCATGTGGGTGAAAACGTCACCAGTTTCTTATTCCAAAAGCTAGGTGTCAATTTACAGAATGTACAAACCGTAGCCCAAAGCGAGTTGCAGTCACTGCCACGCGTTCAGGGTGGAGAACCATACCTGAGCAGAGAGAGCAATGAACTGATTCAGAAAGCTGAGGATATCAGCCACGAGTTAGGCGACCAGTATGTCTCACTGGAAGCCATGTTGCTGGCCACCTTAAAAGTGAAGAGTTCCATCTCCACCATACTGAAAGATGCCGGAATGAACGAGAAGGATCTGCGACAGGCTATCAATGAACTGAGAGGTGGCAATAGCGTTAAATCGCAGAGCAGCGAAGATACTTATCAGAGTCTGAGCAAGTATGCCATCAACCTGAATGAGGCTGCCAGAAGCGGAAAGTTGGATCCTGTTATCGGCCGTGATGATGAGATACGTCGCGTATTGCAGATTTTAAGCCGTAGAACAAAGAACAACCCTATATTAATAGGTGAACCCGGAACTGGTAAAACTGCCATCGTTGAGGGTCTTGCACATCGTATTTTAAGAGGAGACGTACCTGAGAACCTGAAAGACAAGCAACTGTATAGTCTGGATATGGGTGCCCTTGTAGCTGGAGCAAAATACAAAGGTGAGTTTGAGGAGCGTCTAAAGAGCGTAATCAGCGAGGTGACCAAGAGCGAAGGCCGGATTATCCTGTTCATTGATGAGATCCACACTCTGGTTGGAGCCGGAAAGAGTGAGGGCGCCATGGATGCCGCCAACATTCTGAAGCCAGCATTGGCGCGCGGTGAACTGAGAAGTATCGGTGCTACGACACTGGATGAATACCAGAAGTACTTTGAGAAGGATAAGGCTCTGGAACGCCGGTTCCAAACCGTTATGGTAAACGAGCCTGACATTTTGAACAGCATCTCCATTCTGCGAGGACTGAAAGAGCGCTATGAGAACCATCACAAAGTTCGTATCCAGGATGATGCCATCATTGCTGCGGTAGAGTTAAGCAACCGTTACATCACCGAGCGTTTCCTGCCCGACAAAGCCATTGACCTGATGGATGAGGCTGCAGCCAAATTGCGTATGGAGCGCGACAGCGTGCCCGAGGATTTGGATGAGATTACCCGCCGCTTGCGACAGCTTGAGATTGAGCGTGAAGCCATCAAGCGGGAGAATGATGAGGCCAAACTGGCACAACTGAACAAGGAGATTGCAGAACTTCAGGAAGAGGAAAGCAATTATAAGGCTAAGTGGCAAAGCGAGAAGGAACTGGTCAACAAGATTCAGGAGAACAAGAAACAGATTGAACAACTGAAGTTTGAAGCCGACCGTGCTGAGCGAGAGGGAAATTATGGGAAAGTAGCCGAAATCAGATACGGACGTCTGAAAGCATTGGAGGACGAAATCAACAATGTGCAGTTGCAGCTAAAGGAGCGCCAGGGTGCAGAAGCCATGGTAAAGGAAGAGGTCACCGCCGAGGACATTGCCGATGTTGTCAGCAGATGGACAGGAATTCCAGTAAACAAGATGCTGCAGAGCGAACGCGAGAAATTGCTTAGACTGGAGGAAGAGCTGCATAAGCGTGTCATTGGCCAGGAAGAAGCCATTGCTGCAGTCAGTGATGCTGTCCGCAGAAGCCGTGCCGGATTGCAGGACCCAAAACGCCCAATCGGCAGTTTCATCTTCCTGGGTACCACCGGTGTTGGTAAGACCGAGTTGGCCAAGGCATTGGCAGAGTATCTGTTTGATGATGAAACCCTGATGACACGTATCGATATGAGTGAATACCAGGAGAAGCACAGTGTCAGCCGACTGATTTGAGCGCCTCCGGGATACGTGGGAGACGATGAGGGCGGACAACTGGCCGAAGCTGTAAGACGTAAGCCATGTAGCGTGGTGCTGTTTGACGAGATTGAGAAGGCACATCCGGATGTATTCAACATCTTGCTTCAGGTGTTGGACGACGGACGTCTGACTGACAACAAGGGCAGAACGGTCAATTTCAAGAACACCATCATCATTATGACCAGCAACTTAGGCAGCAGTTACATCCAAAGCCAGTTCGAGAAGCTGAACGACGGCAATCGTGAGCAGTTGGTTGAAGAGACCAAAAACAATGTGATGGAAATGCTCAAGCAGAACATCCGACCGGAGTTCCTGAACCGAATTGATGAGACCATCATGTTCCTGCCATTGAATCAGCATGAGATTGAGCAGATTGTCCGCATGCAGGTCAGCAATATCTATAAGATGCTGAAGGAAAACGGTATTGAGATGCGTGTCACAGATGCAGCCATCTCCTACTTGTCTGATGCCGGATTCGACCCAGAGTTCGGAGCACGACCAGTAAAGCGCGCCATCCAACGCTACCTGTTGAACGATCTGAGTAAAAAGATTCTTTCAGGAGAAGTGAATCGGGAGAAACCGATCATCATCAACACCGACAATGACGGACTTGTTTTCAATAACTAAAAAGATAGGGTGCCAAACGGCACCCTATTTTTATTATGTCATTTCTGGCAATGATATCATATAACGGCTTCCTACGCCTACCCGACTCTGAACTTCCAGGCGTCCTTTCATTCGGGATACAATGGAATGAGCCAAAGCCAAATCAATATTTCCTGACTGGTTGAAAAGACCTTCCTTTTCACTCTGATCCAATCCTCCACTTGTATCCTCAATAAAGAAGGTAACCTCGCGGGTATCCAGATTATACCCCCAACCAATGGCAATAAGACCTTTTTCCGTAGTGTCCAGTACACGCTTCATCAGTAAGTCCAAAGCTGATTCCAAACGGTAAGCATTGGCCCAGACTTGTAGTCCTAAACGGCCAGGCTGATAAACCAGGCTGACGCCTTCTTTCTCCTCCACTTTGGCTTGCCAGCGTGCCAAAACATTATCCATAGTTACCTGAGGACTGACAGCCTCCATTTCTATTTCGGCACGGCCAGACTCAATTCGGCTCAGTTCCAGAACCTGATTGACCGTTTCCAACAAATGGCGGCTCTGCTCACGGACAGTCACACAGAACTCGTTTCTTTCCTCGGGAGTAAAATCATAGAACCGCTTGGAAAGCAAGTCCGAGAAGCCCAGGATACTGCTCAAAGGACCACGAATGATATAGCTGATATTATTCAAGAATTCATTCTTTTCCATGGCAGCTTGCATCTGCTGCTGTGCAGTTCGAATCTTCTGCTCTCTCATCACAGCCACATCATCCATCATTGAAAAACCGTCAGCCTCTCCCGGACGATTCACAACGTAATGCATCAGCAACCAATGATATGTCTTATCCTCCATATATTTAATAAAGAGGTGATGATCGTACGTTCCCGGCTGTTGGAATGATTCCAACAAACTGTCAAAATCAGCCATATAGTCTGGATGAATATAACTTCTGAACTCGTCATCTGAGATTGTAACTACATCAAACTCGTTGCGTTTCATAAAGTCCTCATCCAGGGTTATGTATCCATGGCGATAACTAAACACTGTTCCCTTAAAGCTGTTTAAGACCATGGAACCCGCTCTGATCTCATGCTCTACCTGACGCTTCAATGCATCCAATTCCCATCTTCTTCGCCTGTTGAAACGACGGGCAAAGAATGCAACTACCAGCATCAGCAAAAGAAGTCCCGAACCTGGAAGGCCATAATACAATACAGGATGAGCCAGGCGGTAGGGCAAATTCACGATATGAAAGTCTCTATCCTTGAAATATGAATAGCCCATGTTTTCATTATGCTCCCAAAGCATCAAGGCATTGTAATCCATCATATACTCCGCCTGATGCACACTTGGCGGCAATTTTGCCACAGGAACACCCTGAAGTATTTGAATGGCATAGTCGGCCATATCTGAAGCCACCGTCTCAGTCGTTGCAAAATATCCTGCAATATAAGAAGCTGAGGATGTTCCAAAATTGGTTCTGATAGCTGTCAATTCCGGTGAGCGATAAGGATCCACCATACTGTCGCTATAGGCATCCTGCTTTACGATGAGCTGAGGATAGGCGTAACTATACATCTGCAAATTGCGGGTGTAAGCCACCGGATCAGTAATCGGACGTTCCGGATGAGGAATCTTTTCCGTATTCAACTCCGGCGACTGAAGAGATATGACCATCACAACGATACTGTCCTTCAATTCGCTTTCTTTCAAGTCGCTCCAAGACAAGGTTCGGCAATGCAAATCACTATTATCAACAAACGGAGGACGGGCTATCGCATCACTCAGGACTTTGCGACGGAGGCTGTCGACAGGGGAGTGATCCAGTTCTATCTCAACGAGATTCATGTCCCACAATTCTGCGGCCAACTCAATGTTCTTTGGATAGTCAATCGGAGCCTCCCAACCGGTCAGCAACGGGAACCTGTGCTGCAAGTTCCAATCGGCAAGCGTCAGGCCTCCCACTACAACAGGAGTCTCATGCAAGATTGCCCGGTCGGTTTTCAGCATGGACATCACGCCCAAGTCATCATCCATCAGAATGACATCCGGTTTCATTTTCTCCAATGAATCCAAGGTTTGGATAACGGCTTCACTTGACGGGTTTATTTCTTCCAAGTCCAAATAGAAGGTACTCTTACGCACATTCACCCCCGCAGATTCCATCTTTTCATTCAAGACCTTATCAAAAGTGGCATAATCCTCCAGCAATGCATCGTAACTGTGAACAACAGCCACCTTGAAATCACGATTGTCCTCACGATTCTGTAACGAGGCCTTTCCACAGGAAACAAGTCCCAAACTTAGTATCAGTACCAACATTTTCAGTACTTTAAAGAATGCAGAGAAACGACTACCGGCACCATCTGTACTCTTCACTTCGATATGTCCTGCCTGATCTTCCACCAATGTCTTACAAATGTGTAATCCTAATCCTGTACCGATATGATGCTCATCGGTCTTATAAAAACGGTAGAACAACTTTCGCTGTTTCTCGATGGAAATACCTACACCGGTGTCAATAACGAACAGTTCAACCTCCTCGGTGGCATCAACATACTGCCAGCCTAATGCTACAAATCCCTGTGGCGTAAATTTGAATGCATTGCTTAAGAAATTGTTGATTACCTGTAAGGTACGCTCAGAATCCACGTTAATGGTCAGCCCTTCCTTACCACGAAGCAGGCGGAACTCCAGATTCTGAGGAGCCAGAACCTGATTCGTGCCAAAGGCCTTTTCCATCAGTTCATCCACCTGGGTTGGTTTCGGATAATACCTGAATTTTCCAATATCATCTCCACGCATGTTCAAAACGTCATCCACCAACTTCAGCAATACGCCCGAGTTTTGTGAAATAATCTCGGAATATGTCTGCAAAGATTCATCATCCAGGTCGCTTTCTGAATCAGTGATGACTTCGGCAAAACCGGCAATGGCAGCCAAAGGAGTACGGATATCATGGTTCATATTGGCCAGAAACATTTCTTTCATCTCTACCAATTCTGAAACCTCCTGAGCATGCTGCATCTGATCTTCGGCATCTTTCTGCTGATCCATGTTCATCATCAATCCCAGCAGAATCTCATCGCCCTCATTGGGGGTATATGTCTTGTAGATCAACTCCCACAAATGCCATGATGCACCACCATCAAAGGAGATACGGAAACTCTGCTGGTTATGTGTATCATCTTTCTGTGCCAGGAAATCAGCAAAAGCACTACGCTGACTGGCATCAACCAACAAGACAAAATCAACAAGGTTCATATTGGATAATTCCTTATTCCATTGATTGGCGAAAGCTTTATGGAAAGAAATCACACCATCCTTTAACATCCAGTTGGTGCACTTGGCCGCAAGAAGCAGCTGGTTTCTACGCTCCTTCTGCTGGTTCAGGTTTTCCACAATACGCTCTTTTCTGAAATGCAGATAATTGATTACCAATTGTGAAACCACCCAGGTCAAGATTGAGAGCAGAACCAGACCTAACAGGATAAAGGAAGCATACCAATACGGATGCTTCACATTGAAAGGCACATTGAGAATCGTAGCCTTTCCGCTCCATTGGCTATACTCCATGTTACGGCGAAGCATGGCATCGTAGTCCATGAAATATTCATTACGATGCTTCATTTGGGGCAAATCCTTTGGGGCCTTACCTTCCAGAATGGCTACTGCGTAGGTCACCTGATCCTGAATCTGAGTTTCCAATGACGGGAAGAATCCACCCACCAGACGTGCATCACCCTCGGCAAACTGAACATCAGTAGCCGTGAACTGAGGAGCACCTGAACGGTTCATAATCAGGTTGCTATATGAATTTACAAGCACCTGCAGATGCGCATTGTACTTAGACTCATGATACATCTGCTCCAGGTATCTCATGCCGGCGCGACCGGTGGAATCACCAGCCACATTACGGCTAGGTGAACCCGCTGACACCGTTGTTATCTTATATCCTTCAGGAAACGATTTCTCTGCCTCCGACAGATAACCGCGAATAATGGAATCAGTATAGGTATAATCCAACTCCATCACCGCCTCCTTTTGACCGGTAACCTGCTCAATGAACTCCAAGTTGGCCAGATAATCAGGAGGGCAAACAAAACCTGTCATATTGGTGAACAGGTCCAAAAGTAAATCATCCGGTGCCACGATACCGCCATATACTACAGGATACTGACGCAACCATTCCGGATTTAAGGTTGCCACCTGAACGGCAAAGTCGTTATTGAGAATGACAAGATCAGGAGTCCAATCACCCAATTCATCAATTTGGGGCTGAAGGCCTTCCTCCCACTGTTTCTCCAACAAACCATAAGGGTATTCCAGAAATATATTCTTCAGGTCCACATTAACCTTGGCCTTCCGAAAATACTCCTGATAAAGATCTACAGACTTTGAAGCATGCTGAAAAGAAGGCTGGTACGAATTGAGTACCAACACCTTGTATTGTGTGCTAGAAACCGTTTCTTGTTGGCATGACGTGAAAAGACACACCACAAGAGAAATCAGCATGAAACTGAAACAACGAATTAACCTATATACTTGACACGTTAACATGACACATTAATCTTCATCCTCGTCATCATCCCAATCAAACATATCGTCGAGATATTCCGGCTGTATGAAATCATCCAGATCTCTACGCTCTTTCTTAGTAGGTCGGCCTGTTCCACGTGCACGATCCACAAATCCGCTGATGCGATTCATCTCCAGCAGTTCATACTGATCTGGTGTGGTGACATTCTCCAGCACTTCAGGTACCAATTTGGCACCCACACGGTTTTGGATAGCACGTAAGATCTTGAATGAATAAGTAACAGGCGGTTTGCGAACCTGAATAACCTCACCTTCCTTAACCATCTTCGACGGTTTCTGCTGAACGCCGTTAATCATAACTCTTCCCTTCTTGCATGCATCCGCAGCAATGGTACGGGTCTTAAAAATGCGGGCAGACCACAGCCACTTATCCAATCTTGCTTCCATTATTTTTTATTATACTGGTTCATAGTAATCTCTATGCCTGCCAGTACCCAACTTTTTATGATGTCGCAGGCCAATGCCACCCGCTCATCCATTGTCTTTAAATCCTCATCCGAGAAATATCCCAGCACAAAGTCTACCTGTCCACCCCGGGGAAACTCGTTTCCAATGCCAAAGCGCAAACGGTTATATGCTTGTGTTCCAAGAATTTGTGCAATGTGCTTCAAACCGTTATGACCGGCATCACTACCCTTGCCCTTTAATCTTAACTGACCAAAAGGAAGTGCCAGGTCATCGACAACCACCAAAACATTCTCCAAGGCAATCTTTTCCTTCTGCATCCAATAACGAACAGCATTTCCACTCAGATTCATATAGGTGGAAGGCTTCAGCAGGACCAGTTGGCGACCCTTAATGGACGTTTCGGCAGTAAACCCGTAACGGCCGTCTTTAAACGAAATATTGGATGCCTTGGCAAAGGCATCCAATACTCTAAATCCTATGTTGTGACGGGTTCCATCGTACTCATCGCCGATATTACCCAATCCCACAATCAGGTACTTCATCCGTTCAGTGTATCAAAGAACTTACTGAGCAGCGCGAGCAGCACGAGTCATACGAACTGCACAAACAACTACCTCCTTTGGAGTTACCAACTCCAGACCCTCGAATGACAACTCACCGCACTTGATGGTCTTACCCAACTCCAAGTTAGTAACATCGATATTCAGCTTCTCTGGAATTGCTGTATAAACAGCCTTAACCTTCAGCTTACGAACCTGAGCCTGCAGCTTACCACCGGCACGTACACCAGCAGCCAGACCATTCAATGAAACAGGAACCTCCATAATGATTGGCTTCTCCTCGGTAATCTCATAGAAATCAACATGCAGGATGTTGTCCTTTACTGGGTGGAACTGAATGTCCTTCAGAATAGCCTTGCAGGTAACGCCATCGATTGTCAGGTTTACGCTATAGATGTTTGGAGTGTAAACCAGGTTACGCAACTCTGAGTTAGCAACCTCAAAGTGAACAGCTACCTGATTTCCGTTCTCGTCCTTCTTCTCACCATACAATACACATGGAACTAAATCAGCCTTACGCAACTCGCGTGTGCTCTTCTTACCGGTCTCCTTGCGCAGAGAACCCTTTACGTCGATTGATTTCATAATCGTTTAATAATTAATTGTGTTACTCTAAATTAAGTTTAATTATTGCTTAATTCGCCATCACACCATGACCTAAAGTCAAAAATATGTGCCCAAAAAAGCGGTGCAAAGGTAGTGATTTCTAACGACCCGACCAACTTTTTATCTATTAAAACTCAATATTCAGTTCAATTTCCTCACCTAAGCCCTCAACTGTCACCGAACTGTCGTCATTTTGGCCGTAATTTCTTGGCACCGGCACCCCTTGCGCAGCAGTCACATAGTCAACAGCCCGCTGCATGACCTCCATAAATTGTGCGAAATCCTCCTTGTACAGAAATATCTTGTGTTTCTCAAGAGTGAATTCACCACCCTGGCCCTTATCAGCCGCCACCTTCTTGCTCTCAGTGACAGACAAAAACATCTCTTCGGATTTGGTCTTCTTGACATCGATGTAGTAGATACGGTTGCCCGCATGCATCGTTTGTGAGAAAACAATGTCGTTTTCAGCAGTTTTAGTCTTTTTTTTCTCCATATCTCATAAAGCTATTAACTGTTCATATAAAAAGCGTAGTGTAAAGTTGGGAATTATTAATTCATGCTCCAAACAAAATCAACAAAAAGAACAAAGCACCAATAAAAAAGGAGTAAACCTTAGGAAAATTCGTTTTTTTAGGTTACATTTGCAAATTAAAAGCAAAACATTTTTAAATAACTATGATTAATAGAGCTTTGATTCGCACAAAGATTGTTCAGATCATTTATGCGTACTATCAGAACGGGAACAAAAACATGGATTCCGCAGAAAAGGAACTGCTCTTCAGCCTTTCCAAGGCTTACGACCTGTACAACCTGCTGCTGGATCTGATTGTTAGCGTAACCCGTCTGGCATCTCTTAGAGTAGAGGTGGAAGAGAAGAAACAAGCACGTTTGAATTCAGCCGAAAAGCCAAACCGCAAATTTGCCGACAACAAGTTTGCCGCACAGCTGGAATCGAACAAGATGTTAAACAGTTTTCTGGAGAGCCAGAACAAGAATTGGGATAACGAGGACAATTTCATCCGCTCTTTATTAGACAAGATTCAGGACAGCGAGATTTACAAGAGCTACATGGCATCAACAGAGAGTTCCTATGACGAAGACAAGGAAGTATGGCGCAAATTGTACAAGAGCCTTATCTTCAACAATGATGAATTGGATGCCGTATTGGAGGAAATGAGTCTTTACTGGAATGACGATAAGGAAATCGTAGATACTTTTGTATTGAAAACCATCAAACGCTTTGAGGAAGCTAACGGTGCCAAGCAGGAGCTCCTGCCAGAATATAAGGATGAGGAGGACAAGGAGTTTGCCTGCCGACTTCTCCGTGGTGCCATTCTGAACGGTGAGAACTACAGAAGAATGATGGGTGACTATTCCCGCAACTGGGAGTTGAACCGCCTGGCATTCATGGATGTCATCATCATGCAGATCGCCATTGCTGAAATGTTCGCCTTCCCTAACATTCCAATCAGCGTAACCATCAATGAATATGTAGAGATTGCAAAGACCTACAGCACTCCAAAGAGTAGCGGTTATGTCAATGCAATGCTTGACAACATTGCCAAAGGACTGATTGCAGAGAAAAGACTATTGAAGTAAAACTGATTAAATTAAAAACATAAGACAATGAACCTTTCATTTATAACCCTGCAGGCTCAGCAGGGAAGCATTATGCCAACTCTGTTGATGATTGGCGCCATGATTGCTATCATGTATTTCTTTATCATGCGCCCACAGCAGCAGCGTCAGAAGAAAATCCAGGAATTCCGCAACCAGCTGAAAGTTGGCCAGGAAGTCATTACCAGTGGTGGCATCTACGGTAAGATTACCTATATTGATGCAAACAACAGCATCGTAAACCTGGAGATTGCCAACGGCGTTCGCATCCGTGTAGACAAGTCTTGCTTGTTTGCCAATGCAGAGGCCACTCAAGAAGGTGCACAATAACCATTAATCTGTTCACAAATGGGGCAAAGCTTTTTTAGCATGCTTCGTGAGGGAGCAACAGGGGTCAAGAATTTTCTGTCAGGCATTGCCAACAGGGAATTCTTGGTCTTTTTGTTTTTCCTGTTTGTGTCTGCGGCCTTTTGGCTGATGGAAACCTTGAACGAAGACTACGTAGATGAAATAAGCATACCCGTAGAGTATCTGAATGTTCCGGAAAATGTAGTCACCACCTCCGATATTCCCGAAGAAATCAAGATTAAGGTTTCGGACAAGGGATTCACATTGCTGAACTATTTGCTGTACGGAGCTAACGGCAAGGTAAAGATTAACTTTCTGGACTATCAGGAAAAGGGAAATTCAGTTAGAATCACATCTTCCGAAATCCAGAAGCAATTAGAAAAGACAATAGAGAGTTCCTCCAAACTGGTATCCTTCAAACCGGAAGGCTTTGAAATGGTCTATACACGAGGCCAGGCCAAACGTGTTCCTGTACGTCTGAAAGGAAGCGCTTCGGCCAAACAGCAGTACGACATAACCAACATATCGTTTGAGCCCGACACTCTCACCATCTATGCCCCGGAGGATATTCTGGATACCATTCACGTGGTGTTCACGGCACCTATTTCTTATCATGAGCTTTCCGAGGACATCACCTTTGACACAGAGATGACCCGTCCACGCAACGTAAAATTTGTGCCTGAAAAAGTAAAGGTGACCATCAATGTTTCCCAATTGACAGAAAAGACACTGGAAGTTCCCATTACCGCTGTCAATGTTCCCGAAGGTAAGATCATGAGGACTTTCCCGTCAAAAGTGAAGGTGACATTCCAAGCCTCTTTGGCTGATTTCGACAAGATCAAAGCCGAGGAATTTACCATCCATGCCGATTATGAGACCATCCGATCGGCCGGCAGCGACCGGTGCGAGCCTATTGTTGTCAGATATCCCTCAAACATCAAGCACATGGGTGTCTGGCCAAAAGAGGTGGAGTATCTGGTAGAAGACGAGTAATATGGGTATCAAAATAGGAATTACGGGAGGAATCGGTAGCGGCAAGAGCTTTGTCTGCAACCTGTTGGAAGAGCACTTTCATATTCCCATCTATTATTGTGACGACGAGGCTAAACGGTTGAACGTTGAGCACCCGCAAATCAGAAAAGAGCTCATGGAACTCGTCGGGAATGAGGTCTATTCCGAAGACGGAAGCCTGAATAAGCCGGTCCTGGCAAGCTATTTATTCGAGAGCAAGGAACATGCCGACCGGATAAATTCCATCATACACCCACGCCTTAAGGAAGACTTCCAGCAGTGGGCCAAACGCCAGGAATCCCCTATTGCAGGTACAGAGAGCGCCATTCTGTTTGAAAGCGGCATGGATAAACTGGTAGACTATACCATAATGGTATCAGCCCCCATGGATGTGCGCATAGAGCGCATTTTAAAACGGGACAACACCACAAAGGAAAAGGCCATGCAGCGGATATGCGCCCAAATGAGTGATGAAGAGAAAAGCAAATTGGCTGATTTTGTGATTGAGAACAATGGGACAAGTCCATTAATACCCCAAATTGAAAAGATAATTAAGTTTTTTTAGATTCGGTATCTTGTAAACTTCAATACAAAAACGTACTTTTGCATCCGCAAAATTGATTATTAATACAACAAATAAGAAAGAATTATGTTACGTAGCATCTTAGCTATTTCTGGAAAGCCAGGATTATACAAATTGGTATCTCGCGGCAACCGCTGCCTGATTGTAGAAACTCTTGATTCTGCAAAGAAGCGCATGCCTGCACAAGCTAATGAGAAAGTTATTTCATTATACGACATCTCTATGTACACTGACGAGGAGGATATTCCATTGCCAGAGGTACTGGAAGCAGTAAAGACCAAGTACGAAGGAAAGACCGTTGAATTGGACTACAAGAAAGCCAGCAAGGAAGATCTGTTTGATTTCTTTAGTGAGGTAGTTCCAAACTTCGACCGCGACAGAGTACACGCTTCAGACATCAAGAAGCTGATTCAGTGGTACAACCTGCTGATTGAGAACGGCGAAGACGAATTCATCGAGAAAGAAGAAAAAGAAGCAGAATCTGCAGAATAAATAAAAGGGAGCATCAAGCTCCCTTTTTTGTTAAGTTTCGTATACTTTGTACCTCTCCTACCAGCCACAGCACATCGCCTGCCTGCAGGGGAGCATTTAAATCAGGTGTCCGTAAGGATTCTCCCTCCTGTTCCAATCCCACTACCATACAATGGTACTTGTCACGGATGCCGCTCTCCACAATCGTCTTACCGCAGAAATCAGAATCCTCGGTCACCACAAACTGACGGAGCTTCATCTCACGCTCTTCAAAATTCTCATCATCCTGATAGACCTGAGAATTCATCTGCTGAACAAAGTTCTCCAACTGTTGGTCAGAGCCGATAACCTGCAACACATCTCCCGGGTAAATCACATCTTTACCATTAGGGATATTTAATCTGCGCTTTCCTCTTAAGATGGAAGATATCTGCACTCCGAAACGGCGGCTCAAGGAAAGTTCCATCAGTGTCCTTCCACACCATAAGCTATTCAACGGAACTGCAATGTCGGACAGGTGAATATCGCGTGAGAGCAGATGACCGGCATACAATGGCTGCTTTCGTCCTAAATGCTCGTCCTGAATATCACGCTGGCGCAGGTTCTGCAAGAACGTACGTTCCAAATTAATGGATTGCTGCTTGACATTTCTGGAGAGCACCATAATGGCCACAATCACCAATCCGATAGCCAGCATCAAACCGACTGATATGGTGAAATAATAGCTGATGATGTAGGCTATCATTGCTACGACCAACAATACTCGCACCAAAATCAAAGCAACCAAAGGCAACCGGTTGTAGGAAGATGCATGCCACAAAGCCTTAAACTCTATCGAACGGTTCTTCTTCATCACGATAGCGCGCAAGAATACGGAAACGAGCAACACCGTAGATATACAGCCCACATAGGAATTTATGGATTCCGGTATAAACTTGGATGCCAGTGGAATGATGCCATGTAGCATAACCAGGATGACAGCAATACTTAGAATCGAATAAACCAAAACCGTTCTTCCCAAGGAAGCCAGCAACTGGCGCCAATAACCCTGATGAGAAGCCACAGCAGTCTCTGCACCACCGGCATAGCGGTTCAGCATGGACTTCCATCTTTTTGGGATGTGACTGTCAACAAAATTATAGGATGGTTCGGAAAGACGAATCATGTAAGGAGTAAGGAAGGTTGTAATAACCGAGACAGCCACCACAATGGGGTAAAGATGTTTACTTGTCACTCCCAATGAAACGCCAAGGGATGCAATGATAAATGCAAACTCACCGATTTGTGCCAATGAGAAACCGCATTGCATGGCAACCTTCAACGGCTGGCCAGCCAAAACAAAGCTGCCGGATCCTAAAGTGGATTGACCCAACAAGATAGCAAAGGTAATAGCCACGATAGGCAACCAATACTCCAACAGAATGGCAGGATCAACCATCATACCCACAGACACGAAGAAGATAGCGCCAAACAAGTCCTTAACCGGAGCCACTAAATGTTCAACTTTCTCTGCCACAACCGTTTCAGCCAGGATGCTACCCATCATGAATGCACCGAAAGCAGAACTGAATCCAACCATAGAAGCGACAACCACCAGTGCGAAGCACAAAGCCAAAGATACAATTAGCAATGTCTCGTTACTTAACTGGTTGCGGTTGATTTTCAGGAACTGAGGGATAAAATAAAGACCTACCACGAACCACAGTACCAGGAAGAATACCAGTTTCAATATACTGTAAAGCATCTCCCCGCCGGCAAACTTCTGACTGACGGCTACGGTAGAAAGCACCACCATCAGCAAAATGGCCAGAATATCCTCCAGGATCAACACACTGAGCACCAATCCGGTAAATCGTTTCTGGCGCAATCCTAAATCATCAAACGCCTTATAGATAATGGTGGTAGACGACATGGCCAGCATACCACCCAGGAACAAACAGTCCATATTGGACCATCCAAACATTTTTCCAGTAAGGAATCCGGTACTCATCATGCAGAATATCACGGAGATAGCAGCAATGACCGGTGCAGATCCCATTTTTAGTATCTTCTTAAAACTGAACTCCAATCCCAAAGCAAACAGCAGGAAAATCACACCGATATTGGCCCAGATCTCCACGGTAGCCACTTCTTGAACAGACGGAGTATAGGGCATATGAGGGCTGGCCAGAAAACCGGCAACGACATAGCCTAAGACAACAGGCTGTTTCAGCTTTTTGAAAATAATCGTAACAATACCCGCTACAGACAGAATAAGAGCGAGATCCGTAATTAAACCAGGAAGTTCTTCCATAATTCTAAAATTTAGTTTTTCTCAGCAACAATCTTGGCAATATTCACCATGGTCATCATGGCTTTCTCCATTGCCAAAACTGGAACAAATTCAAATCGACCGTGGAAATTCAAGCCACCGGCAAAGATATTTGGACATGGGAGCCCCATGAAAGACAAGCGGGCACCGTCGGTTCCACCACGGATAGGGCGAACCTTTGGAGTGACACCACACTGCAACATGGCCTCTTTGGCTATATCCACCACGTACATATTCCCGGTTAGCATCTCCAGCATATTATAATAGGAGTCCTTAACTTCAGGAACAACACGATCGCAACCATACATCTCAGCAACCTTCTTTGCGGTTTCCAGGAAAAGAGTCTTCCGGTCCTCAAACTTCTGACGGTCATGGTCGCGGATAATGTAACGCACCTGAGCCTCCTCAACAGAACCGTGAATATCCATCAGATGGAAGAAGCCCTCGTATCCCTCCGTACATTCAGGAACCTCCTGCCGTGGCAGAAGATCAGCAAATGTGATAGCCATACGCAGCGCATTGATCATCTTATCCTTGGCATATCCCGGATGAACGTTGCGGCCTATAAAATCCACTTTACCGGAAGCAGCATTAAAGTTTTCAAACTCCAACTCCCCTACTTCACCACCGTCAAAAGTATAAGCCCAGTCGCAGCCAAATTTTTCCACATCAAAGAAATCGGCACCACAGCCAATCTCCTCATCCGGAGTGAATCCTACACGGATTTTACCATGCTTGATCTCAGGATGACTCTGAAGATAGGCAATTCCGGATACAATCTCGGCAATACCGGCCTTATCATCAGCGCCAAGTAGCGTTGTACCATCGGTTACAATCAAGTCTTCACCAATATAGTTCTCCATCTCAGGAAAATCTGAAGGAGACATGACAATCTGCTTTTCAGCATTCAACAGGATGTCACCACCCTCATAATGCACAATGGAAGGTTTTACGTTCTCACCGCTGGCATCGGGAGAGGTATCCATGTGCGCAATGAAACCGACTGTAGGAACATTCTCCCCGGTATTGGCAGGCAATGTGGCATAAAGATAGCACTTATCCGTCAGTTCCACATCCTGCAGTCCCATGGCAGTCAATTCATCACGCAGATACTCTCCTAAAGCAAACTGCTTTGGGGTACTGGGATTAGTTCCCGTCGTTTCGCACGACTGCGTATCAAAAGACACATACTTCAGAAAACGTTCAATCAGTTTCATATATTTTTTCAGGTTGTTATATTATCAAATCAGGGTAAATCCAGCCTCAGCGCACTCCTTACGCATATCCTCTGGCCAGATACTTGCCTGGATTTCACCGATATGAGCCTTACGCAGGAAGTACATACACAAACGGCTCTGACCAATACCGCCACCGATACTCAGAGGCAACGAACCCTCCAACAGACGCTTGTGGAAATACAATTCCTTACGGTCATTCTTACCGGTCAGCTCCAACTGACGCAACATAGCCTTCTCATCCACACGGATACCCATTGAAGACAGTTCCAATGCATGTCCTAATACACTGTTCCAAACCAGAAGGTCGCCATTCAAACCTGCCAAACCGTTCTCACCGATGGTTGTCCAGTCGTCATAGTCCGGAGCACGAAGATCATGCTCTTCACCATTGCTCAGTTTACCGCCGATACCGATGATGAACACGGCACCATACTCCTTGGTAATCTTATCCTCACGTTCCTTGGCGCTCAGTGTAGGATACATCTGCAGCAACTCCTCGGCATGGATGAAATGAATATCCTCTGGAAGAATAGGCTTAATCTGTGGATAGGACTCGCTCACCAGATACTCAGTCTGACGCAATGCATCATAGATAGCACATACAATCTTCTTCAGGAACTCAATATTACGGTCCTCAGGACGGATGACACGCTCCCAGTCCCACTGGTCCACATAAAGGGAATGGATATTGTCCAGATCCTCATCCGCACGAATAGCATTCATATCGGTATAGATACCGTATCCTGGCTGTACTTTATATTCTGCCAAAGTCAGACGCTTCCATTTAGCCAATGAGTGCACCACCTCGGCGCGGGCATCGTTCAATGCCTTAATAGGGAAATTAACGGCACGCTCCACGCCATTCAGATCATCATTTATACCCAATCCTCTCAACACAAACAATGGAGCAGTAACGCGACGCAATCTTAACGCGGTGCAGAAATTCTGCTGAAAAAAATCCTTAATCTGCTTAATGGCCAACTCTGTTTGCTGTGGATCGACCAGCAAATCGTACTTCTCTGGCTTAATTACTGTATTCATTTTATAACCGTTTTTCTCTCTTATATAATCTAACACTATAAGACTGCAAAGATAATCATTTTATTCCGTAAGGTGCAACATTATTGCATAAATGTTACTCCTATTAAGTTTTATACTAAATAATTGCAATTTCGGCAAAGAATACGTAACTTTGCAACCCGAAAAAGGCTCCGTAGCTCAGTTGTATAGAGCATCAGATTCCGGTTCTGAGTGTCGCGGGTTAGAGTCCCGCCGGAGTCACCAGGTTTTTAAGACAAGAGTAATGTTGCCATCCGAAAGGGTGGCAATGTTTGTTTTAGCACTATCATAGGTAGGCCAAAAATGTGACACGTGACAGCGTGACACCTATATTCTGTCTCACTCCTAATCTTCGAAAAAAATTTTTTATATATATAATATATATTATATATATAAAAGTATAATTTGAGGTAAAATCAAAGAAAGAAGCCAAGAAAGAGGGGTGGCATAGAATATAGGTGTCACGGTGTCACACCGTCACATTTTCGATGATTTCTGTACGGATTCGGTTGACTATTCTCTTCTGGATAAGTTGACGATTTACCTGGAAAAATAGACTTACGAACAAAAACAGGCATCCCTCGCCCTTTCCTTTCGGGAACTTTATAGTAAAATACGTTTTATTTGCAGTAATCAAAAGACTAAGTTGGAAGCTATTTTCAATAGCCGTACCTTCGCATTATGATTTCTGAGTCATCTCTTTCATCTGGTGGAGGTCATCATAGAAGACAAGGGCCCGTCTTCATAGAAGACCGCAGAAAGGATAAGAAAGCACTCAATATCAGGCAGAGCGGTCTTTGACATGTTGATACTAAAAAAGAGCAATCCTTAAGAGCAGCGGCAAATAATCTCACGAACTAAAGCTGGATCGGTTTCCATACGTGAGAATTCATCTCTACCGGCTGCCCCCATACTGACATCCGCCTTAGTATATTTCATCAGACTATGTACCTCACTTCTGGCAGATGCATGAATCTCTGTCGCACCCGTCTCCCCCAAGATCCGACGGGCATTGTGCGGACTCACACCACAGCCAGGCATGATAATGATTCTGTCCTTAGCGGCTTCCACCAACCTGCGCAAAGTGGGTATTCCCTCAACGGCAGTAGACGAGAGGCCGGAAGTCAGGATACGGTTGCACCCCAAACCAATAATCTGCTCCAACGCCGCAAACGGATCGGCACACATATCAAAAGCTCTGTGAAACGTGATATTCTGAACTCCGGCAGCCGCAGCGACCAACACCTTACATGCCGGAACATCAATCTGGCCATCGGCTGTCAAGGCACCGATTACTACGCCATCGACGCCCAAACTAACTGCGGTACGGATATCCTCCGCCATCATCTCCACCTCATCCGGAGTATAGAGGAAATCACCGGAGCGAGGGCGAATCAGGACATGCACCTTCAGAGAATGCTGCAAAGAGAGGGCTTTCTTTATCAGCCCCACGGATGGGGTAAGCCCTCCCTCTGACAATGCTGAGCACAATTCTATGCGGTCGGCTCCGCCTTCAGCTGCCGCCTTCGCACTATCCCAAGTACCTGCACAGATTTCAAGTTTCATTTTCTTCTACCGTTAGCGTTACCGTTGCCATTGCTTCTCACCGTACTCTGACCGTGCATATCAGAACGGCTGACACGTGATCTCTGTGTATCGGTCTTCTTGTCCATCACCTTACGCTGAGAACCGCTATTGACATTTCCGCGGTTAGGCTGAACACCATTCAAATTCTGGTGATTATTGCCCACACCGTTTACAGGATGAGTCACTACATTAGGACGATCTGTGGCATGTATGCCGCTATGAGCCTGAACCTCCTGACGGTGCATCTGTGAACGGGTCTGATAGTAGTTGGCTGAACTATGATGACCACCCACGTAAGTCTTATATCCTACAGGTGTGCCATAATAATTCACACCCTTGGTATAACGGGTATAGATTGGGAAATACCACGCACGGTTCACCACCTGTACTGGAGTCAGGAAATAGCTCAAACGCTGGAACTGACGCCACTGCCATGCAGAGAACACATAAGACAAATCGGTCAGCCACAAGTTATACTCTCTTTCATAACTAACGAACACGCTGCCCAAGGTGCGGAAATAGTCGTAATTAATCTCGTACACATCCTGCATCTGATTAGGGGTCAAATGAAGTTCCAATGCCATCTTATCGGTCAGGAAACTTGCCTCTTGACGAGAACGTGACTTACTCATTGCCATAGCGCTCAAGCTAGCGGTCAGTACTAGAACCATTGCCAAAATGACTTTCTTCATAATCGTATTCTTTAAGTTGTTAATGTTTCTGATGCAAAAATAAGGAAAGAAATCCCTACAGGCAAATGGAAATCCCTAAAGATTTTGGGGAATTTCCCTATTTACCAGCGTATGGCCTCGCTGCCATGATTTACCAGATACTGGTTGGTAAGGCTAAAATGGTGATTTCCAAAGAATCCATGCCAAGCCGAGAGTGGTGACGGATGAGCCGATGAAAGAACCAGATGCTTATTGCGGTCAATGATGGCACCCTTTTTCTGAGCATAGCTGCCCCAAAGGATAAAGACCAGATGCTCCTTATTCTCATTGAGCTGTCGGATTACCGCATCCGTAAACTCCTCCCACCCCTGGCGCTGATGACTTCCGGCCTGATGGGCACGGACTGTAAGGGTGGCATTCAGCAGCAACACTCCCTGTCGGGCCCAATGAGTCAAATCACCCGATTCGGGAATAGGCGTTCCGATATCATCCTTAATCTCCTTGAAGATATTCAGCAGCGACGGAGGAAAAGCAATTCCTTTATTGACCGAGAAGCATAAGCCGTGAGCCTGACCCGGGCCATGGTAAGGATCCTGTCCGATAATAACCACCCTTACCTTATCAAAAGGACACAGGTCAAAAGCATTAAAGATAAGAGAAGCTGGAGGATAAACCGTAGTGGTAGCATACTCCCGTCGTACAAAATCGGTCAGTTTCTCGAAGTATTCCTTGTCAAATTCAGGCTGGAGCTGTTCCTTCCAGGAAGCGTCTATTCTCACGTTCATAGGCAAAAGATTTAATACCACTTGACTGCATTGTTTGCTGCGCTTCGCTTATCCCATTTCAGTGCATCTGTCAGTGTTCCGGCAGTAGCACGGATAGTGAAATTATACGAGGTAGCACCATAAGAACTCAGCACCAGACCTCCCGACAGCGAGAAGCAATGCAAGTCGCGGTTGATATTCACAGTAGTAGTTGACAATCTCTTGAATGAGAAATCATAGCCGCTCGAATAATTGATGTTCCAAGCATCAGACAACTTCAGGTTGCCAGAGAAGTTCAACTGATGGGTCAGTTTGTAAGGATAACGCATCGTCTTCATATTGAACTTTTCCTTCGTACGGTTCTCAGCCATAGTAACACTATAACTGATAGACAGCGACCATGGCATCTTGAACTTCATATATCCATCATCATCCATGGATGCAGCTTCCTTCTTCTCCTTCTTGCCATTAGCATCGGCAGACTCCTGGTCATTGTTATCCAAATCGTCATCATCGCCGTCAGCAGATCCCTTCTTCTTGGATTCCGATTTATCCTTCTTGCCAAACAGTTTCTTAAACGTATCGTTATTAAGAGTATATGACAAGTGCTGGCTAGTACCCTGGAAACGTCCGAATTTACCGCGGCTCCATTCCGTCTCGTTACTCAGGTAAGGATTACCATTCTGATCCACGGAATAAGCATAGGTAGCAAACACGGCAGACATATTAAAGGTATAGCTCTTGGTTATCTTTATACGCGCACTTACCGACAAGTCGCTCCATTTATGTTCACGGGCTGCGGTATTGTAAGACAAGCTGGCGGTAAGTTCGTCAATGAGGCTGACTTTCTTCACACCGGTAGAGTCTTTATCGCTCTTCATCTTCATCTCCAGGTTGTTACCCAAGCTCATGGAAATGCTACCGGTCTTGCCATAGCCAGGCACGCCATACAAACCGCCGCTATAAGGCGAGTACTGTACAGTGGTAATGTTACCCTGGGCATCTGTCTTCAGATAGGTATCGTAGAAACCGTAACGGCTGGCTGAAAAATCAGGAGCATAACTGTAGCTGACACTTGGAGTGAGCACGTGACGGATCATTTGAATCTTGTCGCCAAACATCTTCCAAGGCTTATAGAAACCATACAGTTTGGTTGTAGCCGAAAGACTCATGTTCCAGTTGTACACACGGTTAAATCCGTATGTGGTATCGCGGCGCTCCACCTGTCGGGCCTCATCCCATGAACGGTTCTCCTTGAATGAATACCAACGCTCGGTATAATTCATTGAAGGCGTTACATTGATGTATTTAAATAAGGTAAACGACGCCGATACAGGAATAGTATGCTTGAAGCCGTTTCTCCAGTCCTTGAACAGGTTCTTATGCAGAATCTCGTTCTCCTTCGTATTAATGCTGTTGCTCAACTGGCCGGAATAGCTCAAGGCAATCTTCTCATACCAACGCTCCTTACCTGCTGCCGCCTTACGTTTGAACGGATACAGACGAGCCAAGGTGATATTCAAATCAGGCAGAGTCATGCTGATGGTAGAATCACGCGAGCTCATGCTGACATTGGTACTGGTTGACAGTGTCAGGCCGATATCAGCAAAGGTACGCGAGTAACTGATACTTGATGTCTTGGTACTCTGCGCATACTGTGAAGGATCGTACAGTGAAGACATGGCATTCTTGTCGTACGAAGAAGTGGAATAGTTCACACTGGCCGAGAATGTACTGTTAGGACTGGCCTTACTGTCTTGCGTATGCGACCACTGCACCTTGAAACTCTTCTGCTTGGAATAATCCGGCATGTTTTTATCACCGGTGACAAACACCTGATAATCCAGCATCACATTACCCCTATACTTATATCTCTTGGCATAATTGCTCGCTACATTAACACCCCACGAACCGCGGGTATAAAGTTCTCCCGTAGCCTTCAGATCCATCAAGTCGCTGATGGCGAAATAATAGCCACCATCCCTCAGGTAGAAGCCACGGCGGGCATCATCTCCATAAGAAGGCATGATGAAACCGGAAGAATAGCTGCTGCTGAACGGGAAGAAACCGAACGGAATGGCAAATGGCAATGGCACATCCTCCACAACCAGCCATGCAGGACCAAAGACTACATCCTTCTTAGGACGGACCTTGGCACGGCTCAAAGCCAGATAGAAATGAGGATGTTCCTCGTCACAGGTAGTATAACGGCCATGTTCCAGGAACAACTCATCATTGGCACCTTTCTTGCTTCGCTCACTGGTTAGGAAACCTTCACCCTGCTGGGTGTCCACGTTTGTGATATAACCTTTCTTTGACTTGAAGTTATAGCTCATGGTCTCGGAGGTGTACTCACTCTCTCCTTCCTTGAACTTAGGCTTACCAGTAATGACTCCAAGCGAGTCGGCAATGCCGTGTGCACGGACGATACTGCTATCCACGCTCAGGGAGATAACCTCAGCTGCCAATTCAATCTGCTGATAGTCCACCTTGCTGGAGCCGAAGAAATGGGCAAAGCCCTCATTAGGGAGATAAACCGTAGAATCTGCAGCCTCGAACTGAACCGGGAAGTCCAAAGCGCTATCACTCTTCTTCACCGTATCAGTAGCCAGGGTGTCGTCCGAAATCTTGAAACCACGAAGGGTGGAAGGATCCGGCAATTCAGGCAACACCGAATCGGGCTGTTCCACGCTGGCAGAGTCAGGCAGCAGAGCCTTCTCCAAGTCGCGCTTCACATCCTCTTTTGACAAGGAATCCGCAACTTCCAATTCCGGTGGGATGGAATCGCCTTGTAGTTTTTCCTGTTGTTTGATTTTTTCAATAGAGTCGGAAGCATGTCTTCTTGCAGCCAGAATAGAATCCAACGGATTGATGTACGTATTGCGAGGATTCTGATAATTCCGATGAGCAGACATGATTCGTCCACGCACAGGAATAGTATCGGCACGCAACGAATCCTTACGGGTTGTATCTTGGGGAGGCGTAGCAGAATGGCGTGCACCTAAAGGTGACACCCCACCGGCCGCATTGACAATCAATACGAGCATCCATAACACAACGATGTAAATTAATCTCTTCACTCTATCCCAATAAGACTTGCAAAATTACGCAAATCCAACCAATCTTTAGGTATTTTATATGTGAAAATATGGATTTTTAAGAAAAGCAACCGAACAAATCCAGCCAGTTACGAAAGACAGCCAGTCCTTCAGGACCGAATTTCTCAAGACTTTTCAATGCACGTTCAGCCGTTTTCTCCACTTCGGGATGTGTTTTGGAGAAAAATTTATCAGCATAACAGATCACCTGTTCCTCCATGGAAACGGGACGCATATCGTGGGCAGGAACCGGTAAATTCTGCCTGGCAATCTGTTCCAGACTCAATCCGGTGCCTGTGTGCCTTTCACAAACCAACGCATGTGCCGGATATCCCTCACTGCGCATCAATTCCGCTCCCAGCCATCCATGACAGATATACGGTTCTTTTCCAAAACAAAAAATCCCCTGTGCATCTGTAAGAAATATTCCTATATCATGAAGCATGGATGCCTCCACTAAAAAAGCCTCATCCAACTGCAGTTCAGGATGCGCCTTGGATATTTGAATTGCCTTATCTGCGACCTTCCGGGAATGAGTAAGCAGAATCTTTTTCAGCTCATTATCATCCGGATAGTATTTGTCAATAATCTTTAAATAATCCATAACTTTGCTCAATTTGAATTACAAAGATATTACTTTTTTCGAAATTATTTCGAAGAACGGAGGATTTGCCGTATATTTGCATAGTTTTTTTAAGGGAGTTTGTTATGAAAAAGGTTAATTTAGGGCTTCTGCCCCAAATTCTTATTGCTATTGTTTTAGGCATTGTTTGCGATTTTTGGATGCCATTATCACTGATTCGAGTCTTTTCCACTTTCAACAGCCTTTTCAGTGAATTTTTAGGATTTATCATTCCGCTGATTATTGTAGGACTTGTCACCCCAGCCATTGCCAATATCGGTCGTGAAGCTGGCCGTATGTTACTGATTACTGTAGGATTCGCTTACGCAGCAACACTATTGTCGGGACTGATGTCGTACTTTGTGAGTGCCAGCACTTTTCCGGCAATTATATCCAACAATTCTGCCGTGCTCTATGAGCAGGCCCAGGCATCAGAACCCGCCTCTTATTTTTCCATCTCCATACCTCCATTGATGAGTGTGATGACCGCACTGATTCTCTCCTTTGTATTGGGACTGGGTATCGTGTACACCAACAGCCAAACATTGAAAAAAATATTTGAGGAGAGTGGAAACATCATCTCGCTTGTTATCCAGGTAGCTATCATTCCACTGCTGCCTCTTTATATTTTTGGTATTTTTCTGAAAATGACAGAGACGGGACAGGTATTCCAAATCCTTGCCGTATTTGCCGGCATCATTGGAATTATCTTCATCATGCACATATTCTGGCTGATATTCCTGTATTGCATCGCCGGAGGATATTCCCATAAGAATCCGTTCAAAATGCTGAAAAACATGATGCCGGCATACTTTACTGCATTGGGAACGCAAAGTAGCGCTGCCACCATACCCGTAACAATGGCACAGACCATTAAAAATGGAGTATCCGAAGGAATTGCCAGTTTCGTGGTGCCCTTGTGTGCCACCATTCATCTTTCCGGCAGTATGCTGAAAATCGTAGCTTGCTCATTGGCTCTGATGATTATGCAGGGACACCCCTACAGCTTTCACTTATACTTCGGGTTTATCTGTATGTTGGGTGTAACCATGATTGCAGCGCCAGGTGTTCCCGGCGGAGCCATCATGGCTGCATTGGGAGTTTTATCAAGCATGCTGGGATTCACCGACCAAGATCAGGCCCTGATGATAGCCCTGTATATCGCTATGGATTGCTTCGGAACCGCATGTAATGTTACCGGTGATGGTGCGATTGCACTTATTATCGACAAGTTGATGGTTAAAAAGGAATGAAAATACGAAGTATAGGACACCGGCCCTATTGAAAATTTTAGTAACTTTGCACCAATCATGGCTATAAGAATTCTAAAGATATTTACATTAAGTCTGTTGTTATTGTCATTTTTCACAATAACAGCACAATCAGCCCCTAAGAAATTCGTTGTCGTTATTGATGCCGGACATGGCGGACATGACCCGGGAGCAGTCGGCAAGAAAGCAAAAGAAAAAACAATCAACTTAAATACAGCCCTCAAGCTGGGCAAACTAATAGAGCAGAACTGCGGTGATGTGAAAGTGGTATACACCCGAAAGACAGATGTTTTCATTCCACTTAATCAGCGTGCCCAGATTGCCAATAACGCCAAGGCTGACTTATTCATCAGCATACACACCAATGCCCTGCCCAAGGGAAAGATTGTATCCGGAGCTGAAACCTACACTTTAGGTATGGCCAGAGCCGGAGAGAATCTGGAAGTGGCAAAGAAAGAGAACAGTGTAATTCTGATGGAGAACGGTTACAAGGAAACCTATAAGGGATTTAATCCGAATTCCTCTGAAAGCTATATCATATTCGAGTTCATGCAAGACAAGAATATGAACCAAAGCATTAACTTTGCCAAGAAGATTCAGCAACAGTTCAAGAAGGCCGGCCGTGTGGACAAAGGTGTACACCAAGCCGGATTCCTGGTTTTGCGAGAGACTGCCATGCCGAGTGTACTAGTGGAATTGGGATACATTTCCACACCTCAGGAAGAGAATTTCCTTAATACATCAGCAGGTATTGACAAGATGGCCAAAAGCATCTACAATGCATTTATCAGCTACAAATCGGGACAAAACACTTCTGCTCCGGCTCAGCCAGCAAAGGCAAGCACTCCGGTAGTGGCGGAATCAGCAGCTGCTGAGAATGATGACGTAGTGGAACTTCATCCGATTCGTGACGCCTCTCATGTAGCCAGAAACGGCAATCAGCAAACCAAGGCGAGCAACGCCAAGGAGCCTGTAGCCAAAAAAGAAGCTGCACCTGCAAAGGCTGTGGAGAAACCTGCCAATAAGACCGCAGAAAAAGCTCCCGCAAAAACAGCAGAGAAGGCACCTGTCAAGACCACAGAAAAAGCCCCGGCTAAGACAGCAGTAAAGCCTGCAGCCAAAGTAGAAGAAAAAGCTACGGCCAAAACAGAAGAAAAGGCGAAGTCAGAAACAAGCAAGGCGTCCCCATCGGACGCACCCGTATTTAAAATACAGATTCTCACCTCTCCTAGTAAGCTTAACGCCAACGACAAGCAGTTTAAGGGATTAAAAGGTGTGGACTTTTATCGGGAAAGCAGTAAGTACAAATACACTTACGGAGCCTCAACCGACTACAATGAGATGTTAAGAAAGAAGAAAGAAATAACCGCTAAATTTTCAGACTGCTTCATTGTTGCATTCAAAAACGGAGAGAAGATGGATGTGAATGAGGCTATCCGGATATTTAAAAATAAAAAATAATACTGTCATGAGATTTGTATCCAAAGAAGCAAAGATCGGTGCAGCCGGTATAGTTGCCATCGTGTTATTATATTATGGTATCAGTTTCCTTAAGGGCATCAACCTGTTCTCCAGCCAAAACAGATACTACGTGGAATTTGCAAACGTATGCCAGTTAACCCAGTCAAGCCCGGTATATGCCGATGGATACAGTATCGGACTTGTCCGTGACATCGTTTACAACTATAACAATCCAGGTCATGTGGTAGTAGCCATTGACGTGGACCCGGAACTTCGGATTCCGGCAGGCAGTACAGCCACACTGGAGACAGAGATGCTGGGAACCGTCAAGATGAACATCCTCTTGGCCAATAACCCTAAACAGCGATTAGAACCGGGAGACACGATTGCAGGAGGTGTAACCAGCGGTTTAATGGATGCCGCTGCAAATATGCTGCCAGCCATTGAGAAGATGTTGCCCAAATTGGATTCTATCCTGAATGCAGTAAACACCTTGGTAAACGATCCTGCCTTAGCCAACACTCTGCATCACACCGAGCAGATGACCAGCAATCTGAACAGCACAACTGCTAAATTAGATAAGGTGATGAATTCACTGCCAGAGTTAACCTCCAATCTAAACACGGTATGCCTGAATGCGCAGTCCCTGACCGCACATATGGACGAGAAGATACAGCAACTGGATGTGGAAGGCACCATGGCTAAAATCAACACCACATTAGCTAATGTAGAGCAGATGACCAACAAAATCAACAGCAAGGAAGGTTCCATCGGATTGTTGATGAATGACACCGAGCTCTACAACAACTTGAATTTGACCATGGCCAATGCTGCAAGTCTTCTGGGCGACTTCAAAGAACACCCCAAAAGATATGTTCATTTCTCTGTTTTTGGAAAGAAAGACAAATAACGTTATTTGAATTAAGTTCAAATTAGGCTTTTTTTTCACGTCTGAGAAGTCATAGGGATAATTTATTGATTTTTGGAAAAAAAAGGGTAAGACATTTAACCTATTCTTTATTTCCTGTAATCAAAAGTTACACATTTAAGTTTGTCATTATCAATGAATTAAAACACCAAAATGCCGTTCCACGAACGGCATTTTATGGTTATATTCTAACAACCTATAATTCAAATTATTACAATTCTTTTAGAATATCCAAATAAAAAACCATTTGTTTTTTAGGAAAAAGTTTCCCAACTTTGCAGTGTAGAAGTTGAGTGACATATAATAAATCAGTTTGAGAACAATGGAAAATAAATCTCTATTGCTCTGGAAGGATT
The DNA here is from genome assembly GCA_024401115.1 of Bacteroidaceae bacterium. Classification (GTDB taxonomy): domain Bacteria; phylum Bacteroidota; class Bacteroidia; order Bacteroidales; family Bacteroidaceae; genus Minthousia. Next base: position 77,906 of record JAKSLP010000001.1, on the reverse strand, counting down.
GTCTGTCCATAATACGCGACAATCTCACAGAACAGCAATACAGCACATGGTTCAAGCCGATACGATTCCTCTCATTGGTTGATAATGCATTAACCATTGAGGTGCCTACCCAGTTTTTCTGTGAATTTCTGGAGGAGCACTTTATTGATATCATCAGCAAAGCCATTGAACGTGTATTTGGAAAAGATATACGTTTGATTTATCGTATCAATACAGATAGCACAAACCACCTGGACCAGACCCAGGTTGCCGAAGAGGCCCCCAAAATTGAAATTAAGGAGAAGCCAGCCAATGAAGCAAACAAGGCTCCTCAGAGCAACTGTGTACTTGATTCACAGTTGAACCCTAAGTACAATTTCAACAACTTTATCGAAGGCAGTTGCAACAAGCTGTCTCGTACTGTCGGCATGTCCATTGCAGAAGATCCAGCTCACACTTCATTCAATCCATTGTTCATCTATGGACCTTCTGGCGTTGGCAAGACCCATCTGGTTAATGCCATCGGTGGCCAAATTAAGCAGAAATACCCAAATTGCAGAGTATTGTATGTTTCCGCTCACCTTTTCATGGTACAGTTCACAGACGCTGTTAGAAACAACACTACGAATGATTTTATCAAGTTTTACCAAACCATCGATGTTCTGATTATTGATGATATTCAGGAGTTATCCGGTTTGATTAAGACACAAAATACGTTCTTCCATATTTTCAACCATTTGCAGCAGCTGGGCAAGCAGATAATCATGACTTCCGACCGCACACCTTCAGAAATGAAGGGATTTGAAGAGCGCATGCTGACCCGTTTCAAATGGGGCATGGTAGCAGAACTGGAAAGACCAAATCAGGACCTGAGAAAAGCCATCATTACCAAGAAAATCAAAAGAGACGGTTTGCAGATTCCTAACGAAGTCATAGACTTTATTGCAGCCAATGTAAACAATAGCGTACGTGACCTTGAGGGTATCATCAACTCGCTGATGGCCTATTCTGTTGTCTACAACTGCGACATCAACATGTCATTGGCTGAACGGGTAGTAGGACGAGTAATTCGATATGAAAAGAAAGTCATCAATGTAGATGCCATTTTGAAGGCTACATGCGAAGAATTCAAGGTTACAACTGAAGACATTTTCAGCCGTAGCAGAAAGCGCCCAGTGGCCATAGCCCGTCAGACAGCCATGTATTTGGCACAGAAATATACCGATATGGCATTGACACGCATCGGTGCAGAAATCGGTCATCGCGACCACGCTACCGTATTGCACTCCATCAAGCAGATTAAGCAACAGATTGAGGTTGATGCCAAGATCTCAGCTCAAATCAATGAAATTGAAGTGGTTTTAAACCAAGGATAAAAATAAAGGCGCCCATAGAGCGCCTTTATTTACAAAAATTTCTGTTTCTTTAGTGCCCGAAGCAAATTCTCGCTAATTGCCTCATTATCCTTACGCGTGTAACGGATATCCGTAAAAATCTGGGCAAGAGTCTCCTTAGCATTAATTACTACGAAATGCTTGTTTTCAGGCAACGCTTCCTTTAATGCATACAAGTCATCAATAGCCTTCTCGTCGTAATCAGTGTACATTTCATTGTGCATTATGGCACGAATAGGCAAACGGTCTGATTGTGCCGGTGTCTCAGCCGGGAAGCCCAATGTAATGGTAGCTACAGGAAATACCAGTTCAGGCAAGCCTAACGTATCGATGATTGCCTCGGAAGTATAGATAGTGGTACCTAAATAACAGGTGCCCAAGCCTTCAGCCTCAGCCAATGTGCAAAAATTCTGGACATACAGTAAAGTGTCAGAAGCAGCATTAAGAAATGACAGCAGATTATCATAACCAGGATCTGCCTTTCTGTATTTGCACCACTGGGTGGTACGGCGAAAATCAGCACAAAATGTCAATACCACAGGGGCATTCATAACCATAGGCTGATTGAAATGAAGAGGAGATAATTTCTTTTTTCCTTCTTCGCTGCGAGTAACCACCACACTGTATAATTGCAAGTTGCCCATAGTTGGAGTTCTTTCCGCTTCTTCTAAAAGTTGAGTCAGCAACTCATCTGAAATGTTCTTTTCCGAATATTTACGGATAGAAACACGATTTTTTACACTCTCCATAATTTACAATTTTAAATCTTTTGTAAAGATACAAAAATTTCCACAACCACAACCATAGCCAAATGACAAATTTGCATTTTTGGCAACTATTCGGTCGATCGATTTATAAAAAACAATTCATTTTCAGCAAGAAGAGCAATCAAAATGGAAAACTTTCGTTAAGTTCCATTATTTTCCTTTTCAAAATTTTGTTCATTCATCATTGTTTTCTATCTTTGCAAAAGAATTGATTGGATATGTCACACAACTTCTACATTTTTTTATCCGTCAATTCTTCCATCTATACGATTGTAATAAATGGAGAATTAGTTTATGTATTGAATTAACCGTAACTACCACTACTATGGCAGAGCAAGAGTCGTCTACCAACCCCAAGGAGGGTCCAGTTTACAAGCAATTACCCGTAACAGAAGTACGTCCAAGAGTTTTGGATTGTGATGTTGTCCGTTTTCAGAATAATAAAGAAAAATGGGTGGCATTTGTAGGTCTGCTAGACGGTTACCCATATGAGATTTTCACCGGTGTATTGGATGATGAAGAAGGAATCTCCTTACCTAAATCTGTGGTTAGTGGTAAAATCGTGAAGAACTTCGATGAGAACGGTGTCAAGCGCTATGATTTCCAGTTCCAAAACAAAAGAGGCTACAAGACTACCATTGAGGGACTGTCGGAAAAGTTCAACAAAGAATACTGGAACTATGCCAAACTGATATCTGGCGTTCTTCGTTACCGTGTGCCTGTGAAGCAGGTGGTCAAGATGGTTGACAGCCTTCAATTTGACGGAGACTCTATCAACAGTTGGAAAGATGGTGTGGAGAGAGCACTGAAAAAATACATCAAGGAAGACGAATAAATCCAATCATGCAGATTGAACACACTTCGATACATTTGGAAAAAATACGTTTCTACGCCTATCATGGGGTAATGCCTCAGGAGAATATGGTAGGAACGTATTTTTTAGTCACCCTACATATTGACACAGATTATTCCCAAGCGGTAGAGACGGATGATCTGGCAGGAACTGTCAGTTACGCAGACATCTATAATTCTGTAAAGGAAGAGATGCAAATGCCATCCAAGCTTCTAGAGCATGTAGCCGGCAGAATAGCCAAAAGACTTTATTTGGAATTCCCGTCAATCACCGGCATAACAGTCAGAGTAGATAAGGAGAACCCTCCAATGGGTGCACAATGCGAATCGTGCGGCATTGAACTTTCTACAAAAAGATAAAAAGGCATCCTTTCGGATGCCTTTCCTTATATTAGAAGGTGATTAGTCTTGTACCATCGGATTGTTCTACAATGCTGACCTTTACGGAATCCAGCGGCAACAATTCCTCTACAAGTTCCGGCCATTCTATGAAGCACAATGCTCCACAGTAGAAATAATCCTCATAACCCATATCGTAAACCTCTTCCAGTTTCTTGATCCGATAAAAGTCAAAATGATAAATCAATTCATCGGAATTGCTTCTGTATTCATTGACAATGGCAAAGGTTGGCGAATTGATGACATCCTCCACACCAAGCACCTCGCATACTGCCTTAATGAAAGTTGTCTTACCCGCTCCCATGCTGCCGTAAAAGGCAAATACAGTATTGTCACCCATGGCTTTAACAAACTCCACAGCAGACTCGCGAATATTATCCAGTGAATTTATTCTTATTTCCATAATCTTAATGTTTTATGAATGTAGTAACCAACTTGCAAACGGCATAAATCAGGATTGAGACAAAGATAATGCTGGCTCCTGATGGCACATTGTAAGCATAAGAGAAAAACAGTCCTCCCAAACAACTGATGTAACCAATCAAGATGGAATATCCTATCATATGCTTGTAATTCAGTGTAATCAGATTAGCCGTACTTTGAGGAATGGTTAATAATGAAAGGACCAATACGATGCCCACCATTCTCAGACAAGCCACAATGGAGAGAGCAATCAAAGCCATCATCAAGTAATCGACAAGATTCACACGCATTCCCTGTGAACGGGCAAACTGCTCATCAAATGCCACATACATAATGGGGCGCAAAAAGAACATAAATGCCAAAACAGAGACCAACGTTAAAACAGCCAGCCACAAAATGTCCGTTTGAGAGATGGTTAAAATATTGCCGAACAGATAAGAGGACAAATCTGGGACAAACGCCGGACTCATAAAGCTAAAGATAATGCCGACACTCATGCCTAATGTCCAAAAAATAGCAATGGCCGAATCCTCACGCATATCAGTTCTCGCCCGAAGCCACTGTACACCAAAGCCACTCAACATGGCAAAAATAGCAGCAGACAAGATGGGTGGAAAACCAAAATACACCCCTAATCCAATACCGCCGAAAGAGGCATGAGTCAAACCGCCACTGATAAAAACCAAACGGCGAGTCACGATATACGTGCCGATGATTCCACACAGTATGCTAGCCAACAGACTGCCAATCAACGCATGCTGAAAAAAGGTGTATTGTAAAATATCCATATCAGTTTGTCAAGATACGATTCTCCGTTCACCTACAATTAGGAAAACCTCGGATTTCAGTTCATCAGGCAGTTCCACTGCACGCAACTGGAGGGAGCGCACCCAACCGGCCACTTCTTCCTCACGCATAGTGTAAAGCACTTCCCGGAATTCCTCCGACTCTTCTTCTGAATAATCATCCGATGAGCGGCCCCGGAAACGGTCTAATTCCTCGTCATTATAATATTCTATCTGCTTACTTACAGCGGCAAGCAAACTATCCTTCTCACAAGTCTCATGCTGACCACAGCATTCCATATCCTCGACTTGTTTAATACTGGGATATTCAGTCAGTTCACCAGACTCGATTTGTTTCTCAATCTTCCGGTTACGCAAATATCCGGCAGATAAAGCCAAAAGGAATCCAAATGCCAGGAATGCCAACAATATGAAAACTACAGTCATTCTTCTATCTCGTCAATTCTGAAGCCTACCGATTTCAAATCTTCCCAAAAGTTCGGATAAGACTTACTTACCACCTCCGGGTTTGCTATACGAATCTCATCAAACTTTAAACAGCAAGGAGCAAAAGCCATCGCCATTCGGTGATCCTCATAAGTCTGAATAACCGGTTTCACTTTCCTTCGGTGTTTTCCTCTCTGCCACATCAAAGTTCCCTTGCCATCATCCCTTAAGTCATATCCCAACTTGTATAGTTCATTTTTCAATGCTTCCACACGGTTTGTTTCCTTAATATACAAGCTCTCAAGACCATAGAACAAAAATGGGATATCCAGCATACAGCAAGCTACCACCATGGTTTGGGCTATATCAGGAATATTCGTAAAATCACATCGCAGTAATGATGTGGTTGGGTTTCTGAAATTAGCCTTCAACAAATGATTCTTATCATCGAAAGATACCATCTTCAAACCCTTTTCCAACAAGTCACGGATTTCCCTATCTCCCTGCAGGCTTTTATAGCTTAACAGAGGAAGACGTACAGATTTCAAAAGCGGAAAGCCTGTCCCTGAAAGCGACAGCATCTCAAACCAGTAAGATGCGGCACTCCAATCCGGTTCCACAGTATAATCCTTAACCTCGTATGGTTTCTTTTTGCAATATACGGTATTACGGCATGACCAACCGGCATCGGCTCCAAAATGACACATCATTTTGATGGTCATATTGATATAAGGTAAAGATGCAATATTACCCGTCAGCGTAAGTTCCAGCTCCTCATCCAAATAGGGAGCAATCATCAGAATAGCAGAGATGTATTGCGAGCTGATATTTCCGGGAACCTCAATAGAACCGCCTTTCAGTTTATGGCCTACAATACGGAGAGGAGGAAATCCTTCATTTTTCTCGTAAGTAATTTCTGCACCCAATTCCCGCAAAGCATTAACCAAGGGAGCAATAGGGCGTTCCTGCATACGTTTGCTACCGGTCAAAATATGAGTTTCTCCTTCCTGCAAAGCATAATATGCTGTAAGGAAACGCATAGCAGTACCCGCAGCACCAATATCGACCACCTCAGGATTATCCCTTAATGCTGCCAGCATCACCTTAGTATCATTACAATCTGAAACATTGGAAAGTGTTGCATTGCTGTGTGCCAATGCCCGTATCAACAAAGCACGGTTGCTGACACTTTTTGAAGCTGGCAGAATTATCTCCTGTTCCTTTACTTCCTGCTCAGGTGGAGTTATTAAATATATCATTTTACCTTTTCTTACTAATAGGTTGCGAAGTTACAAAATAATCCTATGTTAGTCTCAAAATTCAACAGAAAAGTTTGGTTATTGACGGGCAAAGCGCTATTTTTGCAACCGATTTAAGCCGGGGTGTGGCGCAGTTGGTTAGCGTACGCGTCTGGGGGGCGTGTGGTCGGCAGTTCGAGTCTGCTCACCCCGACTGTAAAAAGCGTGTCAATCAGGCACGCTTTTTCTGCTTCATTTCTACATTTATCAGCATAAAAGAGAATAAGATGAAATACGCAGTTGTAGGTTGTGGCGCTGTTGGCGGATACTTTGGCGCCAAGTTGTCAAAAGCGGGTAATGAGGTTCATTTCCTGCTACGTAGCGATTATGAGTTTGTTAAAGAACATGGCTTGCAGGTCAATTCGTGCAATGGTGATTTTCATTTGAATGACATCCCAGTCTACAACACCACATCACTTATGCCCACTGTAGACGTTGTCATTGTAGGTCTAAAAACCATCAACAATCATAAATTGTCCACCCTTCTTCCTCCACTGATAGGCAAAAAAACCATTGTCCTACTCATCCAGAACGGACTTGGTGTGGAAGAGGATGTACAACAGATGTTCCCAACGGTTCAACTGGTAGCCGGATTGGCATTTATCTGTTCAGCAAAGACCAAGCCAGGTGTTGTGGATCATCAATGCTACGGCAGCATTAATCTGGGCAACTATTCCTGCACTGACAAGGAAAGATATGAGCAATTGCTCAATGATTTCCGAAATGCGGAGATACCCACTAACGATGTAGAGTACCACGAGGCGAGATGGCGCAAAGCTGTATGGAACATGCCTTTCAACGGTATGACCGTAGCGATGAACACACAAACCAACCATTTACTGGCTGTGCCTCAGATGCGCCAGGTAATACGTAACCAGATGCTGGAGGTCATTCACGCTGCATGGGCATGCGGGATAAAAACAATTGGTGAGGATTATGCAGACCAAATGATTCAGTTCACCCTGGATATGGTACCCTACTCTCCTTCCATGAAACTGGATTTTGATTTCCACCGAAAGATGGAGATTGAATACCTGTACACACGGCCCATAAAAATAGCACGCGAGCACGGATTCACCATGCCACGGTTGGAAATGCTGGAAGCTCAGTTGCGTCTTCTGGAACAATAAAAATAATAATAAGGTGCACCGTTTGGTACACCTTTTTTATTTATCGGATATCAACACCCTTGACTTCTTCTACGCCTTCAATGTGATACAGATGCTCCAACACTTTGACCAAATCACCAACAGAATGGACATAGAAAGTAATGGTACTCTCAACAATCTCATCATTGGTGGTTGTGGTTAACGAATCAATTGACAAATGCAAGCGATTACTGATTTCTTCAATAATATCCATCAACAGATGGTAGCGGTCAATGGCACGAATTGCCACGGTTACCGGATACTGAATTTTCGGGTCTTCCTTGAACTCCACATTCACAATACTGTCACCCAATTGAGATGCCTGTTCAATAATGGAAGGACAACTTTTGCGGTGCACTGTAATTCGGCCATTCAGTTCTTTAAATCCCACAATATCTCCTCCAGGAATAGGCTGACATATCGGACAGCGCCCTATCGCACTTTCTTTTTCCATGAGTTTGACAGCCTTTCGGATTGAGCGCTTGGCACTATAAGTCACAACGCAATCCAGCCACTCCCGCTGTACTTTCAATGTCTTTCCAAGCCCAATCTCAACGCAATCTCCTCTCTTAAGAACAGTCTTGACAGACGATAATCGTCCATTGACATGAGCATATTTTGCATGCAAACCGGTATAGGCATCCAATTCAAAAGCCAAATCAAGAACAGTTGCTCCCTTAGGCAAAATAAACGCACGACCATCAGAAGTAAACACCATAATATCATCGTAATACAAGGTAGAAACGATGCTATCCATATAGTTTCCTTCCAAAGACTGATTGGCCATATCCTCTAATACCATCTTGAAACGCTTCATCCAGGATTGCACATTATTACCACCCTGAAGTTCAGCCATACAGCCTAACTTGGAGACAGCCACCATTTGGTCTGAACAAATCTGCACATCTTCCCAGATACCCTCATCGCTCAGTAATTTTACCTGAATACACTTGTATGCATTTTCCTTTGACTGGTCAATCTGATTGTAAAAGCTATGAGGTTTTTCCTTAAACCGGTCTGTCAACATGGAATATATTCGAAGACAATTACTCTTCTCTGGCAAATCCACATCACTTCCCGTAAAGGTAACGCGCACGTAATATCTATGTTCTACATGTTTGAAATCAACATTTTCTGATTTCATTTTACGCCAAATACTATAAGGGCGACGGTAAAACACTTCTGCTTTTCCATATATACCGTTCATTGAAAGGATATTGTTGATCTGTTCAACAAAAAGATTCAAACGGTCCTTATTCGCAGCTTCGTCTTCGCTTAAATCACGTTCAATATCATTATATTCCGTTTCGCAACGATATTTAAAAGCCAGATTCTCCAAATCGGTCTTCACATCGAAAAGTCCCAGTCGGTTGGCTAGAGGAGCATAGAAATAATCAGTCTCACCAGCAATCTTCATCTGCTTGTCTGGACGCATACTGGCAAGAGTTCGCATATTGTGAAGGCGGTCTGCTAATTTTACCATCAGAGCGCGGATATCATAATGCATGGAATCCAACAGTTGCTTGAAATTATCAACCTGCTTGGATGCCTTATAGGTAGTCTTCTTCTTTTTGGTCACTACATTTACCAAGAAAGCCACATCCACGCCAAACAGATCCTCAATTTCATCAGTTGTATGGGGAGTATCCTCCACCACATCATGGAGGAATGCAGTCATAACACTATGCAAATCCAACTTCAATTCTTCAGCTGCAATAAGTGCCACTGCAATTGGATGAATGATGTAAGGATGGCCCGATTTGCGTCGCTGATCCTTGTGTGCCTCACGGGCAAATTCGTAGGATTTCTTTAGCTGTTCCATTTCCTCGGCAGTAATGCGAGGAGCCATCACATCAAACACGCGTTGTGCTGACTTTTGGATTTCAATGTCGTAATTCTCTTCCATGGTATTTAGTGTATGTAAAAACGGCACTAAATTACGGATTTTTAACGACCCGCCAAAGTTTTTGGGGACTAAAGCATGGAAAGATCCTTGATTTCATCCAGTTTGACCAATTTATTGACAATAGCATAGATGGTCAAACCTGCTGATGAATGGATTTGCAGTTTTCGGGCTATATTCTTGCGGTGAGTAAGTACGGTGTGGATAGACAAGCAAAGCACATCGGCTATCTCTTTATTTGCCATACCCTTAGCTACCAGAGTCAGGATTTCCTTTTCGCGCTTTGACAGTCCCTCTTCCTCTTCATTCTGACTCTCTTCCTTGTAAGTGGCCGAATGCTTGCTAACCTCACGTTCCAACAGCGACACAGCAGGAATGAATAGGCGATTTTCCACCAAATTGTGATTGCGGAGATCCTCCTCGGTAGTGTAAATGTCAAACAGCACCGAATAGAATATATTATTATCAGCTGTAGTTGGGTAATAGCTGATGATGATGTTTTTCAGTTCCTTCAGTTTCTCCTCCACATCATCGTGATGACTGGCAAAGACATGAATATTGTAATTGCTGGTAAGTTTGTTGTTCAGCAGACCTTCCACATATACAAACACCTTTTCATTTTCGTACTGCATATGCTTGCGCACGCCTTCCACAAAAGCATCAAAAAACTTAAGAATAAGAAAGGCTATTTCATTGTTTACCGAACAGTCAATGCTGGAAATCAATTTGCGGCGTATATTGGGGAACTTAAAATCCAGGAAATAAGTATGTGCATTCTTTAGATAAGATACCAATGTAGGAATCTTCAGGTATTCTATCCGTCCCGCTGGAATATTTCCGTTAGCCAGGAAATTCACTACATCCAGAAAGGTCTGGGCATCGATTCCACTGTTCTGGCATACTTCCTCCACACTGCGGTCACCGAATCCCAAAGACAGGCCAAAACGGCTCATTACCTGTAGCAACTTATAATCGTTACTGATTACGTCACTCATCTTATCTGACAACTGATACATACCCTAAATGCTTAATACCTACTAATGATTATTCGCTTGCAAATTTAGTGCATTTTTCCCATTCATACAATCCCTAAATGTGGTTAAAAATTATACATTTTTTTGGGTATTGCACACTTGCAAGTGTCAGCGTACCTTTGCAGTCGTAAAAATAGAAAACATTTAAAATGATAAAGAATAACATTTTACAGAAAGGAGCTCTGCTGTTGGCCTTCATTTCAGGGCCTTTCACCGTTTTTGCACAGGAAGCATCCGAACGTCCTTCCAGCACCGATGAATACAGCCAGTATCAATCATTCCGTCTGGGAGGCTATGGCGAGATGGTCTCCAAATTCATGGATTATGGCAAGAACAGATTCAACGGCACTTCTGCCGGCAATTCCAAGGAGAACCGTAATACGATTTCCATTCCCCGTTTTGTACTGGCGCTCGACTATAAATTCAGTCCTAAATGGATTCTGGGTGCGGAGATTGAGTTTGAATCAGGTGGTGTTGGTCTTGAAACAGAATTGGAAAGTTCCGAGAATCTGGAATATGAAACCGAAATGGAAAAGGGTGGCGAAGTGGCTATCGAACAGTTCCACATTACCCGACTCATTCATCGTGCCTTCAATGTTCGTGCCGGACACATGATAGTCCCAGTCGGTCTTACCAATTCACACCACGAACCCATCAATTTCTTCGGCACCGTTCGACCCGAAGGCGAAACAACCCTGTTGCCCTCTACCTGGCACGAGACAGGTTTGCAGGTTTTCGGTTCATTCGGACGCGGATTCAGTGCATTCAACTACCAGGCCATGGTCACTGCTGGTCTGAATGCTGATGGATTCGGCCGTGACCACTGGGTTGCAGATGGAAAACAAGGTCTGTTCGAGGAGGATTGTTTTACCTCACCTGCCTATGTGGCACGTTTGGATTACGTGGGAGTACCGGGCTTGCGCATGGGAGCCTCTTTCTATTATTGTGCCAATACGGCGTCCAATGCCGACAAGCCCTACAAATATGCCAAGTTTGGCAAGGCACCCATCCGTATCTATTCGGCAGATGCTCAGTATAAAAACACATGGATTACCGCCCGTGCCAATGTTATATATGGTGACTTGACCAACTCGGCTGGTATAAGCAGTGTTTCGTTATCCAACAGTTCAAATTATCACCATGGTGCTATGCGCAAGGTGGCCAAGAATGCCCTGGCATATGGCGCAGAAGCTGGCGTGAACGTAAGCAAAATGATCAAGGGAAATGTGCCTGTCATCTATCCGTTTGTCCGCTACGAATACTTCAACACCCAAGAAAAAGGTGAAGCCGGACAAACTGTCGATCCACGTTGCCAAGTCAGCAAGTGGGTAGTCGGTGCCAACTGGTTCGCACGTCCCAATCTGGTGGTCAAGGCTGATTTTTCTTCCCGACAGATTGGTACCCAGAGAATATTCGGCACGTCAAAATACAATAGTGAGAATGAATTTTCCATCGGTGTAGCTTACATAGGATGGTTCCTTAGTAAATAAACAATTATAAACATTTGTAATATGAAAAAGACTTATTTATGGGCTATGGCACTGGTTGCCAGCGCTCTTTCCCTTTCGGCTTGCAGTTCAGAGGACAAAAATGAACCCGTTACCCCTCCTAGCCAGAACAACAATCAAAACAATAACCAAGATCAGGAGGATAGTTTTAATATTGAGTTTAGCACAAAGAATGCAACCAGCTGGTGTAATTATATGACACAAGTTGCCAGTCTTCTTGAAGCCGATGCTGCAACCTTGTACAACAATTGGGAAATCAGTTTCGAAAATGGAAAGGCCTACAAGGATTACTTCAAGGGGTTGGATAATAAAGAAGCTCTGGAGCAGATTCTAGAAGGTTGCTGTGATATCGCCGGTGAGGTAGGCGATGCGAAGATTGGTGACCCATACAATCTATATATCCAAGGTAAGACTACCGAAGCTCTATATGCCGTGGAGTCTTGGTACAGTTGGCATTCTCGCGATGACTATAAGAACAACATCATTTCGGTCCGCAATTCGTATTATGGCAGCCGTGATGAGAACATTGCAGAGGCGTCCATGGCTGAACTAATCAGAAAAGCAAATCCAGAATTGGATCAGGAAGTTAAGGATGCTATTCAGGCTGCTTACGATGCCATTGATGCCATACCTCAGCCTTTCCGCAACAACATCAACAGTCGCGAGGCTCAGGATGCTATGGAGGCTTGTAGCGAACTGAATGAGATCTTGGCTAAGACCAGCAGTTTCATTGACCAGACTGATCTGAATGAGGCTGCCATGGAAGCAGTAGTGAAGAACTACGTGGATAATGTGGTAATGCCTACTTATGCAGAATTAAAACAGAATAACAAGGCATTGGCTGACGCAGTTAAGGCTTTCGCTGCCAATCCAAGCAATGCACTGTTTGAAAAAGCTTGCGAGGCATGGCTCACCGCACGTATGCCATGGGAGACCAGCGAGGCTTTTCTGTTCGGTCCTGTCGATGAATTAGGCTTGGATCCAAACATGGATAGCTGGCCTTTGGATCAGGATGCTATCGTTAATATCTTAAACTCAGGCAAATATGAAAACCTGAACTGGAACGATGGTGATGATGATGATGCCATCGAGGCTGCACAGAGTGTACGTGGTTTCCATACCTTGGAATTTTTGCTTTTTAAGGACGGTAAGGCTCGCACCATTCATTAATTAGAGAATCTTTCTATTCCGTTTTCATTATACACTACTCTATGATGTACAAATTATTCTACCTTTCGGTAGGGCTGATTGCCACATTATGTACCTCTTGTCAGGAAGAGGGACTGGATGTAACCGACATCGAGGTTCCCAAAGGTTGGGCACTCTCGGCTGGAACATCTACCCTCTTTACCAATTCCTCTGTATCATTTGATACGGATGCGAACTGGCTCTCGGGCAAATACCGTACCCGTTTTTTCCGAGGGGACAAGTTGTACGATGACGTGCGTACCAGCAGTAACAATTATGGCGGAGGTCTGGGTCCTGTCTATGCTGGCTACTCCTGTGGAAGTTGCCATCGTAATGCTGGACGAACCAAGCCTGGCATTTGGGAGGGAGGATCCGGTTCATACGGATTCTCTTCCATGCTCATTTATGTCACCCGCAAGAACGGTGCTTTCTTCCCAGATTATGGACGTGTTATTCACGATCAGGCCATTTATGGCGTTCAGGCAGAAGGCAAGTTGAAAGTGGATTTTAATTACGAGACAGGTACATTCCCTGACGGTGAAAAATACGAACTCTGCTACCCCAAATATACCATTACCGACTGGTATGCAGATGACATTAGGCCCGAAGATTTATTCTGCACGGTACGTATTCCGCTACGGCACGTAGGTATGGGACAGATGATGGCACTGGACCGTAACGAGATCGAGTCACTGGCAGCCAAGAGTAATTACCCTGAATATGGTATCAGTGGTAAGGCCAACTACATCACCGAACGTGGTATCAGACAATTAGGATTATCCGGTAATAAGGCCCAGCATGCCGATCTGACTGTGGAATTGGGATTCAGCAGTGACATGGGTGTCACCAACAGTCGCTATCCGGAAGAGATCTGTGAAGGACAGCTGCAGATGTCGCAAGGAAGCATGATGGGACTAAGCTATGACCAGTTGGAGGTCAGCACCGAAGATATGGAGGATGTGGACCTGTACATGCATGCTTTGGGTGTTCCGGCTCGCCGTAACGTCAATGACCCTATAGTTAAACGGGGTGAGGAGATGTTCTATCAGGCCAAATGCCACTTGTGCCATGTTACAACCCTACACACTCGTCCTCGTGGAGCAACTCTGCTGAACGGTACAGAATTGCCTTGGCTGGGCGGACAGACCATTCATCCATATTCCGACTACCTGTTGCACGATATGGGAAGCGAGATAATGGGCGTTGGGCTCAACGATAATTATGTCAGTGGTCTGGCCCGTGGTAACGAATGGCGTACCACTCCACTTTGGGGCATCGGTCTTCAACAAAAGGTCAACGGGCATACCTATTTCCTGCACGATGGGCGTGCGCGCAATCTGCAGGAAGCCATCCTATGGCATGGTGGCGAGGGCGAGGCATCCAAGAATTTGTTCAAAAAGATGAACAAGAAGGATAGAGAAGCCTTGATTGCTTTCTTGAATTCACTTTAATTTACTAACTTTGCACACGAATAGAATGAAAAAGATATTTGCAATTGCCATGTTGGCAATACTGCCATTGGGCGCAATGGCTCAAGTAGAGGAAAATGCTGAAAACGGAATTGTATCCTTGAATGGAAATGAGGGATTTACTGTAAAGTCTCCTCGTGGAGATTTCACATTCAAGCCCTATGGTTTGATTCAGAGTGCTGTCAATTTCAATTACTATGACGATGAGGGCTTGGACAAGGCATACAACCAAGACAACATCGCTAATTCGGGTTTTTCTATACCCTATGCCATCATGGGATTTCAGGGAAAGGCGTTCAACAAAGTAACCTTTAACCTGGCTATCAATGCTGCAGGAAGCGGTGGTGCTCTATTGCAACAAGCCTGGTTTGATGTGAAATTAAACGATGGCCTAGCCGTCAAAATCGGTAAAATGAAAACACCGTTCCAACACGGCTTCCTCACCACATTGGGTGAGACACTGATGCCACAGGTTCCTACCTCTATGACAGCCAGTGTCATCCTGCCTCATTCACTGAATGCGGTAACCCCAAAGTTCATGACAGGTTGGGATCTGGGTGTTGAGATCCATGGTGTGCTGGCACAGAAATGGGGCTATGACCTGGGACTTTGGAACGGTACAGGAGCAGGTCAGAATGGTGCTTCGAAGACACTGAGTGATGACTGGCATATTCCTTCATTGCTATATGCAGGTCGCTTGGCCTACATGCCAAAAGGTATCATGCCAACTACACAGGGCAACCCTAACCGACTGAACGAGGACAAGTGGATGTTAGCTGCCAGCAGTTCCATCAATGTGGAGAGCGAGAGTGAAAGTACCAATGACTTCCGTGCTGGATTAGAGTTTGCTATGCTGTACAAGAGATGGTATATCGGTGCCGAGGCCTACTACATGAACGTGGGCTTTACCAAACGTCAGAAGATTAACGAAACGTACAACTTCTGGGGTGGCTATCTGCAAGCCGGCTATTTTGTGGCTCCGCAGGTGCAATTGGCAGCCCGATATGACTTTATGGATCGTAACAGTTCCACCAAGGACGGTATGCTGAATATGCCTGCTGTAGGAGTGAATTACTTCTTCCGTGGATGCAATCTGAAACTGCAGGCCATGTACCAATATATCGGAAGAACAGGTCATGCCACTCAGTTGGATCGTGACAATGACGATCTGGGCATTGCCAAGCATTCTGCCACTGTGATGTTGCAATACACCTTCTAAGCGGTGACAGCCATGAAACGAATATCTTTTACGTTCACCCTTCTTGTGGGAATCTTACTGTGCGGTGCATGCGATGACGGTTTGATACCGGAGAATAATGTTACACCGCAAACTGAAGGATATGTGGCAAAGCTGACCGGGGAAATCACAGGCATCCGTAATTGGAGCAGTCAGTACACGGTAGCCCTAGCCGGATTTACCGATGAAAGTGACTATGCCGTAGTACAGAAAAACCTGCCATCCGCTAATGGAACGGTTAATATGACGTTATCCAACATTCCCACTGAGGCAACGAGAATAGAATTGTGCGTAACCAACTCACTACGCAAGCATGTGGTAACACTGGCATCCATCAACATTGCCGATGCAGCGGGCGACACCATACGACTGGATGTGGGAGAGTTGAACGCCAGTCAGTTCAACACTATCCAGCAGCAGGTATTCAATACCACCTGTGCCAACTGTCACGGAGGCAGTACCAGTGCTGCGGCAGGATTATACCTGACTGAGGGAAAGAGCTACGACAATATCGTAAATAGGGAATCAAAAAAAGCACCGGAAATGATGCGTGTCCTGCCTGGCGATGCAGAGAACAGTATCCTGTATCAGGCACTGACCCGTGATATTTCCACCGATGGCAAGTGGCATTACGACCACACCACCGAGATGGTAAACGAAAATATACTGACAATGATCAGCAACTGGATTAACAATGGCGCTACAGAATAACAAGACAAGATGAATAGACGATTTATAAATTGGGAAACAATCGGTGTCAAGGCTGAGATTTCATCCTTTGCCCCAGTTGGCAAGGTAGAGGAAATTCATGCCATACTACACGTAGATACCCGTGGTGAAATGTTCAACGAACAGTTAGCTCGTCTCTATATGGCTGAGGATTGCCTGTTGCAGGACGATGAAATGAAGGGTGCCAAACCTATCATGAAACGATATTTTCTGAGCGATGCCACGAACCAACAGCCACTGATGAAGCAGGATCCTACGTGTGCTGTTTCATACATCCAGCAACCTTGCCTGGATGGCAGCAAGGTGGCTGTTTGGATATACCTAACCAAAGGCACCACGGTCAGCCAGCAGCACGGAGCTACAGTATCGGAGCATAACGGTTATCAGCATATCTACCAGATGGGACTGGTGGATGGACATGGCGATTCTTATGCTCAGACCGAATCGGTCATGAAAACTTACCAGAACACACTAACCCAGTTCAATGCCAACATGACAGACAACTGTATCCGCACCTGGTTCTTTGTACGCGATGTGGATATACAATACATGGGGATGGTCAAGGCCCGCAAGGAGCTATTCACCCAAATGGGATTGACAGAACATACACATTATATTAGCAGTACGGGTATTGGCGGTCTTCCTGCCGACACAAAAGCCATAGTGCAGTTGGGCACCTATGCACTGACAGGATTCAATCCTCAGCAACAATATTATCTGTACGCTCCTACACACCTGAATCCAACCTACCAGTATGGAGTTACTTTTGAACGTGGTACTGTGGTTGAATACGGTGATAGAGCTCACCTATACATCAGCGGAACTGCCAGTATTGATAATAAGGGCAATGTGCTGCACGTGGGCGATATTGTAAAGCAGACCCAGCGAATGTGGGAGAACGTGGATAAGTTATTGGAAGAAGGCAAGAGCGGTTTTCAGGATGTTATGCAAATCGTTGTTTACTTGCGTGACATTTGCGATTACCAAACCGTAAAAGGCATGTTTCAGGAGCGTTTTCCTGATATACCTACCGTTATCACTCTAGCTCCTGTATGTCGTCCAACATGGTTGATAGAGATGGAATGCATTGCAGTAGCAGAACGTAGCAACGGGGCTTACCGTGATTATTAACATGCAGAGAATCAAATCGTTTGTTCCATTTCTTCTGCTGTTGTTTGTAGTCATTGCCATCGGCATAGCTACACTGGTCGAGGAATTCTGGGGCACGCGTACTGCCCAGGAAACCATTTACCATGCCTTCTGGTTCCAATGCCTTTGGACTGCTGTCGTTCTTTTGGGTGGTATTATTCTATTCCGTTTCCGTCATGCATTGAACTGGGCATCCTGGGGACTTCATTTGGCCTTTGTACTCATCCTTGGCGGAGCACTTACCACCAGTCTTACTAGCCAGAAAGGCATGCTGCATCTGCGTATAGGCGAGCCTATGGACCGTTTTCTAACCGAGGACGGCCATCTGCACCCCTTGCCTTTTACTGCACAACTGAACAGTTTCCACATTGTCTGTTATCCGGGTACTGAGGCGCCAATGGATTATGTCAGTGAACTGTCCTGCCGAAAGGAAAGAGCAACAATGGTACAAGGAACCATCTCCATGAACCATATCATGCAAGTGGATGGGTATCGTCTGTACCAGAGTTCGTACGACGAGGACAGCCTGGGTTCATGGCTCAGTGTCAATTACGATCCTTACGGCACGCCACTCACTTATACTGGTTATGCTTTGCTTACCCTCTCAATGATTGCCGTACTATTCCACCGCCGTTCCGAACTGCGTTCATTGTTATCACATCCGTTGCTGAAACGCGGCGGAATCCTGGGTGTCTTGTTTCTAACAAGCCTCAACATGCAGGCAGACTCCCTTCAGGTGGTAAACCGCCAGCAGGCAGATTCCATGGGGTACAAGCAAGTAATATACAACGACCGTGTGATGCCACTCAATACCTTGGCACGTGATTTTACTCAGAAATTGTATGGAAAGCCTTCATACAAGAACCTATCAGCCGAGCAGGTTCTCATCGGCTGGATGATGTACCCATCGGAATGGCAGAAGGAGCCGATGATTAAGATGAAGAGTGAGGAACTGAAGGCAGAATTGGGCATCCAAGGCAACTACTGTGCTTTGGAAGATCTGTTCAACGCTGACGGCAGTTACCGACTGCAAGGACTTTGGGAAAAAGAGATGGGCACCAACAGCAAACTAGCCAAAGGAATTCAGGAAGTAGATGAAAAAATTGGCCTAATCCTCATGCTAAGCGAAGGCACATTAGTGCAGGCTCTTCCTGAGGATGGCAGCGTTCAGCGTCTTTCCGACATTCGAGTTAAGGCTGAAGTGCTGTATAACAAAGCTAATTTCAGTAAGATTCTCTTTATGGCCAATCTTACACTAGGTTTTTTGTGCTTTTTTGTCTTTCTGTACCGGTTACTGAACAAAACACCTCTTGGTTATATAAACGACAGGCCTTTCCGTGCTTTAATCTGGCCGATCACACTCATCATGCTGGTAGCCTATGCCCTGCGGTGGTATATTGCCGGTCGTATTCCGCTCAGCAACGGATATGAAACGATGCAGTTCATTGCATTGAGCGTGCTGATCATCACCTGTGCACTCTACCGCAAACTGCCGTATATTCTGTCCTTCGGTTTCATTCTATCGGGTTTCACCTTGCTGGTTGCTTATTTAGGACAGATGAACCCACAAATCACACCGCTCATGCCTGTGCTCAACTCGCCCTGGCTCAGCAGCCATGTGTCTCTCATCATGTTCTCGTATGCCCTATTTGCCTTCACGGCCATTAATGCAATTTTGGCACTATGTCTGAAGAACAGGGAACAAGTAGAACTACTCACGGTCATCAGCCGCATCCTACTCTATCCTGCCACTTTCTGTCTGGGTGTGGGTATCTTCTTAGGAGCTGTTTGGGCCAATGTATCTTGGGGCAGTTACTGGTCTTGGGACCCCAAGGAATCCTGGGCTTTGGTCTCGTTCCTGCTCTATGGAATGGTTTTCCACAAACACAGTCTTCCCATCACCCGCAGCGCTACAGCATTCCACTGGTATATGTTGCTGTGCTTCACTAGCATTCTGATGACATATTTCGGTGTAAACTACCTGCTAGGAGGTATGCACAGTTACTCTGGAGCGTAAAAAATACCTATATTTTGCGATTGCAATACTTAGTGATTAGGCGTAACTTTGCAGTGTAGATTAAATTATTAGTTAGTTATGTTTTGTATTGCACTGCATTGAATTTCTGATTACGTAAACCATATAAGAAAACATTTTTAGTAGTGTAAATAACGGGAAACCGGCTCCGTAGCGATTACGTGGTCGGTTTCTTTATTTTTTCCTCCTTATCAGTGCAATGATTCAAAAAAAAGGCTACCTTTGCAGAGTAAAACCATAAATCATCGAATAATAATGCTAACACAATTCATTCACGCGCACATCCTCACCCCGAATGGATGGATGGACGATTCTTCCTTGCTGGTTGACGATGGCAAAATTGTTTCTATAACCCCTTGTAACTTAGGCATCATCGGTGCCGACATTATCGATGTTAAGGGACTTCATCTGGTTCCTGGAGGTATCGAGTTGCATGTTCACGGTGGTGGTGGACGTGACTTCATGGAAGGTACTCGCGAAGCATTTGAAGTGGCTGTCAAAGCGCACATGAAACATGGTACGACAGCGATATTCCCAACTTTGTCTTCGTCCACTTATCCAATGATTGAAGCGGCAGCTGAGACTTGTACAGCAATGATGGAAGATCCAAACAGCCCGGTTATGGGCCTGCATCTAGAGGGACCATATTTCAGTCTGAAAATGGCTGGTGCACAGATTCCAGAATATATCATTGAGCCAAAGCCTGAAGAATATATCCCATTGTTTGAGAAATATCCTTGTATCCGTCGTGTAGATGCAGCACCTGAGGTAAATGGTGTTCCTCAGTTGGGCGAATATCTTCGCTCTAAGGGTATCGTTGCGGCTATTGCCCATACAGGAGCTGGCTATAAAGAGGTTCAGCGTGCCCATGATAGTGGATACAACCACGCAACTCATTTCTACAATGCCATGCCTGGTTTTCACAAGTACCACGAGTACAAGCATGAGGGAACCGTAGAAAGTGTATACTTGATTGACGATTTTACAGTAGAAGTAATTGCTGATGGTATTCATGTGCCACCTATTATCCTGCAGTTGGTTCATAAGTTGAAGGGAGTGGAACGCTGCTGTCTTATTACTGATGCTTTGGCTTGTACTGCCAGTGACAGTAAAGACAACTTTGACCCACGTGTCATCATTGAGGATGGTGTTTGTAAGTTAGCAGACCGTTCGGCTTTGGCTGGCAGTATTGCTACAATGGACCGATTAATCCGTACTTGCGTTCACATTGCAGAAATTCCACTGGAGGATGCCATCCGCATGGCTTCCGAAACTCCAGCCAAGGTGATGGGCATTTACGATCGTAAAGGTTCTTTGGAATTGGGAAAAGATGCAGATATGATGATTATGGACAAGGCACTCAACCTGCGTGGTGTCTGGTCGATGGGTAACTTAGTAGAAGGAACTTATACCTTATAGTCTTTTATTATAACAAAAAAAGGGGGCTCAGCAGAGCCCCCTTTTTTATGGGATTTATTACTTCACAAATGACATTTCCTGTACAGGAGCTGTTGGAGCCAAAGCATTGTTGGTCTTCCAGTTCTGACCCTTCAGTACAACTGAACCGGTAGCGCGGATATCCTGTGCGTTAGCACCGAACTTAACGGTGTACTTACCAGCAGCAGTCTCCCACTGTGAAGCACCCTCGTTGAATGAAGACAGATAGTATGGGCTGCAAGACATGGTCAAAGTCTGGCTCTCGCCAGGCTGCAACTCCTTGGTCTTAGCAAATGCCTTCAACTCGCTCTCAGGCTTAACCATGCCACCATCAGGAGCAGTTACATACAGCTGAACAGCCTCACGACCAGCAACATCACCGGTATTCTTAACGGTGATAGTAGCGGTGATACCGCCGTCCTTACCAACCTTAACCACAGGTGTGCTGTATGCGAAGTTGGTGTAGCTCAAACCGAAGCCGAATGGATAAGAAACCTCTACATCAGCGGTATTGAAGTAACGATAACCAACCCAGATACCCTCTGCATAGTCGGTGTAATCCTGGTTCTTAACTGGCTGTGGCTTCTGAGGACCACCCATGAAGAAACCGCGACCCTGCTGTGCCTGCTGACGACCCTCATATGGGAAATTGAAAGTAGAAGGATGATCGAAGATAGTCATTGGGAAAGTCATTGACAACTTACCGGAAGGATTAGCCTTACCGGTCAGGATATCTGCTACAGAGTTACCAACCTCCTGACCTGGAGTCCATGCCAACAGGATACCGTCTGGCAGGCTCTTCCAAGAAGCAGTCTCGATAACACCACCGATGTTCAGGACTACGTAAACCTTCTTACCCTCCTGATGATAGATGTTGCAAACCTGATTGATCAAAGCAGTCTCAGCTGCACTCAAGTTCCAGTCGTCCTCAATGCGGCGGTCATCACCCTCACCGGCGTTACGGCCGATAACGATAACTGCAGCGTCATTACGGGTTACGGAGTTCTTGATAGCTTGCTTCTCGATTGCAGGATCTGGAATAACAGCATCACCCAGCATGATTCCGAATCCACGGCCAGCTGCGTTAATGGCAGTCTTAGCCTTTTCTGCCTGCAGATACTCCTTATAATAGGTAGCCAACTGAGCATCCAGAGTCAAACCTGCTGCAGTCAGACCCTCGTCGATGTTGCGGATATATGGCTTGTTTACGTTACCAGAACCGGTACCACCGGCAATTGAGTTATAAGCAGTTGCACCAAACAGAGCTACGTTCTTCACGTCCTTCATAGGCAGTGCGTTAGCCTTGTTCTTCAGCAATACCATACCCTGGGTAGCAGCCTCACGAACCAACTTTGCGTGACCGGTCAAATCAGGATTATCGCTATACTTATAGTGGTTGAAACGAGGAGTGCGAACGATGTAATTCAGCATATTGCGAACGTTACGGTCCAAATCCTCCATCTTCAGGCTACCGTCCTTCAGAGCCTTCAGGATGCGCTCGTTCTCGTTTGGAGAACCTGGCTCCATCAAGTCGTTCTGAGCGTGAACAGCCTTTACAGTACCTTCCTTGTTACCCCAGTCGGTCATTACGATACCCTTGAAGCCCCACTCATCACGCAGAATAGTGGTCAGCAAATCATGGCTCTGCTGGGTGTACTCACCGTTCACCTGGTTGTATGATGACATCACAGTCCAAGGATCAGATTCCTTTACAGAGATTTCGAAGTTACGCAGATACAACTCACGTGCAGCACGCTGGTTAACCTGAGCGATGTTTGCATTACGGTTCACTTCCTGGTTGTTGAATGCAAAGTGCTTCACAGATACACCTACGCCTTGGCTCTGGATACCGCGAACATATGCTGCAGCCATTTTACCAGACAAGATTGGGTCCTCAGAGAAATACTCAAAGTTACGGCCGCACAATGGGTTACGGTGAATGTTCTGACCTGGAGCCAGCAATACGTCAGCGCCATACTCCAAAACCTCGTTACCCATAGCCTTCAGCAGGTTCTCAACCATCTCAGTATCCCATGAACAAGCCAATACGGTACCTACAGGGAAACCTGTACAATAGTAGGTCTTTGTTGTACCTGGACGAGTAGGATTAATACGCAAACCTGCAGGGCCGTCAGACAATACGGTAGCAGGAATACCCAGGCGTGCGATAGCCTTGGTGGTACCTGCTGCACCTGGAACTAATTTCTCATCTGAACCTGTTGGAACAGAAGCTGCAACCATGCTACCCCAACCGCCACCAACACAAAGGTCTACTTTCTCTTCTGTGGTCATTGCCTTCAGGACTTCCTCTATATTGTCCTTTGTCAATTTGACCTGTGCGCTTGCACTCATGGCAAAAGCCAAGGCAGCACTAAATAACAATGTCTTTTTCATGTTATGTAAATTGATAAATTGAATTGGTTTGATTATAATTGTTATGTTATACTCTTATCACTCCTATTCCCGGTCGGTCATGCAAGGTTATCTTGCCTTTCTCCACGGTCATGCCAGTAAAGCGGTCATTGGCGATTAGCAAGTTGCCATCCAAATCGGCAAAGTCTACAGCTGGTGAGAACTGTGCAGCAGCCGAACAGGCACAACTGGTCTCAGTCATACAACCCACCATTACCTTCATGTCCAGTGCCCGTGCAGTGTTTACCATCTTCCAAGCCTCACGCATGCCTGTACATTTCATCAGTTTGATGTTAATGCCGCTGAATACGCCCTTCATGCGCTGAACATCCTTCAATCGCTGAATGCTTTCGTCAGCAAATACAGGGAGAGGGCTATGCTCGGTCACCCATGCCAAATCGTCAATTTGCTCCTTTGGCATTGGCTGCTCTATCATCACGATGCCGTGCTCGTGCAGCCAATGTATCATATCCAAGGCATACTGACGGTCGGTCCATCCCTGATTAGCGTCAATAGCTATAGGCAGGTTGGTCACCGAACGGATGGTCTCTATCATCTCCTTGTCATTCTCACGGCCAAGTTTTACCTTTAAGATATTGAACTGATCGGCACACTCACGTGTTTTCTGGCGAACCACATCCGGAGTGTCAATACCAATGGTAAAGGTAGTATCGGGTGTCTTGGCGGGATTCAACCCCCAGATTTTATACCATGGTGATCCCAACATCTTGCCTACCAAGTCGTGTAGAGCAATGTCAACGGCTGCCTTTCCGGCAGCGTTACCTTCATCCAGAGCATCAATGCGCTCAAGGATATCCTCCAATTGAGTTGGGTCATCACACTCTTCAAGAACCTTAGCGGCACGTCCCAGAAACTCACACACGCTATCCTTCGTTCCCAACTCTGCAGCCAGATATGGTGGCATGGAAGCCTCACCGTAACCCACCAGACCATCGAATTCCAGTTCTACTTGCACATCCGGAGTTGTACTTCGGCTGTAGGTAGCCACGGTAAACACATGCCGTAACTGCAGTTCATAAGGGAAAAACGTCAGTTTCATACGAGGCTTGGCACCCAAGCGGTTCACCCCAAACAGGTGTGGCGACACCACTGCCAGGGCTCCTCCAGGAAGGGTGGAACCTACCATGGCAGCAGCTGCCGTCTTTATGAATTGCCTTCTTTTCATCAGTATCGGTAAAACTCATTGGTCAGCGTACTGTTCAGCTCCGGGTCCTTACCCACATAAGGAAGAAAACGGGTAGCAAACAGCAGACGTCCCAGATTATAGGCATCAAACAACTCATCATTCGGATTGAGGCTGCTTACATGAACATCTCCTTGAGAATGAATGAACCGTTGGTTTCCAATATACATTCCAACATGCACCACACGCTCCTTCGATGTCTCGGTAGCCTTACGGCCAAAGAACACCAGGTCGCCTGGAATCAGGTTACTGCAGTTGGCAGCAATCTCCATTCGGTCACCTTTTCGGCTCTGAGGTCCGGCATCACGTGGAATAATAATATCATGCATGAACAGCACCGTACGCATAAAGCCGCTACAGTCCATACCCTTGCTACTCATGCCTGCCCACAGGTAAGGGACGCCCATCAAACTATGCGCCGTGGCAATAATGCTTTGTGCATCCTGCTTCAGGTTTCTGCGCCAATTGACCTCGGTCTTGGCCAGCGCCTTAGGCAGATACCCCGTGCGTCCGTCAGGATAGGTCACACAGAAAAACTTTCCCTTGGTTCCTGTCAGTCGAAGGCGGTCGCCGCTCACCACATCACTCACCGGTTGGCTGTTCACATCCGGACGGCTGTATACCCAACCGTAGTGACTGGTCACTATCACCTTTTCAGCGGTGTTCCAGGCATGAAGTTCCTCGCGGCTCACAGGATGAACACCTGCATGATGTACCCATCCCAGATAGGTATCTGGTGTCTGTATGTGATACCAACTGCTATCAGCTAGGATTTTCACCGGCGTACCCATCAGTGCCTGGGTCTGCATCTCGCTGCTGAAGTCGGCCTCCAGGCGCATGCTGCACACCGACACCGTGACAATGCCGTACTCCTGAGCCCAGACACTCACACCTACCAGCAGGAAAAAGAATATGCTGATTAGTTTATTCACAAAATGTCAATTTTCAACTATCGTATTGATAATATCCTCCGCCACCTCTGCCTTACTCTTCAATGGGAAAGTCTGCTCATCGGTGGCACTGAAAATTGTCACCTTATTGGTGTCGGTACCGAAACCGGCACCGGCATCCTGCAGGGAATTCATCACAATATAGTCCAGGTTCTTGCGGGCCAGTTTATCCTGTGCATTGACAAAGCCATCACTTGTCTCCAGTGCAAACCCCACGGTTACCAGCGGTTTCTCTGAAGTCTGCTTAAAGCGACCCACTGCAGCAGCAATGTCCTTGTTCTGCACCAGTTCCAGCATCATGCTCTCCTTCTTCTCGCGCTTAATCTTCTCGGTCACTGGATCCTCAGGACGATAGTCAGCCACTGCTGCCGTCATGATGGCAATGTCAGCCTCTGCAATGTACTTCATGGTAGCCTGATACATTTGCTCAGCACTTTCCACATCCTCGCGCACCGCAGGGGTGAATCGTGGGGCAGCAGTCACAGGACCTGCAATCAAAATCACCTTAGCTCCACGGCTCATACATTCGTCAGCCAGAGCCATACCCATCTTTCCGGTAGAATAGTTGCCGATAAAACGTACTGGATCTATCTTCTCATGGGTTGGTCCCACGGTAATCAGCACTGTCTTACCACGCATGTCACCCTCCTTCTGAGCAAAATACTCCTCCAGTCGCAGGATGATATTATCCGGTTCCTCCATGCGTCCCTTACCAATCAGATGGCTGGCTAATTCGCCTGCGGCAGGCTCAATAATAATATCACCCGCAGCACGCAGGGTATCCAGATTGCGCTGGGTGGAAGGATGGCGGAACATGTCCAAATCCATGGCCGGAGCCACGAACACCTGTTCCTTGGCACTCAAGTAAGTAGTCACCAACATATTGTCTGCAATGCCGTTGGCCATCTTACCGATGGTGGATGCTGTAGCCGGAGCCACTAGCATGGCATCGGCCCACAGCCCCAGGTCCACATGGCTGTGCCAAGAACCGTCGCGGCTACTGAAGAACTCCGTAATAACAGGGTTACTGCTCAGGGTGGACAGGGTGACCGGTGTGATGAACTCACGTCCGGCAGGGGTAATAACAGTCTGAACCTCGGCGCCACGCTTCACCAATCCACGGATGATATAGCAAGCTTTATAGGCCGCAATGCTGCCCGTGATGCCCAATACGATATGCTTTCCTTTCAGGTTATTCATGATTTAATGCTTTTTCACGGCAAATTTACAAAATATATGCTGAAAACCGCTAACTTTGCCCCGCAAATACACAGCACAAAGCAAAGAAATTTACGGATTATGACAACAAAAGAGAATAAGAATTTACTTATGGGCCACATGGCCCTTATATTCTGCAATGTGGCCTGGGGCGTGATGTCACCCTTTTCGAAAGACGTGATGAACCTGGGTTTGATTAGTCCATGGATGCTGGCAGGCACCCGTGTAGTGGCTGGTGCGTCTGTATTTTGGTTGCTGTACCTGCTTCTGCCCCAAAAGTGGATCAAGCATGAGAAAGTGGACCGCAAGGACATGCTTCAGCTGTTCTTTGCCGCCATGCTGTGCATCACGCTCAGCACCTCGCTCAATATCATTGGAACCAATTACACCAGCCCCATAGAGGCTACCGTAGTGTGCAGTACCACACCTATTCTTACATTGATTTTCAGTGTACTACTGATTCATGAGAAAATGTCGTGGAAGCGTGCCTTGGGTGTTTGTTTGGGTTTTGCCGGTGCTTTGGCATTTATTTTCAATGGTAAGACCGATATAGCAACTCATGCCACCAACCCGATGTTGGGTAATACACTCTGCTTTGTATCGCAGGTCTGTGGAGCACTGTATCTGGTACTGTTCGGAAAAGTATTGAAAAAGTACAGTGCATTCACCAGCATGATGTGGATGTTCACCTGGTCTGCCATTGTTATGATACCATTCCTAATTGGTGATTTTCAACAGTCCAACTGGTCTGAAATGCCTCTTCACGGTTGGGGAGACATTGCCTTTATCGTGTTGATATGCAGTGTACTGTGCTATATTCTGCTGCCTATCGGCCAGAAAGCTGTCCGTCCTACTGCGGTGGCCATGTACAACTATATCCGTCCGGTAGCCAGTGCCGTACTCAGCGCCCTGATGGGACTGGCCATTGTGGATTGGCATACAGCCTTGTATACCCTTCTCATCTTTTCCGGTGTATGGTTGGTGAGCGGCGGAAAGAAGTAATTACAACCTGACTTTTTCTGCATTTCCAGCACCAGTACCTTTGTAATGGCTGCGTGAAGTATTTATTACATACCTGAGGGTAACATCCAGATGACGACTATCAGTATGGTTGCCTTGGTGAATCTGCATCTGCCTGTTGTAAAGTACTACTGATTCATCGTGATAGAAAATATCGCTTACTCCAACCTTCAGCGAAAAACGATTGTTTAGGAAAGTCTTGGTAACACTGGCACCAGCGGTGATAATAGCTTTATCTATCTTCATGTTTGCCTCATTTCCTGGGGTGACGCACTGCAGACTGCATTCACCTATAAATGTTGGCGAGAACTGGAACGTATTACCTGTGTGAAACACAAAAATCGGCTTGTTGAAACGCATTATGCCTGTAGCAGTTGGCACAGACAACCAAGGCTGAGATACTCCTGCCATAAACTGAGGATGCCAAAAACCAAGATGAGGAGCAGCGACCAACTGTGCATTAAAGACTTTAGAACTTTTGAAGTTTTCCTTACCCAAAACAGTGACTGAAGCTTGACCCACCATCTGTTCTGCCCAATCCAGTACCACATTTCGCGTATCGGCATATCCAGTGGTAAAGCTCCAGATCTTCCACATAGCCTGCACGTTAAAGTCGTAAACGGTAGCCGGTTTCAAATAAGGATTTCCGGTTTGCAACGTGAAACGATTCACATAACTAACATTACCGCTCAAATCCCTGTATGTGGGGCGAACGGTCTTCATAACAACATTCATCACGGTTTGCACCTTACCCCACTGCATAGCCAGCGACAGACTGGGGAACCAATTGTGGAACGAGCGGCTCTGTTCATCCATGTGCTGGCCGTTGTGGTAATAATCAAACTGCATAGCCTCATAACGCAATCCGAACTTCACGTTACCGTGTGGAAGTGCATGGGCATATTCCAGGAATGGGGCGATGCCCTTATCCTTCAACTGGGCGTATGATGTGGGTACAATGTTCTGGGGATTGATGTAATCGTCATGCCTATCGGTATAGGTATATTCTGCTCCCAAAGATACCTCACCTCCCCAAAGATCATGATTCATCACCAGTTTGGCTGCCCAGAGTGTGTGCTGTATCTGATTCTTGCTGTCAAAAGTGCGGTCATCAAATGCATCGCTTTTCTCGGTAAACACGGAACCATAGTTCTGACGGCTGTTTTCCCAGTCGGCATTCAAATCAATGCTCCAACCGGCCAACTTTCCGTTGTAATACACATTGGCATCGTGCGTGTACGACTTATCCAAATAGTCGTCATTGGCATTCTCCATGTGATCAAAGAGCTGGCTGTTGGCAAAAATGTCACTGATGACTGTTCCGGTACTGGCAAAATGCAACATTCTTTTGGTGTCAAAACGAATGCCCAAGGCATTATCATCATTCAATTGCCAGTTTACGCCCAACTGCGCCTTTCCCATCCTACGACGGGTATAGCTGTCTGCCCTGTTTTGTTGCCGCCAAAGGGTATCAGCCTGAATGTCCTGAATAATAGGCGAATGCTGATAATCTCCGTTCGTATCAAACGATGCCATGCCGAAAAAATCCAAACCTCTTTTTCGGTAATTCAAACTAAGTTGATTGAGCAGATCGGCATTACTGGACTGCTGCCAGGTACTGCGGGCATCTATACCCCATCCTTCGCCCTGAGCCTGGAGCGTACGGATTCTGATCACCGCACGAACTGTGGCATCGTAACGTGCACCGGGTGAAGTTATCAGTTCAACACTTTTCACCTGGTTGCTCTTCAATTGGTCCAATTCACTGAGGTCACGCACCAGCCTGCCGTTGATATAAATGATAGGGGTTCCCTTTCCAAACACCTCGTAACCAGAGTTCTTTTTCTGCAATCCGGGCACATGGGCCAGAATGTCCTCGGCAGTTCCCACCTGCTGTAGAACGGTACCCTGCACCTGAGTCTGCATGCCCGAAGCGGTCAGCTTATGGGTTGGCAGATTACCCTTCACTACCACATCGCCCAACTGGGTAGACGCTGGCTGAAGGACCAAAGTGCCCCAGGCATTCTGGTTTTGCGATGATAGATATAAAGTTTCGTAACCTATTGAGGATAAACGGAGCCAATAGTCGTGTTCAGGTTGCTGCAACGTGAACATTCCTTGTTCATCGCTGGTGGTTCCCGTTATGAAAGTGGAATCTGGCTGAGCCATCAGCACTATATTAACAAAAGACAAAGGGGAGCCATTAGCATCAGTCACTCTGCCACTCAAGGTTTGTGCATTCACTCCTAAGCTCACAAAAAAACCTAGCAAAGCCAAGGTCCAAACTTTGATTTGCTTTTTCATCTTAACCATGATAAATTGAAGCATGCTGAATGCGACCGAGACGGTTCTTAGAAAAACAGCACAGCATTGGCATGCCACATCTTGTTCTCGATAATCTCTGGCATTTTAGCAGTATGGCCGGTAGGGAAATTGTAATATACACCCACCTGCAGATGCTTGAGCAAACGGACACCGCCACCCACATTGAAACTCATCTGAGTCTTGGAGAAAGTAACAGAACAATCGTGCTTATCGTTCTCACTGATAACGTAATCAAATTGAGGACCGGCAGACACATACACCGCCACGGCTCTGCTAGAACCCAGCACTAGTTTCAGATTAACAGGAATGGACACATAGTCAGCTTCATGGGTATAGCTAGCCTCATCAATGTTGGAGGTGTCGTTTAGTCCTCTAAACTTGGCTCCATTGCGGGTATACAACACCGAGCCGTCCACTTTGATGCCTGTACCCGGAACGCCCACTTCGAGGGTGGGTCCCACATACCAGCCAGTATAGTTATCAGCCATTGTCTTGGGATTCTCTACATTGACCTTATTAACCAACAGACCACCGGTAACACCAAAGCGCACTTGAGCCTGGGCATTCAATGAGAAAAACACGGCAAATAACTGAAATATAATGTATAAACTTTTCTTCATTACAAAAAATATTACTTTGCTTGCAAAGATATAGAATTTAATGCTTTGCACCAAATATCATACCCTTTTTTATTGAGATGTAACCCATCGGTGGTTAATTCGGAACGCAACACAGTTGTACCATTCTCACAAAACAAAGGAAAAAGATTCACATATGGGATGCCTCGTTGCTGGGCCAACTGCTGCAAACGTTCATTAATCTGGGGTATCTGATCGGTCTTACCCGTCAAACGGCTGTAACGCCCGAAGGATTCATTGATAGGCAAAAGGCTCTGCAATACCAACCGGGTCTGAGGCGATTCCCGCAAAATACGGTCCACAAGGGCTGCAAGCTGTGACACAATCTCATCAGTACTGAGCTGATGCGACACGTCATTGATGCCAGCCATCAGAAACAGCCGGTCGGGATGACCTTCAAGCACCTGATTCAAACGGCTATTGATGCCGGCAATGTCGTCACCGATGACACCCATATTGCGCACAGGCCATTTCAGTCCTGCCCAATCGCCACCGTTTTCGGTCAGGCTATTACCCAAAAGCACGGTATCATCTGACCGGACTGGCTGCTGCTGAAACTGCAGGTAACGCTCCCACCAATGTGCATTGTAGGTCTCGCCTTGCCACATGGCTCCATCCTGGATAATGCTGCCAGCCACAGCATTGCTAACCAATGAGCGTAGACGCACCACACTATGTCCCTCCTCGGGATGCACGGCATTAATAAGCAAAATCACACTGGTATCGTTATCCGGATCAATAACAATGCTAGTTCCAGTGAATCCCGTATGTCCGTAGGTATTGGGTGAGAAAATATCGCCATTGTTTGATGCATAATCAGTAAAGCAATCCCATCCTAAAGTGCGACCAATTGTGGCTTCCCTACGAGGCACGCTACGCATAGCCTTAACCGTGAGTGGCGACATAATGCGACGACCATTCCATTCACCTCCATTCTGCAGGGCCGCACACAACACTGCGATATCCTCTGCACACGAAAATACCCCGGCATTACCACTGACACCACCGTTCATAAAATGGGCCAACGGATCATGTACCTGACCTATCAGGACACTGTCCTTGCCCTCCTTTGTCGTAGGTGCCACTATTGTACGCCAATCCTGTCCCACAGGCATCAGCGATGCCCAATGAGCCTCGGACGTATTCTTCCAATTTCCCCTTTTGTCAGGGGCGCAAGGCAAGTAATCGGTATAGTCCATACCCAACACATCAAAAATATTCTCACGGGCAAAATCGCGCAAACTCTGTCCACTAACTTTTTCAATTATATGCTGCAAGGTTATAAAATTCAAACAACTGTATTGAAAATCAGTTGCAGGCTCAAAGTCACGCTGAACGTTACAAATATGCTGCAATAGACCTTTCGGATTCGGTGAGCCATATTGTTTCATTAATTCCTGAGTAGGAGCATATGGGGGCAATCCGCTGGTATGTGTCATCAGGTGTTCGATTCGAATGGTTACCTCCTCCCCGCCATCCTTCGGTTTCCAGTTTTGGAACTCCGGGAAATATGTGTTCACAGCATCCAGCATTCGTATTTGGCCGCGTTCTGCCAAAATCATCGCACAAACGGCAGTGCTCATTGCCTTACTACACGAAGCCATATCGAAAATGGTCTCAGTGGTCATCGGCACTTGAGTCGGATATATTTGCTTGTTACCGTAAGCTTTCAAATAGGCCATCTTTCCGTGTCGAACTACCGCCAATACCGCACCGGGTATGTTTTTTTCGGCTATGGCTTGATTAATGGCAGCGTCTGCATACTGCAGGTGACGATTGTCCATACCCACCTGCTCTGGAGCCACTTTTTCCAGGTGCTGGGCAAAAGCCAGCATAGGAAGGAAAGATAATAAGACTATGAGAAGTATTTTCATTATTTTACTGTTTACTGAAACCATCTACTGCTTTTTTTACTGTTCCATACTGCAGAAGCAAATCCTTGGCACGATCTTGAGGCAAACCCAGTTCCTCCATCAGCATACGGGTACCACGTTCAACCAGTTTCTGATTACTGAGCTGCATGTTCACCATTTTATTTCCTTTCACTCGGCCCAATTGAATCATCACTGAAGTGGTAATCATATTTAGAATCATCTTCTGTCCCGTTCCACTTTTCATACGCGAGCTGCCCGTGATATATTCCGGTCCCACAATCATCTCAATAGGAACATCTGCTTCAGCGGCCAGAGGTGAATCCGGATTACTGGTAATACAACCTGTCAATATGCCATGTGTACGGGCCTGATGCAAAGCACCTATCACATAGGGCGTTGTTCCTGATGCTGCTATACCAATCACCGTATCCAATTCATTCACATCATGTTCTTTTAATTCTTCCCATCCTTTCTCTGTATCATCTTCGGCTTTCTCTACAGGGTTTCTCAGGGCTTTATCACCACCAGCAATCAACCCTACCACCCAGGATGGTTCCATACCAAAAGTTGGCGGGATTTCAGAAGCATCCAGTACACCTAATCGTCCACTGGTTCCTGCCCCTAAATAAAAAATGCGTCCTCCCTGCTTCATTCGGGGGACAATTTGGGAAACCAACTTCTCTATCTGAGGAATAGCGCGCTGAGTAGCAAGGGCTACTTTCTGATCCTCAGAATTAATCTCTTTTAGGATTTCCAGCACACTTTTCTTTTCCAAGTCATTATAGAGTGACGATTGCTCTGTAATTTTTTCAAACATACTCTTTCACGAATGATATTCCATTAATCCTTCCATGGGTGCCTTCATCACTTTTCCCATGTGTAATCCACTTTCTTTTATAGCCTCCTCCAACACTGGACGGAAATGGTAGGCAATGCTTCCTATAAAATGAATCGGCAAATTCTCGAATCCGTTGTATTGCATAACATTACGTTTTAGGAATGCCATAAAACTCTGCTTGACCAACCGATGAACACCTGGGTGATCCAGATGTTGAGATAAAAATGGCGAGAGTGAAGCCAAGAAACGATTAGGGAACGGATGACGGTAAACTTTATCTATAATATCTGCCGGCGAAAGATGAAATTGTTGTAAAAATTGCTGTTTGAGTTCTTCACCTAACTGATTCTTCAACAGGTCACCAACAAGCAATTTGCCCAATACGGCACCGCTTCCTTCATCACCGAGAATAAAGCCCAAAGGCGACACGTTGGCCACAATTTGATGTCCGTCGTACAAACAGGAATTGGAACCGGTACCCAAAATGCAGACAATACCCTCAGAACGGCCACACAATCCACGGGCAGCTCCTACCATATCCGAATAGACTTCTGCCATCTGCTGCACCTTCAGGACTTCAGTCAGCACCGCTGCTACTACAGGACACTTCTCTGCTGTACAGCCGGCTCCATAAAAATAAACTTGCTGTACGGGTTCACACGGCAAACAAGGCAACAAGGCACTGCGCAGTTCTTCGGCCAACTGTTCTTCCGTTTGGAAAAAAGGATTCATTCCCTTAGTTTGTATACGTAGCACAACTCCAGTTTGAGTAAGAACCGCCCAATCTGTCTTTGTTGATCCACTATCTGCAATGAGTATCATAATACTTATTTTTAAGCGTTTGGTTCGTCTTTAATATGCATAGCTACCAATGCTGTCACGGCAAAAGTAACAAGACATAATCCCATGACAATTATAAAGAATTCCTGATAGCCTACATTCTCACTGATCAAACCACTGACCATTCCCGGTATCATAGCGCCACCCAAATACTGACCGGCAGTACAGATACTGAACACGGCAGTACTGCGCTCGCCACGGGAGAAATGAATAAGGAACAAGGTATAAGCCGAGAAGCCTAAACCATATCCCAACTGTTCGATACTCAGACAACTGCCGATAATCCATAAGTTGGAAGTCTGGCAAAAGCTCAAATACACATATACTATATCAGGCAGCGTAATACAAAGGACTAAGGGCCACAGACATTTTTTAAGTCCCCACTTACTGACAGCCCATCCACCAATGATTCCTCCCAATAAAAGGCCTATGACACCCAGGGTTCCATTGATGAATCCTACATCCACTTTACTCATTTCCAAACCGCCTTCAGCTACAGTACGAGTCAAGAACAACGGTACAATTTTGGTCAGCAAACCTTCAGGCAAACGGAACAGCAAGATGAAGAACAAACTGGAAATAATGTAGGGTTTAGTAACAAAAACCTTAAGTGTCAGCCAGAACTCATGCATCTGTTCCATAAAGCGGAATTGTTCATGAGTGGCAGTCTCAACCTTAGGAAGAATGAAGGTATGCCAGATTGCCAATAACAACATCAACAGTCCGAGTATCAGGAAAACCACCGTCCAGGAATAGAAACCTGCCAACATGACCAATCCACCCTGTCCTATAACCATGCCTATTCGGTAAAACGTGTTTCGTACACCCACAAAGAATTCCTGGTCCTTATCATCCAAACCGATAATATAGAAACCATCTGCTGAAATGTCATGTGTAGCACTTGAAAAAGCTATCAACATGAAAGCAGCCAATGTTCCCTGCAGCCAGAATGCCGTAGGGATTGTAAAGGCAACCATGGCCAGACACACGCCCATCAGGAACTGCATGGTAATGATCCACCACCTTTTAGTCTTGAAATTGTCGATAAAAGGACTCCAGATGGGTTTAATTACCCATGGCAAGCCCAACCATCCTGTGTATAAAGTAATCTGTCCATCGCTCAATCCCAGTTCCTTGTACATGAGTACACTAATCAGCATGACAGCTGAGTAAGGAAGCGCTTCGCCTAAATATAGCGAAGGAATCCAGAACCAGGGGTTCTTCTTTTTCAACTCTTTCATTATTTATATTTTGACTTTCTTTATTCCTCGTACAACAAATAAGGCTTTCTCATTTCCATAAATTGCTTCACTCCGTCTTGCCAGGTGGCAGAAATCTCGTCTGCAGTTTTTCCCTGTTCTATCAACAATCGGATACTGCGGTCGCCAATAAGTTTCTCAAAAAACGGAGTAAAGAACTTATCGCCAATTTGCAGATTCTGATAAGCATCGACAATATAGGTCAGATCGATTTTCTTCGTTCTCAATTCATCCATGGGAATCTCGCTCAAGTCCACACCATAGCACAAGTGGTCCTGTTGCGGAGGGGTCTTGGCACCAGGACGGCTCACCGGAGTAAAACTGAAATCATAACCGGTCATATCTGGATGTCCGTATACCTGAAATGGTTTGTCCGTTCCACGTCCTAAACTGACTTCTGTCGCCTCAAAATAGCACAAAGAAGCATAGAGATAAATGGATTTCATGTTAGGAAGATTGGGTGATGGAGCTACCGGCAGTTCATAAAACGAATGATGAGTGTAATTACGGCATGGTACGACAGTCAGACGGCATGCCTGCTTACATCCGTCGGACAAATGCCACTTCCCGTCTGTTTGGGTCCATTCTCCATGGCCTACCCAACCTTCAGCATTGGCCATCTGTGCCAATTCACCCAATGTCATGCCATGCACTACAGGGATAGGAAGGCCACCGACGTTACTTTTGAGTTCCATATCCAACAAGGGGCCATCCACATAATGACCGTTTGGATTAGGACGGTCCATCAGCACCAGTTCCTTGTCATGCTGGCTGCAAGCATCCATCAGTTGCAGCAAGGTAAGGTAATAGGTGTAAAAACGGAGACCGACATCCTGAATATCGGCAACCAACACATCAAACTTCGCCATAGATGCATCAGAAGGTCCACTCTTTTCACCATCATAGAGCGAAAGGATAGGGACTCCTGTTTTCTCATCAACACTGCTGCCTACATGCTCACCGGCATCGGCTGTACCCCGGAAGCCATGCTCCGGAGAAAAGATGGCGGTCACATTGACATGATGGGCTAACAATGCATCCAAGACATGAATCCCTTCTGAGTTTATTCCGGTCTGGTTGCTGAACAAAGCCACCCGTTTTCCTTGCAGCAAAGGCAAATATACATCGGAACAATCATCGCCTAATACTATGGTGGAATCTGATGCAATCTTTCCTTCAGTCTTGCCTACGCAAGCGCCAAACACAAGACAAGCAGACAGAATCAGACTGGTAATTAAAAATTTCATGATTTATTTATCTGTATTACCTTACAAAGGTA
Source organism: Bacteroidaceae bacterium (assembly GCA_024401115.1). Classification (GTDB taxonomy): domain Bacteria; phylum Bacteroidota; class Bacteroidia; order Bacteroidales; family Bacteroidaceae; genus Minthousia. The sequence goes on along the minus strand of JAKSLP010000001.1, from coordinate 40,868 downwards.
GTCAAAAATAACTGCATGTCGTTTTTTCTCCTAAAAAAGTTTCATAAACGGCCATAAAAAACTATATTTGCAAAAATAAGCAACTACCTTTACACCATGAAACACTTTCTTTTTTCAACCGCTCTATTGGCTGCTTCCATGCCGTCTATTTATGCACAACAGACTTTGTGCCTACATGAGAACCGACCGGCCGACTACTTCGAGGAGTCGTTCGTTTTGGGTAACGGTAACCTGGGAGCTATCGTATATGGCGGTGTTCAGCAAGACAAAATTTCACTGAATGACATAACTTTATGGACAGGAGAACCCGAGCGCGAGGTTACCACTCCCGATGCCTGGAAAGCCATTGCTGATATCCGCAATTACCTTGATCAGGAAAACTATAAAGAAGCTGATTTAGCACAAAAGCGCTGCCAGGGACACTATTCGGACAATTATCAGCCACTGGGCCAGCTGAATATCACGCATATCGGAAAGAATGCCGAAACACCAGCCATGGGATACCTACGGACTTTGGATATCAGCCGCGCTGTTTCACACATTGAATACATCCAGGATGGGGTAAAGTATGAACGCGATTATTTTGTTTCTGCTCCCGATTCTGCTATCATCATCCGGCTAAAAGCTGATAAAAAGGCGTCATTGGATTTGCGTGTGGGACTGGAATGCCAACTGCCTGGTCTCATTAAGACTGATGATGGACAAACACTGACCAACGAGGGATTTGCAGCATACCAGTCATTCCCAAACTATTATTGGCAGAAAAAACAGAAATTCTTTTATGATCCAAACCGTGGCATACATTTCAAGACTGTTGTCAAGGCGATACCAGTGGATGGTGAAGTCTGCGGAAGCGAGGACGGAAAGGCACTGGAAGTTCACAATTGCACCGAAGTGTTGCTGATTGTGAGTAATGTGACCAGCTTCAACGGTTCTGATAAGGATCCAGTAAAGGAAGGACGAGATTACCGACAATTAGTGGATAAACGAATAGCAAGGGCATCAGGCAAGTCTTACGACCAACTGTTGAAGGCTCATACTACCGACTATCAGACTTACTTCAATCGGGTTACGCTGGATTTAGGCAGCACCGATGCTTCTATTGCGGCTCTGCCTACTAGCGAACAGTTAAAACAGTATGGTGATAATCATCAGAAAAACCCGGATTTGGAGGAACTGTATTTCCAATACGGACGTTACCTGCTGATCAGCAGTTCCCGTACACCGGAAGTGCCAGCAAACCTGCAGGGTCTGTGGAACGAAAGCATGCTTCCACCTTGGAGCAGCAACTATACCAGTAACATCAACCTGGAGGAGAATTACTGGGCTGCCGAGACAACCAACTTGCCCGAGATGCACCAGTCCATGCTGGGATTTGTACAGAAACTGCCTATCAGTGGCGGACAGACAGCTAAATACTATTACGGAGTGAACCAGGGCTGGTGTCTGGGCCAGAACACTGATATCTGGGCTATCACCAACCCTGTGGGCGAAAAGGTGGGTGACCCATCCTGGGCCAATTGGACCATGGGTGGAGCCTGGGCTTCCACACACATCTGGGAACATTACAGCTTTACCAAAGATAAGGATTTCCTGCGTAAGGCTTACCCTGCCCTGAAGGGGGCGGCCGACTTCTGCCTAAACTGGTTTATCGAGAAGAACGGTGAACTGATCACCTCACCTTGTACATCGCCTGAGAATATGTACAAGACTCCTGACGGTTTCAGCAGCGGTACCCTGTACGGTGGTACTGCCGACCTGGCTATGGCTCGTGAGTGTCTGCTGGACACCAGGAAGGCTGCTGCAGAATTAGGACTAGACGCAGAATACATCAAGCAGATAGACAAGACATTGGCACGTCTGCATCCATACAAGATTGGCAAGCAGGGCAACTTGCAGGAATGGTATCATGATTGGGAGGATCTGGATCCACAGCATCGTCATCAATCTCACTTATTCGGTCTGTATCCGGGTCATCAGATTCTAGACAATGCCCTTAGCAAAGGCAACCCGAGCCGTGAGGCCTTACTGAAGGCCTGTGCCAAGACTTTGGAGATTAAGGGTGACAATACCACCGGATGGAGTACCGGATGGCGTGTGAACCTGTATGCCCGTCTGAAGGATTCTACCCATGCCTACGGTATCTACCGCCGCCTGCTGAAGTACATCAGCCCAGACAACTATCAGGGTGATGACGCCCGTCGGGGAGGAGGCACATATCCAAACCTGTTGGATGCACATTCACCATTCCAAATCGATGGCAACTTTGGAGGATGTGCCGGTGTGGCAGAGATGCTGGTACAGTCTACTATGGACGAAATTCAATTGCTACCTGCTTTGCCTAAGGAGTGGAGCGACGGACAAGTTAGCGGGTTGGTAGCCCGTGGAGGTTTTGTACTGGACATGACTTGGAAGAATGGCCGTGTTACTGCACTGACTGTTACAGCCCGTACCGGTGGCACCACAACGATTCTGATTAATGGCAGTAAGAAGAAGGTGAATCTTAAAAAAGGAGAAACAAAAATTGTGATATAAAAAAAGAGCCTCGATTGAGGCTCTTTTTTATATTATCTTGCGATCTGTACTCTACTGTAAGAGTATGGCAGATCGGCGTCTTGAGTGCCACGGGTCTTGTTAGGCTGTGCACTCATCTTGAACTGAATGTTACCACCGCTCTGTAACTGAGTGTGCTGGAAATAGTTCTTGGTATAGTCAAAGCCATTGATAGAAACCTTGTCTACATAAACATTGGCATCCGAGTTGTTCGGAGCCTCGATAACAGTACTGTTACCATTCTCAAAATGCAATGTAGCCTTCTTGAACAATGGAGAACCCAAAATGTACTGATCAGAACCTGGGCATACTGGATAGAAGCCCAGAGCAGAGAATACGTACCATGCACTGGTCTGACCATTATCCTCGTCACCGCAGTAACCGTCAGCCTCAGGGGTGTACATCTGGTTCATCACGCGACGCAACCAGTACTGGCCCTTCCAAGCCTGACCGGCATAGTCGTACATGTAAATCATGTGCTGGATAGGCTGGTTGCCATGAGCATAGTTACCCATGTTCATTACAGTCATCTCACGGATTTCGTGGATTGGGAAGCCATAATAGCTATCGTCAAAGATAGGTGGAACTGAGAATACAGAATCCAACATCTGAACATAAGATTCCTTACCGCCCATCAGGTCAATCAGACCCTGAGGATCATGGAACACGCTCCATGAGTAGTGCCAGCTGTTACCCTCGGTGAATGCATCACCCCACTTCAAAGGAGAGAATGGAGCCATGAACTGACCGTTCTCCAACTTACCGCGCATCAGTTTGGTCTCTGGGTCGAACAGGTTCTTGTAGTTATAAGCGTGCTGCTTCAGCATAGGGATATCTGTCTTCAACTGCTTCTTCAACTGCTTGCTGATGTTAGGCATGGTATTCAGAAGCTCTGCCAGCTGCAGGATACACCAGTCATTGTAACAATATTCCAAGGTACGTGCAGCATTCTCATTAATCTTCACATCGTAAGGTACATAACCCAGCTTGTTGTAGTACTCATGACCCAGACGGCCAGTTGAAGCCACCTCAGGATGAACATTGTTCATGCTGTGAATCAACCCCTGATATAAGGTCTCAACATCGTCCACCTTTACACCTTTCAGATAAGCATCTACCAAAATAGAAGCCGAATTGTTACCTACCATACAGTTGCGGTGACCTGGGCTTGCCCATTCAGGGAAGAAGCCACTCTCCTTATAGGTATTAACCAGACCTTCCTGCATTTCCTTGTTTACAGATGGGTACATCAGGTTCAGCAATGGGAACAGGCAGCGGAAAGTATCCCAGAAACCAGAGTCTGTGAACATGTAACCAGCCTCCACATTGCCGTTGTATGGGCTATAATGTACCACCTTACCGGTGGCATCCAATTCGTAGAACTTGCGTGGGAACAACAGGGCACGGTACAGACAGCTGTAGAATGTGCGCTGCTGGGTCAGATTGCCACCCTCTACCTCGATACGGCCCAGAACATCGTTCCAAGCCTTCTTACCCTTAGCCTTCAAGGTTTCGAAATTGTCATTACCCAACTCCTTCAGGTTCACCAGTGCCTGCTCTGGGCTGATGAATGAGGAAGCTACGCGGGCATGAACCAGCTCACCCTTACGGGTCTTGAAACCGATAACTGCACCAGTCTGGTAACCGGTCTGTGACAGAGCGCCCTCATGCAGAGACAATTCAACTTTATCGTCGTTCTTTGCAGGAACGTTGTCGTTTGCATAGGTAGCCTGATAGGTAAATGGCTTATCGAACTCGATGACGAAGTAGTTCTTGAAGTTGTCTGGAACACCGCCACTGTTACGGGTAGAGTAACCGGTAATACGGTTGTGAGCTGGATCAATCTGTACAGAAGAGCCACGGTCGAATGCGTCCACAACAACATAAGAATTATTGTCTGGGAAAGTGAAACGGAACATGGCTGCACGCTCGGTTGGAGCAATCTCAGCCACTACATCATGCTCTGCCAGATAGACCTTATAATAATAAGGACGTGACTCCTCACCCTTGTGGCTGAACCAGCTGGCACGCTCCTCCTGCTTGAACAGAGGCTTTCCGGTTACAGGCATCAGTGAGAATACACCATAGTCGTTGATCCATGGACTTGGCTGGTGAGTCTGTTTCAAACCTACAATCTTATTGGCGGTATAGGTGTACTGCCAACCGTCACCATTCTTACCGGTCTGTGGTGTCCAGAAGTTCATACCCCAAGGCAACGCTGTTGCAGGATATGTATTACCTGTGGACAGTTCGTAGGTAGACTGAGTACCCATCAGTGGGTTCACCAGATCCGCCAGATCTGTCTGTGCACTGGCAGTCAAGGCGGAACCCAGTGCCAGAATTGCAAATAGTTTCTTCATTTTCATTTTAGTATTAGGGTATATTATTTGTTTGCTTTTTCACTCATGACAAATTTCATGGTACCGCCGTTCATCAGCTGGCTGTGGGTAAAGAATGGTTGCTCCAGAGCCTGACCATTCAGTTCCACACTGGCCACATATTTTGTAGCCTTGGTATTATTTCCAGCCTCAATAACCATATCCTTACCGTTTGGCTGATGGATGGTAACCTTCTTGAACAACGGGCGACCGATGCTATAAACAGGCTTACCAGGACATACCTGATAGAAGCCCATGGAGTTCATGATGTACCATGCTGACATCTGACCGCAATCCTCATTGCCGCTCAAACCGTCCGGGTTGTTGAAATACAGTGTCTGCAGTACCTGATCTACCAGTTCCTGAGTGCGCCAAGGCATTCCCACATAATTATACAGGTGGGTGATGTGATGGCTTGGCTCATTGCCATGTGCATACTGACCTATCAAGCCTGAGATATCGGCAGATACCACTTCTCCGGTCAACTCGGATGAAGCGCTGAACAAACCGTCCAGTTTCTCGATAAACTTATCACGTCCGCCATAGGTTTCCACCAGTCCCTCCACATCATGTGGGGCGAACCAACTCCACTGGTAAGCATTACCCTCGCAGTAGTCGTCTTCACGGTGGTTAGAGTGAGCAGGATCGAATGGCTGACGCCAGTTGCCCTTACTGTCCTTACCGCGCATGAAACCTACCTCCGGATCATAATACTCGTTGTAGGCTTTGGCAAACTTGTGGTACTTCTCTGAATTAGCCTTATCACCCAAGGAATCGGCCAGAACCGAAATACACCAGTCATTGTAGGCATACTCCAAGGCCTTGGCCACACTCTCATTGTTCTTATCACACGGTACATAGCCAATCTTATTCTTCCAGTCACGTGCCTCTGGCATGATATAAGGGTACAGCCAGGTTGGACAAGCCTCGGTAATGCCGCTGGTATCGTACTCGGCACTTCGCAGCATGTGCTTGTAGGCCAAATCTACATTGAAATTACGGTAACCTTTGGTATAGGCATCAGCCACCAGGGATACAAAGTGGTAACCGATCATACAACCGGTGTAGTTGGAACCGCAGTCCCACTTTGGAACCAGACCACCCTCCTCACCTTTGACAATCAGGCTGCGGATATAAGCCTCGTTCAACTGAGGTTCTATGATGCTCATCAGCGGATTGGCCGCACGGAAAGTATCCCACAATGAGAAATTGGTGTAATAAGGCTCGTTCACATCACCCTGATGAACCTTCAGGTCCATACCCAGATAACGTCCGTCTACATCCTGGAACAGGTTTGGACAATAATGGGTGTGATATAAGGCACTGTAGAAAATAGTACGCTGGTCGGCATCATCAGTATCGATGTCTATCTTGCTCAGTTTCTCATTCCACAGGTCGTGTGCTTTCTGACGGGTACCCTCGAAATCCCATGCTGGCATCTCGGCGGTCAGGTTCTTCTCTGCACCGGCATAATCGCATGCCGAATAGGATGCCTTGACCATCACCTGTTCGTTCTTCGCAGTGGTAAAATGGAGTAAAACCTTGCAACGGGGTTCGGCCTTACCCGCAGCGGTTGTTATGGTGTCACGAACCACATCATAGGTAAATGGTTTCGAGGTAACCATGCGGAAATACAACTTATGATCGTATTGCCACCAGTTGTTGCGGTGATAAGCCTGCAAGGTGGTATCGTTCAGGATCTCCACTTCCATACCCAGGGTTGTCTGCTCCTGAATGGAATAATCCAGGTCCAGAATCAAACCGCTCTCGGTGCTCTCCGGGAAGGTATAACGATGAATTGCCGCACGTGCGGTTGAGGTCATTTCGGCCTTTACACCATAGCGGTCCAGGAATACGGAATAGTAACCCGGAACTGCCACCTCATTCTCATGCTTGAATGCAGAAGCAAAGGCCACATGCTGGTTCTGCTCCTTCTCACCCACATAACTGACATCCTGCTTGCCCACGGTAGGCATGATCAGGAAATCGCCATAATCGGCACATCCGGTACCGCTCAGGCGGGTATGGGCAAAGCCGTTGATGCTGTCATCCTCATAATAATATCCGGTACAGGCATCCCAATCGTGGATACGGGTATCTGGTCCCGGCTGAATCATACCATGAGGCACTACAGCAGCAGGATTGGTGTGGCCATGGCCGCCAGTACCAATAAACAGATTCACATACTGGGTATAATCCGTCTCGGCAGGCTTTGTGCCCTGGGAGCATGATGCTGCAGCCATCAGTGCACCAGCCAATAAAGGGATATAAATCTTTTTCATTTTCAATCGTCCGTTGTCAATCAATACCAAGGTCCGGCTGGCTGGGCACCCATCTCCAGTTTCAAAGTTGCACCCTCCATCATCTGCTGATGGGTGATATAGCTCTTGTCCAGAGGTTTGCCATTCAGTTTCACAGACTGTACATAGATATTTTCCTTGCTCACGTTATTAGCCTTGACAGTAAAGGTCTTTCCGTTCTCCAGATGCATACGTACCTCAGGGAACTGAGGAGTGCCGATCTCGTACTGCAGGCTGACAGGATTGATTGGATACAGTCCCATAGCGCTGAACACATACCATGCTGATGTCTGACCGCAATCCTCGTTGCCGCACAGACCGGCAGGTGTGTTCAGGTACAACTCGTTCATGACCTGAGCCGCATACTTCTGAGTCTTGGCAGGTTGGCCCACCTTATTCCATAAGTAGATCACGTGATGACTTGGCTCGTTGCCATGTGCATATTGACCTATCATACCGGTACTGAACAATGGCAGATCGGCATCGGCAGAAGGATTATAGGTAAACATGCTGTCCAACTTAGCGGTAAACTTATCCTGACCGCCGGCCAATTCAATCAGACCTGGGATATCATGCTGTACAGACCAGAAGTAATGCCATGCATTGCTCTCACAGATGTGAGCAGTATAGTCGTCAGGATTGAAATCCTTGATGAAATTACCCTTGCTGTCACGTGGCTGCATGAAGGTAGAACCTGGATTATAGGTGTTGCGGTAGTTCTGAGAACGCTTGTAGAACTCGTCAGCAATTTCCTTCTTACCCATCTTATTGGCCATCTCAGCGATGCAAAAATCATCGAATGCATACTCTAGGGTACGGCTCATTGACCAGTTGTCCGCATTGTACTCGTCCACCACATCGTAAGGCACATAACCCAACTTCTTGTACAGGCCGATGCCACGATAGGTATCCAGATTAGCCGTATTCACACAGGCTTCAAGAGCCTTTTCAGGATCAAAGCCTCCGATACCCTTCAGGTAAGCCTCGGCAATGACAGCAGCAGAGTGATAGCCGATCATCATATCGGTCTCACTACCCCACATGTTCCATACCGGCAGACGACCGTTCTGTTCGTAGAAAGCAATGAAAGAGTTCACCATATCGCTCACACGGCTTGGCATGATACAAGTGTACAATGGCTGTGAGGCACGGAAAGTATCCCAGATAGAGAAGGTGCTGTAGTTCTGCCAGCCATTTCCCTTGTGGTTCTGCTTGTCCGGACCACGGTAGCCGCCATCCACGTCGCAGTACAGTGTTGGAGCTATCATGGCATGATACATTGCGGTATAGAAAATAGTACGCTGGTCTGCATTGCCGCCAATCACCTCAATCTTATTCAGTTCATTGTTCCACTGATTGGTAGTCTGCGCCAATATGCCATCAAAATCATCCTTTGGAGCCTCAGCCTGAAGGTTGGCCAATGCTGCATCCATGCTGGTTGGTGACAGAGCGGTACTTACGGTCACCTGATCACCCTTCTTGGTATTAAAACGGAAGGTTGCCACGGTAGCTGTACCCAAACGGGTACCATCATTTTTATTGATTGCAGCGGTATCCATCTCCAAAGCCTCGAAAGGACGGGAGAAACGGGTGCAGAAATACAGGTGCTGGTCACGTGCCCAACCCTCGGAATGACGGTAACCCTTGATGGTACAAGAGTCCACCACCTCAATACGGCTATCGTTGGTGAAGTCCCAGTTCATGGCTTTCTTCAGGTTCAAGATCACAGCCGCATCTCCCTCAGGGAAGGTGTAGCGCTGTACACCCACACGCGGTGTGGCGGTCAGCTCCACATTGATATCATAATCACTCAGTCGTACCTGATAGTAACCGGCACGTACGGTCTCCTCATCATGAGAGAACTTGGAATGGATGCCCAATGGCTGCTCTGCCTCCTTGGCTGGAAGCATGACAGGCATGAACAGTACATCGTACAAGTCGCCTGCACCGGTACCTGACAGGTGAGTGTGGCTGAAACCGGCAATGGTACTGTCCGGATAGAAATAGCCGGAAATACGGTCCCAACCCGGCAGACCGTTATCAGGACTCAACTGCACCATTCCGAATGGAGCCTGTGCTCCCGGATAGGTGTTACCGGTAAAATCGGTACCGATCATTGGATTTACCTCGGCTGCCAATCCCTCGGAAACCTGAGGTGTCGTGTTTTGTGTCTGGCAGGCAGCAATAAAAGCTGCCAGGCCGAGAAAGAATAGTATCTTCTTCATATCTTAATGTTTGTCGCTCAAAGTAAATCTAACAGTACCGCCATTCACCAGATCTGCGTGGTTGATACGCATACCGTTCTGCTTCTTGCCGTTTACGGTCACACTCTTCACATAATCGCCTGAACCTACGGTCTCGATGACCAGTTTGTCATTAGCGTAGTAATTCTTATCCAGATGAATAGTAACCTTTGAGAAGGTTGGGGTAGTCATGGTGTACATAGGCACGCCTGGGCAGTCTGGATAGAATCCCATCATGGAGAACATAGCCCAGCATGACATGGTACCGGTATCGTCGTTACCAGGGATACCCCAAGGCTGGTTCAGGAAGTTCTCGGCCAGCAGTTCCTTCACCAGTTTCTGGGTACGCCACTCCTCACCCTTGAAATAAGAGAACAGGTATGGGTAAGCAATATCTGGCTCATTGGCTGGATCATAGTTCTTGCGGTCGAACACGCTCTGCAGATGGTCCACGAACTTCTTCTGGCCGCCCATCAGCTTGCACAGACCCATGATGTCATGAGGCACGTAGAAGGTGTAGTTCCAGGCATTTCCCTCATGGAAGCCCGGTGATGGCTCGAAGTTCTCACCCTGCTTAGGATCAAATGGCTCGTAGAACTTGCCTTCCTGAGTGATTGGGCGCAGAGTTCCGTACTCCTTGCTGAAGTATTTCTTATAGCCCATAGAGCGCTCATAGAAAGTCTTGGCATCCTCATCATGGCCCAATGCCTTGGCAAAGGTTGAGAGGGCATGGTCTGCCACATAGTACTCCAAAGCATGAGAAACCGAGTTGTCAAACTGGCTCTCCATTGGGCAATAGCCACGTGCAATGTATTCGTCAATATCAGGACGTACAGGGTTATCCTTACCCGGTGTGGTTGCAGACTTGACCATAGCCTTGTAGGCTGCGTCCACATCAAAGTTCTTAAAGCCCTTCATCCAGGTGTCCACAATCACAGGGATGGCTGGGTCGCCTTCCATCTCCATGGTCTCGCGTCCGTACAATTCCCATTTAGGCAACCAGCCCCACTCCTTGTACATGCTGATCATGGTGTCGATCATGTCCATCTGGCGGTCAGGGAACAGCAAGGTCATCATCTGGTGTACATTGCGGTAGGTATCCCACAATGAGAATACGGTATAGCGGTTGCGATTGGTATGAGCGGTCTGCTCACTTTCCATCTTAGGATACTGTCCATTGACATCCTGCAGGATGCCCGGATGAATCAGCATATGATAGAAACCGGTATAGAAGATGGTCTTCTGCTCGTCGGTTCCACCCTCCACCTCGATGGTGGACAGGTTCTTATTCCATGCATTGCGGGCATTCTGGTAAGCCTGTTCGAAAGAGACACCGTTCTGCTCCTTTTCCAGATTCTCGCGTGCATTGGCGATGCTGGTGAAGCTTACGCCCATGCGTACCTCAATGGTCTCGCCCTCCTGGGTGTCGAAATCGAACCATGCACCGATATCATCACCGCTGATGTCACGGCGATATTCGGTATATAGCTTGTACTTACCGGCAGTATTGTCCCACTCAGCCTCGGCTGTCATCGGACGCATCTTCTTCCAGTAGCCGCTCTGCTTAGGAGCCTTGCTCAGGCGCATCACGAAATAAATAGGGAAAACACTCTGCGGGAAATAGCAGAATGTACCCAACAGTTTGGTACCCTCAATCTCACGGTCATTCACGAAACGCATGGTGGCACCGGTCTCGTTGGTCAGACCCTCGCCCAGGTTGAACAGGATATGTGACTCACCCTTAGGGAAGGTATAGCGCTCAATACTGGTACGGCTGGTAGCGGTCACCTCGGTCTTGACGTTGTATTTCTCCAGGGTGTTGCTGTAATAGCCCGGACGGGAAACCTCGTCCTTGTACTTACTGCCGTAGTTGTGATAATCCACATCCAGCTTACCGGTAGTAGGCATGGTGAGCAGCGAACTGGCCTCAGGGCAACCCACACCGCTCAGGTTCACATGGGCATAGCCGGTCATATAGCAGTTGGTCACATCGTAGGGTGTACTCCACCAACGAGCGTCCTTATCAAATTTATTGTCAGCAGAGCCCATCACATTAAATGGAGTGACAGACATCAGTCCCTGCGGACAGATAGCACCAGGGTTACAAGTGCCGAAATTGGTTGTTCCTATAAAAGGGTTGACATAGTCTACAGGCTGTCTCTGGGCATTGGCCGACACGCCAGTCATCAATGCTGCAGCCACCAGAATGCCTTTCAGTGGTTTTAGAAATTTGGTGTGCATAGTTTATCTTAGATTTATCTCGATTTTAGGTTACAAAGATACAAAAAAAACCAAAATCACTGACCGAAGACATAAATTTAAACTATATTTGCACCTAATTAATAAAACCGGAAATCGAAAAACCTTAAAATACTAGAATAATATGGCAAGTTTTAAAGAAAAAATCGGCTACGCACTCGGTGATGCTGCTGCTGGCGGTATTACATGGAAAGTAATGTCTATCGCTTTCCCATTCTTCTTTACCAACATTTACGGTCTGACACTGGCCGACACTGCAGCACTCATGCTTTTGGCAAGAATGTTTGACGTGGTAACTGACCCTTTGATGGGTTCGTTGGCTGACCGCACGCAGTCCCGTTGGGGAACCTACCGTCCTTGGTTGATTTTTGGCGCCATTCCATTGGGTCTTATCTTTGCCCTGCTTCTTTACACTCCAGACCTGGGTCCTACCGGTAAGCGCATTTGGGCTTATGGTTTCTATTTGCTCATGATGGTGGTCTATACCGCTGTGAATGTGCCTTACGGCTCTTTGCTGGGCGTGATGACCGATGACGATAACGAGAAAAACGAGTTCTCTTCTTACCGTATGGTAGGCGCATATGCCATGGGATTCGTTACCTTGTTGTCCTTCCCTTATCTGCAGAAGTTTATCGGTGGCAGCGATGCACACCAGTATGCAGTGATTGGTGCCAGTCTGGGTACTTTGGCTGCTGTCATGACCATGGCCTGCGGTTTCCTGACCAAAGAGCGTCTGAAACCCGTACGTGCAGAAAAGTTCAGCCTGAAGCCATTTGGCGACCTATTCAAGAATAAGCCTTGGATTTATCTGACACTGGTTGGTATCTGTACCAACTTCTTCAACGGCTTCCGCTATGCTGCTGCAGCCTACATGTTCTCCTACTGTCTGGGTGGTGATGTTACCGTTCCTGGTCTGATCATCAACTATACCGTGTTCATGACTTTCGGTGAGGTGGTTTGCATGGTTGCCGGTGGTCTGTCACCTAAGTTCACCCAGTGGGCCGGTTCCAAGAAGAAGGCATTCATTTATTCAGGTATCATCTGCCTGGTAACCTCAGTACTGTTCTTCTTCATTCCTATGGATCCTGCTTATATCTGGGTAATGATTGCCTTTGTGGTCATCACCTCTATCGGTATCGGTATCTATTCCCCACTGTTGTGGTCTATGTATGCCGATGTGGCTGATTATGCTACCGAGAAGAACGGTACCTCATCTACCGGTCTGATCTTCTCTTCAGGAACCATGTCACAGAAGTTCGGTTCTGCTATTTCCGGTGCACTCATCACCCTGTTCCTGGGTTGGGCGGGTCTGCATACTCCAGAAGGTGCATCCGAGCCTATCATCGCAACAGGATGCGAGGAAAGTGTACGCACCATGGTATGGGCGCTGTTCTCTATCATTCCTGCAGCTATTGCGGTAATCATGCTGTTCTTGGTTTACAAGTATCCTATCAAGAAGTAATTTCAATTTATATTATACTTAAAACATGGATTTAGAGAAAATGTTACCTTGGGTAGAACGTCCTGCCGATTGCACAGAGGTGCTTTGGAGAGACCCTAAGAACCCAATCATTGACCGTTATAGCATCCCTTGCTCCAATAGTATCTTCAACAGTGCTATTGTTCCTTTTGAGGATGGCTATGCGGGTGTTTTCCGCTGCGATAACCGCGCTGTTCAGATGAACATCTTTGCCGGTTTCAGCAAGGATGGTATTCATTGGGACATCAACCATGAGCCTATTGTTTTTGAATGCGGAAACACAGACATGATAGACAGCACCTATAAATATGATCCTCGCGTAACCTGGATTGAGGACCGCTATTGGATTACCTGGTGCAACGGTTATAAAGGTCAGCCTACCATCGGCATCGGCTATACCTTCGATTTCAAGACCTTCTATCAGTGCGAGAATGCCTTCCTGCCATTCAACAGAAACGGCGTGCTGTTCCCTGAGAAGATCAATGGCATGTATGCCATGCTGAGCCGTCCATCCGACAGTGGACATACCCCATTCGGCGATATCTATCTGAGCTATTCTCCTGATATGAAGTTCTGGGGCATGCACCGTCTGGTGATGCGTCCTACCCCATTCGATATCAGTGCATGGCAGTGTCTGAAGATTGGTGCGGGTCCTATTCCTATCCGTACCGATGAGGGATGGTTGCTGTTCTACCACGGTGTGATCGGTACTTGCAACGGTTACCGCTATTCTATGGGTGCTGCCTTGCTGGACCTGAACGACCCATCGAAGGTGTTGTACCGCACCCAGTCTTATCTGCTGGCTCCTGCCGAGATTTATGAGCTGACCGGTGATGTTCCTGGCGTGGTATTCCCATGTACTGCACTGACCGACGGCGAACGTGTGGTTATCTACTACGGTGCAGCCGACACTCATGTGGGTGCAGCCTACGGTTACTTGAATGAGATTGTAGATTTCGTCAAAAAGAATTCAATCTAATAAAAAAGGGGCTCAAAATTGAGCCCCTTTTTTATTGCCTTATAGTGGATGGTATTGTACAAAAGCCTCGATGGCTTCGTAGCATGCCAAACCTAATTTATCATACAAATCGGCTGTGGCACGGTTGCGGTCCTCTGCACGCTGCCAGAACAGACGCTCGTCATTGCCCAGGAATGGTGCTGACTCCATCTGCGACTGATGCTTCAGGATGGAGTTACGCTTTGAGCGCAATTCCTCTGGGCTGATAGGCACAGCCATCTCGATGTTCTCAATCTCCCACTCTGCCCAGGCTCCGCGGTACATCCAGATGCGGCACTCCTTCAGCCACTCGGCACCGGCCTGTTTCTCCAAGTCAATGGCTGCCAGTACGGCATCAGTGCAGACACGGTGAGTACCGTGTGGATCCTGCAGGTCGCCAGCCACGAAAATCTGATGGGGCTGAACCTCCTGCAACAGTTTCTGCACCTTCAGTACATCCTCCTCGCCCAGCGGGTTCTTCTCAATCTTACCGGTTTCATAGAATGGCAGATCCAGGAAGTGAACATGGTCGTTAGGAATATGGTTGTAGGTACATGCGGTACGGGCCTCGCCGCGACGGATCAGTCCCTTAATGGTCAGCACGTCACGGGTATCCATATCGCCCTCATGTTTCTCCTTCAGGAATTTCTTAATCTCCTGATACTTGCCACGGATCACCTCATCATTGCTACCGCAGAACAACTGGTTGAAACCGTTGATGAAGTGCATGAAACGGGTTACCTCCTCATCGCCTACGGCAATGTTTCCTGAGGTCTCGTAAGCCACATGCACGTCATGCTTCTGGTCTACCAGACGGCGGATGGTACCACCCATCGAGATTACATCGTCATCTGGATGTGGCGAGAAGACGATGACACGCTTTGGATAAGGCACAGCACGCTCCGGGCGGTTGCTGTCATCGGCATTTGGCTTGCCGCCTGGCCAACCGGTGATGGTGTGCTGCAGATCGTTGAAGATACGGATATTTACATTATAGGCCGAACCATAGACTGCCAGCAGCTCGCTCATTCCGTGCTCGCTATAGTCCTTATTGGTCAGTTTCAGGATAGGCTTATTCAGCAACTGGCACAGCCATACCACAGCACTGCGCACCAGTTTCGGTGTCCAGTCGCAGTTGGTCACCAGCCATGGGCGGCGTATACGGGTCAGGTGTGACGACGCAGCCAGGTCCACACAGATGGTGGTGTTGTTATGGGTCTGGAAGAATGACGATGGCAAAGCATCGGTATATTTCTCCTCCACGGCACGGCGGATGATGCTGGCCTTATCCTCTCCCCAAGCCAACTGATAGATCTTGCGGGCAGACAGAATGGTAGCCACACCCATGGTCACAGCACAAGGTGGCACATTATCCAGTCCCAGATTGTGGCCGGCCTCACTCTGTGAGGTGGCATCCAGCAGCACCAGGCGGGTGGTGGAACTCAGGCTGGAACCGGGTTGGTTCACACCGATGTTACCCTCACGGCCGATACCCAGCAGGGCCAGGTCCAGACCGCCATAGGCTGAGATTTCCTTCTCGTAAGCGGAACAGTGGTCGGCCAGTTTCTCCTGTGGAACGGTGCCGTCGAAAGTAAAGAAGTTCTTCTCCGGAATGTCCACCTGATCCAGAATCTGTTCGTGGAGCATATGGGTACTGGTGCGTGTAGCATCAGATGTCAATGGGTAATACTCGTACAGATTGAAGATGATTACATTACGGAAACTCAGTCCCTCTTCCTTATGTTTACGAACCAGTTCAGCATAAAGCGGACGCAAGGTGGCACCGGTACCTGCACCGATCACACAAAAACGGCCCTCGCGCTGACGCTGCTTGATCAGGGCGGCAATGTTACCTGCCACCTCACGGATTCCGTCTTCCTGAGTGGCAAAGATGTCTACAGGTATCTTCTCAAAACAAGTAAGCACAGAACGCTCTACGGCGTTCTGTGGCTTATAGTATTTGGTAGATATCTGATCGAGTGAAATCTGTGAACTTAAATTCGTTCTAAGCATATTACAAATTATCCTTTTCGATATCCTTGAAATAACGGTAGGTAGAAACCTTCAGCTCATCGCAAGCGGTCTCATCGCAAACGATGATAGCGTGCTGATGCATCTGCAGTGCACTGATGGTCCACATCTGTGATACACCACCCTCGATAGCTGCCTGCAAAGCGCGTGCCTTGTTGTGACCGTTACATACAATCAGAACTTCCTTAGCATCCATTACGGTGCCTACACCTACGGTCAGAGCGGTACGTGGTACCAGATCCAGGTCGTAGTTGAAGAAGCGTGAGTTGGCGATGATGGTATCGCTGGTCAGGTCCTTGATACGGGTACGTGAAGTCAGTGATGAACCTGGCTCGTTGAAAGCGATGTGGCCGTCAGGACCGATACCGCCCATGAACAGGTCGATACCGCCTGCCTCCTGGATAGCCTTCTCATACTCAGCGCACTCCTTTCTCAGGTCCTCAGCATTGCCGTTCAGGATGTGTACATTCTCTTTCTTGATGTTAATGTGGCTGAAGAAGTTCTTCCACATGAAAGAGTGGTAGCTCTCTGGATGATCCTCTGGCAGACCTACATACTCGTCCATATTGAAGGTGATGACGTTCTCGAAAGATACCTGACCTTTCTTGTACAACTCAATCAGACCCTTGTACAGACCCAGTGGTGAAGAACCGGTTGGGCAACCCAACTTGAATGGCTTCTCTGGTGTAGGATTTGCTGCATTGATCTTAGCGGCTACATAGTTAGCTGCCCAACGTGACAGGGACAGATAATCAGGCTCAATAATTAATCTCATAATGTGATTGTTTTTAATGTTATTTAATTTCGAATTTACCATTTAAGCGGATGTCGTTCGAGGCTGCACCTACCATGACGGCAAAGGTTCCCGGCTCAACGACTTCCTTCATCTGCAGATTGTACAGCGACAGGTCGTCAAAACCCAACTGGAAGGTGATGCGCTGGCTCTCACCTTTCTTCAGGGCTACGCGCTTGAAGTTCTTCAGCAACTTGTGTGGGGTCTCCACTGAGCTGAACTCATCGTTGATGTACAACTGGGCTACTTCCTCACCGTCGCAGTCGCCTACGTTCTTTACAGTGAACGATACAGTCTGGTACACGTCCTTGCCGTCACCTGGCTGCAACTGCAGGTCGCTGTACTCGAACTTGGTGTAGCTCAAGCCATAACCGAAGGCAAACAGAGGAGTCTCAGGACTGTCGACATAGTTGTGCGCAGGACGCTTGGAATAATGAACAGGCAACTGGCCCACGTTGCGTGGCACGCTGACTGGCAGACGGCCGGCTGGGTTGTAGTCGCCGAACAGCACGTCAGCTATACCGATACCACCCTGACCGCCAGGATACCATGCGGTGCACAGGGCATTGGCACGCTCGTTAGGCATGTTCATGTCGTATGGACGGCCACCGATGTAAACCACCACCATCTTCACGCCTGCATCCAGCAGGGCAGCCATCAGCTTTTCCTGGTCACCCATCAGGTGCAGGTCTACACGGTCGTTGCCCTCGCCACATTCCATATCCGAAACGGCATTGGTTGGAGCAATGGCAGCACCGGTCGACATGTACTCGGTCTCAAAGTCGCGGGCACTGGAACCGCCCACTACCAGTACGGTTACCTCGGCTGCCTTGGCAGCAGCTACAGCAGCCTCGATATTGGTCTGCGATACGTCACGGATGGCACAACCCTTAACGTAGGTTACCTGAGCATTAGGCAACTTGGCCTTCACTCCGTCCAGCACGGTGCTGACAGCAGCACGTGGCTGGGGTGAGGTATAGTCACCCAACTGGTTATAGATCATATCGGCATTAGGACCGATAACGGCAATCTTCTTGATGTCCTTCTTCAATGGCAGCAGACCGTCGTTCTTCAGCAGAACCACACCTTCACGGGCCACCTCGCGGGCAATTTCCTTGTGTGCATCACTGCCTACCACCTTCTTGGCAACGGCAGGGTCAACGTATGGATTCTCAAACAGGCCCATACGGAACTTCAGGCGCAGCACGTTCTTAACGGCACGGTCAATATCAGCTACGGTCACCTTGCCCTTCTCCAAAGCACCCTTCAGCAGGCTGAATGAGTTGCCTTCCAGGTCGATGTCCACACCGGCCTTCACCGACAGGGCACCGGCATCCTCCCAGTTCTCCACCACATGATGACGGGTATTCATCACCTCAATACTCTGCAGGTCGGAATAGATGGCACCGTTAAAGCCCCACTGGTCACGCAACACCTCGGTCAGCAGGAAATGACTGCCGGTACATGGCTCACCGTCGATGGTGTTATATGAGGTCATGATGCTACCCACGTTAGCCTCCTTGATGATGCGCTTGAACTGTGGGATATACTCGCTGAACAGGGCACGCTTACCAATCACAGCCTGCTCACCGTTCAGACCGCCCTCTGGCACGCCGTAAGCGGCAAAGTGCTTCAGGGTGGAGAATACGTGCTTACCGTCTTTGATGTCGGTTCCCTGCATACCCTTGACGATAGCAGTGGCCAGGATACCGGTCAGGACAGGATCCTCACCGAAGGTCTCCTCCATACGGCTCCAGCGTGGCTCACGGGCAATGTCCACTACAGGACCGTAACCCACGTGGGCACCCTGTACGCGTACCTCCTCACCCATGGCCTGACCCATCTTGAACATCAGGTCGGTATCAAAGGTACTGGCCTGGCTCAGTGCGGTTGGGAACACGGTGGTACCGATGGCCATGTGGCCGTGAGGGGTTTCCTCGGCAAACAGGATTGGAATACCCAGACGGGTCTTCTCTACGGCATATTTCTGCAGGGCATTCAGCGCCTTGGCACTCTGCTCCGGATTCAGTCCGGTCTCCAGGGTCTTCTGGGTCCATGGGTCTGCACGCAGCACAGCCCAGAATCCGCCAATAGGTGCCTCACCCATGCGTTTCATAAACAGTTCGGATGGCTGCACGCCCTTGGCGGTCTTCTCGTACATAGGCCAACCTAACGGACACAGCAGCTGACCGATCTTCTCCTCTACGGTCATGCGTCCCACCAAGTCGTTTACACGGTCTTCCACCGATGCCTTGGCGTTCTTATACAGTGCCTGCTGGGCGCTGGCGGTCAGACCGCAGGCCAAAAGCAGGGCAAAAACTCCGATTTTTCTCAGTTTCATAGTCTAATTTGTTTTCAGGTTTAAGGTTCAACAACACCAAGCTCAGCTACGCCCAACTTACCGTTGGCAGCATGCAGGGTCTTGGTGGATTTCAGCAACAGGAACCGGGCTGTCTGTGGAGCAAAATGAATTTCCTGACGGATAGGGTTATGCTCGATGTTCGAGAATTCGCCCTTGGCCAGCAGTGTCTTCACGCTGTTCTCATCCACACCGCCATAGAGTTCATAGTTGGCAATGATGCCATTGTTCTGCTCACTCTGGTCAGGCAAATAGTACACCGAGGTAACCGGCTTTGCCGATCCCAAATCGATAAGGATATGATCACCGCTTACGTAGCAGGTGGTAGCCTCGTTCTTATCCACAGCCTTCTTCGACTCCTCTTCTGATACGCCTACCATCGTATAGTTAGAACTGTTGTAGTTGGTATTCTTCACTTGGAAGATATCGTCACTACCCTCGCCACCCCAGAAGGCAGCCACACGGTTCAGAACGATAGGTCCGCGTGCATCGTTGATGGTTACACGCAGTTTTCTGGCCTCTACGGTCGGGAAGCGCAACAGTCGCTTATAACCGATGGTGGTGGTCTCCTCGTTCAGTTGCACCAGCTTCCAGTCGCCTTTCTTGTCTTCGTATTCCACGGTGAACGACTTCACACGCTGACCCAGCGGGATATACTCCTGCAGCATCATGCGGTTAATCTTTACCGGATTTGGGAAACGGTATTCTATGCTGGCCTTGGTCACGCCGTCCTCGGTAGCCCAATAGGTATCGTAGTCACCGTCGGTCAAGGCCATGGCATCGTGTCCCTTGCGGCTATTGGAAACCTTAGCCTTCAGGCTCTTCAGCAGGTCGACACCCAGTTCCTTCTGGATAATCTGATGGAACTTGACCGCATTGATGGAGTCGGTCTTGGAAATCAGTCCCTCACGGTTTACCGGGAAGTTCAGCAGGAAAGTACCGTTATGACCCACGTTGCGGTAATACAGGTCGGCCAGCTGTTCCGGAGTCTTCACCTTGTCGTCCTCTTCCGGATGATAGAACCATCCCGGACGAATAGACACGTCGCACTCGGCAGGAACCCACTGG
This sequence comes from Bacteroidaceae bacterium, assembly GCA_024401115.1. Lineage (GTDB taxonomy): Bacteria > Bacteroidota > Bacteroidia > Bacteroidales > Bacteroidaceae > Minthousia. Next base: position 20,407 of record JAKSLP010000001.1, on the reverse strand, counting down.
TTGCCGTCGGCATGTCCGTACTGCAACTCGCGGTAGTTGGGATAACCCGGATACACCTCGCCCTTACGCAGGAAGGACCAGTTGGTAGGACTGGCATAACCGCCCTCGTTACCAACCCAGCGGCAACCCGGGCCGCCATCACCAAAGATGACTGCATTGGGCTGCAGTTCATCCAGTATCTCGTAAATCTTAGGATAGTTATAGTAGTTTCTGCGGTCGATGGTACGGCTCTCCTTGGCACCACCGTAATAGCCGTCGCCGCCGTTTGCACCGTCAAACCACACCTCGAACACCTCACCGTAGTTGGTCATCAGTTCACGCAACTGCTTATGGTAATATTCCACATAGGCAGGAGTGCCGTAATCGGCATGGTTGCGGTCCCAAGGTGACAGATAAACAGCAAACTTGATACCGTATTTCTTGCAGGCTTCGCACAAATCGCCCACCACATCACCCTGACCATCCTTATACGGGGTATTGCGGATGCAGTACTCGGTCAGTTGTGTAGGCCACAGGCAAAAGCCATCGTGATGCTTGGCAGTCAGAATCACACCGGTAAGACCCGCCTCCTTGAAGGTACGCACCCACTGCTCACAGTTCAGGCGAGTTGGGTTGAAGGTGTTGGGATCCGAATCACCGTATCCCCATTCTCTGTCGTTGAATGTATTCAGACCAAAATGCACAAAGGCATAAGTCTCCATCTTCTGCCATTCCACCTGCTTAGGTTCAGGGATAGGAAGTACCGGTTCCTGTGCCTTGACAGCTCCGGCAGCCAAAAGTCCCAGTCCTGCCAAAAGGAAATGTTTCCAAGATGTATTTTTCATAACTTAAATTTTTATCCAGGTTACAAAAATAAGCAAAATAGTCCTCAGTGCCAACTTTCGTTCCACTTTTTTAGTATTCTTCCACATTCGCCATGTTCCAGGCATTCAGGTAGGAAGCCTTGGTGATTTCCACCACTTTCTCCCAATTCAGGCGGTCGGCATGGTCGCCCGGTGCATGATAGTCGGGATTGGCGTCGGTGTGATACCACAGGATAGGAATATTCTTCAGTGCGAAAGAGGCATTGTCACTGCCACCCACCGGATTGTCCCAAGCACGGTAGCTGGGGTTCAGGTTCAGTCCATAGTGGGCAATGTCATCCTTCAGCCAGTCGCCGAATGCCGGATGCGATGCGGTGTAGAAATACACCATGTAGCTGGGGTCCTCGGGCTTGTTGTTACGGCCTATCATATCGAAGTTCAGGTAGCTCTTCACCTGACCGATGAACGGACAGTTCTGGGTAAAGTATTTCGAGCCCAGCAAGCCACGCTCCTCACCGTCCCAGAAGGCAAAGATGACATTACGCATCGGCTTCTTGCCGCTGGCCAGGAAGGCCTTGGCTATCTGCAGCACGGCACTCACGCCCGATGCATTATCGTCGGCACCGTTGTAGATCTGGTCACCGTCCAGGGCGGTATCCAGCCCCAGGTGGTCGAAATGCGCACCTACAATCACATATTCGTTGCTGCGCTCACCCGGAATCATACCCAGCACGTTGCGCATGTTCAATTTGCGGTGTACCCCACCCATCATCTTGCTGATGGAGTCCGGATGCACCTCAAAGCGCTTGCGGGTCTGACGGTCTGGGCTATAGGCTGAGAAGGGCTGGTAATAGCCTTCCTTCAGCAGGGGCTGAATGCCCATCTTCTTCAGTTCGGATGCGATGTATCGGCTGGCGATGTTGGCTCCGTTGTAGCCGGACTCACGGCCTTCCAGTTCGTCACAGGCCAGGAATTCGATGATGGATTCGGCTGTGGAGCGACTGATAGTAGCCAGTCCCACCTCCTTGGGATCAGGAAGTGCAGCCTTTTTCTTCTGTGCATCGGCTGGCATGGTGCAGGTTAACAGGGCAGCGCATGCCAAGGCTTTAAGTAAGATGTTTTTCATGGATAGGAAAAGCCATTGCAGCGGCATTCACCGCTACAATGGCATATGTTAAAGTTACTTATTCAAATTGTGTACCACCTTCATCAGCTGCTCACCCATACCGATGGTGTAGCCCTGTGAAGCAAAGTATACGCTGCCGTCGGTGTTGGCCAGTACCACGATAGGCAACTGGTCTGGGTCACCCAACTGACCGCCTTCGGCCATGGCCTTCTGCAGTACCACCTCCTTGTCCAGACCGTACTGGATGGTAGAAGGCAGACCAGGGAAGTCCTGCAGACGGAACTTATCCAACTGCTCCTGACCTGGGAAGAACATATAGATAGGCTGTCCCCACTGCTCAAAGTCGGCTTTCAGGGTAGCAATGTCACGCAGCACATGGTTGGTTGGCTCCTCGTTCACACCCAGAACCACTGCGATATAATAGCCTTCCTTAGCGTCCTTCAGTGCTTTCTGGCCGTCTTCCTTCTTGGCGATGGTCTTGTCCTCCAGCACCAGTGGCTGATAGGTCAGTGCGGCATCCAGCTTACCGATCTCTTGCTTTCCGGCGTTGCTTGGACGCATCACCAGATTCACGGATGTGGTCTCACCCTTCTTTACGTTGAAGTATGACAGGTGGCTCAGAACCGAACCGTCTGGCTGACGGGTACCGCTACACAGCTGGTAGTAACCCTCGTCCAGGGTCAGGCCCTTGCGCATGGCTTCCAGGTCAGCTCCGTCACCCATGTCGGTATCGCCTCCGGTGAAGTCCAGCAACTGGAAGGTACCATTCTCAAACTTCGACAGGGTAAAGTGGGTATAGTAACGTGGGTTCTTCATCTCTGGAGTGGCTTTGTAAGCCAACTGAACGGTACCCTTGCTCATCTCGCCCTGGCCCTTTTCAAAGTCCACGTCAACCCATGCATTCTCTTTCAGGTACTGTACCTTGCCGTTGACAGGGTCCAGACGGGAAGGGATACCTAAGCTGCGGCATGCGGATACGAAGAAGATGGCACGTGAACGGGTGTCAGCCACCTTAGCCTTCCATACACCCATAGGGGATACAGGAACGCTGGTCTCATTCACAGCATCGTCCAACTTGATGTTATCCTTTACCCACAGCACCAGCTGGGCAGGATCGGCCTGATAAGCCTTGGCAGTCTCGGCCTCGATGGCCTTCTGGAAGAATGGCTTGTAGCAGGTCAGCTGCTCCAGCTCTACACGTGGACACAGTACATACTGGTTGAACATCTCCTCGCTCACACCTTCCAGACGGGTGGTGTTGGTCAGGTGATTCTCGATTACCTCCTGAGGTACGTCACGCAAGTCCTTGGCCGATACGGTCTTCAGCAATGCCAAAGCCAATGCCTTGTCAGCGGCACCCTTCAGGTAACCGGTAATGGCAGGATGATTGCCGCGGCTCTTCTCCAGCATAGGAGCCACCACAGCGCTGTCCAACTGGTTCTCTACTGCCCAGGCAGCAGCCTTGGCATGATTCATCATGGTAGCCACATAGGCATTGCGGATGCTGTCCTCGCGGGCCATCAGCTTATCGTTGTTGGCACGCTGCTCTGGGGTTACGTTTGGCTTGTCGAAGTGTACTGGAGGAGGAACGATGTCCATATCCAGCTCGCAAACCTCACCCGGCTCATGGCTCAGGGAAACGGTCTTCTCGGTCTCCTTACCGAACGACAGCTTGTCGTAACCGAACTTATTGTCCTTGCTGGCCCATACCAGCAGATTACCCAAACCGGATGACAGGAAGGTCTTACCCTCCTTGTCGGTGTACTTGGTGGCTACGGTATAGAACTCGGCATAGTTGTACACCTTAAACTCTACCTTGGCCCCCTCAACAGGCTTGCCGGCTGCGTCCACCACGGTGACATCCATGCGGGCACTCTGGGCATAGTTGCTGATGACGTTAATCTCGGTAAAGTTCTGCTGATGAACCATCACCTCCTCGGCGCCGTTATAGTTGCCGAACACCTTGGTGTGCATCAGCATGCTTCGGCTGGCTGGGGCGTTGAACCAACCCAGGTCCAGCACTGGCTCTGGCTCGCAGGCACCCAGGAAGTGCCAGCCGCCGTCTACCCATGCCTCAACCCAAGCGTGGTTGTCGTCGGTGTGTGCCCAACGTGGGGCATAGACCTGACGGGCAGGGATACCTACCGAACGCAAGGCTGCTACGCAGAAGGTACTTTCCTCACCGCAGCGGCCATAAGCGGTACGCAGCGACTGCAGAGGGCTGCTGGTACGGCCGTCACTAGGGGTGTAGACCATCTTCTCGTGGCACCAATGGTTCACCTCGATGATGGCATCCAGCAGCGACAGGTTCTTCACACGGTCCTTCAGTTCACCGTAGAACACCTCGCGAGCCATATCCAGAGGCTCGTTGTTCACACGCAGAGGCAAAACGAAATAGCGGATCAGGCTCTCGTCCAACTGCTTGCCCCAAGGCATCTCATTGACTGCCTGCTGGGTCAGTTGCACGTTCTTCAGGAAGAAATCGCCGGTCTGGTCCACGATATCACTCTCCGGCATATAGGCATACAGGAACTGCAATGCCTCTTTCTCATAGGTGGTCAGTCCCTCGTTCTGCAGGATGCTGAAGAAGTCGCCGTTAGGCAATTGCTTCTGCTTGGCCTCCAGATCCTGCTGCACCTGCTTCATGAAGGCGCTGTCACTGATGAAGTGATCACCGCCACCTGAGCAGGATGAAAGCAGGGCTACGACTGCCACAGCTATAGTTAAGAATAGTTTTTTCATGTCCGTTGTCTGTTGACTGTTGACTGTTGTCAATACTTCTGGTGAATAGCCTTGTCAAACTCAGCCCAGTGCTCCTCGGTCATATCGTTTGGAGTGAACAGACAGATACCGGCTGCACCGGCCTTCATGGCACCTGAGATAGCCTCGCCAATCTCGGATGGCACCAGACCTGAATCCTCAGGATCATCCAACTCCAGCTTACGCTTCCACTCCTTACAGATGAACAGACCGCTCAGGATAGGCTTATCGGTGCTCTCCACCTCTTCCTTGGTAATCTCGTACAACCAAGAAGCTGGCTTCAAGTAGAAGTCGTTGTAGTTCATAGGCAGGAACATATCCACGTTCCACTTGTTCCACTCCTGACGAACCATCTTCACAGCGTGGCTCTTAGGACCAGGGAATACGTCGGCACTTACCTTCTTACCCTTAGCGTGGATAGCCTCAACTACCTTGTTCACCAGGTTGGTCACGTTGTCGCAGCGGAACTGGGCCCACTCCTGGATGGTAGATGGGTCAACACCCTCAGCAATCTTGGCCTTGATATCGATACCGGTCTTAGCCAGGAAGTCAGCGCAGCAGTCGTCGCAGTAGCAGTAGTCTGCACCTGGGTACTCGTGTACATGACCCTCAGCATCACGCCACTCGTGGTCAATCTTGCCTTTATACTTGTCCCACAAACCCTCTGATAGAATGACATCAGCATAGCGGATGTAGTCGAACTGCACATAATCAACCTCAGGAATATCAGCCAGTGCTGAGTACTTGTCTACCATGAACTGTACGACAGCAGGGTTATGTGGGTCAAGTGTAGAGTAATATTCTACGTAAGCACGTTTCTCCTTGTTGAAAGCAGACTCACCGTAACGGTTTACGGTATACCAGGTGGAATCGCATCCGTTCTGGATCATGGATGGAGCCCAAGCGTGGAATTCCATGCCCAGCTCGTGTGCCACCTTGGCACCAATCTTAGCCTTCTCGGTGTCCATGCCCACATTCAGGCACACACCTACCAGACCGTGGTTCTTCCAAGACTCGAAGTCGGCCTTTAAAGTCTCCTCTGTAGTGTTCTCACCCCAACCGGTCCATCCGTAAGCAGGAACGGTTGGTGCTGCAGGCTCCTGGTTTGCGCAGGATGCCATCATCATCAGGGCACATGCTGCCCCCAATAGCTTTTTCATTCTTTTGGTATTTTTGGGTTATTATTTCTTTGCTTCTCTCTTGCACACATAGCCGTTCTGGTCGATGCTCATCGAACTGCCGTCGGCTGCGGTGACAGTAATCTCGAAATGATTGGCGGTAGCCTCTACCTTGATGTCGCTGCCTGCAGGCAACTTAGCCACCTCGCCGGCTGGCAGGTTGAAGCAGTTCACGCAGGTCAGGTAGGCACCGTTCTTCTCCATCTGCTTCTCCTGCTCATAGAACATGGCCCACAGCAGGCGCTCCACTGGGCGGTAAGCAGGCATCTGGAACTTCTCACCGGCCTTATCTGCCAAGTATACATAGCCCCAGCGCTCAGGCATGTGCATGGCAATCATACCGGTCGATGGCCAGGTCCAGTTGTCCTCTGGCAGGAACTTGCCGTCCTCACCCTTCTTGCGACGGATAGCGCCGGTCTCGTCCAGTTCGGTCTGCCACTCCACGCGGCTGAATCCTACACGCAGATAGTTGCCAGCCTGCAGGTAGTTGTCAAACTCGGCAGCAATAGCCTCACGAGGGATGGCAATCTCCACGCTCCAGCCCTTATCTTCATCGTTAGGATTGTTCATGGTACCATTCAGATGAGTCTTCAGCTTCAGTCCCGGGCAATCCCAAGCAAAAGTCACGAAGGCACGGGTCAGTGCACGGTATGGCTTCTGGATAAACAGGTCGAAGATGGTCTCACGGGCATTGGTCTCTACCTCGAAGTAGTTCTGGCCGTCACCATCAGGATCAACGAACACCTCGAAATCATGGTTGTAATATACGATGGTGTCACGCTGCACCAGATCGGCCCAGATGCTTGGCTCTTCCAGTTCTGCACCGATGTACAGGTAGTTGTCGTCCCACAGCATCTTGGCATTGGTCTTGAAACGGGGAGTTGGGAAACCCTCACCGCTGATATCGGCAAAGTCCTCGGTGAATGGCGCATTCTGCCAGTCAGCCTCGTCCAGGATACCGTCCACCTTAATCTCACCGGCAGCCTTGTTGGCTACATAGCCGTAAGGCTCGGTCAGGAAACGCTCGTAAGTCTCAAAGATATTACCCTCTACATGGTTCTCCATGCTCTTCTTCTGGGTGCAGGCCGACAGAGCAGCACCTGCCACCAACAGGGCTAATGTTATTTTTTTCATATTCAATCTTCTGTTTCTTAATTTTTCATCATTTCTGTCATTTCGAACGAATGTGAGAAATCTTTCCTCGCGAGGTAAGATCCTTCGCTACGCTCAGGATGACAAAGGGGAAATGATTAATTAGCAGTAATCACCTGGCCTTCGCCACGGTACAGTTTGATTGGACCGTCCAGCAGTACCGCAAGCACGGTAATCTGCTCGTCCTGAACATGCTCAGGCACATCGATGTACACGATGCCCGGAACAGCGCTCCAATACAGTTTGTTGTATACCTTATAGTTCAGCATCGAGCCGTTGCCTACCACCCACACGCGGTTCACGTTGTTGGCAATACCCTTCAGCTCGATAGGACCGTTAGGCTTGTTAGGGATGTACAGGTACAGGATGTCACCCGCCTGATTCAGAGCGGTATAACCGCCGCGGAAGTGCTCACCAGGGATACCGGCACGGGTATCATAGATAGCCTCCTTGTGCTTGTTGGTCCAGCGGCCGAACTCCTTCAGGATAGCCGCCTCTTCCTCGGGGATGGTACCGTCAGCCTTAGGACCGAAGTCCAACAGCATGTTACCGCCCATGCTGATGCAGTCCACAAACGAGCGGAGCAGCATCTGAGGGGTCTTGAAGTTCTTGTCGTTATGCTGGTAGCCCCATGAGTCGTTCATGGTGTAGCACAGTTCCCAGTACTTGCTCTCCGGACGAACCACTGGCACACCCTGCTCAGGGGTAGAGTAATCGCCATAGCCCGGGATACGGCCGTTGACAATCACATTCGGATTGGCAGTGCGCAACTGTTTGATAATGCCCGTAGCATCCCAGGTCTCGCCGTCCTGCTCCCAGTCGCCGTCAAACCAGTACAGGTCTGGGTTATACTGGGTGCTCAGCTCGTTCAGCTGACCGAAGTTGAACTTCTTGAAGCTCTCCCATCGTGCAGGATCGTCCTTGATGTTATAGCGGCTCTCGGTCTTGGTCTTGTTAGGATAGTCGTCGCGGCTCCAGTCCAGCAACGAGTAATACAAGCCCAGACGCAGGTTGTCGCGCTTCTTCACCTCCTCCACGAAAGGAGTCAGCAGATCGCGCTTGGCAGCCGACGACTTCTTGGCACTGAGGTTGCCCACCTTGGTATCCCACAGCGCAAATCCGTCGTGGTGCTTGGTGGTGATGACGGTGTACTGCGCACCGCTCTGCTCAATCAGGTCCACCCACTCCTTCGGATTGTACTTGCTGGCGGTGAACTTCTTGGCCTGTGCCATATACTTGTCGTAAGGCAGGTAGTTGTTGTAGAACGACCAGCTCTCCGACACTCCGTCCACAGCATAGATACCCCAGTGGATGAAAATACCCAGTTTGGCCTTGCCAAACCATTCCATTCGCTTGTGATATGCCTCACCGGTATCGGTGGTCAGTGCAGACTGTGCAAAAGTCTGGCTGCCCATCATCAGGCCCAGTGACAGCAATGCTATGTTTTTGAATTTACTCATATTACTTCATTACATATTTCAAAGTACCACCCTTCACGATATCCTCGTGATTGATGAACTTCTCGGTATACTCCTTACCATTCAGGTAAATCTTATCCACATACAGATGCTCCTTGCTCAGGTTCTCAGCCTCGATGGTGAAGGTATTGCCGTTAGGCAAGTTCAGGACGAACTTCTCCATCTGAGGAGCACCGAATACGTACTGGCCGCTCACTGGGCTTACAGGATAGAATCCCATAGCCGACAGCATGAACCATGCAGACATCTGACCGCAGTCGTCGTTACCGCACAGACCGTCAGGACGTGGAGAGTACTGGGTGTCGAACACTTCGCGAACCAGCTCTTGGGTGCGCTCTGGCTTACCGGCCAGTGCATACAGGTAAGCCACGTGATGGCTTGGCTCGTTGCCGTGAGCGTACTGGCCAATCAGACCGGTCACATCGCTCAGGGTGCTCTCCAGCTTGGTGGTGAAGAAGGTATCCAACTTAGCCAGGAATGGCTCTGTACCGCCCATCAGCTCAATCAGGCCCGGAACATCGTGCTGCACGTGCCAGGTGTACTGCCATGCGTTACCCTCGGTATAGTCACCGCCGCTGCTCTCAGCATGAGCCAGACCGGCTGGGTCGAATGGAGTCTTCCAGGTACCATCGCTCAGGCGTGGGCGCATAAAGCCGGTCTCCTTATCGAACAGGTTCTTATAGAAATCCTTGCGCTTTGCAAAGTAAGCCGCATCCTCGGTCTTACCCATCAGGGTAGCCATATCCCATGCTGCATAGTCGTCATATACACTCTCCAGGGTAGAAGATACCGACTCAGCCTCGGTCTTGTCGGTTGCCAGATAGCCGTACTGCATGTACTGCTCCCAGTCCGACTTCAGCTTATGGCTCTTGGTCTGAGTATTCTTGATAGCCTGGAAGGCACGCTCGGCATCAAAGCCGCGGAAACCCTTGTGGTAAGCCTCTGCCACGATAGAAACGGCGTGGTTGGCCACCATACAGTAGTTCTCTCTACCCCACAGGCCCCAGATAGGCAGGAAGCCCTGAACCTCGGCCTGGCTGACCAGTGAGCTGACCATGCCGTCCACCTTGTCGCTCATCACGATGGTATAGAACGGATGTGCGGCGCGATAGGTATCCCAGCATGAGAAAGTGCTGTAGAACACATTGTTATCAGCCTTAACCACCTCGCCATTGGCGTTCTTATACATACCGTCCACATCGGCAATGTTGTTAGGCTGGATCAGTGAATGATAGAAGCTGGTATAGAAATTCTGCTTCTGCTCCTCGGTACCGGTCACCTGAATGCGTGACAGATACTCGTTCCAGGTCTTGCTGGCATTAGCCACGGTAGCGTCGAAGTTCCACTCCGGCAGTTCGGCTGCCAGGTTCTTCTTGGCACCCTCGATTGAACTGGATGACAGCGCAATCTTCATCTCCAGCTGCTCACCCTGCTCCATTGGGAAAGAAACCACCATGCGGTTGCCCTTCTCGGTCTCCATCAGTGGCAGATCCTCCACACCGGTGTAAGCCTTATTGAACTCCACAACGAAATACACATCCTTGGTCACCCATACCGAGTTCTTGATGTGGCCGCTGATGGTGTGGTCGTTGTCCTTAATCACCTCGCACTCCAGTACGTGTGAGTGATACTGGTTCTCGTTCCATGCCGGACCGTGCTGCAGGTCGATCAGCACAGCAGCCTCGTCCACCTTATTATATGTATAGCGGTGATAAGCCACGTGACCGGTAGCGGTCAGCTCTGCCTTTACGCCGGTCTGGTCCAAATCCACGCTGTAGTAGCCAGGACGGGCAGTCTCGGTGTCGTGGTTGAATGTACTGTGATAGTTCTCACGGTTCTCGCGTGCGGTAACAGGCATCACCAGCACGTCACCCAGGTCCATGCAACCGGTACCGTTCAGGTGCTCCTGCGAGAAGCCCCAGATCTCGTTATCGGTGTGAATATACTCCGAGCAGTAATCCCAACCCACAGCACCTGTTACAGGGCTGGTCTGAATCATACCGAATGGCACGCAGGCACCAGGGAAGGTATGACCGGTACCCACGGTACCGATGAATGGGTTCACATACTGGGTGTAGTCAATCTCTTCTACCTCCACGGCCTTTTCACCGCATGAGGTCAGTGCCAGGGCTCCGCAGAACAGTAGAGCGGCAGATGTATATTTGATCTTTTTCATATTCTTACTTCTTAACAGTAAACTTCAGTGCCACACCATTGGTGCCGGCTGGCAGGGTAACAGTGGTCTTTCCGTTTACAGTAACATATTTCACAGCCTTCTTGGTAGCCACATCAATCATCTTGCTGCCCTTCACTGGCTCGTTGCCGTCCCAGGTGATGGTAGCAGGCAGACCGGTCTCATCGTTCTGAGGAACGATAGCGTACAGGTTCTTGCCGTCCTTGTTGGCGGTGAACCATACGTTCTTCTCGGTGTTGGTATAGATTGGAGTGGTGCGGGTTGAGTAGATAGCCTCGCCGTTCTTGCGCAGCCACTCACCCACTGGCTTCAGGCTCTCGATAACCTCGTCCTGAATCAGACCCTGAGGAGTAGGGCCTACACCCAGCAACAGGCAACCGCCCTTGGCGCAGACCTCAGAAAGAAGACCAACTACGGTAGCAGGCGACTTAAACTTAGCCGATGGATCCCAACCCCAGGCATGGCTCAGGGTGATGCAGCTCTCCCATGGGTAGTTCAGCTGTACCTCTGGGATGGAACGCTCAGGAGTCTGGTAGTTCTCCCACTTGGTTTTCATGGCACGGTCTACAGAGATCAAGCCCGGATGTTTACCCGAACGAGCCTTCTGCAGAACCTCCTCCAGATATACGTCCTCAGCCTTTACCCAGCCGCCATCCAACCACAGGATATCAAACTTACCATAGTTCTCGGTCAGCTCCATCAGCTGGTTCTTGCAGAACTGGCGGTAGTTCTCCCACCACTGCTTGTGCTCGTCAGAATCCAGCTTATAGTTGCGGCCACGGCCTGAGGTGGCATAGTAATCGTTCCAGAACCACTGGCTATGCCAGTCTGGCTTAGAGAAATAGCAACCGATCCAGAAATTCTTCTCACGGAAAGCATCGAACACATATTTAGCCACATCGCTCTTAGGATTGCCCTCGAACAAAGGAGCATGAGCGGTGCTGAAATCAGTATATTTGGAATCAAACATACAGAAGCCATCGTGATGCTTGGTGGTGAAAATCATATATTTCATGCCGGCATCATCCATTACGTCAGCCCACTGCTGAGGATTGAATGCCAAAGGATTGAACGATGCGTTCAACTCCCAATACCAGCGCTTATAGCTCTCATAAGTAAAACCTTTCGGACGGGTAATCCAGTCCTCCGAGCAAATCTGCCAGCTCTCGCAGATGCCAGGGATGGAATACAATCCCCAATGAAACAGTACGCCGAACTTCAAGTCCTGCCACTCATCCAGTTTCTTCAGCACCGCCGGATCGGTAGGTGCAATGTAGCCATCCATCTCATGCTCGTGAACAAAACTGTTGCCAGCTTCCTCCACCTGTGCAGAAACAGACAGGCAACTCAAGCAAGCAACCACTGCTGCTGTAAGTCTAATGTTCTTCATATTTTTGGTATTGTTTTAGTGTCTATATGTTATTCAATAATAATCTCATCGGTAAAGATAAACTGGTGACGGTCGTTGGTAGCCTTAATGTGAATGTAGCGCACCTTGGCACCATTCTTCACATTACCCTTGAAGTTGCGCAGGATAGTACCCTTCTCCTCAGGGCTCACCTCGTTCTTCACGGTAAACGCCGGAGCAAAGTTCTGTCCGTCGGCCGATACGCTCACCTCCACCTGTCCCGGCATATACACGCCCGGGCCGATGGCCTGCATGAAACGCATGCCCACGCTCTTCACCTTACGCACCTGCTGCAGATCCACCACCACATCCAGGTCGCTGGTAAAGCCCTGCCAGTTGCCGTCGCCATAACCCTCGTTGCGGCCCTGAATACCGTTGGTCAGTGCCTCCTCGCCTCCAGCCGGATAAGAGCTGTTCCACTTCTTGTTGTAAGTCACCTTAGCCCCCACTCCACTGTGGTAATAAGCCGGACGGCGGAACACCGGCTGCTGCATCTTTCCGTCCAGGAACACAGCGGCACAGACATCCACCGGCTTGGTGGCCCGGATAGGACCGGTATAGAGCTTGGACTGCAGGGTTGGCTCCTTGCCGTCCAGGGTATATCTGATTTCTGGATTCACCAGCTCGGTCTCGAACGAAACCTGAACAAACTTCTCCTGCCGGTTGGTCGACACGGTAGGAATCAGTTCCGGAGAAGGCTGAGCCACATACACCCCGTCCTTCTTCAGCCACTCACGCTGAACGGCCACCCGGGCCTTGAAGTCCTCCCAGTTGCGCTGAGAGGTTGGCGTCCAGGTCAGCTCGGCCACACCCAGCAGTCGTGGCCAGATCAGATGATGAGCCCAGTCCTCGTTAGGAATGGTCTCGCACCATACGTTGGCCTGTGCACCCATGGTCAGGGCACGGTGCTGAGCAGATACCTGCTGCAAATCCTGGAAATGGTAAATCTTGTACAGGGTGCTGTCCACCTGGTCAAAGTAGAACGGATCACCCGTGGTGAAAATCAGTTTATGACCCTTGTCGCGGGCTTCGTTAGGCACAGTTCCCAGCCAGCTGCGCCAGTACATGATGTTAGTATCGGTACTGATCTTGCCGCCCTCCAAGGCATCGTCCCAGGCTATCACCTCACGGCCCTTGGCGGTGACATGGTTCTTCACACGCATCACGAACCAGTTCTGCAGCTCCTCAGGAGTGGCAATGCCCTCGCGCTTCATCAGGTCCTGGCAGGCCTGACTCTCCTTCCAGGTGGTCTTCTCCACCTCGTCGGCACCGATATGGATGTAATGGCTAGGGAATACATCCATTACCTCGTCAAACACATCCTGGATGAAGGTAAAGACGTTCTCGTTGGCCGGACTCAGTGGCACCGAGAAGGTGCTTCCCCAAGCAGCCGAACCGGTTGCGGTAAACTCAGGATGTGAGCTGATGGCAGCCATCATGTGTCCCGGGCTGTCCACCTCGGGGACAATATCCACGTGACGCTGGGCAGCGTAGGCCACCAGGTCGCGCAACTGCTGCTGAGTGTAGTAACCACCATATACCGTCTGTCCGTCGCGCTCGCTCACGAAACGCGGGTCAATGTACAGGTAAGGATTCTCCTTCTGCTTCTCCATGCAGGTGCTGTCCTGGTTGTTCCAGGTGCGCCAAGCACTCTTCTGGGTCAGTTCAGGATATTTCTTAATCTCCATGCGCCATCCCTGATCATCGGTCAGGTGCAGGTGGAGCTTGTTCATCTTGTAACGGCTCAGCAGGTCGATCTGATGCTTCAGATACTCCAGTGTGAAGAAATGACGCGATACGTCGTGCATCAGACCGCGCCATTCAAACTGCGGATAATCGGTAATCTCCATCTGCGGAATGGCAGTGCTCTCCTCCATCAGCTGACGGAGGGTCTGGACGCCGTACCATGCACCCTCGGCTGTTTGGGCTTCCAGCGTCATGGTATCGGCAGTCACTTTCAATCGGTAAGCATTGGCAGGCAGGTCCCATCCGGAAACCTTCACCACGTTCAATGCCTTCCCTCCCCCTAACTGCGGCAAGGCATGTCCCAACATCTGGTGCATGTACCCCTGCAGCATAAACATTTCATTGTAAAACTCGCCCTTATCGTCCACCTTCAGCACGGTCTGTGCTGAGAGTTGAAACGGAGCAGCGCCCTCTGCCACGTTTACCTTAACGGGTTGTGGCAGAATGCGCTGCGCAAATACTGGCATGGCCAGTAGACAAACAATGACCGTAAATATAGTTCGAATCATTTTCCTTTTTATGTTTTTTTGTTGTCATCCTGAGTGAAACGAAGGATCTTTCCTGGCTAGTAGTGGGCTCCGCAATAAAAAGATTCTTCGCTTCGCTCAGAATGACATTCTATTTTCTTTTGGCTTCGCTCAGAATGACATTCTATTTTCTTTTAGGCTTCGCTCAGAATGACATTAAAGTATCAAAAGTAAATCAACGTACCAGACAGGCACCAGTAACTGTTGCTTCCTCCCTCGGGTGCACCTTGCGGAATCTGAACGGTGATGGTATGCTCACCCGGCTCCAGGTCGCCCAGATAAATGTAATCCGGATTGGTGACGGTAGCCGGACACCAGTTGCTTCGGCTCAGGTCGGACGAGCTCTCACCGTTGCTGAAGTTACCCGAACATGGGTTCCAGTTGCGGTAGGTGGCACAGTCGTCGCGCCAAGGGATGAACGATATCACATTCTTACCGTCTAGCAGGATGGTGTTTATCTTCTGGTTGAACTCATCGCCGTTGCCCCAACCGCCGTGACCGGTAGTGGTATACAACAGTGCAGCCTGCTTAACCGGCTCCTTCAGGGTGAACTTCACCTTCAGGTCATCGTTCAGCATGAAGGTAGGATAAGGCTGTCCGGCCTGCTCCAGGTAGTTCACGGTATTGAACAGCGGCATGGTCTTGTGTACAGGATTTTCGCCCTCTGGATAGTAGTGCAGCTTCAGTGACACCTTGTGGCCCTTGGCATCCCAGTTGCCGATGTAGGCACCAATCCAAGCCTCGCCCTTCAGGTTGTCGATCAGCGGAGTGACATTGGTCTTATACACCACGCTGTCCACCCATTCCTGACCGCGCACCTTGTTGTGGTTATACTGGCGCACGCCGAAACCGGTAAAGAATCGCATCAGCTCCAAAGGCACGTTATATTCCGGAGTGGAAACCAGACCGTGGTACTCTATGCCGTCGTTAGCCTTGAACGATGACACGCTGTTCAGGTCGCGCATGGCGTCCAGGAAACTCTGCTTCTTGTCGGTAGGGATTACGAAAACGGAACCGGTACGGTCGTAAGCATCGCCGTCGCTGTACTGGATCACCTCCACGAAACAGTCGCGGTCCTTCACGTAGTTAGGCAACTGCACTTTCTTCAGGATGATGGTACCTCCGCCGGCCTGGTACATCTCGCCGTCCTTCAGGTTATCGCCCAGCTTGGCGCCGTTGAAAGCGATGGTCTGCTGGTCGAAGATGGTATACACCAGCTCGTTGGCATGATTGATTTCATACTGGTACTCGTAGCTGTCCATATCCTCGCCCCAAGAAGAAGGCAACAGGCTGCCGTCCACCTTCAGCGGATTGATGTCAACGGCCTCCTGAACGGTATCGCCGTTGCGCACCACGCGCAGCACCAGACCGTCAGGCACACCCACGCTATACTGAGGGGTTCCCTTAAAGGCCAGATCCTGGGTGTACCAGATATCGATGGTATTGGAATTCACGATAGAGCGTACCTTCTTGCATTTCAGGCCCAGATAGGTATCCTCGCCCAGCTCCTCCTTGAAGTCCTGAGTGGGGGTGGTCTTACCTACGGTGAAAGGTACAGTGGTAGAGATGAAACGTCCGTCAGGCAGTTCGGCCACGCGGAACGACTTGTTCTGGCCATAGTCCAAATAACTCTTCTGGATAGGCTGTTTCATTACGGGACGGTCAGGATCAGCATCGGCAGGCTGTTCCTGTTGTGGAGCAGCAACAGTCTCCAGAGCCACCTGATTACCGTTCACACGCATAATCATCTGTCCCGGACGGACCTGTCCCTTATAACTGGACTGATAAGTCACCTCGATAGCGGTGGCTTTTTTCACTTTCTTGACAATGTTCTGAGCCTGGGCGCCTATAGAAATAACAAAAAGCACCATGCAGGCCAGCACGGTTTTCATAGTTCTCATGGTATTTGGTGTTTACTAGGTGCAAATATAGCAATAATTTGCAAGACAGCCATGTATTTCCCCGTATTTTTCGCATCACAACCGGTTCTTACCCCAATACGATTTTTAGGGAAATCCCTAATACGAAATAGGGAAATTCCTTTGTACTTTATAAAATCTATCCGTAATTTTGCAAATATAAAAATCTATAATTCTTGTAACCTATGAAACGAATACTATTCATCCTGTTGGGGTGCTTTATTTTCACCTCACTATCAGCTCAAAACAGCAAAGATTCATGGGAAAAAGCCATTTCCCTGTTTGAGTCAAACGAATGGACTGTAACCTTGACGCAGTGGAAGAAATCATCCATGCAGACTTACCGCGATATGGTAACCGATCAGAATTACATAAAATGTAATGGCGGTCAGGTAGTAAGGATGGTCAATGTGGCAGGAGCAACCATGGTGGATTCCCGTCCTCAAAAGGATATTGAGAAGGAACGCAGCAAGGGCAGTTCGCCCGCATCCATGGCATGGGCGTCCGATTCCCGGAACATTGAGCGCATAGGAGGACAGCAACTGACCTTCAAGTTACGGAATTCTACCGTCATCCCACGCAAGAAATACATCGAGGTGAATCTGATGCTGGAAGATGAAGCTGGCATTACAAAGAAAAACGTGCTGAAAGTATATCCAGAAAAGAGACAGGTGACATACGGCGCGTTTATTGGGAAGTATTAGATCAGGGTGGATTTGTATGCATGGCAAAGGACAAGCAAGAAACGAGCAAAGTATTTTGCTCGGACGTTGCTCCGTCAGATTTGGCCGAGCAAATGGGCCCAACGCGCACGCGTATAGAAGAGAATAGAGATAGATAGAGAAAAAGAAGAAGAAAAAGAAGAAGAAAAGTCTGATGCTGATGCTGATTTTCCGAATAAAGAGCCACAGACAGCAGTCAGCAGTCAGATAGACCGGGCGAGGCAGTGGTTGCTGGACGAGCGCTGTGATAAGGATCCGTGGGAATAGCAAGGGCATTTTATCAATAATAGCCTTTGTACAAAATAAGTGTGAATTTATTTGCGAACTCAACGATAACACTCTATATTTGCATATTGTTTAATTAAAAACTTAGTGAAACAGGAAAATAGTAAGAAAACAGCATCCAGAGAGGTACAAAGCAAGACAACAAATGAGTATCTTGCCTCATTCCTTTACGACTTAGCAAAATTAGTATTTGCTACATTAGTAGTCGGCCAAGTAGTGATTTTGGTGTCACAAGGTGACGAAATACCAAATGAATCTTGGTTTTTAGTGATAACAGGTTTAATCGGCACAATCACTCTTGCCTTAACGGCAAGAAATCAATTAAGTAAATAGGTATGAATGGATTAGAATTAACATTTACATTAGTAGCAGTATTATCACTTATGCTTCTTATTTTCCAGCATACTCCTGCTGGCAAACGATGGATTGAGCGAGGTAACAGAAGATAAAGTATAGCGGTGATTCCATTGAATCACCGTTTCTTCTTTCACCCCTACACCTCAATATCAAATTTCCCGCAGATATACCGCACTGCCTTGGGGGTTAGCAGGCGGTCTTTGGGCTGCACACCCAGCACCTTCAGCTGCTCTGCTTCTCCGGACAGCCACCTTGAAAAGGTTCTCATACTCACACCGGCGCACTGGGCCAGTTCCTTTTTCAGCATTCTTTTCATATTCCTTCTTCATTTTATCTACCACAAAGATACAAATAATCTGTCAGATAATCAAATAATTATCAAGCCATATTGCGCCATTGCGAGCCATAACAGCTGCTAAATGGCACAATAAGTATTATAGCGACAGTGCCCTGTGAAACCATCGTATCTTTGCAGTATGAATCAGAAGAGAGCCTTCCTAGACGACACCGGCCGGGCGTCTATAAGTCTTGATTCTGAAGACTTATAAGTCCTTCGCGGAAAGACTGCGCAGTCTTTCGGGACAAGACTTATAGGAGTGTTACAACAACCCATTATTAACCTTTAAAACAGGAAAAGTATGATCAATAATGCCCCTGCTTTGATGCCACGACCGATTATGCCACCATACAGCCCGAAGAGTTCTGGTAAAGAACCTGGGGTAGCATGTTTTATCAGCAAATATGGCATTTATGTGCCTCTCTATTTGACTCCATTTTTATAAAGGAAACCGTCCTCTGACACCTGAAAACGGTGTCAGGGGACGGTCATTAACACACTATCTGTCTTTTCATTGCAATTCTATCTTCTTCACATACGTCTTAATGCTGCGGTCGGGAGAAACCACATCTACTATTACGCGGTAGTTTCCGGGACGGGACGGCATGCGTTGCTCCAGGTCCTTGGTAGGGACTGCCAGTCCTTTCGGCTTGAACGACAGCCCGTCAGCACTGATGTCCTTTGTCTTCATACCCGAACGGGTCTTTATATCAATAAAGCCATAGTACGTCTTGTGCCAAAGTGAACGCGAATCCTTGGAGTCGACCAGTTCAATGGATTCAATGTCAGTGGTAGGCCATCCCAGGAAGTCCGCCAAGTCTCTATCATACAATATACCGTCTATGACGAGAGGAATCTGGCTCGTGGTAAATCTAACCGTCTCACCCTCCGGATATTTCGCTTTGTTTCTGTCATCAGGGCTATTTGCTCCTGGCAGTGAAGGAACATTCATGCCACCACCGCCGCCCATTGAGATATATCTTGCCACGTTCTTCCATTTAATATTGTTGTTGTCACTGCTGATAAGCACTTTACCCGTATACAGCAGGGCTTCTTTGATGGTTTGGACATTATGCTTTGTTAATACCGTACGGTCCAAAAAGTCGGTGGTACGACTGAGTTTCGCCAGTTCTTCCTTACGGTTGATCTGAGTGCCCTTGACCAGCACCTCGTCCAGCTTGTAACGTCTAATGGAATCACCATAGCTTTCACCTGCCATCTGACTGGCAGCAAAGTTGCGTACAACAGCAGGAGCCACATGTTCATCAATGGTATAGACGAAATGGCCCGGCCGTCCGTTCTTGTCGTTGGCTTGGATGAAGAACTTGGAACCATCCGCAAAATCACCCACGGTAGTCTCAAAGTGGCCCTTTTCATCGGTCACTGCTGTCGTGGCATCGTTGGTGGTGGTATTGAAAATCTGAACCAGGGCATTCTTCAGCGGAGCACGGTTCTGCTTCACCTCTCCTGACATGCTGAAAGCTGCTTCTACGGCATAGGGATAGGACAGACTGTCGGCTCTGAGGAATTCGGTAGGATACAGCACCTGCTGGGCAGAGAGCATCCAGTTGTTCAGGTCGTGACGGCTGTCGGTGGCGCTGCTCTCGTGGTATCCCTTTGGGAAAGGCACTGCTGATGACAGTTGGCTGGACAGGTTCAGCATCTCAAAGGCACCCTGGCTCTGGGTGTCCCATTCCGGAACCACACGGGTGAATACGTGGCTGCCCTCTATCAGACTGCCGGTCTTTACAGAGAAGACATCATCCATGGCCTTTCCGCCTATCAGCTCAAACTCCTGCTGTTCTGCTGCAGGGGTCTCACCCACCCAGATGCTGCGCTCTGCCACGGGCACATAGCTGCCGTCGGTCAGCCACAGGGTATAGACACCCGGGGCACTGCCGTCCACATCGGCCAGGGCCATGCCGTTATTCACAGTCAGTTCCTTCAGTCCGTAGTCGCTGCTGTATACCATCAGATGACTGTCTGGAGCAGCATCTCCCAGCACACGGCAGATCAGTCTGCCCTTGCTCTGTAAGGCCTGTATGGTAGGGCTCTGTGCCGTTTGGGGCATCTCAAAGCCCTGATCGGTTTGCGGAGTACGGAAGATATAGCTCACACCCGGCTGAGGATTCAGGGAGAAGGAGGCCAAGCCAGACTTGTTGGTATGTCCTCTGGCTATCGTATCCGTATTGTTGGCCATGATGCAGTAATCGGTCTGCATGGGGCGAAGGGCATTGTCGCACACATATACGCCCACATTCTGGGCTGCACCCTCCACCAGGTGACCGCCCTCGGGGAAGAACTGCACACGGGCTGCATTCTGCACGGCACTGTCATCTGGCTTCACACCCAGGAACAGGGGCACCATGGGATAGTGCGACAGTCTGCGGTTGCGCATGAACTGGGTATATCCGC